>JAIQFO010000056.1 GCA_020073215.1 Terriglobia bacterium | reverse complement strand
CATGTCTTCGGTTATCTCCGGAAGGCCGAAAGGGAGCATCTCCCCCTTGGCTCGCTCGGCCCCCAGTTCGATCCAATGCTCCGGCGTGTAAATGGTGATTATGTAGCCGGTCTGCCCGCAGGTCGTGCATGCCATGGCGGAAAAGAATGCCGTTTGTTGGTCGATCAGCGTCAAACCAATTCTGTGCCGCTTGCCGTTGCCCCGTGCGATAGCTTGAGTGACTTGGGCGTCGGTGAGTCGGGGACCGGGAAGCGGAGCCTGCGTTTGCGGCGGTGGTGCTTGTTGCTGTGGGGCGACTTCCGGTGAAGATTCAGGTTGCTGGTCGGGAGCGGGGGCGTTGGCGCGGATCATGGATTCTATGATCGTCGGCGATACGCCTTGGTTCTTCGCTTCAACGAGCGCAGCGGGTGAAGTGTCAAGGGCAAGATAGTTCTGGTCAAGAGCGGTTAGGATCGTGCTTTCCGCGAGCCCGGCCTTGACCATCATGATGATGTCGGAATTTGTGAGGGGTTTTTTGTCGGCGGTTTGCTGAGGGGCCGCCTGACCGAACGCAACGCTGCAAAGGATAAGTACGACGAACAACATGGTTCGTTCTATATGCCCTAACTGTCCAGCGGTTTGAGCCTTTTCGAAAGCATCCAGACGGGAATCGAGCATTGGGGAAACGACTTTGGATGTCTTGATCAAAAGGGCGAGGAGGAGAGCCACCACAATGACTAACAGGACAAGTGTCACGATAGGCATAATGTCAGTCTGTCCGAGCAGGAACGAATATCGGACCCACTCATCAGGTCGGGTTCGACACCGCAGCGAAAATATCTCAGTGCGGTTGTCTTGGGGAGTTGGCTAAGTTCGAGTCGCCGGGGAAGAAAATGCGACCAGTATTTAACATTAGGGCAAGAGCCAACCCGAAACTCGTGACTCAAATCACTGATCCGGGTGACGGGAAACACCACTTCTTCCAAAACACGGCTTCAATAAGACTGCGTTTACTTCTTCCCTTTGATCAGAAGTCCGGGAACTGGCTCACCCGTTCACCTCTCACAACCCAGAGGGATGCCCCGTCCTTGTGTCTGCGTTCTTTGCAGACACAGGGCGGGGATTTTGACCTCTTTTAGCATCGTTCGCGAGCGGGCCGCTTTCGCGGGAAAGTGTAACCCCGCATCTATCTCTTAGCATGACTGAAACCAGCTGGTGGTGGGCCACTTCTCGCGCTTTTCGACACCTGGGATTTCGCGCCGCATCGGTCTTAAGGATTTTGTTTGACAGAAGCGCTGAGACTCCGTGAATCTCTCATGACTATCCGCCGTGATCGAAATCCTTTGACTTAAGCCCCGTAGTGCGCAACGATAGAGATCTGATTGGGGCAGTTTTGAGGTGTTACCGTCAACCAAGACGGCCCTCGAAGCTGCCTCAAGCCCATTTTCAGCGCTCTTTGATAACTTAAGTCGTTGGTTCTTAAAGACTTTACCCGCAAGTCCTTTAAACCCAAAGACCTGGCGGGAACCACTTCCTAAGTCTTTGATTCCAAAAGATCGGGGATCGGAGGGGGGACCCCACAGCCTCCACCGCAAGCTGAGACATCGCAGTTTGCTCCGTTGAAAAAAAGGACGGGCGAGTCGCCCGTCCCCACACTTGTCCCCCCACACGAGCTTAGCTGCAGCCGCTGGTGCTGCCGCAGCTCATGCACTTGTAGCAACTGCCGTTGCGCACCATGATGGAGCCGCAGACGTGGCAACTGGGAGCGTCTCCCTCGTGGACTACGCCGTGGCTCTGCGGACAGCTCGCTCGACGGCCTGCGGCAGGCGCACGGGTACGAAGTAATCCTCCGGATACAAGTAGTCTTCGCCGGACTCGTCAATGACCCGGATCTGATGATGTTTCAAACCTGCTTTGTCGGAGAGGACCTGATAAATCTTGCGCAATTCCAGGGAAGCCGCATAGCCTTTATTGCCGACGCAGATGACGTATTGTGCTTCGCTTTTCATATCAGTCAAGGATGCGCTTGATCTTGTATTCCTTCGCTCCGATGCCATGGGCTTCGTACCAGTGGATTTCCGCATGGCATACCGTACCATCGTGAAACTCGACGTCCGCCGTGCCTTTCAGCTTCCTCCAACGTTCCTTGCCGTAGGCCTTCCACAACCGTCTACGCTCGCGGAGAGCAGTGCCGGATGCAATCGTCTCCACGTTCGTGATAACGCCGACAATCTTGAAGTACATGCGCCAGCACCGAGAACTGGCCGTTGCCAGCTAAAGTATTGATTTATAAATACCTTACTGTCAAGTCCTTTATTCTCAAAGACCTAGCGATTCCACTCCCGCTAAGTCTTTGACTCTTAAAGACCCCCAGTCTGGGGGGTCCCAAAAAACTACCCTAGCTGCAACCACTGGTTGATCCGCAGCTCATGCACTTGTAGCAACTGCCGTTGCGCACCATGATGGAGCCGCAGACGTGGCAACTGGGAGCGTCTCCCATGTCGATCATGCTGGCCAGCGCGTCGGCGGCATGAATGGAGCCAGAACCAGTCGTTGGTCGTTGGTCGCTAGTCGTTGGACCGGAACTCATCGATCCGTTCAGATCGCCTACGCCTTCGGCAGCGGGCCAGGTCTTGGGACGCAGGTTGTCGAACAGCAACTGCTGCTGTCCGGTGAGGAAGCGCAACTCCAGCCAGCGGAAAATGTAGTCCACGACCGACTTGGCAAAGCCGATGTCGGGATTGTTCGACCAGCCGCTGGGCTCAAAGCGGATGTGCGAGAACTTCTCGCAGAGCAGCCGCGCCGGAACGCCGTGCTGCAGCGCGATTGAGACGGCCAGCGCGAAGCTGTCCATCAAGCCGGAAACGGTCGAGCCTTCCTTCGCCATCTTGATGAAGATCTCGCCGGGCTCGCCGCTGGGATAGAGGCCGACGGTGATGTAGCCCTCATGGCCTGCGATGTTGAACTTATGGGTCACCGACATGCGCTCGTCTTTCAAACGGTGACGCACGGCCCGCGGAGGAGCCTCGAGATTCTCGTCTTCCGCAAGCGCCACGGCCGCCGCGTTTCGCGCCGCGTCGTCCTTGGTGGAGTTCGCCGTCTTGGTTCCGGCCGCCGAAAGCGGCTGCGACTGTTTGCATCCATCACGATAGACCGCTACCGCCTTCAGGCCCAACTTCCAGGCCTGAATGAACGCCTCGGAGATATCGTCAACGGTGGCTGCATTCGGCAGGTTCACGGTCTTCGAGATCGCTCCCGAAATGAAGGGCTGCGCGGCGGCCATCATCTTCAGGTGTCCCATGTAGTGAATGGAGCGCGTACCCTTGGCCGGTTTGAATGAGCAATCAAACACCGCCAGATGCTCATCCTTCACATGCGGCGCGCCTTCGATGGTTCCGGTCGCGTCGATGTAAGAAACAATCGCATCCGTCTGCTCGTGGGTGTAGCCAAGTTTGAAGAGCGCGCTGGGGACGGTGTTGTTCACAATCTTGATCATCCCGCCGCCAACCAGTTTCTTGTACTTGATCAGCGCCAGGTCGGGCTCGATCCCGGTCGTGTCGCAGTCCATCATGAAGCCTATGGTTCCGGTTGGAGCCAAAACCGTGACTTGGGAGTTTCGATAGCCGTATTTTTCTCCGCTTGCGAGAGCTTCGTCCCAGCATTGTTTCGAAGACTCATAGAGCGAGCTCGGAACGTTATTCTTGTTTATGTTGTTTACGCTGGCTCGGTGCATTCTGATTACGTCCAAGAATGGCTCGCGATTGATGTACCAGCCCGGACAGGCCGCTCCGGGCATGTTCTCGGAAGCGGTGATTCCCAGACGCGCTTGTACTGTGTCGGTGATAGGAGTAAGCGGTTGACATTGTTCCGCTATCCTTGACGACTGCAGATAAGCTTCGCCGCACATGATGGCGGTTACACAGGCGGTGTAGTCTCTTCCGGCGTCGCTGTCGTAGGGTAGACCCGCGGCCATTAACAAGGCGCCTAAGTTGGCATAGCCTAATCCTAGCGGGCGATAGTCGTGGGAGTTCTTGCCTATGATTTCTGTTGGGTAGCCGGCGTTGTCCACCAGAATTTCCTGCGCGGTGATGACTACGTCGACTGCATGCCTGTAGGCTTCCACGTCGAACGAGCCGTTGGGCGCGAACTTCAGCAGGTTCAGGCTGGCCAGATTGCAGGCCGAGTCATCCAGGAACATGTACTCGCTGCAGGGATTCGAGGCGTTGATGCGGGCCGTATTTTTCGACGTGTGCCAGCGGTTGACGGTGGTGTCGTACTGCATGCCGGGATCGCCACAGCGCCAGGTGGCCTCGGAAATCTTCTGCAGCAGGTCTTTGGCTTTATAGGTGTTGACTACGCGGCCGCCGACGATCGCGCGAGTAGAAAAATCTGTGTCGCGCATTACTGCTACCATGAAGTCGTCGGTTACTCGGACGGAGTTATTCGCGTTCTGGAAGAAGATGGAGCTGTAGGCGTCGGAGTCGGGATGCGATCCGTCGTATCCCTGGGCTACCAGTGCGTGGGCCTTGGCTTCTTCTTTCGACTTACACTCGATGAAGTCAACAATGTCGGGATGGTCGATATTCAGGATGACCATCTTGGCAGCGCGTCGCGTCTTGCCTCCGGACTTGATGACTCCGGCGAAAGCGTCGAATCCTTTCATGAAGCTGAGCGGTCCGCTGGCCGTACCGCCTCCGCTTAGAACTTCGGTGGAGGAACGCAGCGGGGAGAGATTGGTGCCGGTGCCCGATCCCCACTTGAAGAGCATGCCTTCGGTCTTGGCCAACGTGAGGATGGAATCGAGCGAGTCTTTCACCGAATTGATGAAGCAGGCGGAGCATTGCGGGCGCGTGTATCCGGTGGCGCCGAACTCGACTTGCTGCGTTGTGTAGTTCCAGTGCCAGTTGGTGGCGTCGGATTTCGGCTCGACGCGTTCGCAGCCTACATTGAACCAGACAGGGGAATTGAAAGCCACATGCTGGCGGATGAGCAGGTGGACTAACTCGTCGTGGAAGGTGGCGGCGTCTTCGGAGGAGCGGAAGTATCCATCTTTCATGCCCCAGTCGCGAATGGTTTCGGCGACGCGGGCTACCAGTTGACGCACTCCGGTTTCGCGCTCATCAGTGCCCACCTGTCCGTGGAGATATTTCGAAGCGACAATATTGGTCGCGGTCATCGACCAGTCTTTGGGGACTTCAACATTCTTCTGCTCGAAGATCATGCCTCCCTGGGAGTCGGTGATCTGAGCGGTGCGAAGTTCCCACTCGACTTCGGAGTAGGGTGAGACGCCGGGCTTGGTGAAAAAGCGACGGAAGGTAAGGCCGGAAGCCTTCTTCTTATTAGTCGCGTTGCTGGCGGCAGTTTGAGTTTTGACCTGGTCGCGCACGTCGGGCATATCCTTCTCCTAGATTAGATGATGACAAACAGCAGTCGATCGAAACAACAGGTCCCAAAGTTTCATCTTTTCAACGTTCAAAACCGAACCGTTCGTGGAACACGTTCTATTCATTTCCAAGAATGCGCACGGCCAAAAAAGACCGCGGAAAAATCGAACTCGCGGTATCGCTGAAGCCATCCCCTGCTACGAAACCTTATGGAGCGGGATCACCCTGAGAGCTTTTTCGGTAGTTGTGCTCGGGGAGCGTGGCAGTAAGGGGTGGCTCAGCCGACAGGGCTACTGCGAGTTCAGAGGCAGATGCTGAACTGCGCTCGGCTGGGCAGTCGGGGGCGGCTGTCCCCACGTGGGCGGGCGCGGTCGGCCGTCCCCACACCAACTGAGAATCGTTGGCTGGGCATTCGATGCCGTGACGGGCAAAAGAGGCAGCAACGAGTTCGATCAAACTTTCCATCGGGGGCTCCTAAAATGGCGCTGAGTAGACGGGGCAAGCCTCGTCTCTACATGAGCGGGCTACGGCAGTGCTGAATCCGCTCTGATTCCGTCGATAAATTCCCCCGGGGGGAGTCTGGCAAGGCCAGACCAGGGGAAGCCACCGCTCGGTCCCATCTGTTTTTCCATCCACTTCGGAGGGATGGTTTCCCGTGAAGGGGAAGACGCGAAGTCGACCTCGACTTTGAGTCTCGCCCCGGTGCTTACGATCGTCGCCTCCTAACGAGGAGGTCTGCCAAAAGGGCTCTGGGATGCTTAACGTACTCCCGTATATGGGGTCTGTCAAGAGGGAAACACAACATATTGTAGCCCGAAAGTGTTAAGGGTATCGAATTGAGAAAGTTGGCCGATCGCCAACGCCACGTCTCGGGTGGGGAGACGGGGCAAGCCCCGTTGCTACAGAAACATAATCTGGTCCTAGGCGGTAGCACGGGTGCGCTCTTCTGGGGAGGCTCGGGGTACGGGCCGGGCGAGGACGCCCGGGGCTCCATGTGTGTTTGCGAGTGGCACGTAGATGTCTTCGAAGATGGCTTGAGTGGTGATGCGTTTTATGCCGTCAGAGGACTCGACGAGGTAGTCGCCGGGACGGCCGGATTGTTCCCGGCCGAGAGCGTCGGTAAAAACGAGTGGTTGAGTGAGTTGACGAGCGCGCACCAGAAAACGGGTGCGATAGACGGTCCATTGGATTTCAAGATTCATGGTGCTTTCTTTCACCCTTCGGCAGGGCTTGGTCGTTTCTGGCTTTCTGGTTTCTAGTAATGACCTGCACGGTCGCGGCTCGGAGCGACATGCTTGCTTCGAGTGGAGCGAATGTACGCGCGCCGAGAGGGCGGGTCAATACCATAAGAATTGTGCAATGGTGGAATTTCGGTTCGCAAATGGGACGCGATGAATCGGGATCAAGCATCGGTCGAGGCGAACGGCGGCGGGCGCACGAATGGCGGGGTTTGCGGGGCGGGAAGGAAATTGCGTTGGACGATCGCGCGCACGGCGGCCGGAATTTGCACAAGGGGCGCACAGAAAAGGAACAGTTAGCCAGTTCCCCGTTGGCCGGTAAACTGGAGCGGGGGCGCGGAGGTTTCGAGTGAAGAAACTCTTCCCTGTATTGGTATCGATGGCGGCGATTATTTCTTGTGCTGGTGCGTTCGCTGGGGAACATACTGCGCCGTCTACTCGCGTGGTGGTGTTGGGGACGGGCAATCCTAGTGCGGATCCGGAGCGGTGGGGGCCGGCGGTGGCGGTGGTGGTGAAGGATCGGGCGTATCTGATCGACTGCGGTCCGGGCGTGGTGCGGCGGGCGGCGGCGGCGGAGCGGGATGGGATTGCGGCTCTGAAGACGAAGGAATTGAAGATCGTTTTCATCACGCACTTGCATTCCGATCACACGTTGGGCTATCCGGACTTGATTTTTTCGCCCTGGGTGCTGGGGCGAACCGAGGCGCTGGAGGCGTACGGCCCACGGGGGCTGAAAAATATGACTGCGCACATCGAGAAAGCGTGGGAGGAAGATGTGCGGGTTCGGCGCCTGGGACTCGAGCAGGCGAACGCTACCGGATACAAAGTCAATGTGCATGAGATTCAGGCGGGAGTGGTGTATCGCGACGAGAACGTTACGGTCTCCGCGTTTCCGGTGAAGCATGGGACATGGAAAGAGGCTTACGGGTATAAGTTCGAGACTCGGGATCGGAAAATTGTGATTTCCGGCGATACGGCGCCGACCGATGAAGTGGTGAAGGCTTGCGATGGTTGCGATGTATTGCTCCATGAAGTCTTCAACCCTCATGGTGACGAGCTAAAGGAAAAACATTGGAGGGAATATTTTCGGACGTTTCATACATCTCCTGCGGAGCTAGGCGAGATCGCGCGGCGGGCTCGTCCAAAGCTGCTGGTGGTATATCACCAGTCGCTGGAGAAATTGCCGGAGGCGGATCTGGTGGAGCAGATTAAGAGGGAATATTCGGGGGAGTGGGTGTCGGCTAAGGATTTGGGGGTGTACTGATCTTTGCCCGCTTGAACTCGACCTTGCGGACGCCGGTGGCGAGGTTCCGTGTATCGGACCGAGGCATCCCGTCCCTGCCTCCCGGCTGCCCCCTTCTGCCCGGCGCGCCGAGTGACCGACGCAGTTGGGGGTTTTGAGCGTTATCGGGAGTGGCTGTTGAAAAACTCCCTGTTCGTCTCAAACAGCCAAAAATTGGGGGATAGAAAATGTCTACCCAACCCGAGAAGATCGATTGTGGGGCCTCCTGACGCGATTTTATTTTTGCGAATTTCGCGGGTAAGAGTTTTTCAACAGCCACGGGATTTATCAACAACTGACTCATGGCTCTGCATTGCGGGGCTTGCGCTTGCGCAGCGGCTGTTGAAAAGGTTGGCGGCATTTCAATCAGATCGTGGCGTCGTTTCAACTAGGATTGTTTGTGGGCGAAATAATATCGTTTCTCTTTGCCCCAGCCGAGGACTCTTGCCTGATAGAGCAATCTGCGCTCCTGCGCTTCTTTTTGGCAGACTTTCTCCCACTCCGGGACATCGTGCTTCCTAGTTCGATCGGTCCGGCTGCGTCGCACCATTCGATCTTGCAAGGTTCTCGCCTGATGCCTAAACAACCGCTCATACTCCGCACGCTCTGCGCGGGTGTCAAAGCGCACCTCGGGCTGATGAATTGCTGATTCCCAGGGGAACCATGGGGATCTTCTGTCCATGAGAGTCTTCTGAGCGATTCGCAATTACGATATGACAAAAGGATGATCGTGAGCAAGATGCGGGCGCATCGACGTCCATGAGTGCTATCGGGATGTTACGCCAAACCAATCCACGTCCAGCCAATTGTGGTTATGATTAAAGCCAGGAGTATAAGAGACATGCGGCTATCCATGGCTGTGAATGGCGGTAATCCCATCGTCGCTTCGCTACCGCATCCGGGCTACCTCAGCGCTCACCTCAATATGAGCGACCGCCCCAAGGACAACGAACGGAAGAAAACTATAAGGCTCGACGGACATGAGACAAGGGAAACCGAAACCGTCCATTTGAAATGGCCCTGCATCGAGTTGCAAGTTGGTGATGTCGTCGAGCTGCTTGTCCTGCCTGACGGGGAGGGCAACGAACCGGTTGAGGTCCGCAGCTCGTCCAAATCGCCATACAATCTATTTTCTAATGCCGAATTGGCGAAGGAACTTGTTATGGCAGTCTCGGAGTTCGAGGAACGTCTCGGCAAACTACTTGAGAAATCCAAAGAGTTGGAACCGGCTGACGAGCACAAGAAATTCGCCCTTGCGTGGGGAGGCGTACTCTGGGAGCTCGGTCAAAACCTCCTGCAGCCCGTGTATCGGCGGCACAAAGAACTCATCCCCGAGGCATTGAAGAACGAGCTTTTGTGATTCCGCGCCGCGTTGTTGACGAAACCAGGTGTTAGCGCTCATTGACCCACGTTCATTGAGTGTAATCGCCCCCAGCGGCTGAAGCCGGAACCCATTACGACTCCTGGTGGCACGGCTGAAGCCGTGCCCTTCCCGTTCCCGGCTTCCCCATACAGTAACTCGGGAAATGCTCTAGTTGGGCGGCTTCGGTTCGGCGGGAGGCTGCTTTCTGGCTAATGACCGGATGCAGTTGACCAGATCCCAGAGTTGCTCGGGCTTGACGCGATTGCCTTCGGGAGGCATGTCGCCGTGCCCGGTCTTGATGATATAGAAGAGTTCGCCGTCGGTGCGGTCTTTGAGCCGCTCCGGATCGGTAAGGTCGGGGACTTTCAGTTCCTTGGCCACATCGGTTTTGCCATCGCCGGTCGCGCCGTGGCACGAAGCGCAGTCGTAGCTGTAGATCTTCTTGCCTTGAGCGATGGATTCGGGAGTGGATTTCACCGGGTTCGGCTCGCGGGCAGCCTTGACCGGAACCGGGTAGTAGCCGGTCTTGGGTGCGGGCTTGGTTTCTTGCGCCGCGGAGAAGAATGGAATCACGACGAACAGGCTGAGAGCAAGCGCAGGCAGACGCATGGCGACCTCCAACGATTGAGACCCCGTACTCCTTCTGCAGTCTATCTTACGCTGGGAGGCAAGGGGCGCGGACAGCAGCGTCCGCGCCCCAACTGCCGAGCGTTGCTCGGCTGGACGGGCGAGGCGCCCGTCCCCACACGAGCTACTTCTTGATGGACGATTGGTAGCGCTTGTTGATTTCTTCCCAGTTGACTACCTGCCACCAGGCCTGCAGATATTCGGGGCGGCGGTTGTTGTATTTGAGATAGTAGGCATGCTCCCAAACGTCGTTGCCGAAGATGGGATGGAGGCCTTGGGAAATTGGGTTGTCCTGGTTGGGCGTCGAGATGACTTTTACTTCGCCCTTGGAGTCGCCTGCCAGCCAAACCCATCCGCTGCCGAACTGGGCTGCTCCGGCGGCGTTGAACTTTTCCTGGAAGGTCTTGAAGTCGCCGAAGGTTTTCTTGATCACGTCGGCGATGGGGCCGGTGGGATCGCCGCCGCCGTGCGGCTTCATGATGTTCCAGAACATGGTGTGGTTGACGTGGCCTCCGCCATTGTTGCGGACCGCGCCGCGGATGTCTTCCGGGATAGCGTTCAGGTCGCGCAGGAGATCTTCTGCAGATTTCTTGTGCAGTTCGGGATGCTTGTCGAGTGCCGCGTTCAGGTTCTTGACGTAGGCGGCGTGGTGCATATCGTGATGCAGGTGCATCGTTTTTTCGTCGATGGTGGGTTCGAGCGCCGTGTAATGGTACGGCAGGGCGGGCAGTTCATGCGCCATTTTCACTTCCTCCAAAGTTTGTGCCATTTTCGTTCCTCCAAAGCCTTAAATCTTAAAGATGACCGGGTGCGGGTGAAAGATTCAAAGAGGGACGGATGGTGGTTAAATCTGACGGCCCCGAGGTCCCCAGCAAGACCGCGACGAAAATCTTTGTCCAGCGCCCAGGCCCTACAGGAACGCTTGTTTTTTGAATCTATCGTATCGTTAAAGCGGTACCTCGGTTCGAAACCTACGCCGTTATAATTCTCGTTCATCCATGGTGGCGAAGTTCCGGGAGGGTCTTTGAAGGTCTTATTGTTGGAGAACATCAGCGGGGTGGCGGCTTCTCAGTTTGAAGAAGCGGGGTTCGAGGTAGAGGCGCTCAAGAAGGCGCTGGACGAGAGCGAACTGATTGCGAAGGTGCGCGGAACCTCGATTCTAGGCGTCCGGTCAAGAACTCGCATCACGGCGGCGGTTCTGGATGCGGCCCCGGAGCTGGTATCGGTGGGGGCGTTCTGCATTGGAGTGGACAAGATCGACCGCGCGGCCTCGAGCGATCGGGGGATTGCGGTGTTCAACGATCCGCACTCGAACAGCCGGTCGGTGGCGGAGTTGGCGATGGGGGAGATCATCCTGTTGATGCGGCGGACGTTTGAGGCAAGCACTCGGCTGCACAGCGGGGTGTGGAACAAATCAGCGGCGGGATCGCATGAGGTGCGCGGGCTCACTTTGGGAATTGTGGGCTACGGGAAGATTGGGTCGCAGCTGTCGGATCTGGCCGAGGCGTTGGGCATGCGGGTCGTGTTCCACGATTTGGCGCATGTTTTGGCTCGCGGGAATGCCCGGCCGGTGAGCTTTCGTGAATTGCTGGAGACTTCCGACGTCATTACTTTACATGTCGATGGAAAGGCGCAGAACCGGGATTTGCTTGGGGAAGACGAGTTTCGCTTGATGAAGGATGGGGTTTGCCTAATTAATCTTAGCCGCGGGTTTGTGGTGGATCACGAGGCTTTGGCCCGGCATTTGAAGAGCGGGAAGCTGGCGGGAGCGGCGATCGACGTGTTTCCGCAGGAACCGGAGAGTGGCGGCGTGTTTTCAAGCTCGCTGCGCGGGTTGCCGAATGTGATTTTGACTCCTCATATTGGCGGGAGCACGGAGGAAGCGCAGCAGAATATCGGGCAGTTTGTTTCGGCGCGGATGATCGATTACTTCAAAACCGGCAATTCGCTGCTGAGCGTGAACCTACCGCATTGTCATCTGGACGTTGATCTCGATCCGGACTCTGCGGCGGGATCGCATCGGGTGACGCACATCCACCGCAATGTGCCGGGAATCTTGCGGGCGATTAACGACATCCTGGCAGATCGCGGCATCAATATCGACCGGCAGGTGCTCGATACGCGTGGGCCGCTGGGATATGCGATTTACGACATCAACCGGGCTTGCGACGAGGAATTGCTGGAGAAGTTGCGCAGCGTGCCGCACACGATTCGGGTGCGGGTGCCGGGAGAGTGCGGGTAGACTGCAGACGTTCGGCGACATTGGCTGCCGATTGTAGCGCCGCCGTCTCGGCGGCTGTTCTGAGCGAAGTCGAAGGATGCTGCCGCTACCGAAATCAGGTGGCGGAGGCAGCGATGGTGTTGGCGGAAGGTGTGGTTGGTCCAGGCGCAGTGATCGGCTCGAGGGACGGGCCGGGGGTGGTTACGGGAGAGGCTGGAATTCCGTTGATGTAGATGGTAGGGGCAGCCGTTCCGGCCCGGACGGTTTCGCCCGCGGGCAGCAGGCCCACCGCCCGATTTCTTCCCGAACCTTTGGCCTGGTAAAGGGCAAAGTCGGCCAACACGAGTATCTGGTCGTGAGACACGAGCTTGGGATCGCTTTCGGTCCATGGAAAAACCGCCCAACCGAGCGAACAGGTGACGCGCAGATCCGCCTTGCTGGCTTCCACGTGGTAGGGCTTGGAGCCGACCGAATCGAGAATACGATTGGCGAGAATGTGGGCTTCTTTACGGTCGGTATAGCGCGATAAGAGCAGAAATTCCTCGCCGCCCCAGCGGATGACCGCATCGGAAAGGCGGGCGGCCGAGTTGATGCGGCGCGCGACCTCGGCCAGCACTTGATCTCCTATCTTGTGGCCGAACTGGTCATTGACCTTCTTAAAGTGGTCGATGTCGATCAGATAGAAAACCAGATCGCGATTGCGAACGTCGGTGGGTGAATAGCCGCCAAACGAGCGCAGGACCTGCTGCACGTCGGTCTCGATCGAACTGGTGAAGAACCGCCGGTTGCGAACCCCGGTGAGCAGATCGGTTAGAGAAGCGTCGAGCAACTCACGATTGGCGTTGGCCAATTCCGTTTCCAGGCGAGCCTGTTTCACTATGCCGACAGCAGCGAACACCACCACCGCGGCCAGCGACAGGAAAACGCGGAACTGCCATACCGGGACTGGCACAGAACGATCATGAAACGACCACGCCGCCAGCAGGGGAAGGATGAGGGTGAAGGGAGCAGCCAGACGCGAAGCCAACCGCCAGTATCGCTCGCTGTCAGGATCTTCGCGCTCCGACACGGGTTCCAGACGGTACGCCATTAGAGCCGCCAGCGTCATGCCGGCGATACCGGCCGCGGTCGCGCCATCGTACCAACCGCCGCTGAAGGCAACGGCATTGGGGATCGTGTCCACGATGTATTCCATGATGGTGTCGAAGACGACGATGCCAGTGAGCAGGGCATAGAAATGCCGCCATCGTCCCGAACTGTGACGCCAGCCGAGGGCCACGATGGAAAGCAAGATCACGTCTTCGGCCAATGCGAGAAACATGTAGGCTGGGCCATAGGTCTGGGGCTCAGGAGCCAGGTACTGCCACGGGATAACGAGAAACAGGTACAGGTACAGCCCCGCCAACAAAAGTAAGAGCAGGTCAAAGGTTCCCAGGCGCTGATGTTGCGGGGTCGGCTCCACGTGAGGCCGCAGCGCAAAGCCCATAATTACGGCGGTCCAGGCGAGAAAAATGCAGGCGTCCCCCAGACTCATGGCGGGGGTCTTCTTCACTACCAGATCCCAATGCATCCACAAGACTTGGCCACCCGCCTCGACGGCATAACCGACACCCAAAAGGATCCAGACCAGGCGTTGCCGGTGGTTGCTGCCGAACGCGTTCCTGGCAAATGCCAGCGCGGCGGAGAGCATCAGGGTCAGGCTGATCCAATCGGTGATGGCGGTGAGGCGATAGCCCTTCGGGAGGAGCATCGACGCGATCGCCTGCGCGATTACCAGGCAGACAACGGCGATTGCCCAAATCTTCGAGTTCGATCGAAGACGCACCAACCCCCCATTCGTAAAGCGCGTTGCAAGAACATCTTGGGCGCGAAGGCCTACGCGGCTGAAACCGCGACCCGTCAATGCTTGTTTATCAACACGCTATGGGCATTACAACCTGTTATCCGGGGGAACCAAAATGACAAAAGTAACCTATGAGGTCACCTTCCAGTACCCCCGAACGCTTCTACTTCTTCTTGTCTTCTTTCTTCTCTGGTTCGTCCACTACCAGGTTGTTGGTCACTGAGAATGTGCCGTGGACCCCGTTAGCCTGCATACCGGCGATTTGCTTGTCCATCAGGCGGGCGACTGCGCCTTCGAGTGTGACGTGTCCGTTCTTGACGATGATGTGAATGGGCGGAACGGCACGCAACTGGTACTGACTTAGGACACTGTTGCCGTAGATGGCGCGGTAGGTAGCGCGGCGGATCCGGTCGTCGTTGCCGGAGGTGGGGAGGACCTCGATGTTGTTGACGACTTTCTCGACACCTTCAATGCGCTTGACCACATTTTCGGCGTCGGACTTGAGCGTGGGACGCGCGACTTGGCCGAGCAGGGTCACCGAACCATCCGGGTCGACCTTGTAGGCGAGGTTGTCAAACACGCCGTAAAAAGGAAGCATCACGAGTTCATGATGGACTTCCCTGATGATGCGATCGATGCTCTTCTGGCTCAGCGCGCCAGCGGGTTGGTTGTCCTGGACGGCGGCGCTGGCGAGGGCCGCCATCGAGAAAATCAAGGGGAGAGCGAGAACCGCGAGCAGTGGTTTCTTCATTGGTTTGACCTCACGCAAAATGTTTTGCGACATGGTGAGAGCCCGTGAACTTCTTCACACTGTTCAAAACTGAAAGAGCCGGTAGTTGCGCCTGGGGACCAGCTTACTGTCCGGTTATTCTACAGCGAATTAAGCCGGTGGAGGGACGAGCGTGGGCTGCCGGGCTGCGCTCGGCTTGGACGGGCGAGGCGCCCGTGCCCCACACGAGCCCGCAGAGGGCGGCTGTCCCTACGCAACCCTGGACACCTTTCTTCGGCGCTCCCTAAAGCCTTCGATCAAGAGATAAAGTACGGGGATAAAGAATAAGTTCAGGATGGTGCTCATGATCATCCCGCCAAACACGGTGGTGCCTACGGAATGACGTCCGTTCTCTCCCGCGCCGCTGGCGGTAACCAGGGGGACAACGCCCAGGATGAAGGCGAAGGACGTCATGAGAATCGGGCGCAGGCGGATGCGGGCAGCTTCGACGGCCGCGTCGAGGATGGTCATGCCGCGTTCCCGCAACTGCTCGGCGAACTCTACGATCAGGATGGCGTTCTTAGAGGCTAGGCCGACGAGCATGACCAGTCCCACCTGGCAGTAGACGTCGTTCTGCTGGCCGCGAATCCACTGCGCGGAAAGCGCGCCCAGCAACGCCATGGGCACGGCGAGCAGAATAATGAAGGGGAGAACGAAACTTTCATATTGCGCCGAAAGTGTGAGATAGACGACCAGCGTTCCCAGGCCGAACAGGATGAGCGTGGTCGATCCAGACGCCAACTCTTCCAGCGAAATTCCCGACCATTCGTAGGTGTAGCCCTGCGGCAGAACTTTCGCGGAGAGCTGCTGCATGGCGTCGATGGCCTGTCCGGAACTGAAGCCGGGGGCAGCCGAACCGTTGATTTCCGTGGAGCGGAAGAGGTTGTAATGACTGATGACTTGCGGCGCGGCCGTCTGACTGACGACGACTAAATTTTCGAGCGGGACCATGGCACCGGAATCGGAGCGGACGTAGTACTGGCCGATGTCCTGCGGGTGGGAGCGGAATTGTTTGTCGGCCTGCACATACACACGATAGGAACGGTTATTGAAATCGAAATCGTTAATGTAGGCCGAACCCATGTAGACGCTGAGAGTGTCGGTGATTTGGTTAAGCGGGATGTGCAGGCTCTTGGCCTTTTCGCGATCGATGGTGATGACATACTGTGGATCGCTGGCGGTGTAGGTGGTAAATAATCCTGCGAGGTCTTTTTCCTTGCGCCCGCCGGCGGCGCGAGTCAGGTCGTGGGTGACTTTGTCGAGATCCTGAAGGGTGTGATTGCCCTGATCCAGGAGTTCGAACTGAAATCCGCCGAACTGGCCGAGACCTTGCACGGCGGGCGGTTCGAAGGGGATGACGATGGCGCCCGAAATTCCGAAAAAGGGTCCGCGCAGCCGATTGATGACTGCGGCGGCGGTATGATCGCGTCCCTTGCGCTGCGCATACGGCCGGAGCGACAGGAAGACCAAGCCGGCGTTGGGGGCGCTGCCTCCGAAGCTGAAGCCGGCAACCGAAAAGGTGTTTTCGATCTCAGGAAAATTCCTGGCGATGGCGTTCACCTGCAGGCCGATTTTCCGCGTGTACTCGAGCGAAGCTCCGGTGGGCGCCTGGATGGCGACGATGAGATAGCCCTGGTCTTCGGTGGGCACGAAGCCTTGCGGTACTTTCCCAAAGACGAAGTAGGCGAGACCGAGCCCGGCCACAAAAAGGATTAGAGCGACCACTTCGAAACGCAGGAAGGCGCGGAGCGCGCGAACGTAGCCCTGAGTAACCGCGGCCAGAATGCGGTCGACGCGCTGGAAGAACCAATTCTTTTCGCCATGCTCGCGACCGAGCAGGAGTGCAGAGAGCGAGGGCGTAAGAGTGAGCGCGTTGAAGGCGGAGATCGTGATCGAGAAGGCAATAGTCAGCGCGAACTGGCGGAACAGAATTCCGGTTGTGCCAGGAAAAAAGGCGACAGGCACGAAGACAGCAACCAGCACCAACGATGTGGCGATGACGGCGCCGGTGACCTCCTTCATGGCATCCGACGATGCTTTGACGGGGTCGGACTCGCCCTCGTGCAGATGGCGCTCGATGTTTTCGATAACGACGATGGCGTCGTCGACGACCAGACCAGTAGCGAGCGTGATGCCGAACAGCGTCAGCGTGTTGATGGAAAAACCGAGCAGTTTCACAAAAGCGAAAGTCCCGACGAGAGAAACTGGAATCGTGATCGCCGGAATGATGGTGGAGCGCCAGTCTTCGAGAAAAACGAAGATGACCAGGATAACCAGGAAGATGGCCGAGCCCAGGGTCGAGACTACGTCGCGGATGGATTCGCTGACCGCGTCGGTGGTATCGAAGGCGACTTCATACTTCATGCCGGGCGGAAAGCGCTTGGCAAGGCGCTCGAGTTCGGCGAGGCAGCGGCGGCGCACGTCGAGCGCGTTGGCCGTGGAGAGCTGGGTGACGCCGATGCCAACGGATTCGCGTCCACTGTAATCGAGGTCGGAGCTGTAGTCTTCGGCACCGAGCTCGGCGTGACCCACGTCGCGCAGGCGGACGAGCGTGCCATCGGCATTGCTCTTCAGAATGATGTTATCGAATTGAGTGGCTTCCGAAAGACGGCCGATGGCACGGACGCTTATCTGAAACTGCTGGCCGGCAACGGCGGGCTGGGAACCGACTTGCCCGGCGGCGACTTCGACATTCTGCTCCTGGAGAGCGCCGGTCACATCGTCGGCGGTAAGAGCGCGGCTGGCCATGCGCACCGGATCGAGCCACAGGCGCATGGAATATTTGCGTTCCCCGAAGATGAAGACGTCCGCCACGCCGGTAACACGCTTCAGACTGTCGCGGACGTAGACATCCAGGTAGTTGCTCATGAAGAGCGTGGAGTAGCGGCCATCGGGCGAGTAGACGGCGGCGCCGAAAACGAAGTTCTGTGAGGTCTTGGCGACCGTAACTCCGACTTGCTTCACCGCGTTCGGGAGACGGCCTTGAGCAGTGTTAACGCGGTTCTGGATGTCTACGGAAGCGAGGTCTGGATCACGGGTTAGGTCGAACGTGGCCGTAATCGAACTGACCCCGTTGTTGTCGCTGGAAGAGGTGATGTACTTCATGCCCTCAGAGCCGTTGATCTGCTGCTCCAGAGGTGTGGTAACTGCGGATTCGACGGTTTGGGCGCTGGCGCCGGTATAGACGGCGGTGACGCCGACCTGAGGCGGCGCGAGGTCCGGGAATTGCGCGATGGGCAGTGTGGGAATACAAACCGCACCGGCGAGAATAATGAGCAGGGCGCAGACGGTGGAAAAGACAGGGCGATGAATAAAGAAGTCGACCATAAGTGTCGGTTGTCGAGAAAAGCATCGGATGATCAGGTGATCGGAAGTTCAGTAGATGACCGATGGCCCGATGATCCGATCACCCGATGCCTAACTACTGCTTTCCTGCGGGACTACAGGCGCGCCGTCGATTAGAAACTGAGTGCCGGTGACTACTACCTTGTCTCCGGGTTTTATGCCATCGAGGACGACATAGTCATTGCCGACAATTTGGCCGATCTGGAGCGGCTTCTGGTGGACGACGTATCCGCCCTTCTGGTCAGACTCAGCGACAAAAGCGAAATAGAGGCCGCCGATTCGCGACACGGCCACGACCGGCACAACCGGCTTCTCCTGGCTGCCCCAGACCACGCGGGCACGGATGAACTGGGCGTTGCGCAAGGTGTCGTTCGCATTTGCGATTTGCGCTTTGGCCAGGACGGTTTGCGTGGCGGGGTCCACCTGCGGCGAGATGAAAGTGATGCGGCTGGTGGCCAGCGGCGCGCCCGAAGCGTCTACGATCTGTACGGGCAGATTCATCTTGAGCTGGGAAGACTTCTCGATGGGAACGTAGATGTAAGCTTCAAGGCTGCCGGGACGATCGACGGTGGCGAGCGTGGTGGTGGTGAGGACGCGGTCGCCAACGCGGACGGGAATATCCCCGACCATGCCGGCACGCGGGGCAACTACCTGGTAGTAGTGCAACTGTACTTGCTGCTCGCGGACTTGAGCACCGAGCGATTGCAGTTGTGCTTGGGCAGCGTCCAGGGTTGCGCGAGCCTGGTCGAGATCCTGTTTACTGACCACGCCGGCGTTGGCGAGGCCGCTGACACGTTCGTAATTCTGCTCGGCCCATTTGACCTGGGCGACCTGGGCGGCGCGCGCGTCCTCCTGACTTTTGACCGTGGCCTGCTGCTTGGCAGGATCGATCTGCATCATGGGAGCGCCGGAGGCAACACGCTCGCCGGAGCGGACGAAGATCTGCGTGATAATGCCTTCGACCTGCGGCATAACCACGGCGGAATCGCGGGACTTCAAGGTGGCGACGTAGTCGGTGGTGTCGTCGACTTTTTGGGCCTTCGCGGTTTGGACTTTGACCGGCATGGCCTGCGGGGCAGCGGCCTTGGCTTCCTTGCTCTTGCTGCAGGCGGCCGTGAGGAAAAGCGCGGATAACAGGATGCCGGCCAAAATCCATAATGACATTGTTGCGAAGAATCGAGACATAGCGTTGCTTCTTAGCTCTTTACTCTTGGTCTTTAAACTCTCAGCGAAATTCCTCTCGCACCTTGGCTTCGACAATGCGCTTGCAAACCATACTAGACCATAAATATAGATTCCGGGTATGACTGGGGACACTCCGGAGAATTTCCGGTTCTGCTAAATTGTTGGGTCATGAAACCGACCCGGAGTTTTGCGAGCGACAACAACGCGGCGGTGCATCCCGAGGCGCTGGAGGCGATACGGCGCGCGAACCAGGGGCATGTGGTGGGGTATGGGGATGATCCGCACACGGAATCAGCAGCCGAAAAATTTCGCGAACAATTCGGAGCCGATGTGGCGGTCTTCTTCGTCTTCAATGGGACGGCGGCGAATGTGCTCAGCTTGCAGGCGCTGACCCGGCCGTTTCATGCCGTGCTGTGTCCCGAGCTTTCTCATATTTACACGGATGAATGTGGCGCACCGGAAAAGTTTACGGGCTGCAAACTGGTGCCTCTGACCGCGCCCGGCGGCAAGCTGACGGTGGAAATCGTAGCCCATGCTTATCACGGAATTGGGGACCAGCATCACGTGCAACCGCGGGTGATTTCGATTACGCAAGCGACCGAGATGGGGACGGTGTACAAGCCGGCGGAAATCGAGGCGCTGGCCCGGTTTGCCCATGAACGGAAAATGTTCTTGCATATGGACGGCGCGAGGATTTCAAACGCGGTGGCGGCGCAGCAACTGACTCTGCGGCAAGCGACGCGCGATCTGGGAGTGGATGCGCTTTCGTTCGGCGGGACGAAGAACGGGTTGATGGGCGTGGAGGCGGTGGTGTTCTTTCGTCCGGAACTGGCGGAAGATTTTTTGTTTGTGCGCAAGCAGGGGATGCAGTTGGCGTCGAAGATGCGCTACATGTCGGCGCAGATGGAGGCTCTGCTCACCGACGATCTTTGGCGGCGGAACGCGGAGCATGCCAACCGTATGGCACGACTGCTGGAGCAGGAAGTGAAGAAGATTCCGCGAGTCAAGATCGTGTATCCGGTGGAGGCGAACGGGGTATTTGCGCAGATTCCGCGGGAGGCAATAAAGAAGATACAGGACCGGTACTTCTTCTACGTGTGGAGCGAAGAGGAGTCGGTGGTGCGATGGATGTGCTCGTTCGATACGACCGAAGAGGACGTCCGGAAGTTTGCCGAGTTTGTCGGGGGAGTGGTGAGGGACGTCGCACATTGAAGCCCCCAGGTTGAGCACAAGGGCCGGGGTAGTTTACTTCTTCTTGGCTGCCCTAACCTTTGCCCATCGCGCTCTCTGCGCGGCTGCAATTCTCCTGCGTCCTGCGGCGGAAATCGTTCGTTTCCTGCGAATTGCGACGCGGCCACGCTTGCTGCCCTGCAGGAAGACTTTCCCGAAGGTAGTTAGAGCAGCGGTTACGCCGTGAAGTTCATTCTCAAGTCGCGCCCGTTCCTGTTGAAGTTGCTTGACCACGGACTGAATAAGTGTTTTTGCCATGGAGCGATTTTATCACTTGTAAGTTGGATATCGTTGGGGGGGGGCGGTTTCCGGCACCGTTGCGTCAATATGCCTTTGCCTGGAAAGCGTTGCGCCTGGCAAGACCGGCGAGTCGCCCGTCCCTTCAGGTTTGGCGGTTGCCTCCGGTCGCGTTTGGTGCGAGCATTGTATTATCTTGGCATCCTGTTTCTTTGGCCGTGATTGATGTGGCGCGGACGACGCGCTGCCAACGACGTCTTTATGACTGTCGGTCTGTTTCGTGGGGAGTTGTTTCGATGATTGCCGGTTTGAACCGAACCGCCGGACGAGGGCGGCGGGCCGCAAACGGGCGAGCGTGGGGTTCATGTTCCGAAACTTTGTCTGTCTGTTGCGCGATTACGCCGAACTGACCAAGGCGCGCATTACAACCTTGATTGTGCTTACGGCGTGGTGCGGCTACTTTTTTGGCGCGCGCCGACTGGGCGTGCCGTGGTGGTCGCTGGGCTTATTTCATGCCCTGTTGGGGGTGGCATTGGTTTCGAGCGGGACCGCGGCGTTGAACGAAGCGCTCGAGTCGAGCGTGGATGCACGCATGCGGCGCACCGCGTCCCGCCCCGTGCCTTCGGGACGCATGTCCAGAACACGCGCGGCTCTGGTAGGTCTGGCACTTACTCTGGGCGGTTCTGCCTATCTCGCAGTCTATGCCAACTTACTGACTGGGCTCTTAGTCTTCTTGACCGCCTTGGTGTATCTCGTGGCATACACCCCACTGAAACAAGTTTCTCCGGTTTGCACATTAGTGGGTGCGTTTCCGGGAGCGATGCCGGTGGTGCTGGGTTGGACCGCAGTGCGGGGAAAGCTGGAAGTAGAGACTCTGATCCTTTTCGCCATCATGTTCGTCTGGCAGTTTCCCCATTTCCTTTCGATCGCCTGGCTCTATCGTGAGGATTACGCAAAGGGCGACATTCGCATGCTGCCGGTAGTGCAATCCGACGGAAAGTCCACAGTGTGGCGGATTTTGGCCTATTCCGGAGCGTTGATTCCGGTAAGCGTTATGCCGGTGGCGTTAGGGATGGCGGGACGCGTGTATTTGGCTGGTGCCATCCTGATGGGGGCAGCGCTGTTCCGCGCGTCGTTGGGAATCGCGTATCCGCAATTGCCGGCGACGGCTCCGGCGTCGAAGCCGAAGGCTCGACGCTTGCTGCGGGCTACGATCATCTATCTGCCCGCGCTGTTCGCGCTTATGATGGCTAACTCCGGCAGTTAGTCGTTCATAACTCACACGTGGAGACTGGGCTTGCCCCGTCTGCTTTGGACGCAGGGGAGATACGGCAAGCCGCGTGCCTACGAAAACATCTGGAGTTACTCCAGCTCTAAATCGATTTTCTTTGTTACCGGATCGAGCTTGGCGATGCGGAACTTTCGGATCTGGCCCGCCCGAAAGGCTTCCGGCTTAGTCTCGCTTTCAGAGGCGCCGCTCTTCCAGCGGGCTTGCAACATGGAGCCTAGCGAGGACAGATCGGGCTTTGAGGAAGCTGCAGGTTCTGCGTGCTTGTCTTCTTTCGCCGGGCTATCCTCGGGGATCCGGCACGTCGCCACCACGCCTTCGCCAAGTTCCACGCGGGCGCGTCCTCCGGACACATCGATCATACGGCCGGTGACCATGTCGCCGTCTTTGTGTTCGGCGAGATATTCATCCAGGCCGGTTGGGACCAACTGTTTCATACTCAGGCGAATCAGGCGCTTCTCGGCATCGAGCGCCAGCACTTGGGCCTTGACCACTTGCCCGGCTTTCAGTACTTCTTGCGGATGATTGATTCGCTTTTCAGCGCTGATTTCGCTGACGTGGATCATGCCCTCAACACCTTCAGTGAGTTGCACGAACGCGCCGAACTTCATGATGGTGGTAACCGGGCCTTCGACCACTGTGCCGGGCGCGAATTTTTGCTCGGCACCGGCCCAGGGGTCGCCTAGCGCCTGTTTCAGGCCGAGGGAGATGCGACGCTCCGCCGGGTTCACTCCCAGAATCACCGCTTCCACGGTCTCACCGACCTTGACGATGTCACTCGGCGTTCGCACTCGCTTCGCCCACGACATTTCAGAAATGTGAATCAAACCTTCAATGCCCGGCTCGAGTTCCACAAAAGCGCCGAAATCGGCGATGCGGCTCACCGCGCCGCGCACGCGTTCTCCGGGCTTGTATTTTTCAGCCACAGCGTCCCACGGATGCGGCTGCAACTGCTTCAAGCTGATCGCGATCCGATGTTTCTCCGCATCGATCTTGATAATCTTGGCTTCGATCCGCTGGCCCACGGAAAGCACGTCGGACGGCTTGTTAATGCGGCGCCATGAAATTTCGCCGACGTGAAGCAGCGCGTCCGCGCCGCCGATGTCGACGAACGCGCCGTAGTCGGTCAAGCTGCGCACCTCGCCCTGCACGGTGTCGCCTTCCTTGAGTTCCGCGAAGCGGCGCTCTTTGCCGGCGCGTTCTTCGTCTTCGGCAATGGCGCGCCGATCGACCACCACATCTTCCTCGGCCACGTCGAGCTTGATAATGCGGCAGCGGATTTCCTGCTCGACCAGCTTTTCCAGTTCGGAGGCGTCGTGGGTTCCGCTGCGCGACGCGGGCATGAAGGCGCGCACCCCGACATCCACGCTCAAGCCGCCCTTGACCACGCCGGTGACGGTGCCGACGATCGTCGACCGTTCGGCAAAGGCTTTTTCCAGGGACTCCCAGTCGGTCGGACGCTCGACCTTGCCGCGAGTCAGTTCGTAGTAGCCTTCGGGATCGCGTCCCTTGATGGTGACCTGCACTTTGTCGCCGGGCTTCGGCAACTGGTCGGCCGGGAACGCCGTGAGCGGCAGAACACCTTCGGTCTTATATCCGATATCGAGAACGATGGAGTCGGTGGTTACGGCAATCACCGTCGCTTCGCGGCCCTGAGCGCCGGGCTGCTTCTTGCGCGAATGGCTCTGCTCGTACTCGGAAAAAACATCTTTGAAGGATTCGGCCGGTTCGTTGGCGACCGTAGGCTCCGGAGCAGACGGGTTAACGGCGTTGGCATCGGACACAGTTGGTGACATGGCTGGTTCGGAGTTGCTTGGATTGGACGTCTCCGGACTGAACATGAGGAGGTTAAAGCCCCTGCGGCGTAATCTCGTTTAGGATAACACCGCAGGGAGCACGCGGTGTGGGTTTCCCCGGGGCGATCCCGCTCGCACCACACTGGCTGCCCTTCCGACTAGAGTCCATCCTTCCGCCCCAGCATCCAATCCAAACCATGGAGGTCTGTATGTACGTAGTTCTTGGAGCAAGCGGCAACACTGGACACGTAGTGGCGAAGAACCTTCTTGCCCGTGGGCAGAAAGTTCGTGTCGTCGGCAGAAACGCGGCTCGGTTGCAGCCTCTGGCGGCCGGAGGCGCGGAAATCTTTATCGGGGACGTCACCGACACGCGGGCCATGACCAAGGCATTCAGGGGCGCCGAAACGGCCTACGTCATGATTCCACCCGACCCCAGCGGCAACGACTTCCGCTCCTTTCAGGAGCGCGCCGGCGATGCGATGGCGACTGCCGTCCGCCACGCCGGAGTCAAGAACGTGGTTTCGCTCAGCAGTATCGGAGCCGACAAGGCCAGCGGCACAGGACCGGTTCTCGGTCTTCATACCCTGGAGCAAAAGCTCAACCAGATCGATAACACCAACATTCTCCACTTGCGTGCCGGATATTTCATGGAAAATACGCTGCCGCAAGTGGGCGCCATTCGCATGACGGGCAGCGTCGCCGGCCCAGTCCGTCCGGACCTGAAACTTCCCATGATCGCCACCCGCGACGTTGGAGCGGCGGCGGCGGATGCGCTTCTGAAGCTTGACTTCCGCGGCAAGCAAACGCGGGAACTCCAAGGAGAGCGCGATCTAGACTACACCGAAGTTGCGGCCATCATCGGCGAGGGCATCGGCCGACCCGGCCTCGGCTACATTCAGATGCCCGACGAGCAGATGAAGCCAGCCCTGGTGCAGATGGGAATGTCGGAGAATTTTGTGGGGCTCATCCTCGAGATGGCTGGTTCGCTGAACACAGGACACATGCGGGCGCTCGAGCCAAGATCGGCCCGCAACACCACTCCAACGCCGTACGAAACCTTCGTGGCCGAAGAATTCGTGCCGGCCTACAAGCAGCAAGCAGCAGCGTAAATGTAAATGTAGGGCGGACACTCCTGTCCGCCAAATCATTCAAACCGAAAAGGCCATGCTGCTTTCGCAACGTGGCCTTTGTTTCAAGCTGCTCAACACTAGTAGGCAGCGGAAAAACTGAAGGTTCGTATCAGGGTATCGCTTCAGCGATACCGCAAGTCATTCGAAAATCAAACGCCCCTTTAGGGGCTGAGCGGCGGATGTCGACTATTCCCGCAGCCCTTAGGCTGCTGCCACTTTCTCTTCCGCCGTAACGGTATAGACCACAACGGCTTTTCTCCCGCCTTTCGCGGCAGTGGCGCAGATCGAATTCAAGTTGACGCCCTTAGCGGCGAGCTTGTCTAGACACTCGGCCAGTGCACCGGGCTTATTAGGCAATTCGTGCTCCTCGGCGGTGGTTTCCTTGTACGTGAGCCGGGCTTCGTCCAGCGCTTTCTTGGCTCGCCGTGCATCCTCGACGACGAGTTCCACCGTGCCCGTTGTCCCTTGCGCTGTTCCGAGGAGAGCGAGAATGTTTACCTTGGCGTTCCCCATGGTGCGAGCGATCTGAGCAACTGTCCCCGGACGATTCTCAATCGAAATTGTGAACTGCTTGGTCTTGGCCATGTTGAATCCTCCTATGGCTTTCGGGTGGGAATTATACGCCTGGGCGCGTGGGGGGCGGGCGCTTTCGCCCGCGAAAATCCAGCGAACTGGGAGTGCAGCGCCTGCAGAACGCTCACAGATCGCCGCGCTCTCGGTGGTTTCCGGTCATTAGATATTTCTGTCCCAGGGACAGGGAGATGAACTTCTCTCGACGTCTCCCTTGACCCGCCCATCTCAGGTGGCTATTTGCGCGAGCTGACTCCTGTATAATCCAGTAATCGAGAACGCGGCGAATGGCAAAGAATGTTGTTATACCCGAGTTTCTTCGGACGAGGCTCGCCGGCAGCCCTTTTGAACCTGCGGTGCTAGATTTTCACTCAAAGGTTTCGCAGATATTGGTGGACAACCAACTACCCTTCTTTCCCAACTATACCGATCACGGTTCAGAGCACATTGAGCGAGTGCTCAACTGCATGGTTGATCGCCTCATTCCAACAGATGTCAAAGAGATTTTTGACCCGGCTGATGCCGCAGTCTTGATTTGCGCAGCCCTACTGCATGACATTGCGATGCACCTGCGACCAGCTGGTCTGGTGCAGTTGCTAGAGGGCAACACTGCCCACAAAGCGGTGCCTTGGTTCGGGCGTCAACGTAGTGGTCGTACTGCGGAGGTCCCTTGGACCGATACGTGGCGCGCGTACCTTCAAGAAGTCCGACGATTCAATGATCAGGACTTCATGCGGATTGTCGGACGTATACCCACACCAAGTGATCTGCATAAATGGATTTCAGGGGAAGCCCTAAGGCCCCCGGAGTGGCTACCTTCTGACTTTTTAGTCACAGGCGAGTTCATTCGGAGGTTTCATGGGAGACTCGCCCACGAAATCGCGCTTTTCGGGTTCCCAGGACTGGACGGCAAGACTTTCCCAATCTTGCAGGAGACGCTGCCCGCTCTTGCAGATATTGCAGGCCTAGTGGCGCGTTCTCATTCTCTCCCGCTCCGGGAAGCTACGGCTTACCTAGGGGAGAAGCACCAGGGAGAGGTTCGCCCTCGTAATGTGCTGGTTGTCTACCACATGGTGCTTCTGCGGATAGCGGATTACCTCCAACTCGATTCTGAGCGTGCCCCCAGTATCCTTTTTAAGTTGCGCGTACCCGAGTCGCACACGTCGATTGATGAATGGAACAAACATGGGGCGGTGGCGCACATTTCCTATCTGAATCAAGACCCCGGCGCTGTAAAGATCGAGCTTGGAACTCAGCATTCTTTGCGAATCCATGTTCAAATGGTCCGACTCATCGAGGACCTTCAGGCTGAACTAGATGCTTCAAGTGCCGTCCTCAGCGAGATTTATGGGAGAGTAAGCGAAGGCTCGATAAGTCGCGTGAGGGTCGGGAAGGTCCGAGTTCGATCCAACCATACGGAGGAATCACTTGCGACAGCACTTCCCTATGTCCCTTCTTCGTTTGCGCTTGACGCCGACCCCCGACTACTGGGCCTCGTGGTCGATCCACTCTACGGATCTTTCCCGGAAATTGGCGTGCGTGAGTTGCTTCAAAATGCGGTCGATGCTGTACAAGAACGTGAGTACCTAGAACAGGTTGCTTCCAATGGGATTAGAGAATCAAAGCGATCCGAATGGAACGTTCTCATAGAGTTCTTGGAAGACGCCAATTCGGGGTGGGTTTGCCGTGTCACAGACAAAGGGATCGGCATGACCTCCGACACGATTGGCCGATACTTTCTCAGAGCTGGCGCATCTTTTCGTGACAGTCAACAGTGGAAGGTCGCATTTGTTGACCAATCGGGCCGCAGCCAGGTTCCTCGTTCCGGTCGCTTCGGAATTGGCGTGTTTGCTGGATTCCTCCTTGGAAACACCCTGAAGGTTGCCACCCGACATATGAATGAGACGACTGGTTTTACCTTCGAGGTTTCCAGAGGGGCATCGGCGATTGAGCTACGAAAGTGCCAGGATCTCCCCGTTGGGACATCGATCACGATTGAGCTGTCGCCACGAGCTGTAAAGTGGATCGAAAAGCACCTGGAGGGCGAATCATGGGATTGGTTCGGCTTGGAGTATCCGATCGTTCGCCGTGAAATCCGTCGGGGTAGCTCGATTGAGGTATTGCCTCAGAAAGTGTCAATACCTACGGAGCACTCTACCGCTTCGAGGGCCCTTTGGAATGTAATTGAGCCTGAAGGGTACGGGGCCGTCTATTGGGTTGCGAATCGCACTCGCTCGATACTGTGCAACGGGATCAAGATAGCCGGGATAAAAAAAAGTTACAGCGACCAAGACGAAATGACTCTATTCAATTACGAGTGGGACGAACCCTTACCCTTCGATGCTCCGACTCTTGCGGTGACCGACCCTGATGGTGCTTTGCCACTGACATTGACCCGTGATCGCCTCGATGGCCGGTTGAGTTTTCTGGAGGACCTGAAGACGGACGTCATCAGTGACTTCGTTGCTTTCGCTGTGGCATGCGCGCCGAAATCCCCGGCGTGGGTATCACTTGAAGGATACGAGACGCGACATCCCCTTCACGCCGGCCCCGGAGGCTGGCTGGACTGGATTTGCACTGCGGATGGCGTGACGGTGCTTGACCCTTGGACTTTGGAACAGGCCTATATTCGACGGATCTTGCTGGCCGGAGCATTGCACTTAGATTCGGGAGGCGTGTTGACTTCCGTCAATCGGGATGTAGACTTGCCCGCGGATTGTGTTGTATGGCCTGTCATGCTGGCGGGGGAAGCTGGTCGAGATCGTTGGCGGGAGAGCAATAGTTGGGGGGACGACGGGAAAAATCGCGAGCCGAAGGAACCAGACGTCAGGGAAGCAGCGCGTAACGCTATCGTCGGATTTATCACGAATACCCGCAAGAGGGGGCTTCCTCTCATGGAGCTTCGTGGCGCAGTTTGCGTTGTGGGAGGGGAACGCATCGCGATGGGTGACGTGAGTGGCGCGAAGCTGGATCTCGATAGCGTCTTAACTTCCCCTCAGGGCGCAACCTATTTCGACTGGGACACGGGCAGACCTCAGCAAACCATTCCATATGCAATTGAACTCATGTTGTCGCCTGGGCGGACGGCGAGTCCCATTGCCAAAGCTTGGTCTAGCACTATTCGCGAGCCAATGATCCCCTTTGACGAGAGCAAAAGATCCATGACACTGCAGAGAGTACGGGAGAACGTCGGGATGTCCCAACGAATAACAAAATGGAGCTCGTATCGCCGTGCTGACTCCAACGGAAAAGGCCACGCTCATTTCTGAACGTGGCCTTTATTTATGCCGGCAACGACCTACTCTCCCACACGCGTGTGGCGCGGGCGCCCTCGCCCGCGAAAAGGCTGGCGGCGAAGATTCATCGAGGACGTTCCGGACGGCTGAAATCGTCACATTTTGGTTGTGTCTGTGTCACAGATTCAATTCGATCTCTTAGGGCATACTCACCAAAGTCAAAAGCAGCGGGCGAGGGCGCCCGCTCTACACACTCCACACTTACGCAGATGACTCAGGCTTTGTTGAAGGGGAAGTACGAGTATCGGCGGCGGCTTCCGCACTATCAGAAGGACGAGCGGGCGGTGTTTGTCACGTTTTGCTGCAGCTTCGATCCCTTGCCGGAATCGGCCCGGGACATAGTGCTGCGGCATTGTCTGCACGATCAGGGAACGAAGGCGGCGATTCATGCAGTTGTGGTTATGCCGGACCATGTACACCTTTTGCTGAGGCCGCTTCGGGATTTGGATGGGAACCTTTACAGCCTGGTTGAGATTCTGCAGGCGATTAAATCGGCGTCCGCGCACAGCTTGAACCGGGTGCTGGGGCGCTCGGGACCGGTGTGGCAGGAGGAGTCGTTCGATCATGTGCTGCGGTCTGAGGAGAGTTTCGACGAGAAGATAGAATACATACGGCAGAATCCGGTGCGGCGCGGGTTGGTGACTCGGCCAGAGGACTATCGCTGGTTGTGCGTGGCTTGCTAGATCAAAACCAACAGCAACGGCAACGGCAGCGGGCGGGGGCGCCCGCTCCACACAAACACACCCAAAAGGAAAAGGCCAACCTGATTTCTCAGATTGGCCTTTATTTATGCCGGCAACGACCTACTCTCCCACACACTTGGCGCGTGCAGTACCATCGGCCCAGCGGGGCTTAACTTCCGTGTTCGGGATGGGAACGGGTGGAACCCCCGCGGTAAGATCACCGACAAGTCGGAGCAGTGCAGCTATTAGCATTTAGCACTTAGCCTCTAGCTTGATTCGGGCAGCGCACATGTCGTCGCGCTCCTTCTACGAATCGTCACTGCAAACTTTCAAAGATCGTTCTTTCAAAGAGCCTGAGGACGAAGCCTCACAACTGAATAGATTGGGTGAGACGGGGCAAGCCACGTCTCTACTACTTGGCGTTTTCGTCGGCGCCAGTCGTCAGTACTGATCGTCAGTTGCGTCCAGTTTCTGACGCTTCTGAGGAGGCTATCGGCTTTCGAACAGTTTCGAACTGAAAGCTGATAGCTGAGTGCTGACGGCTGTTTCTGCACCGAGTAAATTTTATGGTCAAGCCGAACGGGCGATTAGTACAGGTAAGCTACACGCATTACTGCGCTTCAACATCCTGCCTATCAACCAGGTAGTCTACCTGGGCCCTTCATTACCCTTAAGGGTTGGGAGATCTCATCTTGAGGAGTGCTTCCCGCTTATATGCATTCAGCGGTTATCACAACCGAACTTCGCTACCCAGCGATGCCATTGGCATGACAGCTGGATCACAAGAGGTTCGTCCATCCCGGTCCTCTCGTACTAAGGACAGGCCCTCTCAAATCTCCTGCGCCCACAACAGATAGGGACCGAACTGTCTCGCGACGTTCTGAACCCAGCTCACGTACCGCTTTAATAGGCGAACAGCCTAACCCTTGGAACCTTCTACAGCTCCAGGATGCGATGAGCCGACATCGAGGTGCCAAACCGGAGCGTCGATATGAACTCTTGGCTCCGATCAGCCTGTTATCCCCGGCGTACCTTTTATCCGTTGAGCGATGGC
>JAIQFO010000055.1 GCA_020073215.1 Terriglobia bacterium | reverse complement strand
AGAGGCAAAGCGCTTCCAGGAGCTAGCGTCCAGATCAATGGCGGTCTCCATGTCAAAACGTTCCTCTGCTGCGAGGAACCAACAGCCATCGTGGGCGAGCCAGTTCTTGGCGAACATTTCCAGTGCCCGCAATAAATCCTCGCGGCTCATTGCTTCGAACGCATTTCCTGGTTGCGATGACATAGATCCTCGCCTCAGCTCATATCCTGAATAACCACACATCAGGGACGAGTTTGCCCCGTCTCCCGATACCTACGGAGTTGACCTTCCGCCACATGTCGCACAGCGAGCAGGCTGTCCTGCAATCGCAGGCACCGGCCCAAATTCGGACTCTACAGGAAATCCAAGCCCACGACACATGTTTTCTCCACGGTTGGAAGTGGTTTCTTCACAGCTTCGGTTTTCGAGACGTGGGCCCTAGTAACTGCAGCCGCTCAATCGGACTTCCTATTTCAAGGCGCACGAATCGCCGCTTGCCAACCATTTCGCGCGAGTGGTGTTACTTCCAGAACGTTGATTCGCTCTAAGAGCTCGCCTCGGAACGCGCCGACTCCGGAGCTGCGGTTTTCATTTTGCGTCGGAACAGAAGCCAGTACACCGGACAACCCAGTGCAACGATGACGAGCCCCTTGGCGGCATCCCACGGCGTTGCGACGATCACGTTGACGACGAGCGCAAATGCAGACGCCACAAACACCAGCGGAGTCCAGGGATATCCGGGCACGCGGAAGGGGCGCTCGGCGACGGGTTCGCGATGGCGCAGGGGGAAAACGCTGGCGCCGCCGAGACCGTAAAAGATCCAGGCCACGAACATAGCGTAGCCAATGAGTTTCTGGAAGCTTCCCATCAGTGACAACCCTGCAGACCACACCCCCAGGGCAATGACCGCCGTGGCAGGAGTGCGGAAGCGGGGATGCACCTCGGCCAGTTTGTGGAAGAACAGCCCATCGCGGGCCATCGCATAGAAGACGCGGGGCGCGGTCAGCACTACGCTGTTCATTCCGCTGAAGACTGAGATGAGGATAGTCAGCGCCACCAGCTTAGCGGCCCAGGGGCCAACGGTGGCTTTCAGGGACGCGGATGCGATAACGTCGGAACTCGCGGCAGCCTGCGGGCCGAGCGCGACCAGGTATCCGAAGTCGGCGACGACGTAGAGGATGGTGAGGAACAGTGCCCCCCAGAACAGGGCGCGGGGGAAATCGCGGCGTGGATTCACGGCCTCGCCAGCACTATAGGTGACGAATTGCCATCCTTCGTAGGCCCACAGCGCCGTAACCATAGCCAGACCGAAACCGGAGAGGGCGCTGCCGGTCTCGCGTGGCCACAAGGCAGAAGCAGTTTCCACGCCGTGCTGGCCGCGGGTCAGCAGGACGGCGGTGATTCCCACCAGCAGCAGGACTTTGACCAGGGTCGTCCAGTTCTGCAGGTCCGAACTCTTACGAGTTCCCAGAACATTGACGACCGTGACGGCAGCAATGGAGGCGAGCGCCACCAGCTTCGAGGCCACCGGCCCAAGGGGAATCACCGTTCCCAAATAGGTGCTGAAGGCGACAGCGAGCGCGGAGACGGCACCACTCGAGATGGCGAGGAACATGCTCCAGCCGTAAAGAAAGGCGGGCAGGCGTCCGAAGGCATCGCGAACGTAGATGTAAATGCCGCCGGCGGAGGGCCTCATGGTCGCTAATTCGCCATAGGTCAGAGCCCCGAGTAGGGCCAGGATGCCCCCGCCGAGCCATACCAACGTGGCGAGCCCGGTCGAGCCGTGGACCTGGCGCAGCACTTGCGCCGGCACCAGAAAAATGCCCGAGCCAATGACCGCGCCCACGATGAGCAGGGCTAGGTCGCGGAGACGAAGAGTACGAAGGAGTTCTGCCATGGCAGGAAGGACTACGGGCGGATCATATGCGACTCGGCGGCCGAGCGCAACGCGTGTGCCCTGCCAATAGGACCCGGCACGTCCTAGAGCTTTTCTCTCCAATGATAAGGGTGGCTGACCCATCGCGGCAACAATGGGAACCACGGCGAGTAAGCATTTATCACCCCGAAGCGAGGCCCGCGGCCGCAATTAAAGAGAGCATTTGTCGAGTCCGCCACGACGATCGAGAAAGTTCTTACGGCGCTGGCTGTGTTATACGAGATGGCCTGATAACCGCAACTCGGGCAAGCGTCGCGATGCCCGCCGAGGGCAGCGGTGCGGCAGCGTTGAATGGCACGAAAGGCTTTGATCTGCTGAAAGTCAAAGCTCGATCGATACCGATCCAGGAAGCGATCGCCGTGCACGCGTAGAATGTCGGCCACCTCGAGGGTGGGCCGAGTCATTCGTTGTTTTTTCGTCTAAAGCGCCGGCTGACGTTCTCAGTGCTGGTTAGAGAAAGGCCATCCAGGGGATTGACCACTGTCTGCAAGTGCCGCTGCGACAGGTGCAGATACTGGGCGGTGGTTTCCAGATCGCCGTGCCCGAGCAGAACCTGGATCGTGCGCAAGTCGGTGCCCGCTTCCAGCAAATGGGTCGCCCAGCTGTGACGCAACGTGTGTGGCGTAACGCGTTTGTTGATACCAGCCCGACGTGCGGCCTCGCTGCATGCGATCCAGACGGTCTTGTCAGAAATCGGCTGATCAAGTCGGCGGCCTAGAGTGCGCGTGGGAAACATGTACAGCTTCGGCTTGCGCCAGCGCCAGTACTCTCGTAGGGTTTCCAGCAGGATTGGGCTGAGAGGCAAATCGCGATCTTTGCCGCCCTTGGAGGTATTGGATAACTGTACCTTGACACGGTAGAGGTCTGGGGTTCGAGTCCCCACGTGCCTACCATTCGTTCATCATTTCCGGCGGCGCCCTTCGGGCAGATCGCCCGTTGGAACCAACTTCTACCCTTCAGCAACAACCCCGACGGACAATGGGAACAGGAATTCTTGTCGGTCTTCCTGGTGCGGGTGGACCGGTTCATCTTGCGGGCGAGCCAACCAGAAAGAGGGTACAGCTGCGTGCTCCGTGTGCTCCAATAACCAGCGCCTGCTCAATGTCAGCCGTCTTGGACGGACCGGAGATGAAGATGCCGAAGCCGGGGCGCTCGAAACGGATGCGTTCATACGCCTGCTGCATGTTATGAACAATCTGGCCCGCCGGCACGACTAATACAAGGTGCTGGGTCACCACGAAGATCGCCCGATGCGGCCCCAGGGTGCTTCCCGGCACCCACACGGCGCCGTTCTCCGCGACGCCGAACTCGCCGGCAACAATAGCGATATCGAGCCCCTCAAGCTCGTGTGGATCTTTCAGGGCGGCGAGATCAACATTGGCTCTACCTACTCCTGGGATAAGCGACGCAATCTTGCTTGCCTGCATGTATGACTCGAGCTTACCGAGTTCGGCGTTGACCTCCGCAAAGCTTGTGACGCCAACGAACTTGCCGCCCACGGAACTGAACGCTTCCGCGAACTGTCGCTCGGGGTAGGTATAAGTAATGGCAGTCGGCGCTTCCGGCAGCGGCGACACCGGAGGTGCGTTGCGGCGTAAGGAGACGAGGATAGCGTCCCGGCTGCTCACTTCGACTCCTTCTGAATGAGATCACGAAAGCTCTGTCGCGGCATCGACGGCAGTTCGCGTTGGCGGCCCCATGGGTTCCAGGGACCATACGCGATGGCCCGAGGCAGCCGCGGCATGATCCAGCGCATGAGCCTGCCCGCGAGCCGGTAGGCCCACGGCCGCACCAGAACGGCGCTCATCACTGCCATAGCGAGGCGCTTCGAAAGCGGCACTGCCTTCTTTCGGACCAGCTCTTCGCGGAGGGCGTACAACTCGTGATGCAGATCGATCTTCACCGGGCAAACGTCGGAGCAGGAACCGCACAGGCTCGAGGCGAACGGCAGTGTGCCGAACTGGCGGGGGTCGCGCAACGGCGCCAGTAACGAACCGATCGGGCCCGGGACGATGTAGCCGTAGCTGTAGCCGCCTGAGCGCCGGAACACTGGGCAGGTGTTCATGCAGGCGCCGCAGCGGATGCAGGAGAGCGAGCGGCGAAAAGTCTCCTGACCAAGGATCGCGCTCCGGCCGTTGTCGACAATCACCACATGCAGTTCGCCGCCGGGCGTTGAAAGTGGGCCGTGGAAGTGTGTGGTGTAAGTGGTCACCGGCTGTCCCGTTGCGCTACGGGCCAGCAACCGGAGGAAGATGCCGAGATCCTGAGCCCGGGGTACGATCTTCTCGAACCCCATGCAGGCGATGTGTACTGGGGGCAGGCTCGTTCCCATGTCGGCATTGCCTTCGTTGGTGCAGACGACGAAGCCGCCAGTCTCGGCGATCGCGAAATTGACGCCAGTCAGGCCCGCCTGCGCCGCCATGAACTTCCGCCGTAGATGGCCGCGCGCTGCCTCAGTGAGGTACTTCGGGTCGGAAGCACCTTCGGCGGTCCCCAGTTCTTTGTGGAACAAGTCGCCGATATCTTCTTTCTTCAGGTGAATTGCCGGAAGCACGATGTGGCTCGGTGGCTCGTGGCGAAGTTGCACAATGCGTTCCCCGAGATCGGTATCCGTCACCTCGATCCCCTGTGCCTCGAGGTAGGGGTTCAGGTGGCACTCCTCGGTAAGCATCGACTTCGATTTCACCAGCCGGGTGATACCCCGGTCCGCGAGAATACGGTGCACGATCGCGTTGTGCTCCGCACCATCGCGCGCCCAGTGCACCTGGATGCCGTTCGACTTGGCGTTGCGCTCGAACTCCTCCAGGTAGTCGGCGATCCGCGACAAAGTGTGTGCCTTGATGGCTGCGGCGGCTTCGCGCAGAGCTTCCCATTCGGGAATGCTCTCCGCCTGGCGATCGCGCTTCAGCCGGACAAACCACAGCGCCTGGTCGTGCCAGTGCACTCGCGCGTCATCGGCGACAAAGGGCGCTGCTTTCTCAGCGTGTCCGATCATGCCCGTCCAATCATGCGTGTCCAATCAAGAAAGTTTCGCGCCTTCCAGGATTTCCGCAACGTGCATCACCCGTAGCGGCTTGTTCTGGCGGCCGATCAGCCCATCAAGGTGCATAAGGCACGACGTGTCAAAGCCGGCGATAATCTCCGCTCCCGCCTTCTCGTGGTCGGCGATCCGGTCCCGGCCCATCAGGCAAGAGACGGCCTCCTCGTTCACCGCAAAGGTTCCGCCGAAACCGCAACACTCGTCCGAGCGCGTGAGTTCGACCAGATCGATGCCCCGCAACTGACCGAGCAAGAAGCGCATTTTGTTGAAGGGCTTCACCATCAGTTCCGATGACCGCCCAAGCCGCAACTCCCTCAGACCGTGACAGCTCATGTGGAGGCCCACCCTGCGGGGGAAGTCGCCGTCAACCTTGACGACCCGGGCGACATCCACCAAATACTCGCAGAGTTCGAACGTGCTGCTGCGAAGGTGGTCGAAGTCCGGCTTCCCCTCCAGCCATTGTGCGTAGTGATTGCGTACCATCGACACACAGCTTCCCGAAGGCGCGACCACGTGGTCATATTTGCCGAAGATTTTGAGAAATCTCTCCGCCAGCGGCCGCGCGTATTCTGCGCAGCCCGAGTTTGCCATCGGCTGGCCGCAGCACGTCTGCTCCTCGGGAAAGTCGACATCGACGTCCAGACGTCGCAGCACTCGCAAAGTCGCAAGCCCGACCTGGGGGTGCAACTGATCGACGTAACACGGTATAAAGAGACCTACTTTGGGCATCGAACCCTCGTCACCATGAATGGCGTTTTTACAATACGCAGGTTATCGCTTGAGACAGGATTCCCTTTCTAAGTCCCCGGGCAGACGGCATTGTACGCCCGGTTCGCTTTCATTTAAAACCACCGTTTCGTTTCAGCTTGACTTAGCGGGGGCTCTGGGGCAGGATTCCTCCGTCCTAGAGGCCGCGAAAAGAAGCAGCGACGCTTCCTCCGCGTGCGAGTACTTGTTCGCACGCAAAGAACTGGAGACTCGGTCGCCTTTGTGAGAGTGGGTCGCGGCCACCAATGGAATCATTCCGTACATCGTTACTTTTTCTGGATTCCACAGGAGGAAAATGATGCCTTGGACGCAAGTCTACGATCCACTCGGTCACTGGCAGCTCTCGACCCTCATTGCGGGGCTGCCCATTATTGTGCTGCTGACTCTTCTGGCGGGACTGCGAGTGAAGCCGCACCTGTCAGCCCTCGCGGGCGCGGCCACCGCACTGCTCGCAGCCATGTTCATCTTCCACATGCCGGCGCAGCTGGCAGGCATGAGCTTTGTCTATGGTGTGGGGTTCGGGCTGCTCAAGATCGCCTGGATTGTCGTGGCGGCCGTTTATCTCTACGACATTTCAGTCGAAACCGGCAAATTCGAGATAATGAAGTACTCGGTCGCCAGCATCACCGCCGACCGCCGCCTGCAACTGCTGCTGGTGGCCTTCTGCTTTGGCGCCTTCATTGAAGGTGCGGCGGGCTTTGGCGCTCCGGTCGCCATTGCCGGCGCCTTCATGATCGGCCTGGGATTCAAGCCCTTCCACGCCGCAGCACTAAATCTGATCGCCAATACGGCCCCCGTCGCATGGGGCGCCATTGGCACTCCGGTGCACACTCTGGCGCTGGTTACGGCATTGCCCGAATCCGATTTGAACGCGATGATCGGGCGGATCCTGCCTTTCACCGCCGTCATCGTTCCATTCTGGCTGGTGCGCGCCATGGTGGGCTGGTCCGAGACCTTCGAGGTTTTGCCGGCAATTCTGGTAGTGGGAGTCTCATTTGCCGCGACCCAGTTCTTCTGGTCGAACCATGTGGATAGCAACCTGGTCGATATTGCCTCCGGCGTGGTTTCGCTGGTGGTGACGCTCATCTTCCTTCGCTTCTGGCAGCCCAAACATATCTGGCGGTTTGAAGACGAACGCGAAGCGGATCGGCTGGCGGCGGCGGCCAGCGCGGCTCCGGACCCGAAACCGCACTATCCCGGGCCCACCCACCCGCTTTCTCCTGCTGGTGTTGTCGATGACGCCATCGGCGAGGAATGGGAAAAGAAGGATATGGTCCCTGCTCCTGAACCGGGTCCCATTCGTTACTCGGGAGGGCAGATTGCGGTAGCATGGATGCCCTTTGCTGTCCTCTCCGTGTTCGTACTAATCTGGGGCCTGCCCTCCATCAAGACTCCCATGAACAAGGCGACCACACCCATATGGTCCGTTCCCTATCTCCATAATGCAGTCACGCGCGCGGCGCCGGTCGTGGCCAAGCCCACTCCGGAGGCAGCCAAGTACGACTTCAACTGGCTCACGGCCACTGGCACGGGATGCTTTTTTGCTGCCATCGTGGCGGGAGTGCTGTTGGGCATGGGACCCGGCCGGTTGCTCAAGACCTTTTTTCACACCCTTCATCGCATGAGGTTCGCGGTGATGGCCATCTCTTTTATGCTCGGCCTGGGATTCATCACGCGCTACTCGGGGATGGACGCCGTCTTGGGACTGGCTTTCACTCGCAGCGGGTGGTTTTTCCCGTTCTTTGGGACGTTCCTCGGCTGGCTCGGCGTGGCCCTGACCGGCAGTGACACTTCGTCGAACGCCCTGTTTGGCAGCCTGCAACGGATTACCGCGCAACAGCTCCACTTGGATCCCATCTTGATGTGCGCGGCCAACAGCGCCGGCGGTGTCATGGGCAAGATGGTGGACGCACAATCGATCGTGGTGGCGACCGCTGCCACCAACCAAGTCGGAAACGAAGGCGTTATTTTCAAATTCGTGGTTTGGCATTCGATTGCCCTGGCCGCGATCGTCGGCATCATCGTGATGATGTATGCCTACGTCGTGCCCAACCTAGTACCGCACGGACTGACGTTCGTGAGATAAAGGGCTCGCTGCGCGGAGAAACTTGCCTTCGCGCAGCCTGCTTCTTGGTGTAACATTCCAGCCGGCCGGCTGCGACTTGGACGTGGGAACCAAGCCGACAACTCCGGGTGAGAACCCCATGGAAGCGCGCATCCTCGATCAGTTCCGCGCCGTCGTTGGCCGGGGTCTGATTACCGAACCCAGCCAACTGCACACCTATGAATGCGACGGCCTGACCAACCTTCGCGTTCTGCCGCTCGCGGTCCTGCTGCCTACGTCCACGGCCGAGGTGCAGGCCATCGTTCGCATCTGCAGTCGCGAGAAGATCCCTTTTGTGGCCCGGGGTTCGGGCACGGGACTAAGCGGTGGCGCGCTGCCGGTCGAAGGGGGCATTGTCATCAGCCTGGCGCGCATGAACAGCATCCTGGAAGTTGATATCCCGAATGCGCGCGTGGTGGTCGAGCCGGGCGCGATTAACGCCGAGGTCACGCAGCGGGTTGCTCCTTACGGATTCTTCTATGCGCCCGATCCCTCCTCACAATCGGTGTGCAGCATCGGCGGCAACGTGGCCGAGAACTCGGGCGGCGCGCACTGTTTGAAATACGGATTCACCACCACCCACGTGCTGGCGCTCGAAGTGGTTCTCCCCGATGGATCGCTCGTACATCTTGGAAGCCGCGCCGTTGACCGTCCGGGATACGATCTGCCCGGAGTTTTTGTCGGATCGGAAGGCACGCTGGGCATCGCAACCAAAGTGGTGCTGCGCATCGTGAAGAAACCCGAAGTCATCCAGACCCTGCTGGCCGCCTTCAATTCCACCAATGAAGCGGGCGCGGCGGTGAGCGGTATCATTGCCGCGGGTATGCTCCCGGCCGCCATCGAGATGATGGACAATCTCGCCATCCAGGCAGCCGAAGCTTCAGTCCACGCTGGATATCCAAATTGCGGCGGATTGCTGCTGGTGGAACTCGACGGTCCAGCCGCCGAAGTCGAACACCTGATGGAACAGGTGGGCGAGATCTGTACGCAATGTGGCGCCTGGGAGATCCGCGTCGCCCAGTCGGAAGCCGAGCGCGCAATTGTCTGGAAGGGCCGCAAGGCCGCTTTCGCTGCCATGGGGCGCATCTCGCCGAACTACCTGGTGCAGGATGGCGTCATTCCGCGTACCGCGCTCCCCAAAGTGCTGAGCGAAATCGAAAGAATGGGCGCTGCCGCGGGCCTGCGAGTAGCCAACGTCTTCCACGCGGGCGACGGCAATCTGCATCCCCTGGTGCTCTACGACGTCCGCATCCCCGGCCAGGAAGAGCGCGCGTATGAACTTTCTGTAAATATTCTGCGGCTCTGCGTGCAATGCGGCGGCTCCATCACCGGAGAACACGGCGTGGGAGAAGAAAAGAAGGCGATGATGGGGGAAATGTTCTCCGAGCCCGATTTAGAGACCATGCAACTGGTGCGCTGCGCGTTCGATCCGCAACTGCTTTCGAATCCCGGCAAGGTGTTTCCGCGCACGCGTCTGTGCGCCGAAAGAACGGGACCGTACCAACCGCATCCACTGGAAACCGCCGGAGTAGCGCAGTTCTTCTAGGTTATGGACACCCGCTCATCTTCGGGAGCTTCAGTCGCTGGCGTTGAAGCCGCGTGGAGCGACCTGCGCGCCATCGTCGGCGCCGAGCACATGCGTGCTGCCACCCCTGATGACGCCGTGGATGGCGTTCAGCCGCAGATGGTGATCGAACCCGGCAGCCCGGATGAGATCGCCCGCGTGCTGAAGACCGCCAGCGCAGCGGCGTTGCAGGTGATCCCGCGTGGCGGCGCAACCAAGATGGATTGGGGGAATCCTCCCCGCGGCGGCGATCTGATTCTTTCCACCCTGCGCCTGAACCGCGTCGTGGAACATGCCTGGGGCGACATGACGGCCACCGTCGAAGCCGGCTGCACCTTGCGGCAGTTGCAGCAGACTCTGTCCGAGCACGGCCAGCGGCTGGCGCTCGATCCGCTTTGGCCCGATAAAGCAACGATCGGAGGAATTTTGGCCACGAATGACAGCGGCCCTCTCCGGTTTCGTTTCGGCTCGTTGCGTGACTTGATCATCGGAATCACCCTGGCTCTGGCGGATGGCACGCTCGCCAAAAGCGGCGGCAAGGTGGTAAAGAACGTTGCCGGTTATGACTTGCCCAAGCTGGCGACGGGATCGTTAGGCACGCTGGGAATCATCACCCAGGCAATTTTCCGCCTGCACCCTATCCCCCGTGAAAGCCGAAGCCTGAGTTTCTCCAACCCGGACAACGCAGGCATGAATGCGCTCGTTCTCGCAATTCTGGATTCCCAGTTGGTTCCCACCGGCGTGCAAGTTCGTGCCGCAAGTTCTTCGCCACCCGAAATCGATCTCCGTTTTGAGGGGACCGCAGCCGGCTGCGAAGCTCAAGTGGATCAGGCAGTACGGCTCGCCGCTGGTTGTCGTCAAATCGAAGCCCCCGCAGATGTTTGGAATGCGCCCGCAGCCCTGTGGGGCGGAGCCGAACCTTCCGTGGTCTGCAAGTTCACCTTGCTGCCTGCGAGTATGGGGACTTTTTTCGACAAAGTGAGGGAGGTAGCGGAGCGAGCGCGTCTGCAGTGGTGGCTCGTGGCGCAAGCCGTGGGAGCTGGATTACTGCACCTGGGGGGAGACGGAGCCGCCCCTGATATTTCTCCGAGCGCGATTGCGGAACTGCGGCAGGGCCTGGAAGCCCGTGGCGGCTCGCTCGTCGTCCTGCGCGGTCCTTCGGAAATGAAGTCGAAACTCGACGTTTGGGGCAGCACCGGCGATGCATTGCCCGTGATGAAAAGTATCAAGACACAATTCGACCCTGCGGGAGTGTTGAACCCGGGCCGGTTCGTTGGAGGAATCTGATGGCCGATCTAACGCCCGAGCCCGCGGTCCCCAATCCCGAGTCTCAACGCGGAGCTTTCGATTCGCACCATCCTCCCGCGGCCGACCTGATCGATAAGTGTGTGCACTGCGGCTTTTGCTTGGCCACTTGCCCGACCTACGCACTCTGGGGTGAGGAGATGGACTCGCCGCGCGGGCGCATCTACCTGATGAAGCTTGGCCTGAACGAAGACGGCCAGGTCCAGCTCGATCCGACGTTCGTCAACCATATGGACAACTGTCTCGGCTGCATGGCCTGCCTGACCGCATGTCCTTCGGGAGTCGAGTACGACAAACTGATCGAAGCCACCCGCGCCCAGATCGAGCGCAATTACCCCCGCCCGACGGCCGACCGGATCCTGCGCAGAATGATCTTTGATCTCTTCCCGCGGCCGGACCGGCTGCGCCGGCTACTAGGGCCCATGCGAATCTACCAGCGCTCAGGATTGCAGTCGCTCGTGCGGCGAAGCGGACTGCTCAAACTATTTCCGGCAAGCCTGGGCGCAATGGACGCCCTGATGCCGTCCTCGCCAGGGAAGACGACTACAAATAGCGACGCACTCCCCGAACGCGTCGAGGCGAACGGCGAACGGCGCTTGCGCGTGGGGTTGTTGCTGGGATGCGTGCAGAGCGTATTCTTCCCCGAAGTGAATGCCGCCACCGCCCGGGTATTGGCGGCGGAAGGCTGCGAGGTGGTCATTCCCAGGGACCAAGGTTGCTGCGGCGCCCTCATGATCCACGCGGGGGAAGAAAAGCAGGCTCTCGATTACGCGCGGCGCACCATCGACGCTTTCGAGCGGGCGCAGGTGGACAAAGTGGTGATCAACGCCGCCGGCTGCGGATCCAATATGAAAGATTACGGCTACCTGTTGCGTGAGGATACCCGGTACGCCGACCGAGCCAAGGCTTTCTCCGCCAAGTGCCGCGACATCTCCGAACTTCTGGCTGAACTCGAGCCACGAGCGGCCCGCCATCCCATTCCTCTCAAAGTTGCCTACCACGACTCGTGTCACCTGCAACATGCGCAAGCAGTGCGAACCCAGCCGCGCGCCGTGCTGGGCAAGATTCCCGGACTGCAAATTGTGGAACCCGCCGAAGCGGCCCTATGCTGCGGCTCTGCTGGAATCTACAATCTGGTGCGCCCCGGTCCCGCCCGGGAACTGGGAGAACGCAAGGTGCGGAACGTGCTGGCCACGAAACCCGATATTGTCGCCTCGGGGAATCCCGGCTGCTTGCTGCAGTTGCAAAGCGGGCTCAAGGCGAGCGGCAGCGGACTACCGGTGGTTCACATCGTAGAATTAGTGGATGCTTCCATTCGAGGCTTGCCGGCAAAGTCTCTACTGGGGCGCTGAATCTCTTGTAGCAAATATCCGCAGGAAACACCAAGGAGGGCCGAGGCCATGACGGCCGTGATCCGTGAAGACATTCTCCAGAAGTTCCCGGATCTCTTCGGGACTAAGAAAGTGAACGGCCGAGATGTCAATGTTGAACAGACAATTGCGACGCTCACGCAAGAGATGAATCCTCTCATCGCCGCGGCCTTGACCGCACGCCGGGCGCTGCTGCAATCTCCCGCGCCGGTCCGCGAGAAATACGCCTGGCCGAAGTGGGACGACAAGTTTGAGGATCCGGTGAGCGGGCAATTTTGGACGTATCGCCACATCGTCCAAGGGATGATCGATAACTTCCTCGGTCGAGATAGCCAGTGGCGCTGGCGGCTCAACGACGATGTGCCCATTCCAAAAGATGCCCACCCATTGTCCAATCCCGGCTTGGAACTCACCGGGCCGTGGCATCCGCTGGATATGGCGTTCAACGCCTTGAATAGCCCGGCGCCTATGAATATGCCGGACTTTGAAGACGCCTCACCGCCCCACTTCCAGCCCGACGGCACACCCACCAGTCAACCCGTGGGAGTGTTTGCGGCCATGCACAACGCCAAAGAGATTTTCGATGGCCGCTGGGACGGTCGCCCCTATGAGGTGGTGAAGAAGGGCAAGAAGCGCGCGTACAAGATCGACAAGCCACCCGCGCAATGGCCAACCCGGTTTGGCCGGCCTCCCAGCATCCACGTGCGCTATGACCATATCAAGGTCGAGGGCCAACCAGTGCCCGCCCTTATTCCCATCGCCGTCCTCTGGACCCTGAACAACTATGAGTCTCTCAAACGCGCCGGCACCGGCGTCTATTACTACATCCCAAAGCTTCAGACGCCTCAGGAGGCCCTCATTGTGGAGAAGCTCCTGTCGCGCCTGGAAGGCGTAATTGGCGTCCAGCCCGGCACCATCAAGATCAAGATGCTCTATGAGGAGGGAAATGCAGGCCGGTTCTTACCAGCCATCGCCTGGGTGTTGAGGCGCAGGCTGCTGGGGACCAACGTCGGCCGCTGGGACTATTTGGGCAGCCTCATCGAGATTTGGAAAGACGATCCACAGGGCGTTTTTCCAGATCCGCAGACCATCGGCATGGCCTCTCCGAACATGATTGCCTATCAGCGGTACAACGCCCTGATGATGCTAATGGCCGGCATGAAGGATGGCGAACTGAGCCAGGGCGCGCCCATCGGCGGGATGGCCGCGGTCATGATTTACCAAGCCAGCGATCTTTATGGTCGCTCGAAATATAATCCACTCGCCCTGCGCGCGATCGTCATCGACAAGCTGCGAGAGCGCCTGCTGGGTCTCATGTTTGTGCCCGAAGAGCCGCTGCCCGCTGGTCAAGCGCCCACCCTCGAAGACGTTCTAACCGGCCGCGTGAAGGGACGGCTCTATGATGCCTACCGGCAAAGCTGGGTCGCCAGCCCAGAAACAGCTTATGTGGCAGCTGGCAATGCGCCCTTGCGGACCCCTATAAAGCAGCTTCAGGCCGTCATCGATGCACCACGAGAGATGGTGGACGTGAAAGGCCAGCCCGTGCCCACCGTCGCCAGTGGCCTGGCGGACGCGGAGCGGCTCCTGCTGCAATCCCGCGGCTTATTGAACCCGCAAGGCAAGATCACGCCCTCGGTCATCACTAAGACCATGCTGGACACGCCGGAGAGACTCTTCACGCAAGAACTTTGGGACTCCATCTACGGCGTCCCGAAGGGCGAGGTCACCATTGAACACATCCAGCACGCGTTTTACATGGCGGCAAACTACGGTTTCCAGATCCTCAATGGCAACTTTGCGGCCGCCATCGACGACTACGAACTGAAGCTGCGGTTCATGAATGACCTCGCCACCTACCGGATCGATGTGTCCTGGCTGTGGGCCCTTGTCCATCACCAAGCCGTTATCACCAAGAACGGCTACCTGCAGCGCCCAAAGCTCACCGAGGATGGCGTGGTTCTAGCTGCGAGTTCCTCGGAGGTCAAGGCCGGAACCCGTTTCACCAGGGAACTGTTCGAGAAGGTCTGGGATTACCACAACGAATGGACGGCGGAGTTCTTCGCCGAACTGGACCGTCGTGGCGATCCCGGCCGGTTTGACCGCGCCAAAGCGCCCATCATCATGGAACTCCTGAAACGGCAACTCCTGTCGCCACGCTACATCCAGCACAGCGCCAGAGTGCTCTTCGTCGTGGGGCAGGCGAACGAACAGGAGCGGGCTCAGGCTCTGGACGCGATTTTCGATCTCTCCCGCGAGGAAGTCGTCAAACGGATTAAGGCCGGCACCCTGAAACAGGCCGCCCTGGCCGCCCACGACTATGTGTACGACATCGTCCTCGTATCGTAAGCGAGCAGCGTCCGAGGTCGGCTAACTCGGCAAGCAGTGGAGTCACTCGCATCGATCATGCCGTGCCTATCCTGTGGCAACAAGAAAGGGGAGCCGCGAGGCTCCCCTGCAGTGATCTACAGCGAACACACCGAGCTGTGTCTCCGCTAGCTCAGAACGTGAGCCGTAGAGCAAATTGGCCAAATCGGCGCTCGTCATGCTCGCCGCCGGTGGCAAGAGAGCCGAGACCTCCTTTCTTGCCTTCGACCAGAACAGGACCGCCTGCGAAGCCCGCAGCATCTTCGGCGAAGCCGTTGACGAACATGTCGTGATGGTTGAAGAGGTTGAAACCCTCGGCCCGGAACTGCAGGCCGAGTCGTTCGGTGAGCTTAAAGGTTTTACTCACAGCCAAGTCGAAATCCCACGCGCCGGGCCCCCGGAACGCATTGCGGGTGGTCATATCCGCGGGATAAGGTCCGAAGTCGGAGACGCCCAGGTCGCCGACGAAGCTGTTCGCCACCGGGAGCGTCAGCAGGGTGAAGTCGTTCGGACCGGCGGCGACGCCGCTGCCCACGCTGAATGTCGAGATGGGCGAGTTTGGCGTGTAGCGCGGGATGCCTGTTCCCGTGCCGGCATTTAGAGAGTTTGTACTGTCCGCGATACCGAACGGAACTCCGGTGCGAGCAGTGAAGATCGGACTGACCACCCATCCGCCCGCGGCCTGGGCGAAAGCGTCGCGGCGCCCCCTCAAAAACGGTTCAGTCCAGACGGCGGAGAACGCAATCCGGTGCCGGATGTCGAAATCTGAATTCCCGTAGTCGAGTGCCGGATTGCGCGGATCAAGATATCCGAGGTTTCCGACACCGCTGGAACCGCCGCTGCCCTCGGCAAAGGTCGAGCTGAGGTTGTCCAGGTTGTGCGAATAGGTGTAGTTCGTCACGATGGTCAGACCGGTTCTGTGGATATTCTGGGTCTGGAAGCGGATGTTCAGGCCGTTGTAGTGCGAGAAGCCCTGCGTTCCGCGGTTGTTGATCGTAGTCCACTGCTGGTTGGGTTGCGTAAAGCAAAGGCCGGTGGGTGTGCCAATGCCATAGAAAGCCGCGCACGTGTCGGATGTGGTCAGTGGATCCCCCAGGTATTCCTGGCCGCCACCGAGTTCGTTGATGTTCTTGATGTCGTACAGGTGAACTCCATGCGCGCCGTTATATTCAAAGGCCAGCACAGCGCCTGCTCCCAGCCGCCGTTCAAGGGCCAGGTTGTAGAACTGCGTTTGTGCAACCTGGATGTTTTGGTCCACGTTGCGCGGGCTGGTTGGGTTCAGAGGTACCGAACCGCCGGTCCCGGCAAAAGGACCCAGATGGTCGAGCGGAAGCCCCTGCAAGTTGCGGATTTGGGGTGTGGCGTACGCCGGGGGGTTCTGAATCGTGTTGAAAGTGACGTTGCCAAAGTTGCGTTCGTAGCTGATGCCCCAACCGCCGCGCAGAGCGGTCGAGCCATTTCCGAACATGTCCCACGCGAACCCGACACGGGGACCGACCGTCCCGTACCGGGGATTCCAAAGTCCCCCCACGGAACTCTTAGGCGCGATTTGCATGGACCCGTTGCGCACTTGGTCAAAGAAACTGGAGCCGGCTCCATAGTAGAAGTTCGAGTCCAGATTCGGATTGCTGTTGTGTTGGACGCCGTAGTACTCGTAGCGCAGGCCGTAATTCAGCGTCAGACGCGGCGTTAGCTTCCAGCTGTCTTGCGCGTAGAGTGCCCAGTCACGATAGCGATCGCTGCGTGCCAACCCGGGCGAGGTGGTGGGCAGTGTGACTTGGCATTGGGGAGTCATGATGAGGTGTGCCGGATCCAGCGACGACGGGTGAGTTGGATCGGCTTGGCAGGGGAAGGCTCCGTGAGGATCGACCGCGACCTGAAAGTTCGTAAGAGTTCCCGTGATCAGGTTGTCGAGCCCAGCAGGCTGGTTCGCACCCAACTGCTCATTTCCCTGGGCATAGGCTCCGAAGGCGCGGTTGAGCTGGATGTAGTTGAATTGTCCGCCGAAGCGCATCGTGTGGTTGCCGTGCGTCCACGCCAGATCCTCGTTAATTTGCGTCGAGTTCTGCGGTCCTCCAAAGGGAAGTCCACCGGTCCCCGGCGAGACATCGAAGAATCCCGGCAAACTGATGGGCTGACCGTTCACCGTGGCAGCGTTATAGAGGAAGAGCGTTGGGGTGTTCGTCAACGCGGTGTTGTACGGAGTCGCCACGTCGTCGCGGAAGAAGCTGAGCCGGGTATTGCTCAGCAGATTTTGGGCGAACGTGTGGCTGATGGAATAGAGAAACGAGTTGTTATGGATCGTCGTGCCGACGTTGTACTGCGGGTAGGGGCTGGCAAAAGTTGTGCCGAGGAATGCGTCCAAACTTTCCCGGCCAAAACGAAAGAACATCTGGGTCTTGTCGTTCAGGTTGTAATCGGCGCGCCCCACCAGCGTGTAGGTGTTCTGAGGCAAATCGCCTCCGGCGTCGGCGGGCGCCGTGAATTGCGCCAATCCGAAGACGGGAACGCCGGCCGCCACCGTCTTATCAAACGGTCCGCCCGGAGTCACGCTCAACGCGCTCTTGTCGATCGTTTTCGTGTAAGTCGGAGCCGGAGTGCCGTACTGGGCGAAATAAGCCTGTACGCTGGGGTCCGTCAGCGCCAACAATTGTGGCGTTGGGACGTAGCCAAGCAATTGCGTATTACTTCGCACCCGCAACCACTCAGTGCTCTGGAAGAAGAACAACTTGTTCTTGATCGCCGGGCCGCCGACCGTGTAGCCGAACTCGTTGCGGGTGTACTTGCCCTTGGGAATGCCGCCCGCAACATTGTCGTACGTGTTCGCCGTGTAAGCCGAGAGCCGGTTGAAATCCCAAGCCGATCCGTGAAACGAGTTACTGCCGCTCTTACTCGTCAGGTTAATCACGCCGCCAGCCGCTCGTCCATACTGCGGCTCAAAGTTGTTGGTGACGACGCGGAATTCCTGGACGGCGTCCTGCGGAATCCAAAGCGCAATCGTGGTGTCGAAGATATTGGAATTTTCGACGCCGTCGAGCAGAATCTCCGTTCCCGAGGCGCGCTGCCCGTTGATGGAGTAGCCTACGCCGCGGTCGGTGGAGTTCTGTCCGGAACCAACCAGTTGCGGGTTGCTCGTCGACATGGCACGGTCGCCGCCGCTTACGTTTCCCGCGATCCCAACGAAGTCGTAGGGATTGCGGGTCAAGCTGGGCAGGTTAGCAACCTCGGCGGGGGTCACGATCTGGGAGACTTCCTGAGTCTGCGTGTTGACTTCCACCCCGGCTTCCTGCCCCACAACTTCTACCGTAGTCGTCGCGGCCCCTAAACCTAAGGTCGCATCCACGGTCGAGATCCCGCCGACCGTAATCTGTACTTGCTGTTTGTAGGGGCTGAAGTTTCCGCTGGCAATGGTAACTTCGTAGTTTCCGGGCAGGAGCCCAGGAATCGTATATCCACCTTGCGGACCGCCGGTGGCGTTGCGAGTGGCGCCCGTGTCGAGGTTTTTGACGCTGATACTGGCGCTCGGAATGATCGCTCCCGTGGAGTCCTTCACCGTGCCCGCAAGAGTTCCCGTTTGCACTTGTGCCGATCCAAGGCCGCAAAAAAGCAGCACGGTGGCAATCATCACGATGATGCGTGCGAGTGTCTGCGTTTGCGATCCGTTCTTTCCGATATCTTTTTGCATAACTATCATCCTCCTCTCGGACTCTGAGTTCTTGTTATGTCAAGTGGCGCGAGCTCCATTCGATCTCGAAGATTGCGGGGAAAAGCGGCAAGATCAGGGCCAAAATGAATGTGCAAGAAATCAGGCGAGTTACGGTAACCGCGTTAAGGCGAGATTCGGTTTCTTGGAGGCGACTCTCGAAATGGAATCCAATTTTCTGAAGGCACGGCAGGTTACTGCCGTGCGAGGCCAAAAAAGGCACAATTCAATTGGGGTTTATCGACGCAAACGGCGCGATGCGCAGTAGTTCTAAAAGGTTTTCTGGAATGTCACAAATAAATCTTACGGTGAGTTCTCGGCACGCTGCATCTGACTGCAACAAAGAGTCTGTCTGCAGGCACGTTGACAAGTGTGTTCAGATTAAGAAGAGTGATTTCGCGGGCCGCATTGCAGAAACTGATGTTGCGACTTAATGCTGTCAGGTCGTTAATAAGGTCAGTAAATTGATCGGGTCGCAAAGCGTTCATCGACATAGTTACTCGATAGAAAGTTCCTTGACCACATCAACTTACTTCATCTCGATCAGCGTACGGAGCTTGCGAACCGCCGCGGGAATTTCCGTAACTGCGGAACTGCCAAAGCCCAAGATGACGCCAGGGCGGGCCTTGCCCAGGTAGGAAGGAGAGAGCGGCCAGATCCAAAGGTTCTGGCGGGCGGCTCGCTCGGCAATTTCCTGATCGCGGCTCCCCTTCGGCAGAGTCGCAGCCAGATGCATGCCAGCCTCGTCCCCGAGCAACTCGACCGTGGTCCCGAGTTCCTTTTCGATGCTGTCCACCAGTGCGGCCCTGCGCTCGCCGTAAAGAACCCGCATTCTTCGAACATGGCGCGCAAAATGCCCTTCACCAATGAAGTCCGCGAGCACTTGCTGATAGAAGGCCGGCGGGCCAAGATCCATAGCACGGCGAATCGCTAGAAAGCGGTCGATGAGGTCCGAAGGAATGACGATATAGCCGAGACGCAACGAAGGAAACAGAACTTTGCTGAAGGTCCCGACGTAGATCACGCGAGCATTGGCGTCGAGCCCCTGCAACGAGGGGATCGGCAAACTCTCGTACCGATACTCGCTATCATAGTCATCCTCGATGATCCAGGATCCCGCGTTTTGGGCCCAGTCCAGCAGTTGAAAGCGCCGCGCGGCACTCATGGTTACGCCGAGTGGAAATTGATGAGAGGGCGTAACAAACGCGGCTCGCGCCTTTCGGCATCGCTGGATGCCGGCGGCAACATCCAACCCTTCCTTGTCAACCGGCACGGGCACGAGATGGCAGCCATTCAGCGCGAAGACATCTCGAGCCAGGCGGTAACACGGCTCTTCTACCCACACACGACTCCCGGGGTCGAGCAGAACGCGAGCCGAAATCTCAAGCGCCTGCTGCGAGCCGCCGACAATCATGATTTGCTCCGCTTCGCAGTGCAGCGATCGCGCGGTTCTCAGATAGCTCGCGATCGTTTCCCGAAGAGCCTTGGAGCCCATCTGATCCCCATAGTGAGATGACTTGGCGTCCATAGTTCTGCAACGCCGCGTAACCAACCTGGACCAGACGTGGAGGGGAAATTGATCAACCGCTACTTGCCCGACGCCAAATGCCCCCCAGCCCAGCAGCCACGGAGATCGTTCCAGACGGAGGAGGGAAGAGCGGCGCGCAACCGGCCTGGGTCCGGAGCGACTGACCGCGAATCGCACGCCGGTGGGAGCGCTCGAGGTGAGTTGGTCCGGAAGCGAACTGGAAACGACTGTCCCCGCGCCGACGCGACTCTCGAGATAGCCTTCCGCTAAAAGCTGCGCGTACGCACTGAGAACGGGGAACCGCGAAATTCCAAGCTCAGAGGCAAGCACTCGGGTGGACGGAATTCGCTGTCGTCGGCGCAGGCGGCCATCGGCAATGGCCGCGCGATATGCGTCATAGACCTGCCGGTGCAGAGCCTTCGGGGCCTTCCGGTCGACCGCAATAACGGGGAGAAGTCCGGAGGCTACCTTTTTCATCGTGGCGGATCATAATGGCTATGCCTGAATCACGTCAAGTGGCCATTGACTCCGACCACTTTATTTTGCACGCTTAAAGGAAAGATTCTCGGAGTCCGCCGCGTGGGACGGACTCCAATCGCTCGAACGGGCCCATGAGCATGGATGTTGAGCGGTTGCGGGATTGACACAAGGGCAGCGACGACGGCTCGTATCTCGTTTCATCAAGCATGCCGCTCGGCCGGCCTTCAAACGTATTTTGATTGAGTCACGTGCCATGACACCCCGTGTTCGCCGTTGCGTAGAGTGCCCGAAGTGCTGCACCCGGTATTTGCTTGGCTTCAGTCCCTACCGGAATGGGTCGTACCTGATGCCGCTTGCTGTCGGATCCTCGGACGGATGGACTCTGTACTGTTCGTGCTGCAGGCCACCCGCCCCCAGTCGATGGAACTCGAACGAGTTGAAGGCATATGCGGTCTCCAATCAATCTCACGACCGCGGTTATGGGCCGCCCGAGGAGATCGTGCCTGTAGAGAGAAGGTCGCGGCTTTCCGGTTAGGCCTCTCGTCCGCGACTGCTTCGCCTCGCAGGTCTTTGCAGCAGTTCAGCGGTCTTCCGCAAATCTGTCAGACTCGATCGGTTTTGGTGACGCGAGCTTTGACCTAACCGCTGCAAATCTAGTCCGGTAGCACTTCGCCCCGGGTTTCCACTGCGAAGGGAATGCTGAGCAGACCGATCCCAAAGGCAATCGCCGTAAATGCAACCGGCTTGCCAAGGGTCCCCATCCGGCTGACCAGCGCTCCCACCCCGAAGTTAACTCCTGCGGCAATGAAGCGTCCGAACGAAGTGGTGAACGCAAATGCGGTCGCGCGCACCGTGGTCCCATACTGTTCCGGCAGCCAAAGGCTGAAGAGGGCGAAGTTGCCGCCAAAGAAACCTAAGAAGAACAGTATCGCGATGAACGAATGAAGCCCGCGTGGCAGGTAGAATGCCCAGCCAAAACTGAGCAGGATGCAGGCCGCCATTCCAAGAAAGTAAATGGTCAAAGTTCGCTTGCGGCCAATGCGTTCGGCCAAGGGAGGAACCGCCAGGCATCCCAGGATCGTCCCCAGCGACAGCAAGCCCATGCCGAAGGAAGAGGTGCGCACTGCCTGTGCCTGCAACATGCCCTCACGTTTCGCCAGGTTGATGATTGCCGTCGGAGCATAAACTGCGGCTGCCCACAGGCCGCAGATGGCCGAGGCCAGCAGGATGGTGTTGACCAGCGTGCGCCGTGTGTATGGGGCACTGAAGATTTTGCGCAGAGAAGAAAGTCCCCCTTTCACTTTCACCTTGGCCTTCTGTTCCCAGCGCGCAGGCTCCTTTACACGCAACAGAACCATAAAGGCGACGATGACGGGCGTCAGCCCGCACCAGAACATGGCGCGCCACCCATAATGTGGCGCCACCGTGTAGTTGAGAGCGGAGGCCAGGAAAAAGCCCGCGTAATAACCAGTTTGCAGATATCCAGCCCCCATCTTGCGTCGGTCTTCCGGCCAGGCTTCGGCGACGTAGGTGCCCGCCAGCGCCCATTCGCCGCCAATTCCGATGCCCGCCAGCAGGCGGAACAATCCCAACTGCCACACCGTCTGCGACAGAGCGGCGGCTCCCGTGAAGATCGCATAAACGAAGATGGTGGCCGCCAGCACCCTTGTGCGGCCAAACTTGTCGGCAATTGGCCCCCAAATTAACGACAGTCCCCATCCGACGAGGAAAAGCGCAAACAGGATCGATCCAGCAAACCCTACATGGGCCGGGGTGGCCTGGTACCCCGACTTCGGAAGCAGTTCGGTCAGTGCAGGGCTGAGGACAAGGGCATAGATCACCGAATCCATCCCGTCCAGCGTCCAGCCGCCCCACGCGCCCCAGAACCCGGTGATTTGCTGGCGTGTGAGTTTGGTGTGAACTGCGGGTAGTGGGTAGGCCACTGCTTCATTGGCCATGAAGTCCTCCAGGGCAGTGAGGCGACGCGCGAAAGACAGGGCTCTAATTCGGGAGCCGCGAACAGACTCGCATCGCGCGGGAAGGAGCATACCACGGCTTGTCAAGGACGCAGGCAGGCAGTAGCGCCGGCATCTTGCCGGCTGTCCCGAGGGCGTCTCGCCCTCGGCGCGGCGGGCGCGACGAGCCGCCGAGACGGCGGCGCTACCACCGGCAGAGCTAAGCGACGGAATCGCCCGCGCCCCCGGCTCGAAACAGCGCCGCCACCGAGGGCTTCATCACTTTTCCCATCGCGTTGCGCGGAAGGGCATCGACCACAACCAGCCGCGAAGGCACCTTGTGGGCTGCCATCAACTCCTTGGCCCAGGCGCGAAGCGACGGCAGATCGAGGACATCGCCGTCCTTCAGCCCTTCTTTCAGAACGACGGCCGCAGCCACCCGTTCGCCCCACTCCGCATCGGGCACCCCGACCACAGCGCACTCGGCAACCGCGGGATGCTCGCGCAGCGCGTCCTCAATTTCCAGCGCCGATACCTTGTGTCCCCCCGTCTTGAGAACGTCAATGTTGGTTCGGCCAAAAATGCGATAGACGCCGTTTTCACTTTCAATGACCGCAGTATCGCCCGTGCGGAACCAGCCATCGCGGAAGGCAACGCGGGTTGCCTCAGGCCGGCCCCAGTACTCCAAGAACACGCTTGGACCACGAACTTCGATCTCGCCCAATGTGCCCGGGGCAACCGGCACGCCGTCCTCTCCCACCAACTGAACGTCGACGCTCGGAAGCGGGGTCCCAACGCTGCCCGGCACGCGCTCACCCCGTAACGGGTTCGACAGTGCCATGCCAATCTCCGTCATGCCGTAGCGTTCCAGCAGAGTGTGGCCGCTGATTTCCTTCCAGCGTCGGAGCGTGCTCACCGGCAGTGCTGCCGAACCGGACACCATCAACCGCAATCGGGCGCACGCTTGGCTTAGGAGCGCGCGGCGCTCCGGCGAAGCCTTTTCCCAGGCGGCGATGAGTTTCACGTAAATCGTCGGCACCGCCATGAACAGAGTGACGCTGCCGCCCGCGATGGCGTCCCACACCGCATTTGCGTCGAAACGCCGTAGCATCTGGCAGGTTGCGCCCGACCACAGCGCACAAGAAACAACATTGATGATCCCGTGTACATGGTGTAGCGGCAAACACAGCAGAATGCGATCGTTGGCCGACCACTCCCAGGCCTCCACCAGGCTCATGATTTGCGCCGTAATATTGGCATGGGTAGTGACCACGCCTTTCGGCCGGCTCGTCGTGCCACTCGTGTATAGAATCATGGCGCGCCGCTCGCTATTGATATTGATATGGCTGTCCGCCGATTCGGCTTGTTGAAGAGCGGAAAGCTGCTCATAAGACAATGCGCGGATACTACGGGCAGCGGCGATGGGCGCCAGAACCGGAGCCGCTTGAGCATCCCACACCAAGGCCGACGCCCCGGTGTCGTCGATAAAATATTCCAGCTCAGGCCCGGCGGAGTTGAGTGGTAACGGGACGGCAACGCCGCCAGCTCGCCAGATACCCCACTGCGCCGCAACCCATGGAAATCCCGGCGTCACCAGAAACGCCACGCGCTCCTCGTGCAGATCCTCCCGGCCGGCGAGCAGGGCCGCCGCGACGCGTGACGAAGCGTCCAGCAAATCGTTGTAGGTGAACGCCCCCTGCGCATCGACGACAGCTGTCTGTCTGCCATGCCGCTGGGCTTGAGCAATGAATGGAAGGTGACTGGTGCCGCGGATCACACGCCAGACTTTACGTCGTCTCCGCCACATTGTCCACTCGTCCAGACGTCTCTTCCTCTTTCTTTCAGAGTCGACCGAAACGCCGCAGTTCAACCTCTCGAAACCTGACCATCGCTGCGCAGAAACTCCTGTAATCGATCAGCAATCTGATCCCGTACTTTCCTGAAGACTCCGAGTTGCTGATCCGCCGGGGCAGAGGCAGGGTCTTCAAAACTCTGATGCAGTCGCCTCCGGCCCCCCGCAAATATCGGGCACGACTCCTTGGCCTTGTCACAAACCGTGAAAACGTAATCGAATTGCTGTCCTGCAAACTCATCCACTGACTTCGAGCGGTTTCCCGCGATGTCGATCCCGATTTCGGCCATAACTGCCACCGCTTTCGGATTAAGACCCACCGGTCGCGTGCCGGCGCTGAACACCTCGAATCGGTCACCAGCCATTTGACGCAAAAGGCCTTCTGCCATCTGGCTGCGCGCCGAGTTGCCGGTACAAAGGAAGAGAACTCTTTGGCGTGTGGTCGTTGTCATCTGGCGATTCCTAGTGCTCGATTCCCGTGTGAGCATTGGTAGAAGAGCACAAACTCCTCCATCTACCCAGCAAGCTCCCCGCGACCTACAGCCTGGACGGCCGGAAACCAATGCCGAGTGCGATTGCAAACGTTGCACACCGACAACATGACCGGTACCTCCACCAGTACGCCCACCACCGTGGCTAAAGCGGCGCCGGAGCCGGGGCCGAACAGCGCGATGGCGGTTGCGACCGCAAGTTCGAAGAAGTTACTCGCGCCGATGAGGGCCCCGGGCGCGGCAACGGAGTGTTCAACACGCAGCACTCTCATCAACCCGTACGTGAGTGTGGAATTGAAGTAGACCTGTATCAGTATCGGGACGGCGATGAGCACCACGTGCAGGTACTTGCCCGTGATGTTCTCCGCTTGGAACGCAAAGATGAACACTAATGTCACCAGCAGAGCGAGCACCGTCACCGGGCTGAACTTCGGAAGAAATTCCTGCTCGAACCAGCTCTTGCCACGGGTGCGAGTGAGCCAGATACGAAGCGTCATTCCAACTGCGAGAGGAATCACAATGAAAGCGATGACGGAGTACAACAGGACCATGAACGGAACCGTCAACGAGGAGGCACCGCTCACAAGAAAGCGTACGATCGGGGCAAAAAGGAACAGCATGATCAAGTCATTGATGGATACCTGCACCAGTGTGTAGGCTGGATCGCCGTCGGTTAAGTAGCTCCAGACAAAAACCATCGCAGTACATGGAGCCGCGGCCAGAATGATCACGCCCGCGATGTACTGGTCGGCCTCCCCAGGACTGATCCATGCACTGAAAACATGGCGGAAGAATACCCAGCCGATCAGCGCCATTGAGAATGGCTTGACCAGCCAATTCACGAATAACGTGACAAGCAATCCCCGTGGCCGCTGGCGCACGTTCAGTATGGAACTGAAGTCGACTTTCATCATCATCGGGATGATCATCAACCAGATCAAAACCGCGATGGGGACATTGACCTGACTACCTCTTCCGAATTCCATACTCCGGAGTGCCTGCACCGCCGAAGGTGCCCATTTGCCGAGTGCGAGACCTGCGACCATACAGAGTGCGACCCAAAGAGTCAGATATCGCTCAAAGAGGTTGAGTCGCTTAGGTGCGGCAATCGTCGGTGCGCTCTGAACTATGGTTCCCATGCATCCCTCGTTTATTTCCCAAAAGTGCGCTTTGTCACTACACGGTTGTCACGCTGCCCGCTCTTGAGCGATGTAACGCAGCATAGGGACGCCATTCAGTGCGGGTGCAGGACCCGTGTTGAATTGCCTCTTTAAGCTTCCGTGTATCGTCCTGAAAGGGCTCTGCGTTCTTAAAGGCCTGTTGCAGGAACTCAAACAAAGGCTTCTTTGCCCCCTGCGTTGGCTCTGCAAGGCGATAGAAAATTCGGAAGCCATCCCTCCGGTCAAGGACTAGTCCCGAGTTCTTGAGGTACTGCAAATGGCGCGAAATGTTCGGCTGTGACGTATCCAAAACGTATTGGATATCGCAACCGCACAGTTCGCCATGGAGCAGCAGGTTGAGAATGCGAAGCCGATTCCTGTCGGCCATACCTTTGCAATACTGTTCCAGTTCCTTCATTCGAAGCACCTCCCCACACCACGATTCGTTGTCAAACTGCTTCCATCGTTTCCGCTATCACGATAAGTGGAAGTCTTCTTACTTCACTTCTGTGCGTCCGCTTTAACAGCCTGAAACTGGCCCCGATGATTTTCGCTCTTTGCCATGAACTACCGGCTCTCAGCGGTCTGCCGCTCCCGCCACCGTAAGCCATCCCCTGACCTCGTCCTCCTTGGGAATACGGCCGGAGACCCTGACCAATCCATTGACCGTTACAGCCGGGGTGAGCAGCACGCCTGCCTTTGCCATGCCAATCGGATCGTTTACCTTTTCCACCTCTGCAGGGATACCCATCTGCTCCACCGCATGGCGCACCACTTCTTCCGTCTCGATGCATCGCGAACAACCAGGACCGTAAACAATGATGTTCAGCATCGTTTCTTCACCTCTCAGCGATCCTCGACCGGAACTCGGCACTCCATGGCCCCCTCACTAATGACAATCTCTGGCTCTACGATGATTTCCGACTTCACCGAATTAGCCACCAAGCTGTACTTCTGCGCAGCCTGCAGTGCCCTGTGAATCCTGTTTTCTACTACCTCACGCGACTCGCCCCCGCAGGCAACCCGAATTACTGGACGAAAACACAACCGAGTGAAAAGTTCCGTCCGGTCCAGTTCGATCACCTTGGTACCTTCGGTGCGGCACTCATACGACAATAAGTTCAAATGGAAGCGTTCGGCCGCCCAGATGAACATCAGCATCACACAAGTATTCGCCGCCGCCACAAATGCGTCTTCCGGTGTTAGCACGCCCGCGTGTCCCTGTGCATCCGGGGGCGCCGAAAACTTCATCTCGGGACCGTTGCCCAACGTCACATGTCCCCAATGCTCCCCCGTCCACCGGACCGTTGTGTGGTATGTGGCAGTTCGGCTCATCGTTACTCCTTGCGGGCACAAAAAGCCGCGTACTCGCGGAGGATGGCCTCGCGATAGTTCGCCTCCGCTTCTGGCGGAACGTAGTTGTAAATCTTCACCGTTTGGAGCAGATCTTCCCCGGCAGTGTCCGGCGCGCGTCCTATTTCCCGGAAGCGCTGAAAGATCATCGGCAGAGCCTGCAGCCTTACCGTTTCTTTACCAATCAGTATCTCGGTGACCGGCACACCCGATGCGCAGGAGCACGTACCGGTCATGGCTTTGCTTGGTTGCGGCATGACCAATTCCGCGACCGCTGCCCTCCGGTCCTGTTTCCCGACGAATTGGTCGACCATTTCTGCCAGCCGCTGAGCAGTCATGTTCACGGCCTGCTGGCCGGCCTCGTTCAGGCAACGCCGTCCTTCGATTCGGCCCAACTTTTGTTCTGCTGCAAGATCGGTGACCACAATGCTTGCCGCCGGCTTGCCGGAATACATCTCGGTACCACGCGCTGCGCAGCGAAGTTCACATCCATCGACAGTAATCGTCGGGTGAAAGCGGGCGAATGCCCGATCCCCTTCGCCTCCTGCGAGAAATAACGGCAAGCAAATGGTCACCGTGTTCCCGGGCCGCAACTCATGCAACACTTTCAGGGCGGCAAGTCGAGTCACCGTGCCTTCGGCCAATTCCTCGCCCGAACAGGCAACGATCCCAGCTTTTCTTGGCGGCAGATCAGGCATGGGTGCCTCCTTCGGCGGTCCCATCAATGGCAGCGGCAATCTCCTCGGCTAGTGCGCGGGCAAGCTGTTTACCCTCCGCATTCAGTTCGGCGATACCTTCGGGCTTCAATCCTTTACAGCGGCGAAACACCTCGAACACGGCTACCTCGTGAGCGATCGTACCTCCGCTGTGCCTCACCAGCTTGGCGGCGCACATCTGCTTGCAGCCATCGATGGTCACGGCGGGATTGCTTCGCACCCGTTCCCGCGCCTGTTCTTCACCTAGTACCAGCTTCGACAGCGCGACCAACTGCGTGCGCTCTGGGCGTAAGTTCTCGCAAAGCTCGTAGGCAGCCTCCCGGCTCACTGACCCAAGTGCCTTGCCGATACCGCTGCATGGGATGACTGGCACTTTGCTGCAACTCATGATTTCAGCTCCTCTTCGGCTTGTGATTGCATCACCGTCAAGTACGCCTTCGCGTCGAGCAGATTGGCATGACCCGTCTCCCAATTCGTGGTCTCAATCTCGGCCAACCAACCCTTGCCGTACGGGTCTTCGTTGACGCTTTCCGGCTTCAGAGTAAAGGCCTCATTAGCTTTGACGAGTATGCCCGCCACGGGCGACGCAATGCCGATCGTCACCTTCATGGTCTCGATTTCCGCGAATTCATCGCCCACTTTGATTGCAGTGCCCGTGGGCTTTAGAGAGACAAATGCCACATCACCGTTGTGCTGCTGACTGAAATCGGTGATGCCGAGCCTGACCAAGTTCGACCCCTGCGGTTCGACCGGGAGAACCCACACTCCCTCAGCGGTGTAGAGGCGGTCCGTAGCCACCAGGAATGTGAATTTGTCGACGGTGGTTTGAAGAAACTCAGGCATAGCTTGCATCCTTTCGCTCCTTTCGCCTCTTTTGCCTCTCTTCTATATTCGCATACATGTATACACGTATGCTACGATTCACCGCTGTGATCGAGGTCACGGTCCCAGGTGACCCTGCAAGGCAAAGCGAGGGCACCTCATGAAGGTAAAAGTGCTGTTTCTCTGTACCGGAAACTCAGCTCGGAGCCAGATGGCGGAGGGGTATCTCAGGCATGCGGCTGGAGACCAGTTCGAAGCGCTGAGTGCGGGAATTGAACCCAAGGGACTGAATCCCCTTGCGGTCGAGGCCATGCAGGAAATCGGCATCGACATCTCTCACCAGCGGCCGAAAGACGTCGTTTCGCTTCTCGGCCAGCATATCCCGTACGTCGTTACCGTATGCGACAACGCGAGGGAGCACTGCCCTATCTTTCCCCGCACCTACAAATTCCTGCATTGGAGCTTCGAGGATCCTGCTGCTGCGCAGGGCTCGCATGAGGAGAAGATGGCTGTGTTCCGCCGGGTCCGAGATGAGATCGCACACAGAATCGACGCGGAATTAGTGCCTCGCCAAGAGACGCAACGCTCCGGGACATGATCGGCCTCAACTACTATCGTGTGACTTCGCTCTGCCTTTTGGCGGCATTCGAAACCGAAGAAACCAAGTAGTTTGGTCGAGGGCTACCGCTCAATTGCAGCATGTCGGCCCGCAGCACGCCTTTGTACTTCCGGGCTTCACGGCGCGGACGAAAGCGCTCATGAATTTTCCGTCCACCTGTGGAGCCAGCGCCTCTATGTCGATGCCTTGTCCCGACAGGAATTCGCGCGCGTCCTCTGCCCGGTAGATGCGGGTAGGCTCAACCTCGACCTGCTCAAATCCGGCTGCCGTCAGCTTGCTGCGGTATTCGTTCTCGTCGAGCGCTCCAGCGACGCAGCCGACCCAAAGAAGCACGCTCTGGCGGATTTCGGGGACTATTTCGCCACGAGTGACCACGTCGGATACGGCGAAGCGTCCACCGGGCTTGAGAACTCGAAAAGCTTCCCTCAAGACTCTGTCCTTATCCGCAGAGAGATTGATGACGCAGTTGGAAATGACGACGTCCACGGAATTGTCGGGCAGGGGGATCTGTTCGATCTCACCTCGAAGAAATTCGACGTTATCTACGCCCGCCTTGCGCTTGTTCTCGTTTGCCAGAGCGAGCATTTCATCCGTCATGTCGAGTCCATAGGCTTTGCCAGTCGGGCCGACCCGCCGGGCAGAAAGCAGCACGTCAATGCCCCCGCCAGAGCCCAGATCAAGGACAGTCTCGCCAGGGTTCAGCTTTGCCAGCGCGGTGGGGTTGCCACAACCGAGCGACGCAAGCAGAGCCTCTTCGGGGATCTGCATCGCCTGCGCCGCGTCGTAAAGGTTGGCGGTGATCGGATCGCCACAGCGGCCGATGCCGGCGGGCTTGTTGGAGCAGCAGGAAGCGCCCCCGGCTTTTACCTGCAGGGCTGCCTGACCATATTTTTCTTTAACCACTTCTTTGATGTCTGTGTTGCTCATAGTCCGGTCTCCTATCTAATGATTTGCACAATCTCTTTGGGTTTAACCGCCTTATTTCGAGTGCAGCACTCGGAATATAGAAAACTCAACAGCTCTTGCAGCGCCTCCGAATTCGCGGTGTACCGCAGAAAGGTGCTTTCGCGCTGGACACGCACGAGGTCCTCGTTCTTGAGCTTTTCGAGGTGGTGGGAAAGAGTCGAATTCGGGATATCCAGTTCCTCCTGGATATCACCGGCCACGAGCCCTTCGGGATGCGCGGAAAGCAGCAGTCGCATGATTCGCAGGCGCGGCTCGGTCCCCATCGCGGACAACATGTCCGCATACTTGGGGATCTGATCCGAGAGTCTCCTGTTTTGGGTCTTTGACATATTTCGATATTTGCAGAAATATAGTACGCTGTCAACTGGAATTTTGCATGACAGCAAGGCCAGCTCTCCAAGCCCCGGGGTTTCCGTAGTTTGCGCTCCGCAGATCAAAAGCGGTCGCCGATCGCAATGGTTGAGGGATCATGGACGGGGATTGTTACGGAAAACTGGGGGCGGATCGTGCCCGCCACAGGGATTGATCACTGGCTCGTTGGGATGGCGAAGGTGGTCCCCTCAATCCCGGATCGTCACTGCGAGCTCGTCTCTAGCTCGCGCTCAAGGGTGTCTGCCGCAGCTCGTTCATTCACCGCCGTCACGCGTTCCAGAACATTCCGTGCGTA
>JAIQFO010000105.1 GCA_020073215.1 Terriglobia bacterium | reverse complement strand
TGCTTCGGGCCGAAGACATCCCGTTTCTCCAGAAGCTGGAGGATGACACCAACCTTTCGTATTGGGGGGCCGAGAATTACAGGCGCTTCCTCGATGAATTCCCGGAGTACTTCGGCTGCAAAGCGGTCGTGATCAAGGATGCCGGTCGCAGGGATTTGGTGGGCTTCTACCTAGCCCGCTCGCTTTTCGAAAACCTCGAGATCCTCAAGGTTGGGGTCTTCCCTGAATATCAGCGGCAGGGAATTGGAACGCAGTTGATGGAGTCAGCCTACGCAGAGGGCATACGACGCGGATGCCGGCGCTGCTTTCTTGAGGTCCGCAAATCCAACCTGAGCGCCATTCAGTTTTATTACACCCACAAGTTTAAGATCGCCGGAACGCGCCTTAACTACTACTCCGATCCCGTCGAAGACGCCTGGATAATGGAACGCGACCTCTGAGGGGTTACCCAAAGTGCGAATTGCAGTTGGGCAATTCTCGGCTTGACCGGCTTGAGACCTAAAAGAGGGACTCGGAAAAACGCCGACGAACGCGGACTTGGATCGAAATTTATGGTGTTTCTTTCAAGCCTCTGCCAGCATTCGTCGATTGGAATCCCAAGGAATCACAAAAGAGCTTTGATGAAGCCGCCATCCACGGGTATGGTTGCGCCGGTGATATAGCTCGCTCTTTCAGACGCCAGAAATGTCACCAGGGAGGCAAACTCATCAGGTTCCGCCAGCCTGCCAAGCGGGATCTGCTTTTCCCAAGTCTGGTAAATCTCACCCAGGCTCCTTCCGGTGTTTGCTTGGGCCTCAGCCAGTCGTACAACACGGTCCGTTCTTGTGTATCCGGGACACACGTTATTCACCAGAATGCCGAAGGGTCCAAGTTCGTTAGCCAGGGACTTGGCGAATCCCACAACGGCCGCTCGCACTGCGTTGGACAAGATGAGGCCCTCCACCGGCTGCTTCACGGTAATGGACGTGATGTTGATTATCCTTCCCCACCGTTTTTCCTTCATGCGCGGTACAACGAGGCGACAGAGTCGGACCGCGCTTAGAAAGTTGAGTTGAATAGCCCTATCCCAGTCCTCAAAGCTGTGATTCTCAAACGGTCCGCTGGGAGGCCCGCCTGCGTTGTTCACAAGGATCTCGACCGATCCCCACTTCCTCTCCACGTTGCTGACCAAGCGCTCAACGTCCCTTTCACTGCCAAGATCCGCAACACTGGGAAGAACATCCGCTCCAGTTCTTTTGTGGATCTCTTCGGCCGCCACAACCAACAGCTCTGCAGAGCGGGCGCATATCGCCACTTTAGCTCCCTCCTTAGCGAGCCCTTCCGCCGCTGCCCTGCCGAGCCCCTTGCTTGAAGCGCATACCAGTGCGATTCGATCCCGAAGTCCGAGGTCCACTTCTAAGCCTCCAGTGTAGGTTTTTGAAAATAGTGGTCGGTGTGATTCAGCCAGTCTGTGCGAATGGGACTGAAAATGTCTAGGTCAAGGGTATCTTGAAGTGCCATGGCCTTGTGAGGGACATTGGGTGGAATTACGAGCACCTGGCCGGCCTCGACGACGAGTTCCTCGCCGCGGATCCAGAACCTCAGGGCTCCTTCAAGAATGTAGCTGATCTGCTCGCTTACGTGAGAATGTTCAGGAACCACGGCGCCTCTCTTCAGGCAGACATGAGCGATCATCTCGTTTTCTCCGCATATGATTTTGCGAGAGATTCCCTCTGTCACTTTTTCCCAAGACATGTCCTTCCAGGTGCGAACTTCCATATCCCCTCCTTTGGAGTAAGCTAACACCCCCATATCGGGTGGCTTGAGGAAGCCTCCCAGAGGGAGGTAACCCAGTCCTGGAGGGACGTCAGACACTAGCCCGCTCGCTTCGCTCGCCGGCTACGCTTTGCCGCCCTCCAGGGCTGGATTTATTCCATGCTCTGTACAAGCCCAAATGTAACAGTTTCTCAGATGCCGCCGGAACGGGAGAGTCTTTTCGAGTCGAGCCGCCGGAAGTGGTGATCCACCTCAAAAGAATTAGCATACACCACGGATGTGCATTGGTCTTTGCGTTTCCGTCAGGGCCCCGGCATAGTGACTCTAACTGACATACGTTCAATAAATTAGTAGACCCTATGGTATTTTTGTTTCGATTCTGATACTGTGGATGCCATGGTTCGGCTCGCAGGCGCTCAGGATCCCGCCCAAAGCACGGTCATTTTTCGCTGTGCCTCTCGCAATATCACAGAAGAGAATGTGCGGCAGATTCGACGGCTTCTTGGCGAGCATCGCGATTGGAACCGGCAGAAGCTTTCGCTGCATATCTGCAAGTTGTGGAACTGGCGCAGGTCCGACGGGGCTCTGAACCATCGAACCTGCCGCGATCTGCTGGCACGTCTGGAACGGCAAGGGCAGATCCAGCTACCCGGTCGCAGGCGGAAGTACAAACCTAGAAAACTCCCGGATGTCATCCACGAGCCCGCGCTGGAGATTCCTTCCGACGTTAATTTGGATCGGTTGGTAGTGCGCCCGATCACGCTGCAGGAACGGCCGCGATGGCGCCAGTTGATGCGACAGCACCACTATCTGGGGTTTAAGAGCATCGTTGGTGAATCGATCTGCTATGTAGCCACGATCGGCGACCAATGGGTGGCGCTGTTGGCCTGGGGGATGGCGGCCATGAAGAACCGTCATCGTGAAGCCTGGATTGGCTGGGACGAGGCTTTGAAGTGGCGCCGGCTTCACCTGGTTGCCAACAACACGCGTTTTTTGATTCTTCCCGGAGCGCGCATCAAGAATCTGGCCTCCAAGCTTCTGTCGGTCAATCTGCGGCGCCTTAGTCAAGACTGGCGGGAGCGCTATGGCCACCCTATTCATCTGGCTGAAACGTTCGTGGATCTATCGCGGTTTAAAGCCACCTGTTACCGTGCGGCCGGATGGATCCCATTGGGAGAGACGCGAGGATTTGCCAGATCCGGCAGCGGCTATTCTTCCCATGGACAACCGAAGATGTTGTTTGTGCGTCCAGTCCATCCCGATGCTCAGAGAATGCTCGCGGCGGCATTCTCTCCGCCGCAAGCGCCGGACCGAAAGGAGAAGATTCGAGTGATCGACGTCAATCGGCTTCCCATTGAAGGCGAAGATGGGCTCATCGATGTGCTGAGAACGGTCGTGGATCCACGCAAGCGCCGGGGCATACGCCATCCGCTGATTTGTATCCTGGCCATCGCAACATGTGCCTGCCTCTCTGGGGCGCGGAGTTTCGAGGCAATCGCCGAGTGGGCAGCTGAACTGTCCCGAGATGCGCTGAAACGTCTGGGCAGCAAACGCAGCCGGGCGCCCTCGGAAAAGTGCTTTCGCCTGACCTTGCAGCGCCTCAATGCCCCCCAGTTCGACGACCAGATCTGCAGTTGGCTGGCGCGGCGAAAGGTTTTCGCAGGCGAAGGCATCGCACTGGATGGCAAGACGCTCCGTGGCGCCCACGACGGCGACAAGGCTGCCCCTCACCTGCTCAGTGCCGTACTTCACCGGGAAGGAGTCGTCGTGGCCCAGGTAGCGGTCGGCGAGAAGACCAACGAAATCCCCTGCGTTAAGCACTTGCTGAAGGACCTCGACATCGAGGGTGGTGTAGTCACCGCCGATGCCCTGCATACTCAAACGGAAACCGCACGCTTCGTGGTGGAAGACAAAAAGGCGGATTACGTGTTTACAGTCAAAGAAAACCAACCCACCCTCCTGCAGGACATCGTAGACCTCGGGCTCGAGGCTCTCCCCCCCTCAGCACATTGATGTGACCAAAGGACATGGCCGCATTGAAACCCGCAGCATTCGGACCAGCACGGAACTGGTCGGCTACGCCGATTTCCCCTATGCCGCCCAAGTATACTTCCTGCATCGCTTCACGACCGATCTCAAGGGGAAGGAACTCCGCTCGGAGTTATCCTACGGAATCAGCAGCCTCTCCCCCGAAGAGGCCCGGCCAGCACGGCTGCTTGAACTCAACCGTAATCACTGGTCGATCGAAAATAGACTCCACTGGGTACGTGATGTGACCTTCGATGAGGATCGGTCGCGGGTTCGCAAGAATGGAGGGCCTCAAGTGATGGCAACCTTGCGCAATCTGGCAATCAGCGTGCTGCGCACGGCAGGAGCAAGATACATCGCCAAAGGTCTCCGGCACTGTTCGTGGGATAGGAACCGAACCTTTCGGCTTATCGGCCTTGCCATCGCCTAAGCCTCGTTTTTCACATTCAATTCGAAAGGGGCCCGATTATCCGCTGCCATGGCGAATTGTGTCTGAAAAACTGCCTCTGGAATGGAGTTTTGGCGATACCGTTCGAAGTCGCACGCTGACCAAGGAAATGAATGGCCGACTTCGCCCAGGCGTACCAGTCCGCCCCCTGACTTTGCCGTAGCCGTGGCCGTGCCCCACCCGCAGCCGACAAATAGGGTGTATAATCGCGGACAACTCGAAACGGACTTCTCGTCAGGGGGTACTGTGACCGGTCAATCCCCGCACGAAGTCACTCATCTCCTTCAAGCCTGGCGCCGGGGAGATGCGGCTGCGCTGGATGCGCTCGTCCCCCTCGTCTACGACGAACTGCACCGCCTGGCCCACCGCTACATGGCGCGCGAATGGGCCAACGATGCCCTGCAGACGACGGCCCTGGTTCATGAAGCCTACCTCCGGCTTATGGATGCGAATCAGGTCGAGTGGAAAAACCGCGTCCATTTCTTCGCCATTTCCGCCAGCCTGATGAGGCGCATCCTGGTGGAATTCGCCCGCTCGCGTGGCAGCTATAAGCGTGGAGGCGACGTGCACAAGGTGCCGCTCGACGAGGCGGCAATTCTCTCACCCGAAACGGACGAGAACATGATCGCGCTCGATAACGCGCTCAACGCCCTTGCCGAATTTGATCCCAGAAAAGCAAAGGTAGTGGAGTTGCGTTTTTTCGGCGGGATGACCCAGGAAGAGACAGCGGAGGCGCTGGGCATCTCCTCCGACACAGTGCTGCGTGACTGGAAATCGGCGAAGCTCTGGCTGTATCGGGAAATGAGACAGGGGGCAGAGGAATGAATCCTGAACGCTGGCAGGAGATCGAGCGAGTTTACAACTCCGCTTTGGCGGTTGAACCCGGCAGGCGCGAATCTTTTCTCAAGACAGCGTGCGCCGGCGACGAGTCCCTTCGAAGAGAAGTCGAGCAGCTGCTTATCAGTCAGCCTCGCATTGAGCGCTTCATTGAATCCCCGGCCTTGGAAGTGGCAGCCCGAGGTCTGGCCAAGGATCAGGCGATAGAGCCTCCACCGGACTATGTCGGCCGGTTTTTGTTGCACTACCAGATCGTGAGAAAATCGGCGAAGGCGGCATGGGAGTAGTCTATCTGGCGCAGGACACACGTCTGAACCGCCAAGTCGCCATCAAGGTATTGCCCGATGAATTCGCGGCGAACCACGAGCGGCTGGCGCGGTTCGCGCGCGAGGCAAAAATGCTGGCGACGCTCGATCACCCGAACGTCGCAGCGATTCACGGACTGGAGGAATCGGAAGGCAAGCCGTGCCTTGT
>JAIQFO010000054.1 GCA_020073215.1 Terriglobia bacterium | reverse complement strand
GGGAGGTGGGTTCCTCCAGCGACGAATGCGAAAGGAATGTCGACCCGGAACAGTGGCTGCCGGATCGCCATCTGCGCGTTGAGCGTGGCAGTCAGCAGCACAGCCGTGGCGACCAAGACTGCGAGCTTGAGGATTCGCGTTTTCATGGTGAATCTCCTTTCTTTCTTAGTAATTTCTTGCAGTGTTACGGCCTTCACCATCCGCCCTGCTCGCGGAATTGACAATGCAACGCAGATGGAATGCGAATACAAACCAGATGGAAGCGAGGTGACTTGGTTAAGCCGTTAGAAAGGAATGGCTTGTGGTCGCGTCGGCACGGCATCAATTGGGGAATTTCGGCTGTTGGAACGCAGTACTTCTTTGTTGTCCATCACTGGATTTCAGACTAGAATTTTCTGGTAAGCGTTAGGCAAGGGCTCCGGGGGAGCGCAGATGCCGTTGCCTACCCAGACCGTCCGCTTCGGGCCCTTCCAACTGGACCTGCGCGCCGCCGAACTGCAGCACAACGGCACCAAGATCAAACTTCCCGAACAACCCTTCCAGATCCTGGCCGAACTGGTTGCACATCCCGGCGAAGTCGTCACCCGCGAGGAACTGCGCCAGCGCTTGTGGCGCTCGGATACCTTCGTCGATTTTGACCACGGTCTGAACACCGCGGTGAAGCGGCTTCGGGAATTGCTGGGCGACTCAGCGGAAGACCCACGTTACATTGAGACATTGCCGCGCCACGGTTACCGGCTGATGGTTCCGGTGGAGAAACCGGAGCCATTCGCTTCCCCAATTTTCAGGGCTTTCCTTCGTCGCCGGAAGACCTGGCTGGCAGTCTCGGTTTTGATCATTGCGGCGGTCGTGGCTGGAGTGCTCTCACGGCAACGGTTGATCGAACTTTTCCGCCCGGTGAAGGTCGAGTCGCTGGCGGTGCTGCCGCTGGAGAACCTCTCCGGCAATCCTGAGGAGGAGTATTTTGCCGATGGAATGACCGAGGCGTTGATCACGGAGCTAGGTAAAGTCAGCGCCCTGCGTGTGATCTCGCGCCAGTCGGTGATGCAGTACAAGGGCACGACGAAGCCAGTGCCACAAATTGCGCAGGAGCTGAGGGTAGACGCGGTGGTGGAGGGATCGGCCCTGCGCACCGGCCAGAAGGTGCGAATCACGACCCAACTGGTGCAGGCCAATCCGGAGCGGCACCTATGGTCGGAGAGTTATGAACGCGACCTGAGTGACGTTATCACTCTTCAACGTGAGGTGACGCATGCGATCGTTCGCGAGATTAGCGTTACATTGACGCCGCAGGAGCGGGTATCGGTCAGTGCCGCCCGCACCGTTAACCCGGACGCCTACGAAGATTACCTCAAGGGCCTTTTCTATTGGAGCCAACGGACCCCTGAGAGCCTGAGGAAAAGCGCCGAGTACTTCCAGCAGTCAATCGCGAAAGACCCGAGCTATGCTCCAGCCTACGCAAGCCTGGCCGAGTTCTTCCAAGTCTCTAGCCAGTATGGTGTCCTGACATCGAAGGAATCACTGCCCAAAGCTAAGGCTGCAGCCATGAAAGCTCTTGCGCTTGACGATTCGCTGGCCGAGGCTCACGCTGCACTCGCCGATGCTCTCGGAGAAGATTACGACTGGAAGGCTGCGGAGGCCGAATACCGCCGTGCCCTGGAGCTCAATCCCGGCTCTGCGCGTGTGCATTATCTTTATAGTTTGGGTTTTCTGACCCCTTTGGGGCGACACGCCGAAGCTATCGCCGAGATGCAGCGGGCCCAAGAACTCGATCCTCTGTCACTGATCATTAGCGCAAATCTGGGGACGACTTTTATGCTCGACCGCCAGTTTGATCAGGCGATCCAACAATGCCGGAGGACGCTCGAAATGGACCCGCACTTTGTCCCGGCCCGCGGCGCCCTCGCCTTGGCCTATGAAGGAAAAGGAATGCTTGAGGAAACCATCAGAGAGATGCAGAAGGTGCTCGCCGACTCCTACGCCCCGCAGACGGTATCGCAGCTGGCACGTGCCTATGCTCTTGCCGGAAAGAGGGCGGAAGCCCTAAAGGTGATGGCGGAGTTGAATCAGCTATCCGGTCGAGCATATGTGTCCTCATACGACGTGGCAACAGTCTATGTGGCCCTCGGAGAGAATGACCGAGCGTTCGCAGAGTTGGAGCACGCTTACGATGAGCACTCCGAAAGGCTGATCTGGCTTGGTGTCGACTGGAGATTTGATGATCTGCACTCCGATCCCCGCTTCCAGAGTCTGTTGCGCCGCATGAACCTCCCGCAACGAGGCTCGGAAGCAACCGGAAGAAAGTGACGGTGGACAGTAAGGGTGCAAACTGGAAAGATTAATAATCCCACGTTGTTGGCGAAAAATCGCGATTACACTCATTGAACCCCTGAAGCCTGGCATCAGCGTTGTACTTCGTTGCCTGGATTGATAGAATGCCCACTCATTCGGGAGGCCAGTCATGGCAGCAGATGAGCAAGCCCTCCAGGGAATCCTGCAACAAATCGAAACCGCCTGGAATCGTTACGACAGCGTCAGCCTTGCGGCCGTGTTTGCCGAGGATGCCAACTTCATCCAAATTTTTGGGGGGCAGTTGGACGGGCGGGCCGCCATAGAGGCGGCGCACCGGCACATCTTCGAGACGATCTACAGAGGCAGCCATGCCAGTTTCGCACTACGGAGCATCCGCTTTCTGCGCTCCGATGTCGCGGTGGTGTTCGCCCGAGCGCAGGTGAAGTTCCAGGAAGGCAACGTGGCGCGCGAAATAGAAACCCGCCCTACGTTGATCGTGGTAAAGGAACAGGACAAGTGGCAAATCGTGGTGTTCCAAAATACCAAGATCTCCGAGGTGCCAGCCGCAGCCCAAGCCGCGGCCCGTCTTGCAACTTAGTGGGAAAACTTCGGCCCGCCCTCGATTATGGGCGTAACATCTCGATCGTTAGTGTGGTGCCCCGTCGCTAGCAGCCCCTCCGGGGCTCAAGCCCACATCTTTATTGGCCCCCTGGGGGCACAAACTGAACAGCCCCTGCGGAAGAAGCCAACCTCCGACCCGGCAGCCCCTAAAGATGAGAACTCGATCGTCCCCCCGGAGTCTGTGTCGTAGCCCAGGTGCCGTCCCTTGCGGGACTCGATTGGTTCCACTTCCGTCTACCCGGCACTTCCGTGGCGGGCTTTCCTGTTCCGCCGCTTCGCGGCTAGGGCATCGTCCGGGTCCACTTTTTCGATCGACCTCAAGCTATGACACAGACTCCTCCAGGACTTGAAACTCAGGCGCTGAAGCGCGACACATTTTTGAGGACTTAACGGCACAAGTAAACTCGTACCCTTCCCAAAACCTGCTTAAAATGGAGTTTTTCCGCAGCCTGCTAGTGTCGTGTCCCGGAAATACGCGGCATAAAGGCGCAGGCATTTCTATACAGCGCGTGAGCGTTGGGCGCTGCAAACAAAATGCATAGGTCCTTCCCCTTCGGCCAGCTCAGGGTCAGGATGACAGGATTAACTTATGTCAGAAAGTTGTGGGACACGATATTAGATCCCGCCCTCGAAGATCTTTTTTGATAGATAGCGCTCGGCCGAGTCGGGAATCAGCGTTACGACGCGCTTCCCTGCTCCAAGCCGTTTGGCAATTTGCACCGCCGCGTAAACGTTGGCGCCCGCGCTTGAGCCTCCGAGCACGCCTTCGCGTGCGGCAAGCTCTTTGACCATGCCAAAGGCCTGAATGTCAGTGACCATCATGATTTCGTCGCAAACCGAGCGGTCGAAGTTCTTGGGGATGAAGCTCGAACCGATGCCTTCCACTTTGTGCGAACCCGCTTTGCCTCCGCCTAGCACCGACCCCTCGGTTTCCACGACAACGGTGTGCACGTTGGGGAGGCGTTCTTTCAGAAAGCGGGCAATGCCGGTAAAGGTTCCGGCGGTGCCGCTGCCGACGGTCACGGCATCGATCCGCCCGTCCATCTGTTCAAAAATTTCGCGGGCGGTTGTTTCGTAGTGGTAGTCGGGGTTGGCGGGGTTCTCAAACTGGGCGGCCATGAAGGCCGAAGGGTCGGTAGCTAGTAACTCGTTGGCGCGCTGGATTGCGCCTTGCATGCCCTCGGCCTCCGGGGTGCGGGTCACCTCGGCGCCGAGGGCCCGCATGATGATGGCTTTTTCTTCCGAAAATTTTTCCGGAACGAACAGTCGCACTTTATAGCCGCGGCTCACGCCGATCAGGGCTAGTCCGATACCGGTGTTTCCTGCGGTGGCTTCGATGATCGTGCCACCCCGCTTCAGCTTGCCGTCGCGCTCGGCGCGCTCGATCAAGCCAATGGCGGCGCGGTCTTTCACGCTGCCGCCTGGGTTCAGGTATTCGAGTTTGGCGAAAATATCGGCCGATCCCGGAGGGGCCAGCTTCTTCATTTGCAGCATCGGCGTTTCGCCAACCAGCTTGGAAATATCGTCGCTGACGCGCAGGCGGGAGGTTGAGGTCGATGTGGGCACTCTACAGAGTAAGGAACGAAAGCCGCCAGCGTCAATCGCCCGTCGTCTTGCCGGAGCGCCCGGCAGCCTCGACGGTCGTGGTCGGATCGGCGCCTTGCCAACTGACGTCCGCCGTCGGCCCGTAGGTCGCAGGCACCGCCTTTCCCAGCAAACGCAGATAGACGGTCAACTGCGTCCGGTGATGAGCGGTGTGCAACACGCGGCGCCAGAAGATCCAGATGCGTTCCCGGCGGGTATCGAAGAAAGGAACCACCGTCCGCCACCATTCCTCATCGCGTTCCGCCATGAATCCCAGTCGCGGCGAGGCCAACTCCAGCATCCTCTTATTCAACTCCTCAACCGATAGCCTCTGTGGCAAGACTTGTTCGGCTGCGACTTCCGGCACACCGAGAAATTCGGCAAAGAATCGCCGCTCCGACAGCAGTTGGTGCTTCATGATGCCAGCGACCGAGGTCGAGCTCGGATGCGGGCGGTAGTCAAGCTCGGAGTCAGCAAAGTTCGCCCAGACAGAAATCACTTTGTTCGTCTCGCTGGCGTAGGTATCGAGGACGTGCTGGAGGAGCGCAACCCGGCAACGCGGAATTTGTTCATCGCGAATCGCCGTGAAGGGATATTTCATAAATGCAATGGAACGCTTGCCTACTGCGCCCCGGAAGCGGGCTCGGCTCCGGCGTAGTAACCGCTCTTGGTGCGGACGGTAAGCTTACCGTAGTTGCGGGAGCGGGCGTCCACTCTCACCTGGCGATAGCCACCCTGGTTTTTCGGCGTCGTCGGCTTATATCCAATGGTGTACTGGCTGCGAATATCGTGGGCCACCTCGCGGCTGATGGCGTCCACTTCGTCGAGCGTCTTGGGAAAGAACGCGAGGCCGCCCGTTCTCTCGGACATGATTTGCAGCGCGCGTTTGGCGTGTTTCGGGTGCTCTTCCTTCTCCAAAATGCCGATAGAGTAAACGGTGGGCCCGCCGTCGCCTTGCAGATGCCGCACCGCCTGCTCCAGAGTTTCGGCACTCTCGTTGTCGTCTCCATCCGTCACTACAAAAATGACTTTTTTGTCGAGCTTCGCTTCTTTTTTCAGGTGTTCGGCGGAGGCGACGACGGCATCATAGAGCGCGGTACCGCCCCGAGCCTCGATTTTTTCGAGCCCCTCTTTCAGCTTAGTAATGTTGGAAGTGAAATCCTGGTCGAGGTAGTACTCGTCGTTGAAGTTAACGATGAATACCTCATCATTGGGATTCGACGACCGCACCAGATTCAGCGCCGCGGCGTTCACCTTCTGCCGCTTCTCGCGCATGGAGCCAGAGTTATCCACCACAATGCCCATGGCAACGGGAATGTCTTCGTGGCGGAACGAGGTGATGGTTTGGGGATGCCCATCCTCATAGACATTGAAGTCGTCCTTACCGAGGCTGGTAACAATGCGCTGCTTCTCGTCGACGACTGTGGCGTGCAGCACGACTTCTTCGACCTTCTTGCGGAACACGAAGGTACCGCTGTCCGTATCGGGTTCCTGCGCGGCGTTCGGAGCCACGGCTTGGCCGGCGGAGGCCGCCGATGACCCAGCGCTGCCCGGTGATCGGACCGCCGATTGGGGAGCAGGGGATAGAGAACTCGCAACCGGGGGAGAAGACGGCGGGTTCGGAGGTCTACCTTGCGCTTGAGAGCCAGGCGTAAACAGGGACGTCAGGAGGAAGAGGATCAGCAGAGCAACGTTATTCCGTCGGAGCATAGTAACCCGTCTTGGCGTAGACCCGGAGCGGTGGCAGTCCTTTTGGCGGTAACAGCTTAACTTTTATTTTACGCCATTTGCCATCGCGCGCTGGGTTCTTTGGACGGTATCCGATGACATATTGGTTGCGCAACTCAATGCCAATCTTTGTGGAAACGTCCGCCAGGTCGTTCGGGTTATCAATGGTAAAAGCACGCCCACCGGTCAGTTCCGTGATGTCGCTGAGCAGGGTCGGCCCGAGCCGCTCTTCGTCGGTCGGAAAGTAATGATCGTAGATGCCGATGGCATAGATGAGGGTGTCGGCTTCTTTGACCATCGACTTGATCTCACCCTCGGTATAGCGGCTATGGTTGTCGCCACCGTCGGAGATGATCAGCAAAGCCTTTTTCGGATACTTGGCCTGGCGCATTTTGGTAACGCCAAGGTATATGGCGTCCAGCAGCGCCGTCCGGCCCCGGGGGACGGTGTAGATGAGGCGGCCCTGGATGTCATCCACCGAACTGGTGAAGTCGGCGATCTCCTCCGGCTTATCGGCGAAGGTGATCATGAAGAATTCATCCTGCGGGTTGGCGGTTTTGAAGAACTCGACCACCGCCTCGCGGGCGCGCTCGATCTTGCTGCTCATGCTGCCGCTCATGTCAAAGATCACGCCGATCGAAACCGGAGCGTCTTCGCTGGAGAAGGTCTTGATCTCCTGCCGGTCTTTGCCTTCGAAAAGATTGAAGTTCTCGCGGTCAAGACCGGTGACGAGCCGGTTTAAGGGATCGGTGATGGTGACCGGCACGAGCACCAGTTCCACGTCCACTTTGTAGGGCTTGGTGTGGGTTTTGAAGGCGGGATCAATGTCAGGCACTTTCGGAGCCGGCGGCTGCACGCGGGGCTGGATGTGTACGTCCTCAGTCAAAGTCTGGGCAAGAAGCGGGTTGGCGCCGCACACACCAAACACCAGAAGAACCGTGAGGAAGAGGCGAGCCGAGAACTGTCTGCCGTACCGCATAGGCCCTACTCAATCAGCGCGAATCCGCGCTCGGAGGGAGACGACCCGCATCCCACAAGGCGGGCCAGACGAACCTTCTGAGCCGGATACTAGCACAATCCTGAAAAAGTGTTGTCACTTTTTTGTATACGATGCCAAGATTCGGCCGCCGGTTGCAACTGCTTCTGACTCTCTCAATCCCGCTCCCCTCCTACTCTTTACTCCGGGGGCTGGGGCCGGGAAGGAACCGTCCCTGCTACAATTCTGCGTTCCTCCTATGGCTATTATCTCTCCGTTCCGAGCCTGGCGCTACGACCCTGAGCGCGTCCCGGTCCAGCAGGCTGTGACCCAGCCCTACGACAAAATCACCCCCGCCATGCAGGAACGTTACTATCAAGCCAGTCCTTATAATCTGGTGCGGATTATTCTCGGGAAACGCCTGCCGGGGGACGGGACCTCCGAAAACGTCTACACCCGATCGGCGGCGTCTTTCCAGAACTGGCGCCAGACGGGCATTTTGCGGCGGGATCCGGAGCTTTCGATCTACCGCTATTCGCAGACGTTCCCAATGCCGGCCGGAGCCCCGGGACATGTTCCCGGAAGCCCGTCGCGGGGCGAGCGGCGCGGCTTCATCGGACTGGGCCGGATTGAGGAATACTCTGCCGGGGTCGTGTTCCGGCACGAGCAAACGCTAGCCAAGCCAAAGGCCGACCGGCTCAATCTGCTGCGGGCGAATCGAGCTCACTTTGGTCAAATCTTCATGCTGTATAGCGGGACGGGCAAGGTAGAAGCCCTGCTCGACTCGGCGGTCACCGCAGACCTGTCTCCGACTGTCGAGGTCACCGACGAGTACGACGTGGTACACCGTGTCTGGAAGATTTCTGACGCCTCGGTCATCGCCTCGGTGCAGGAACAGATGCGGAACCAGAAGCTCATCATCGCCGACGGCCATCACCGCTATGAGACTGCCCTGGCTTATCGGAACGAACGGAGGGCCGCGGCCGACACAGGAGCGGGCTTGCCCGCTCCGTACGACTCGGTGATGATGACCTTCGTCGACATGGATCGCCAAAATATGGATCGCCCGGGTCTGGTAATTCTGCCGACCCACCGGCTCGCATTCGGCCTGCCATCTTTTTCCGCCGCAAGATTTCAGGCGGAGGCGCAGAAATTCTTCAATCTCGAAGAGGTCGATGCCGGAATCGACGCGGCGCGCGCCACCGTCATTCTGCGGCAGGCCGGGCACGCGGGAACCGCGTTGCTTGCGGTCGCCGCCGAACGTGCATTTCTGTTGCACACGCCGAAGGCCATTGGCACTCGCTTGTTCGGAAACCTATCCCTGCGCCAGCAATCGCTCGACGTCGTGCAGCTGCACAAGTGCCTGCTGGAAAACGTGCTGAAGATTTCGGAGGAAGCGATTCGCAATCAGGAAAACGTTTCCTATTGCCGCGAGGCTGCGGAAGCCTTGTCGCAGGTGCAAAGCGGAAAGGCACAGATCGCATTCCTGATGAATCCAGTGCGCATGCAGCAGGTTCGCGACCTGGCCTTTGCCGGCGAAGTGCTGCCCCAGAAGTCCACCGATTTCTACCCCAAGTTGCTAAGCGGTCTCACGATCTATGCGCTGGACTAAAGTACCCGGTACCCAGTACTCAGTACCCAGTTCTCGGTGGAAAGTGGGCTGCTGGGTCCTGGGTACTGCGTGCTGGGTACTGCTGCTTCTGTCGGCGGCGCCTTCCGCCGAAGAGAAGCACATCTCTGTTTACTCTCCCGTCGCGATTTATAGGCTTCCGGTTTTGGAGCGTGCCGGCCACGAGTATGTCGGCCTGCTTGAACTTCTGGAACCGCTGGGCCGCGTGCGCACCCAGACCGACGGACGGCGGTGGAACCTGCGATATAACGCGGTGGATGCCGAGTTCGCCGCGGGAAGAACGCGGGCCCGGATTCGTGGACGCAATTTCGATTTGTCGGCCCCGTTCCTGATTGAAAACTCGCGCGGGCTGGTTCCCGTAAGCTCGCTGAGCGCATTGTTGCCGCGGTTTCTGGAAGCGTCAGTGAATTTTCACGAAAGCGCGCGCCGGTTATTCGTCGGCGATGTCCGCACCCAGGTTGGTTTCCAACTGGACGCGGGCCCTCCACCGCGGCTGGCGCTGAATTTTACTTCGCCTGTGAACCCGACCATCTCCACCGAACCGGGCAGGCTGCGGATGGTCTTTAAACGGGACCCGATTGTGTCTCCGGCGAGCCAGTCGACTTCATTTGACAGCAAGGTCATCACGCAGGCCAGTTACTCGGAGAGCAATGGGGACGCCGAACTGGACGTGGCGGCTACCCAGCCGCTGATGGCAAGTTTCAGCAACGATCGCAAGACGATCATCGTTTCGGTTGTGCCACCAGCACCCGGCCCACCGAGTGCAGGCGGACCGCAAAATGCCGCGCCCGCCACGCCTGCTGCAACTAATGCCCCGGGCAGCAGCCATCGCCCTCTGGCCGTGGTTGATCCCGCGCACGGCGGCGACGAACGGGGAGCGGCCTTGACCGGTACCCTGGCCGAGAAAGATGTCACGCTGGGGTTCGGGCGGCTGCTGCGGCATGAACTGGAGGTTCGGGGGTTCGCGGTCGTGCTGCTGCGCGATGCCGATCGCGGTTCGACCCTGGATCAGCGCGCCGCCGCCGCTAACGTGGCTCGCGCCGGAATCTACATCAGCCTGCACGCAACCTCCCAGGGCAGCGGCGCGCGCGTGTACACCGCTCTGCTTCCGGCGGAAGGACCGAGCAAAGGGGCATTTCATGCGTGGAACGCGGCCCAGTCGCCGGCATTGCCCGTCAGCCGGATCGTGACGGCAGCCATCGTGGCCGAGATGCAGAAGAAAGAATTTCTGGTTCGAGCCTCTTCCGCTTCTCTGCGGCCGCTCAACCATGTGTTCATGCCCGCCGTCGCCGTGGAACTGGCGCCCGGAGCCGGTGGTGTCGCCGACTTGACCAACGCAAACTATCAACAGCGCGCCGCCGCCGCAATCGCAGACGCGGTGGTTTCTGTCCGCGACCGCCTGGGAGCTCAGCAATGATCAGAAGATCGGGTCATCGGGTCATCGGGCCATCGGGTGATCTAAAATCAAAGGCCTTTGACCTTCGATCGCCCGATGACCCGATCACCCGATCACCCGATCACAGGGTGCAGCCATGATCCCACGGCATCTTCTGATTGGTGTCGCCGCGCTGCTGGTGCTGGTGGTATCGATGGGTATCTACGTTCGCCGCATGCGGCGAGCGGCGGAATTTCAGTATGCGGCGGCCGACGCCCTCCCCGTCGCTCCCCCCGCTTCGGGTCCAACCGAAACCGTGACCCTCTATGTCGCGGACGATGACGCCGGCATGCTCCGCGCGCGATCGGCACAGATTCCTCTTCCCGGAGGACGCCAGCAGCGAGCCGAGGAATTGTTGCGCGCGCTGCTGCGCATTTACCAGCAACCGGACTCTCCACATCCCCTGGCCCCGGCGGCGGATATCCGCAGCATCTACCTGGTGGATCCGGGCGCTGCCGTTATCGATCTGAATGCCGCGTTCGCCGACCAGCACCGCTCCGGCATCCTTAGCGAGCAACTCACTGTCAATTCGCTCGTGGACACCCTCGCCGCCAACGTTCCTGGAATCAATCGGATCAACATCCTGGTCGAGGGCAAGCCACGGGATACGCTCGCCGGACACGCCGATCTGACCGAGTCGTTCGACGTGATTACGGTTGAGCAGTCGAGCAATCAGTAAGGTAATCCAACACTCCAAAACTGGAACCGCGAATCGTCATAGTAAGCTGCGGGAATGGTACTGTTACAGTTTTCAAACTGTAACAGTACCGCGGGAATGTTTAACTTGCGGATAGTATCGTCGCTCTGGTAGTTTGAGCGGATCCAATGAACAGAGCACCATTGTTGAGAGATTTCTGGCAGGTCATGGTGTCCGCAATTTGTAAGATCTGCGCCCTCACAACTTATAGCCAGGCCGTTCGTCTCCTGGTCCATCATTCCACTTTATGGAGAACTGAAAATGCGCCCCTTCATCTGTGCAGTTGTCCTCGTTGTGTGTAACCTTGCAGTCTTTGCGCAGGACGTGCCGAAAGCGGAAATATTTGCCGGGTTTTCCTATGCCAACTATGAGTTGATTCCAGGCACCTCGAGCTTCTCGAGTCCGACAGAAACCATCTCTTCCAGTGCCAGTGGGCGGCTGGGAACCTTCGGATGGGACGGGTCGGTCGCAGTGAACATGAACCCCTGGTTCAGCTTCGCGACCGATTTCAGCGGCTATTATAGCGGTTCGTCGACCTCGACCACGAGAACCTTGACTCTACCCACAGGGACGGAGACGATTACGAACGTGGCATCGAACCCCAAAATCCACAACTTTCTTTTTGGACCGCAGTTTTCCTATCCTGCCGGAAAGATCCGGCCATTCGCGCACTTTCTTCTCGGCGGACAACATGCGGATGTAACGCGGTCGGAGATCATAACCTGTACAACCTGCTTCACCGTCGGAATCCCGATCAGCGTTGGCTCGGGCATCGAATTTGCCATGGCTCTGGGCGGTGGAGTGGACTACTCCATCAAGCACAATTTGGCCTGGCGGCTTGAATCCGACTATCTGACAAACCAGGGCACGGGACAAAACCATGTCCGCGTTTCCACCGGGCTGGTCTGGCGACTGGGGAAGTAACTCGGAATGGCGCAAGCGTCCCACTCATTCGCAAAGAACGCGAATGAGTGGGGCACCCGCCGTGATCATTGGACGTGCCATCGCTTAGCGTCTAAAGTAACTACCCGGAATTCTGTTTATGCCTTATTCTGAGCGGACCGCGACGCGAGGCACTGGAGGGCAACGATGACAGACTCTCGATTGGCAGAACGCGATCGGGCCGAAATCGAACGGAGCGCGTCCGAGGCCAGTAAGGTCGTTCTGAAGCCTCTCGATCGAGCTCAGATTGACCGCTATTTGAACCCTCCCGCGGATACGCCTTACGGACTTGAGTACGCTTTTCACTTGCTGGGGGACGTTCGCGGCAAGACCGTACTTGACCTCGGCTGCGGCACCGGGGAAAACATTATCCCAATGCTGGAGCGCGGCGCCCGGGTCATTGCCATGGATATCTCTCCCGACCTGGTTGCCATCGCTCAGAAGCGCTTGGCTGACGCCAATCTCGAAGCAACCGTCATGGTCGGCTCCGCGTATGAGACCGGGCTGCCGGATGAGTCGGTCGACACAATTTTCTGCATGGCCCTCATTCACCATCTCGACATAAAACTTGTTCGCGATGAAATGTGGAGAATTCTCCGTAAAGACGGCGCCGTGATCCTCAAGGAACCGATCCGATTTTCCAAGGCGTATGCGTGGTTGCGCGGTTTGCTGCCCGCGTCCGAAGACGTTTCGGAGTACGAGCACCCCCTGACCCGGGATGAACTGGCCACCATGATTCAGCCCTTCAAGGTTGAGGGCACTCGCTATTTCCGGTTGCCATTCGTGCCGCTGGTCTCCCGCGTGCTGCCCTCGAAGAGCCATGCCGCGATAAGGGCCAGCAACTGGGTAATGCAGCATTGGCCGGCGGTTGAGCGTTATGCCACCGGGGTGGCCTTGAGGCTGCAAAAGACAACCGCGTAAGGAAGAACTGCCGGACATCCGGCGTGCCCGTGGCCCCCCGCTCGCGGCTCGCAGCGATCATTTAGAATCCTCTTCCATGATCTTTCGCAGCGATCACCGCACTCCCGAGCAGATCCGTCCCGTCAACATCATTCCCGACTTCATTTCAACCGCGGAAGGCTCGGCGCTGATTGAGATGGGCAACACCCGCGTCATCTGCACGGCATCGGTCGAGGAGGCGGTGCCCACCTTCCTGCGCAATTCGGGCAAGGGATGGATTTCCGGCGAGTACGGAATGCTGCCGCGCTCGACCCTGACCCGGACCCCGCGCGAATCGGCCAAGGGACGGCCCAGCGGGCGAACCCACGAGATTCAGCGCCTAATCGGACGCTCGCTGCGCGCGGTGGCCGATTTGAAGCGCCTGGGAGAGCGCACCATCTGGATCGATTGCGACGTGATCCAGGCCGACGGAGGCACGCGAACGGCTTCCATCACCGGGGCCTTCGTCGCGCTGGGCCTGGCTCTGCAGCGTCTGGTCGAGGCCGGGACCCTGTCGGCCGCGCCGATCAAGGATTTTGTGGCCGCCATCAGCGTAGGCATCGTGGACGGCGAAGTTCTTCTCGATCTGAACTACGAAGAAGACTCACGAGCCGACGTGGACATGAACTTCGTCATGACGGCGGGCAACAAAATTGTCGAACTGCAAGCAACGGCGGAACACCAGGTATTCGACGACGCGCAACTGGCAAGGATGATGGCGCTCGCCCGGCAGGGGATCCAGTCGCTGATTGCCAGGCAAAAGACGTTGCTGGGAACCCTCGCTCTGCGGCAGTGACTTCGGTTACAACCAGAGTTGCGCTCTACTTGATACCCTCGAAGGGGCGGGGAGCACATCGGTGTCGAGTTTGAAATCCAGAATCCGCATCGTCGCTGCGACCGCCTGCCTCATGCTCGGAGCGCTCTCCGCGCGCGGGCAAACCGCGCCGTCATCTCTGACGGGCGTGGTTGAAGATCCCTCCGGCGCCGTCATCGCCGGCGCACGCGTGGAATTCACCAGCGGCACCTACCACACTGCGGCGCAGACGAATTCGGCGGGACAATTTCATCTCGACATTGCGGCCACTTCCGGCGCGATTTCCGCCAGAGCCCCCGGATTCCTTCCGTTTCATCTTCCCTGGAATCATGAGCTGCAGCTCAAAATCGTGCTCCACCCTCAATTTGAATCGGACTACGCCAGCCACCACGTTCTGGTCACGGCCAACCGGATTGACACCGCGCTCGAGGATTCTCCGGCCGACAGCGTAACCATCTCGCACGACGATCTGGCATCGACCCCGGCCGTGGCGCTCGATGACGCGCTGCGCAAAGTCCCTGGCTTCACGCTCTTTCGCCGTTCCAGCAGTCGCACGGGAAACCCCGGCACGCAGGGCGTCTCCATGCGCGGAGTGGGAGCCAGCGGAGCCAGCCGCGCCCTGGTCCTGGTCGATGACATTCCCCTCAACGATCCCTTCGGCGGATGGGTTTATTGGGACCGCGTCGTCCGTGAGTCCATCAGCGACGTCGAGGTGGTCCGCGGAGGCGGCGACGCCAGCCTCTACGGCTCGACGGCCATGGGCGGCGTGATTCAGTTCCGCACGCGCCAGCCCGAGCAAACGGCGATCTCGGCCGAAGGCTCCTGGGGAAGTGAAAACACGCCCGAGCTATCGCTCTTCGCCGGCACACGCCTGGGGCCCTGGTACGGCTCGGCATCCACCGATTTGTTCCGTACGAACGGCTATATTCCCGTGCCTGAGTCGCAGCGCGGCCCGGTCGATTCGCCCGCCAACTCCCGCCATGCCCTGACTACGGTCGAACTGGGTCGCCATTTTGGAAGCTTCAGCCGCATTTTTGCTCGCGGCTCCTTCTTCGATGAAGGGCGCCACAACGGCACCGTGATCCAGTTGAACACCACGCAGTTGGGTGATTTCGCAACCGGCTGGAATTACGAAACTAAAAACGTGGGCGCGATTTCAGCACGCCTCTTTGGACTCTTCGAGTCCTACCACCAGACGTTTTCCTCAGTAACCTCAGTTATATCGCAACGCGATACTGAAACTCTGACCGACGATCAGCACGTTCCGTCGCAAGCACTCGGGGGCAGCACACAGTGGTCCCGCCCCCTGGGCCGGGTACAGACCCTGGTCGCGGGCTTTGAGATGCGGGAAGTGCATGGCTCCAGCAACGACGACCTCTTCAAAAAAACAGTGCCCAACGGAACCACACTCAGCGGTGGGCACGAGCGCACCGAACGGGTCTTCGGGGAAGACATTGTTCAACTCGGCCCGAAGCTGATTGCGAACCTGTCGCTCGGCTACGATCACTGGAGCGATTTCGCTGCCAGGCTGATCATGATCCAACCGGGCGGCACCACGCTGACCCCGTACCCCGAGCGCTCTTCCGATGCCCTCAACCCGCGCGCCTCGCTGCTCTACCACGTTGGGCACGGAACTTCGCTGACCGCTTCGGGATATCGCGCCTTCCGCGCGCCAACCTTGAACGAGCTCTATCGCAGTTTTACTCAAGGCAACATCGTGACCCTGGGCAACCCCGCTCTGCGCGCGGAACGGCTGACGGGAGTGGAAGCCGGAATCCGGCAGGCCCTGCTTTCCGACCGCCTTAGTTTGCGGGCAACGTTTTTCTGGAACGACATCACGGACGCCATCCTGAATGTCACCATCAGCCCAACACCTCCCCAGCGCGAGAAGAAGAACGTTGCCCGCACGCTCTCCACTGGCATCAATCTCGACGGCGAATTCCGCATCAGCAGCACGCTTCAGATCGCCGGAGGATACCAGTTCGCCCACGCCGTGGTATCGAGCTACGCGCCGCTCGCGGGAAATTGGATCCCCGAAGTCCCGCACCAGCAGTTCACGCTGCAGGCCCGCTACGTCAATCCCAGGATCATCACCGCCACCGTGCAAGGGACCTTCGTCGGCCAGCAATTCGATGACGACCTCAACACCTTTTTGCTGAAACGGTTCTTCACCGTCGATTTGTACTTTGGACGCTCGCTCGGCCACGGAGTGGAAGTCTTCGCCGCCGCCGAAAACGCGTTCAATCAGCGTTACGACACGGCTCTAACCCCCGTGCCGAGCCTCGGCCCGCCCATCCTTGCCCGCATCGGCCTGCGCTATCAGTTTCCCGGCCACTGAGAGTAGCGCCGCCGTCCCGGCGGCTGTCCGGCGACTTCGCTCAGGGCAGGCTCTCGCCCGCCGCGCCGAGGGCGAGACGCCCTCGGGACAGCCGGCAAGATGCCGGCGCTACTCGTATTCCACGCGGTCGGCGCTAGTTGTACTGCCCGGCAACCTGGGCCAGCGGAATTGGTTGGTAGTCGCCGGCGTGTCCGGCCTGGCCGAATTGCGTCATGCGCTGGGCCACAACTTTTTTCATGGCTTCGCGCGCCGGTTTTAAGTAATCCCGCGGATCGAATTTCTCCGGCGTTTCCACGAACACCTTGCGGATGGCCCCGGTAATGGCCAGGCGGTTGTCGGTATCGACGTTGATCTTGCGCACGCCGTTGCGAATTCCAAGCTGAATCTCTTCCACCGGCACGCCCCAGGTCGGCTTCAACTTGCCGCCGTATTGGTTAATGACGTCTTGCAGGTCCTTCGGCACGCTCGACGACCCGTGCATTACCAGGTGCGTCTTGGGCAGGCGCTGGTGAATCTTGATGAGCACATCCATCTTCAGCACGGAACCGTCGGGCTTCTTGGAAAATTTGTACGCGCCGTGACTGGTGCCGATGGCGATGGCCAGAGCGTCCAGACCGGTCTTCTCGACGAACTCGACGGCCTGGTCGGGATCGGTGACATGCTCCAGACCGGTGCCGCCCGCGCCGTGTCCGTCTTCAATGCCGCCGAGCACGCCGATCTCGCCTTCCACGGTCACGCCCTTGGCGTGCGCCAAAGCGACGACTTCCTTCGTCGCGTGCACGTTGTAATCGAAAGTGGAGGGAGTCTTGCCGTCGGGCATCAGCGAGCCATCCATCATCACGCTGGTAAAACCAAGATCGATGGCCGACTTGCAGGTCTCGACGCTGTTGCCGTGGTCCAGGTGCATGACCAGAGGAATCTCGGGATAGAGTTCCGCCGCCGCCAGCATCAGGTGATAGAGGAACTTGTCCTGCGAATAAGAACGCGCCCCGCGGCTGGCTTGAATGATAACCGGAGAACGCGTCTCCCTGGCCGCTTCCATGATGGCCTGAATCTGCTCCATGTTGTTAACGTTGAATGCTCCGACGCCGTAGCCGCCTTTGGAGGCTTCGTCGAGCAGTTGCCGCATCGATACTAAAGGCATGAATCGTTTCTCCTTGGGGATGAAATCGATAATTGCCGTTTCAGTGTAAACTCGAATCCGCACCCCTTCTGGTGACGTGAATCACACGATGTCGTATCATTTTTCGGAAGATGCGCTTGCCACCTGGCGACCTCTGCCTTCAGGGGGCTGAAGCCTGGGATTTAGGTGGCCGGAAATGGCGCGGCTGAAGCCGCGCCCCTTCAAAAATACCGAAGACTGGGAGGATCTATGAAACTCACCCCCGGCAAACTCGCCGGAATGAAGGCGGTATCGAACGAGCGCGGCGTAATCGCCGCCGCCGCCATGGACCAGCGCGGATCGCTGCAGAAGTCTCTCGCCAAGGAAAAAGGGTCCGCGGTTACTGACGCCATGATGGAGGAATTCAAGATCTTGGTGAGCGAGGTCCTGACGCCCCACGCCAGCGCCATCCTGCTCGATCCTGAGTGGGGATTGCCGGCATCGAAGCGCCGCGCCAAAAACGCCGGCCTGCTGCTGGCGTATGAAAAAACCGGCTATGACAAGACCGGGCCCGGACGCCTCGGCGATCTGCTGGATCATTGGTCGGCGAGACGCCTGAAAGAAGCGGGGGCCGACTGCGTCAAGATTCTGCTCTACTACACGCCGTTTGATCCGAAAGAAATTAACGACCAGAAACATGCCTGGGTCGAACGGTTGGGCGATGAGTGCCGCGCCAATGACATTCCGTTTTTTCTGGAGTTCGTCACTTATGAAGAAGGCGTGGACGAGAAAGGATTCGATTTCGCGAAGAAGAAGCCGAAGGCGGTCATCGAGGCCATGCGCGAGTTCACCAAAGACCGCTATGGCGTCGACGTCATGAAAGTCGAAGTCCCGATCAACATGAAGTATGTGGAAGGGACCAAGTCCTACAAGGGCGAAAAGGCCTACTCGAAACACGAAGCGATGACGTTCTTCCACGAGGCCGCGGCGGTTGCCACCAAGCCGTTTATCTATCTGTCGGCGGGCGTAAGCAATTCCGAATTCACCGAGTCGCTGGAGCTCGCAGCCGAGTCAGGTGTGAAATTCAACGGCGTGCTCTGTGGGCGCGCCACCTGGAAAGAAGGCATCCCCGTCTATGCGAAACAGGGCGCCGGCGCTTTCCGGAAGTGGCTGGAAGATGAAGGCGTAAAGAACATAAATAACGTCAACGACAAACTAAAGGCCGCAACCTCGTGGCACTCGATCTACGGGGTGTAACGGAGAGCACTCAGCAGTCAGCACTCAGCATTCAGCACAGGCAGTTCTCGATTAGGCTATAAGTAAAGAATCCCGCGTCCCGCGTGAAGCGGGTCCAGGGCTTGCTTTTGTTCACGCTGAATGCTGAGTGCTGAATGCTGAGTGCTCAAAACAAAACCGCTCTCATCACCGGCGCCTCGTTCGGCATCGGCATGGAATTCGCGCGCATCTTCGCCCGCGAAGGCTACAACCTGGTTCTCGTTGCCCGCACTGCCGACAGACTCCGCCAACTCGCATCCGAATTAGAGAAGACGCACAGCACGCGTTCGCTGATCCTGGCGGTTGACCTCACCGAACCGGGAGCGCCCGCCTATGTGCTCGATCAAACCACGCGCGCCGACATTCAAGTGGACGTGCTGGTTAACAACGCCGGATTCGGACAATACGGTCTGTTCGCCGACAGTGATCTGGAAGAATGCCTGCGCCAAATCCAGCTCAACGTGACGACACTCACCCACCTCACCCGGCTGTACCTCCCGGCGATGATGGAACGACAAAGTGGAAGCATCCTGAATGTGGCGTCCACTGCGGCGTTTCAGCCGGGGCCGCTGATGGCTGTGTATTTCGCGACCAAAGCCTACGTCCTGCATTTTTCCGAAGCGCTGGCCAATGAACTCCGCGGATCAGGCATAGCCGTAACCTGCCTGTGCCCCGGCGCAACCGCCACGGAGTTCCACAAGCGCGCGAATGCCACGGGCATGAATCTGCTGAAGTTCGGCGCCATGGACGCGCGCACCGTGGCCGAGGATGGGTATCGCGCAATGCTGGCCGGGAAACCCGTGGTGATTTCAGGATTCAAGAATTGGCTGCTCGCGCAATCCGTGCGCTTCTCCCTACGGCGGCTCGTCACGGCCATTGCCAGGAAAACGCAGGAGTAGCAGCCGCTTATCGCGTAAGAAGGCGATAAAACCCTGAAGCTGCGATATATGTAAACCAACAGCCTACGATACATATGACCATGCCAGCCACACGGCTACCCAGTTTTATGATCGGAGCCAGATGCTTCGGGCCGGGATACGTCCAGCGAGGAGTCGGACCGCCGAGGGCTTCCGTGAGTCTGTCCCATCGGGCGGGCAAGAAGCACATCATGAATCCCCAAATTCCGGCAAACAGCCCCATTAACAACATCATCAGAAGAATCAGCACAAAGCCCTTCGACCGCCGTGAGACGCGGCAAGCCGCGTCTCTACAGGAAGGTCGTTCTAGGTTGTCTTGCGGCCTTCCAGAGCCGCCTGCACTCGGCTGTGTTTGCGGCTGTAGGTGAAATAGACCACCATCCCAATAATCAGCCAGATAATCAATCGCGCCCAGTTGATCCAGCCGAGTTTGTACATCATGTAGCCGTTGAAAAGAATGCCCATAACTGGCACAAACGGCACCCATGGCGTCCGGAAGGGACGAGGCTGGCCGGGGTTCGTTCGTCGCAAGGCGAGGACGGCGATGCAAACAATCACGAACGCCAGCAACGTCCCGATATTCACCATTCTTCCGATATCGTCGATCGGCGTCAGGCAGCCCACGATCGCCGCCAACAGGCCTACGAGCATGGTGTTTTTATATGGCGTCCGGAAGCGCGGGTGGACGTCGGCGAAGAATTTCTGGGGCAGAAGCCCGTCCTTGGCCATCGAATACAAAACTCGCGTCTGTCCCAGCAGCATGACGAGCATCACACTGGTGAGGCCCGCCAGCGCTCCCAGCGTAATGATGTGGGATGCGCCGGTAAGGCCACGGTCGAGGAAGGCGCGCGCAATCGGCGCTTCGATGTTCACTTCTCTCCACGGCACCATCCCGGTCAGAACCGCCGCCACCGCGATATATAAGACCGTGCAGACCAGGAGCGAAGCAATGATGCCGATGGGAAGATCGCGCTGCGGATTCTTCGCCTCCTGAGCGGTCGTGGAAACCGCATCAAATCCGATATACGCGAAAAAGATGTAGGCTGCTCCGGCCCCGATTCCAGAGAATCCGTAAGGCGCGAAGTTCGACCAGTCCGATCCCCAGTTGCTGGCGCTGACGTAGCGGAACCCGAGCCCGATAACAAAAATGACAACCGCAACCTTGATAGTGACGATGGTGGCGTTGAAGCGGGCGCTCTCCTTGATGCCAATCACCAGGATCGCCGTGATCACCAGAGCGATGACGAAGGCCGGCACGTTGAACCCGACTTCATATCCGAAGAGATGCGGTGCGTTCAACAGGTCGTGAGCTTTCTGAACCAACTCCGGCGATTGCGCTCCCATGATGTCTGTCACTTTGTTGAGAAAAGCCTGGGTACCCGGCACCAGCGTCGAATCGGAGGCTTGCGCCATCTGCCGAGCCACGATGGTTTCCGCCGTGTGGAGTCCAGTCCAGTGGTCGTACGCCAGCCAGAGCGGCATCTTGATATGAAAAACATTCAGCAATTCGATGAAGTGATTCGACCAACCGGACGACACCGTACTCGCGCCCATGGCGTATTCGAGCGTGAGGTCCCAGCCGATGATCCAGGCAAAAATCTCGCCCAGCGTGGCGTAAGCATAGGTATAGGCGCTGCCTGCCAATGGGATCATGGCCGCAAACTCCGCGTAGCAAAGAGCGGCGAAAGCGCAACCCAACCCGGAGAGCACAAAAGAGAGCATCAGCCCCGGCCCGGCATAGTGGGCGCCCAATCCCGAGAGCACGAAGATTCCGGCTCCAATCACCGCGCCCACGCCCAGCGCCGTTAACTGGAATACACCGAGGGTGCGTTTCAGGCTGTGCGTGCCGGTCTCTCGCGCCTCTTCCATCAGAAGCTCAATCGGCTTTTTCGCAAAGAAGTCAGTCATGAATTGCGTTTCTCCTGTGAGTAAGAACTAGCCGGTTAATCCGAAGCCGTCTCGGCTCGCGGCCGCCAGATGTAATACACCGGAATGCCCAGCAGCACGATGATCAGTCCCGGCCACGTGTATTGCGGCTTGTAGCGTAACAGCACCACATCAATAAACAAAGCCATCACGATATAGACGACGGGCAGAATGGGGTATCCGACGGCCTTGTACGGACGCTCGGCCTCGGCATGAGTGCGACGCAAGACGAAAAGTCCGAAGATGGTCAGAATGTAGAACACCAGCACCGCAAAAATGACGTAGTTCAGCAGGTCATTGTACGTTCCCGAGATGCAAAGGATCGCGGTCCAGACCATCTGCACCATGAGCGAAATCACGGGAGTCTTGTAGCTAGGATGCAGCTTGGCGACGTTGCGGAAAAACAGACCGTCCTTGGCCATGGCGTAGTAGACGCGAGCGCCGGCAAGAATCAAGCCGTTGCAACACCCGAACCCCGAAACCATGATGGCCACCGCCATCAACTTGCCGCCGATGGATCCGAACATCTGCGTGATTACCGCGGTAGCGACCCGGTCTTCACTGGCATACTGAATGCCGCGCTCGACCAGCGTTGTACCCGTGGCGCTGCCCCACAGCGGCAATGCCCCCAGATAAATAAAGTTGCACCCGATATACAGCGCGATCACCACGCCCGTACCCAGCGCCAGTGACAACGGAAGATTGCGGCTCGGATTCTTCACCTCGCCGGCGGTAAAGGTAACGTTGTTCCACGCGTCGGCCGAAAAAAGCGAACCGACCTGGGCGATGGCCAGCGCCGTGAGCATGGAAACCAGTACGCCTCCGCCGACGTCATGCATGCTGCCCAGGCCCGAATTGTGCCAGAAATTCGCGCCGAAATTCGCGGCCACGGCCTGCGCGTTCCGTCCCAGAAAAATTCCGAACAGGACCAGCCCGAGCAGCGCCGAAACTTTCGCCGTGGTGAAGATATTTTGAATGAAAGCGCCCGTCTTCACGCCGAAAATATTGATGATCGAGAGCACAACCACCACCAGGATGGCGACCAAGTTCTGAGTGTTCAGCCCAACATCCATGCCGCCCAGAGTCATTGGCCCGACGGCAAACGTCGGGACTTTCCAAAAGTGAACGATCCAATGACTGGAAGAAATTGCCGGCCAAAAGATCCCGAGAAACTTGCCGAAGGCCACGCCCACGGCCGCGATCGTCCCGGTCTGAATCACCAGAAACAGAGTCCAGCCGTAGAGAAAACCCCAAAGTGGCCCAAGCGACTCGCGCAGGTAAACGTACTGTCCGCCCGCACGCGGCATCATGGCCGCCAGTTCGCCGTAGGCGAGCGCGCCGACAATGGTGAGAAAGCCGGTGATGACCCAGGCGCCAATGAGCAGCGCAGGAGAGCTGACCTCGCGGGAAATTTCGGCGGACACAATGAAAATGCCCGAGCCGATCATCGAACCCATCACCAGCATGGTGGCGCTGGTCAGGCCGAGAGCTTTGACCAGTTCTTGGTCCTGATGGCTATGGCGCGCCCAATCGGCAACGCGGGAAGGGGAAGGTGGGGGCTGAACGTTCGTGCTCACGAACCTCCTAGTAGTTCGCTAAAAAGGATCCCGATGTAGAGACGGGGCTTGCCCCGTCTCGGCCTGCACCGTCGTGCGCGCTGCAGGAGACGCGGCGAGCCGCGTCTCTACGCGATGGTGTCCGCCGCGAGGGCTTTTCAACTTTACCCCAGAATACGCAGAAATTCCTCTGCTGATTTGCGCGGATCCCGTAACAAGTCGGATATCACCGCCACGGCATCGGCTCTGGCTTCGATGACGGAGCGGGCATTGGCGCGGGTAATGCCGCCGATGGCCACCAGCGGCTTACGCGTCAATTCCCTCGCCCGGCGAACCCCTGAGAGTCCTATGACAGGATCGGGATTGGCCTTACTCGTTGTCGCAAAAACGGGGCCGATGGCAAGATAGTCAGCGGAAGTTTTATCGGCTTCTGCAAGCTGCTCGGGATTGTGCGTGGAGACTCCCAGCCAGCGATCGCCGCCGAGGATGGTCCGGGCAGACTCGGGAGACAAATCGTCCTGGCCCAGGTGCAAACCATCGAAGCCAGCCGCCAGGCAGAGGTCGGCGCGGTCATTCATGATGAACTGGACGCTTGCTCCCAGCCGCGCCTTGAGTTCACGAGCTTCGTCAAGCATTTGCCGGGCGCGTCCAGACTTGTTGCGGTACTGTAGCAGGGTGATTCCAGCAGCCGCAAATTCTTCGGCGGCGGCGAACATTGCGGCTGCGTCGGGGAAGCACGCAGGGTCGAGGATCGGGTAGAGTCGGGGAAGTCGCAGCATGAACTCACCTGTAGAGACGCGGCTTGCCGCGTCTCTACGAAACCGTTTCTTTCTTCGCCAGGAATTTCTCGATAAATCCCGTATCGAAATTTCCCGCGCGGAAGTCCGGGTCCGCCAGAATCCGCCGGTGTAGCGGAATCGTGGTATGAATTCCTTCCACGATAAACATTTCCAGAGCGCGGCTCATGCGCGAGATGGCTTCGCTGCGATCCTTGCCCCGCACGATCAACTTGGCAATCAGTGAATCGTAGTACGGAGGAATCATGCCTTCCGTATAAGCGGCGGTGTCGATGCGCACGCCCGTGCCTCCCGGAGGATTGAAGGTCGTGATCTTGCCCGCTGAGGGCGTGAACTTCTCCGGATGCTCGGCGTTGATGCGGCATTCGATCGCGTGTCCGCGATGCACGATCGGGCCGTGCAACACGTCGACCAGCTTTTCTCCCGCCGCGATCATGATCTGGCTCTTCACCAGGTCCACGTCCGTGACCATTTCCGTGACCGGATGTTCCACCTGGATGCGCGTATTCATCTCGATGAAGTAGAGCTGCCGCTCTTGATCCATGAGGAATTCGATGGTGCCGGCATTGTGGTAGCCGACCTGGCTCAGCGTCTTGCTGATGATCTCTCCCATTTCTTTTCGAAGCTCGGGGGTCATCCGTACCGACGGCGATTCTTCCAGCAACTTCTGGTGGCGCCGCTGAATCGAGCACTCGCGTTCTCCCAGGCTGACCACGTTGCCGTGCTCATCGCCCAGCACCTGGAATTCGATGTGGCGCGGGTGCTCAACATAACGTTCCAAATAAAGATCGCCGTTGCCAAAGGCGCCCGCGGCCTCCGATTGCGCCTGGTGGTAGAGGCCGGGCAACTCATCTTCATTGCGCACAATGCGCATGCCGCGCCCGCCGCCGCCCGCGGTCGCCTTAACGATCACGGGGAAACCAATTTGCCGCGCCCATTCTCGCGCCTCTTCCGCCGTTGCGACTACCCCGTCCGACCCGGGAACGATCGGCATTCCGTGCTGCTTCATGGCGGCTCGGGCTTTCTCTTTTTCGCCCATCAGCCGGATGACATCGGGAGTGGGCCCGATGAACTTGATGTGACAGGCCTCGCACACTTCTGCGAAGTTGGCGTTCTCCGAAAGCAAGCCATAGCCAGGATGGATGGCGTCCACGTTCGCGATCTCGGCGGCGCTGATCACCGCGGGAATGTTGAGATAACTCTGCGCCAGTTGCGGCGGGCCGATGCAGATGGCTTCATCGGCAAAGCGCACGTGCAGCGAATTCCGGTCCGCCTCGCTGTAGATGGCCACCGAGCGGATGTCGAGTTCCTTGCATGCGCAAATGACGCGCAACGCAATCTCGCCGCGATTCGCTACCAGAATTTTTTTGAACATAAGGTGAAAGCTCTCAGCGGTCAGCTACCAGCTCTCAGTAAAATCGTGTGACTGCCACAGCACTTGATTTTACTGAGAGCTGGTAGCTGAGAGCTGAGAGCTTATTTTTTCGGCCGGATGGCGAACATCTCCTGGCCGTACTCGATGGGCTGGGCGTTGGCCACGAATTTCTTGACCAACTCTCCCGCCACGTCACATTCGATTTCGTTCATCAGCTTCATCGCTTCGACAATGCACAGAACCTGGCCCACTTCGAGCGTATCGCCGACCTTGACAAAGGGCGGGGATCCCGGGGAGGGCGCTTCGTAAAAAGTGCCCACGATCGGGGACCGCACAATGTGCAGATCTTCTTCCGGTTCCGGGGTTGGCGCGGCCGCTGCCGCGAGGTCGACCTTGGCGGGCGCGGGAGGTGGAACGTGGACGCCCGGGGCAACCGGCGCCGGATGAACCGCGATATAGCGGGCATCCGGCAATGGCATGGGCGCCGGCTCGGCGGCGCGTTTGATTTTCACCTTGACGTCGCCGCGCTCCAATTCAAATTCGGCGATGTCCTTTTCGATTAAGAACTCGATTAGTTCTTTCAGCTCTTTTTGATTCATGGATAAGGGCAGGTTCCGCCTTGGATTCCTAGGTAAAATTGTTATGTGGAGATGGGGCTCGCCCCATCTCGCTCTGCGGCAGGAGACGCGGCAAGCCGCGTCTCTACAGGAAATTGGGCCGCTAAATCACAACCAGTTCTTTATCGGTGGCCGTCAGCACTTCGCAGCCCGAAGAGGTAACTACCACCACATCTTCGATCCGCACGCCCCACTTCCCAGCAACATACGCCCCGGGCTCAATCGTGATGACCATGCCCGGCTCCAGTTTCTGGGTTTGCCCCGCCGCCAACCTGGGCAACTCGTGAATCTCTAATCCTAAACCATGCCCGGTCGAATGGGTGAAGTACCGCGCCAGTTTCCGCTTGCGGAGCACGCGACGCGCGGCGCCATCGACTTCGGCGGCCGTGACGCCCGGATGAACCGCCGCGATTCCGGCTTGCTGCGCTTCCAGCACGACCTCGTACAAGTCTCGCGCTTCTTGCGAAAGCCGTCCGACGTGCACAGTACGTGTGCGATCCGAACAATAACCGGCGAGTATAACACCAAAATCGCAGACTACGAACCCCCCGCGGGGTACGCGTGCGTCCGAGGCACGGCCGTGCACAATCGCCGAGCGTTTTCCGGCAGCGAGGATGGTCGGGAACGACATGCCTTCGGCCCCGCCACAACGGGCCTCGTATTCCATAGCGGCGGCGACTTCGACCTCACGCACGCCGGGCCGAATTTTCTCGCGTGCGATTCGGAACAGACTGGCGCCCAGTTCCACCGCTCGCCGGATACGCAGGATTTCGGCAGCGTCCTTCACCATGCGGGCGCGCTCGACCAGGGGTGGCGCGGAACGCAAACGCGCCTTCCCTTTCAGGACTGACGCCAATCGGTCGCGGGTGCCGGCGGTCATCGCTTCCGCCTCGATGCCCACCGAGGTTGAGGCCAGCGATCCGCGCCGCGGACTTCTCTGCCGCCCGCCCAACCACTCCGCCGCCGCCACCACCGGAGACTTCCGCGCGATGACAATCTTCACCTGCTTAAGGTTCGCTCCCTGCACCTCTGCTCTTGCCTGGGTGCGGTAGCGGCCGTCCGTAAACAGGACGGAAGCAGCATTGCCCACCAGCAAAGCAGCCGCACTGCCAGTGAAGCCGCACAGATAGCGGATATTCGGAAGGTGCGTCACCAGCAGCAAGTCCAGATCGTTGTCTTCGAGCCCAGTTAGAAGACGACGCAGGCGGCCAGCGTGATCCATGGCAGGAGTGTAGCAAGAACCAGGTGTCAGGTCTCAGGTGTGAGGTGTGAGGTGTGAGGTGTGAGGTGTGAGGTGTCAGGTGTCAGGAAAATCCAAATCTCATGCTCGATGCGATTTCAACTATATTCCGCAGAACTGCCGACGGTTTTCCTGAGACCTTGGACCAGACACCTGAGACCTAAAAGCGAAGCCGCCGGCTCTCGGCAGATTTTCCGAGAAAGCCGGCGGCTTGGGGTGTTCTGACTTCGCGCTAGGTCTGAATGATGCGCGGAGTAATGAAGAAAATCAGCTCCTGGTTGGTGGTAGTAACGCTGCGACGCTTGAAGAGATTGCCAAGGTACGGGATATCCCCGAGCAAAGGCACCTGCGACACGCTCAGCGAGTTCTGCGTCTGGATCACGCCGCCGATCACCACCGTCCCCCCGTCGGTCACCAGCACCTGCGTGGTTGCCTGCTGCGTGATCAGGTTAGGGTTGCCGAGGATTTGGTGGCCATAATCCGGCAAGGTGTTTTCCACATCCACATTGAGGAAGATGGTCCCTTCCGATGTGATCTGCGGAGTCACGGTCAGGCGCAGGAAAGCGTCGACGTAGCTAACCGTGTTCGGACCATTGAACTGGCCCTGAGTGACAATCGGGATCCGCACGCCCTGTTTGACGACTGCCTGAATGTTGTTCTGCGTGACCACCCGCGGACGGGAAAGAACTTTCAGCAGCCCGCGCGACTCGGCCATAGTGAGCAGGAAGTCGATCCGCATGTTGTTGGTGGCGTTGAGGAAAGAAAGACCGCTGGTCGGCCCGTTTGCCGGCAAGTTCGAAAACAGCGGAATCGAGCCCGCAGTAGCGCTTTGCACGTACAACGGCTGCAGGCCCTCGACGAGGTTAGGCGAGCTTCCCACACCCTGCACGCCGCCAATGGCGCTTGGCCCATTGCCCCAGGCAAAGCCGAATTGCGTGCCAATGTCACGCGCGAAGCTGCGGGTGGCCGCTACCACCCGGGCTTCAATCTCGACTTCCTGCGTCTTGCGGTCCATCTGCTGGATGAGCCGGTCAATCTGGGGCAGAACCCCAGGAATGTCGGAGACGATCAGCGAATTGGTGCGGACGTCGGCGACCACATCGCCACGCTTGCTGAGGAACTTCTTGAGCGGCTGTATCAGGTCCTTGGAGTGTGCGTAGCTAAGGAAGCGAGTGATGGTAACCTTGTCGACCGCCATGGCCTCGGCTTCGATTTGGGCGCGACGGTTGTCGGCTTCCTTCTTCAACGTCTCCACGGTCGCCACGCGCAGTACATTGCCGTCCAGTTGGCGCGACAGATTGTTGTTCTTGAGCACGATGTCCAGTGCCTGATCCCACGGCACGTCATCGAGCACGATCGTCAGGTTGCCATGAACTTGCGGGTCGAGCACCACGTTCAGGCCGCTGATCTCGTGAATCAGGCGGAAGAAATCTTTCAGGTCCACATCCTTAAGGTTGACCGAGATCGGCTCGCCGGTGTATTTCGGACCCTTCGACGCCGGCTTCTGTTCCAGTTCGGCCTTCTGCTGCGCCGCCAGGTTCACCGCCGGCTGGATAGCGGGCGCGTCGGCCGCAGCCTGGCCCAGGGTAGCGTTGGCATTGCTCGAGACCAGTTCCGCCGCCGTTTTGTCGGCAAAGCGGCCGGCCGCTTCCTCGGCCTTCTCCGCCGGTTGAGCGGCTTTGTCGTCCTTCACCGAATACTTAGGTTCGACAAAGGTAAAGTCGGCGGGCTTCTCTGCCGGCTTTTCCGCTGCGAGAGGAGCCGGCGCAACCGCGGTTGCGGGCACCGTCACCGCCGGAGCCGAAACCAGCGCCAGTTTCGGCGCGGCGCTCGCGGCCACCGATTTTGTGGCAGCCGCCGGTTGTCCATGGGCGAGCGCGGCGTCTCGATTCACGATCGTGAGAATGAAGCCGCCGTTCGGCGACGCCACGAGTTCGTGCGGACGGCTGCCGGCAAGATCGACGACGACGCGGGTGCTGGGCGGAACTTGCCCATCCATTCCAACGCGGACGTCTTTGACGCCGCCTCGGCCCACGCTGATGCGGCTCTGCGCCGTGGCCATCACGGTGTTGGGAAAGTCAACGACGATGCGTGCCGGAGAATCGAGCGTCGTCACTTTGGGCGCCAGGGCACCCTTCGCCGTGAACTCGACACGTAACCCGTCCTGGCTGTCGGCGACCTCGAGCTTCTGCAATCGAGCGCTCGCGGCCACTCCCTTGCCCGTCATATCAGCCGCGGCTGCGATGAGAACGAACGTCAGCAGCGGAACCAAGAGACCCAGCAGTTGCTTTCGCATTTCCCTATCTCCCCATGCGAGGCCGTTTTGCCTCGATGTGTTTCTTCGAAGTCTTTTCTGTCTTTTCTCTCCAGGCCTAGACGGCCGGAGTCGTAATCTTCTTCACTACTTCCCGCGTAAACGTCTTGCCTAACCGGTCCTGCACGGTTTCCTGGAAAACAATCGAGTCGCCCGTGATCTTCACCACGTACCCGTTGAATACCGGATCGTTCTCTCGCAAAAAATACGCTTTGTTCATACTGTTACTGACCACGGCAATGAAACCGCTTTCCGCATGCACCACACCCCGCAGGTTGATCGCACCAATTTCCAGGCACTTCTTGCCGGTGCTGCAACCCGACCCTCCCATGTGGCTCACCACCGGACTGATGAAAGGATCCCGTCTGCCGTTCGCGCTGTTCTTGCTGGTCGGCGTGACCTGCGCCTCGCTCGCCGCGCTTTGCCCTTTTTCCGAAGCACCCTTGCCGGGGGCGACTGCGACCGCCGGCGGATTGCCCTTCGGGCCTTTGCCTTTGGCAGCATTGACTTTGGGAGCCTTGCCCTTGGAAACGCCGGCTTTCGAAGCTGCGACCGCTGGCTTCGGTTGCGGGTTCGGCTTCGCCGCCACTGCCGGAACCTGTTTCGCCGCGGGCGCGTGGTTGGCGCTCGCTGCGGAAGCGTTCGGCGGCGCAACCGCGACCCGGTTCGACTTGGCCGCCGCCGGCTTGACGTTCCCGGCTGCCGCGGGCTGGCGAATGCCCAAAGCCGCATTCGATGCCGCCGTGGCCTTGCCACTCCCCGTGTTCATCTTGTCTCGCGTAGTCTGGATCACGCTGGGACTCTGGGCCGAGGCCAAGCCCGCGGCCAATACCGAAACCAGAATTGTCGTCGTGATGGTGATCGCTGGCTTCATCTTCATTCTGTCCCTCCTACTTCTTCTTCTTTCCCGGCTTTGCCGCAGCCGCCGCCGCCACCGCTGGATCCAGGTCATGACTGAAATACGTGGTGGTCACGCAGGTGGCCACAACACTCTCGCTGGGCGCGTACTGGTAGACATGCTTCGTCTTCGCCACCGCCGGCTTGCTGGTCGAGGCGACCAGTAGATTCGAAACATTGACGATGCGCTCCACTTTTCCCAAGCGGTCGAAGAACCCCAGCATCGAGTAGTAAGGACCGTCGAACTCGACTTCGAACGGCACTTCGGTGTAGAAGTCCTTGGCGACGTACGGCCGGGAGGTATAGCGCCGGATCTCCACTCCCGCCTTACGCGCTTCTCCGCTGACCAGACGCATGAAGTTGTCCACTTCTTTTTCATCGGGCACGATGCGCCGCTCGATTTCCATCTGCTGCTTCAGGTTGGCCAACTGGCGCTCCATGTCGGCCAGTTTCGGCCGGTAGGCTTCCAATTCCGCGTTCTCGCGAAGTTTGGCCTGCAGCTTGATCTGGGCTTGCGCATTCTGATCGCGCTGCGACTTGAACACCGTGTAGTAGAGGGCGCCCGTGGCCACCGCCGCCGTCAGCACCAGAGTCCCCAACCGCTTCACACCCGATAATTCGCCAAGATTCATAGTCGGTTCCGCCTTTAGGACTTCGCCTTTTCGCAGGTGAGCGTGAACTGGAACGCCTGCATGTCCTTTACTTTTTCGTCTTGCATTGTTTCCTTGATTTCGATATTGCGGAAGAAGCCCGTCTTTTGCAGATTGGAGATCAGGTTGGCCACCGCATCGCTCGACAGCGCCATTCCGTCAATGGCAACATTGGCACCCTGGTCCTGCATGCTGTTCAACCAGACCGCCTCGGTGCTGTTGACCGTATCGCCGATCGTGGACAGCAGGCTGACTGTGCCGTTGGATTGGCTCGCGCGCAGCTGGTCAATGACATCGACACGGCGCTTGTAGGAGTCGGCTTGCTGCTGCCGCTCCAGATACTTGGCTTTGATGTCGGCCAGTTCGCGATTCTTCTGCTCCGCCACCCGGGCTTTTACCTCGATCGATTTCTTTTCGCGGTCGAGGTGGTACCAGTACCCGGCATTGACGACAACAGTTAACAGCAGCACGCCCGCCACCTGGACTACCGGCCCGCCCAGGTTGCCGAAGTCGAAGCTCGGCATGCTGACGCCCACGGATTTCTTGCTTTTCGGTTTCGCACCACCCAGCAGATTGATTCGGATCATAGCTTTTCAAAGCTCCTCAGGGCCAAACCCACGGCCACTGCCAACTGGCCGGCGTTCTGTTCGACCAGCTC
>JAIQFO010000053.1 GCA_020073215.1 Terriglobia bacterium | reverse complement strand
GGCAGCTGCCGAGCTTCGCTCGGCCTGGACGGGCGAGGCGCCCGTCCCCACACGAGTCCGTCCCTACACGAACCCCGCCCGGATGGTTTAATCTGCCAACGATGCGTCTGCTGCGCTTCTTCCGCCCATCGCACCAGCACACCGCGTTTTCCGCGACGCTGTTGCTGATGACGACCATCACGCTCTCGCGCGTGATCGGATACATCCGCGAAGCCTACATCGCCTACGCCTTCGGTGCCGGACAGCAGACCGACGCCTACGTCGCCGCCTTCACGCTGCCCGACTGGCTCAACTACATCGTTGCCGGCGGCACGGCCTCGATCACCTTCATCTCCATCTACACCCGGTTTCTGGCGGAAAAGCGTGAGCAGGATGCGCAGAACACATTCTCCATCATCATTACCGTGATGACCACGGTGCTCGTCGCCGGCACCATTCTGGCCGAGATCTTCACGCCTCAGTTCGCCGGTTGGATGTTCCACGGCTTTTCACCCGAACAGATGCGGCTCTGCGTCCACCTGACGCGCATCCTGCTACCGGCGCAAATCTTCTTCTATGTTGGCGGAGTAGTTTCGGCGGTCTTGCTCTCGCACCGTCTGTTTCTTTTTCCCGCGTTCGGTCCGCTGCTCTACAACGTCTTCATCATCGCCGCTGGAGTCGTCGCCGGCCACCGCATGGGCATCGCCTCCCTGGCCTTCGGCGCCCTCGCCGGCAGCATTGCCGGACCCTTTCTGATCAACGCGCTCGGAGCGGCCAAAATCGGCACCGGCTACCGCCCCTCGTTCGATGTGAAGAATCCCGCGTTCCGCGAGTGGGTGCGGCTCTCCATCCCCCTGATGCTTGGCGTCTCGCTGGTCACTGCCGACGACTGGATTCTCCGCTATTTCGCCTCGAGCGGCATCGGCGACATCGCCCGCCTCAACTACGCCAAGCGTCTGTTCGCCGTTCCCATCGCCATTCTCGGACAGGCCACCGGCCAGGCGTCGCTTCCTTTCTTCTCGCGCCTCTTCGGAGAAAAAAAGTTCGATGAATTCGCCGCCACCGTCAATGGTTCGGTTTATCGCATCACCGCGGCTTCTCTGCTCATGACCGGCTGGATGATGGCCATTGCCGTCCCGCTCATCGATCTCGTCTACCGCCGCGGACACTTCACCTTTGCCGATTCCGAATCCACCGCCATTTATTTCTTTTGGTTCTCGCTTTCGCTGGCGCTCTGGTCCAGCCAGGCGCTTTATGCGCGCGCCTTTTACGCCTCGGGCAACACCCTGACTCCCATGGTGGCGACCAGCATAATCACGCTCGCCTCGCTCCCCGTCTACTCGCTGTTTTTCCGGACGCTCTCTGTTACCGGACTGGCCATCGCCTCCGACGTCGGCATCGCAGCCAACGCTCTGGCCATCGCCACGCTCCTGCACGTTCGCGGAATGGTGTCATTTGCTGGATTGAACTGGAAAGAATTAGGCAAGTCCGCGCTGGTGGGCGCCGTTTCCGGAGGATTGAGTTACGAAGTCATGCGCAGCGTTCAGATCGATGGCAGCCGCCGTGCCGACCTCTTCGCCCTCGCGCTCGGCTCCTTAACCTGGGCCGCAGCCGTTGCCGCCGGACTCTGGTTGTTGCGCTCGGAATTACCGGCAGATCTTCGAAGGAAGAAACCGTCGTCATTTCCACGTGTTGCTGAAGGCGGCGCAGCCGAAACGATGGCCAGCGGCAAAGAACCCTAGGAACTATTGTAGAGACGGGGCTTGTCCCGTCTCCGCAGGCAGCAGCAACGCGCACCGCGGAGGAGACGCGGCAAGCCGCGTCTCTACATAGACATCCCACCAAAACAAAACATCGACATCTCCCAAAACAAAAAGAGCACCCTCAAAACGAGGATGCCCTTGCGTTGAAACTTGGTTTGCCAGTTGCAGTCGAGCTCGGTTTCTACGCTCTGGCCGCGATCGCCGGTTCCGGAGCCGCGCTTGTGACGCTCTTCACTTCTTCCGGCTTCGCGCCCGCCTTGCGGATGTCGATGCCGCCCTTGAAGAAGGCGCCGTCTTCAATCGAAATGCGCGCCGCGACCACGTCGCCGGTCAGCGATCCGTCGCTGCGGATATCGACCCGGTCGCTCGCGGTCAGGTTGCCCCGCACCTTGCCGAGCACCACAATCTCCCGCGCGCTGATGTTCGCCGCGACCACCCCATTGCGGCCAATCGTTACCCGATTGCCCGAAAGGTTGATCGATCCCTCCACGCGGCCATCAATATATAACGACTCGGAACCGCTCACTTCCCCTTTAATCACCAGCGACTTGCCAATCGTGGCCTGGTCCGAAGTGGTGGTCGTGACGGGTCGCGGCACAGCCGGGGGCTCGCTGGTCATCATGCCCGGTGCCGGCGTCACCGCGGACGCGCTCGGACGCTCCGGCTCAGCCGGCCGGCTCGGTGTCGCAGGTTGATTCGTGGGCTTCCACATGGTCGTCGAAATCCTTTCTTCTATTGAGGGATATTGGACTATCGCCGCATTTCGGCTGCCAAAGCGAATTGTACTCCCGAGCAAACGCCCCGCGTTGTGGAAATCCAGCTTTTCCATCAGATTTTCATAGTTTTCGTCGTGGTTCCCCCGCGGCACCACCCCGCTAGCATCGTCTCCGGCCGTGTAAGCCCTGCCCGGCCTGCGGTAATTCTTCTATCGCGCCACCGTATCCGAGTAGTATTGGAACCGTGGGCACCATCCAACCGTTCGCCATCGCTATGGAGGACGCCATGCATTCAACTGCGATCGCTTCTCTCCGCCCCCAACCCGGAGAATACGCCCCCTTCTATGACAGCTACGTTTCCCTGGTCCCGGGCAACAACGTTCTTGCCGCGCTCGACGAACAGCGCCGCCAGATGCTGCTCCTGCTCTCCGGACGCACCGAGGCCGACGGCGATCTCCGCTACGCGCCCGGCAAGTGGAGCCTGAAGGAAGTTCTCGGCCACATCAACGATGGCGAGCGCATCCTGAGCTACCGCGCCCTGCGTATTGCGCGCTGCGACGCGACTCCCATCGAAGGCTACGAGCAGGACGACTATGTCCGCAACAGCCCATTCCGGCAGCGCCCCCTCTCCGATCTGATTGAGGATTACATTGCCGTGCGTCGAGCCACCGTCTCCCTGTTTCGAAATCTTGACGAAGCGGCCTGGACCCGTCGCGGGGTGGCCAATAAGAACGAGGTGACCGTGCGCGCCCTTGCCTACATCATCGCAGGACACGAACTGCATCATCGGCGGATGATTGAGGAGAAGTATTTGAAATAGGATTTTGTAATTTGGTAGTCGGGTAATTTTGCAATTCGAACCTGGCCCCGAAGAGATTTTTAAATTACCAAATGACCCGATTGCAAAATTACAAAATGAACCTGGTCGGCCGCCTCACCATGCATCGCGACGGCTTCGGCTTCGTAATCCCAGAAGCCGATTCCCTCGATGCCAATCTGAAGGGTCGCCTCGCCGGCGATGTCTTCATTCCTCCGCCCGCCATCGGATCGTCCATGCACGGCGACCGCGTCCTGGTGGAAGTCTCTGCCGTCCGCACCGATGGCCGCGCCGAAGGCCGCATCCTCCGCTCCCTCTCGCGCGCCCATCCCACCGTGGTCGGCGTTTTCCACTACGGACCCCGCCACAACTACGTCAAGCCCATCGACGAAAAAGTAACCCAGGAAATCGTCATCCCGCGCGGCATGGAGAACCCGCAGCCCTCTGTGCCCCCTGTGGTAAAGACTTCTCCAACCCAGCCAACAAATCCAAAAAAGAAGAAATCCCAAGACCGGGTCATCGGCCACGAAGCTGCCATCCACACCGACTGGCAGGATCTGGAAGGCGTAGTAGTCGACGTGGAGATCACCGACTGGCCAAGCGCGACGCAAAACCCGCGCGGCCGCGTAATCGAAATTCTCGGCGAAGAAAACGACTTCGGCGTCGACGTCGAAATCATGATCCGCAAGTTTCACCTGCCCCACCGCTTCCCGCCCGAAGTGATCGAAGAAGCACAGGCGATAGAGAATATTATCGCGGCGCGCAAATTGCGCCGCCGCCGCGATTACCGCGATCTCCCCATTGTCACCATCGACGGCGAAACCGCCCGCGACTTCGACGACGCCGTCCACGTCCGCCAGTTGGAAAACGGCAACTACGAACTGCAAGTCCACATCGCCGACGTAGCCCAATACGTAACTCCCAACTCGCCGCTCGATCGGGAAGCCCGTCTCCGCGGCACCAGCGTCTACTTCCCCGACCGCGCCGTCCCCATGCTCCCGCTCGAACTTTCCACCGACATTTGCAGCCTGCGCCCCGAAGTCGACCGCCTGGTGCTCTCCTGCATCATGGAGATCGACCACCAAGGCGAAATCGTCGGTTACGAAATCAACGAAGGCGTGATCCGCTCGGCAAACCGTATGACCTACACGGCCGTGAATGCGGTCCTCGAAGCGGATGCCGCGGAGCGCCGCGAATACGCGGCGCAATATGCAAACCAAGTCGAGCACTTCGAGCGCATGCGTGATTTGGCCATGATCCTGAACCGAAAACGCAAGCGCCGGGGATCGATCGACTTCGATCTCCCCGAACCGGTCATTGAATTCGACGATCTAGGAATGATGAAGAGCATCACGCGCTCGGAGCGCAATATCGCCCACCGCCTGATCGAAGAATTCATGCTCTCGGCGAACGAGTGTGTCGCCCACTATCTCGAAAATAAACGAATCGCTTCGCTCTACCGCATCCACGAAAAGCCCGACGCCAAACGCGTCTACGACTTCGAAGTGATCGCCGCCACCTTCGGATACTCGCTCGGCGTCGGCGCGCTGCCCATTCAGCGCGTGCAATTGAAAGCCGACCGCCGCGACGCCCGCGGCACCGGCAAGCGCGTCCGCGAAATTGAAGTGCCCAAGGAGATCCACATCACCCCGCGCATGTATCAGAAACTCACCGATAAGATCGCGGGCAAGCCGGAAGAAAGGATCCTGAGTTTCCTGATGCTGCGGTCGCTGAAGCAGGCCCGCTACTCCGAAGAAAATCGCGGACACTTCGCCCTCGCCGCCACCACCTACACCCATTTCACCTCGCCCATCCGCCGCTATCCCGATCTGATCGTGCACCGCATCCTGAAAGAAGTGCTGCGAAACTCGCCCGAAACAGTGGATGGAGAAGTGCCGGTGGGAACGTCCTTATCTCCACAAAATTGTCATCCTGACCCTGAGCTTGTCGAAGGGGAAGGACCTGCTTTTCGCCCGCACAAGAAAGAAGCCCCTGAGGGCGCGCCGCCCTCGCCCTGGTCCAAACGCCGCGACCGCGACGCCCATCAGCAGGCGATCGCGCCTCTCGGCGGTCCCATCGCCCTCGAAGAACTCCACAACATCGCCGAAGAATCCAGCCAGTCCGAACGCCGCGCCGACGAAGCCGAGCGCGGCCTGATGGAATGGAAGAAAGTAAAATTCATGGAGCGCCGCATCGGAGAAGACTTCGACGGCCTCATCATCAGCGTCACCAAGTTCGGATTCTTCGTAGAACTAACCGACCTCTTCGTAGAAGGCCTGGTCCCGCTCAACACGCTAATCGACGACCGCTACACCTACCACGAAGCTACCCGCCAAATCATCGGCCAGCGTTCCCGCAAAACCTACGGCCTGGGCGATCGCGTGCGCGTCTTGGTGGACCGGATTGATCCGGTAGAGAAGAAGATCCAGTTCGCGGTGCTGGAAGAGCAGCCAAAGCCCTCAGCGAAAAGCCGGCGCAAATGAAGTTCGTGTGGGGACGGGCGCCCTCGCCCGTCCAAGCCGAGCGCACCGGAGTGGAGGAACTCGGCAGTAGTCCGTGGTCGCAGCCCTCCTTGACTTGCGATAAACCTCCTTGACTTGCGATAAACGTCCTTGATTTCCGATAAAAAGATAACGACGATCCTGTATAGAATTAAGTTGTACAGGGGAGCGAAGACCATGCCCACACCGAGCGAACCGAAGCCCGCGCAAGATCCAGCCCAAGCGGCAGAACACGTCGCCAATGCTCACCAGCTCCTGAAGGAGTTGCAGCAGAAGGTCGGAAACCATCCCGAACTCGGCGAGGCCATCACGAAACTCGAGATGGCGCTCAACATCCTCGCGATACAAACCGGCGGGCTCCTCTGAGCCCTAAAGCTTACCCGTTCCGCCGCCGATAACCACACCAGGGACGGTATCGACACGTGAACATTCTTCTGGTGGATGACAGCCGGGCCATGCGGCGGGAAAATCAGCGCGCTCTCGAAAAGGTGGGCTATCAGGTAACTTGTGCCGACGATGGAGAATCCGCTCTCCGAATCGCCCAGCAACAACCCATCGACCTGATTCTTCTGGATCTGATGCTGCCCAAGATGAGCGGCATCGAGGTGCTCGGCCGCCTGAAAAGTGACCCCAAGACCGACGCCATCCCAGTTGTGGTCCTCAGCGGTCTTACCGAGAAGAACCGCGACAAGCTCATCGCAGCGGGTGCCGAAGAGTATCTGGAAAAGAACTCGTTGATGCCCGAGCACGGCCAAAACATGCTCCCAAGGATCCTGGAAGACCTTGTCTGCCGGATCAACCGCCGCCGAGGCAAAGCCTTCACTGACGTGCATACCAGCCTTTGAGGGTCGCGAGGCAAGAGAGGCTGCTCTGCTTGCCTTAGAATCGCAGTGCACCACTCTTGGTGCCTGCCTAGGAGCGTGGGCTGAGTATTGCTCTCACTGCAAAACCAGCTTGTAGATGTTGCCCTTATTGTCTTTGGCGACGCCTTTTACGGAATCGCCGGGGATAGCTTCGGGTTCGTTCATTGGCCGGTACATTTCCACGTTGAGGACCGTCCCCTTGTCTCCAGAAACCGCAGCTTGGGCATAGAGTCTCGCGCCCAGAACGTGGGATACATAGAAGCCCGGCCCGTAAACGGTATCCCATGCGGATGGCATTCCGTTGGTGGTCGCGGCCGTAGCCGTAGTTGCGCCTTTCGGTACCTGAACTGGGTGCACGATCACCCAGTGTCCTTTGCATACCTCGCCGTCGCTGAGAACTACGGAAATGTCTTTGGGAGTGATTACGCCTGTGACTTTGCCGACGAGAACCGGCGATGGCGTCTGAGCGGACAACGAACCCTGGACGGGATAGAACCGCACGGTGTGTGTACACCCCAGCGTCATGGAAATTCCCACCAGAATAAAGCCGAGTTTGGTTTTCACTGGAACGCCTCCGTGTTAATAGGAACCCAATTGGTTCCCGTAAGTTGCATAACTCCCAGTAACGATCGCAATTGTAAAACTTATGTCTACCTCAACTGCGTCTCGACACAGCCATTCGTGACACCTGCGGCTCCGGCCTCTTCCCCAGTCCTGCTAGAATTTCCCTTCACCACTCTTGGCGCCTGCCTAGGAAGTCAGTCTCATGTCCACCAGTTTGAACTCCATTAATCCCACTCCACGCACCCGCGTCGTGCGCGAACCGCAGCGCGCCGTGTACGACCGCCATGCCGTCAACCAGATTCTCGATGAAGCCTTCCTTTGCCACATCGGCTTCGTCGCCGGCGGACAGCCTTACGTCATCCCCACTTCCTACGGACGCGACGGCGACGTGCTCTACATCCACGGCTCCGCCGCCAGCCGCATGTTGCGCAACCTCGATCAAGGCGCTCCCGTCTGCATCACGGTTACGCTCCTTGATGGGTTGGTGCTGGCGCGCTCCGTTTTCAATCACTCGATGAATTACCGCTCGGTAGTGATTCTCGGTAACGCAACGCGGGTCGACGATCCGGCGGAAAAGCTCTCCGCCCTGCGCGCCCTGAGCGAGCACATCCTGCCTCATCGCTGGGACGATTCGCGCCAGCCCAACGAAAAAGAACTGAAGGCAACGTCGGTCCTCCGCCTTCCGATCAGTGAATTTTCGGCGAAAGTCCGCGTAGGCCCGCCCATGGATGACGAAGAGGATTACTCGTTCCCAACCTGGGCGGGAGTGATTCCGCTAGCGATGAATTCGGGTGCGCCAATCCGCGATAAGCGCTGTGAGCAAGAATTGCCGCCATACTTGAAGAACTACTCGCGCAAGCCCACGCCGTAATGGGGCGGAACTCTCGATCTGTCATCCCTTAAGGGGTTGTCATCCTGAGCGAAGCGAAGGAACTGCTTTGCTTTCGACGGCGAGAAAAGCAGGTCCTTCGCTTCGCTCAGGATGACAATTGTGAACGATGGACAATGTGAACGATGACAATGCTGAACGAACGTGCGGCTCAAGGCAGCAGCAGCAGCTTCCCCGTAGTCTTGCGCCCTTCCAGATCCCGGTGCGCCCGCTGCGCTTCGGCCAGCGGATACACGTGCTCAATCCGCAACTTGAGTTTGCCGTCCCGAATCATGCCGAACACCGCTCCGGCGCGTTCCTGCAATTCCTCGGCTGTGATAATGTAATGCCCCAGCGAAGGCCGCGTCAGGAACATCGATCCCTTCTGCGTAAGCGCAATCGGATCAATCGGCGCCACCGGCCCGCTCGACCCGCCGAAGAGTACCATCATGCCGCGCGGACGCAACAGGTTCAGACCCTTTTCGAACGTCGTCTTGCCCACCGAGTCATACACCACATCCACGCCTTTGCCGCCGGTCAACCGTTTGGTCTCCGTCTCAAAATCACTCTGGGTATAAAGAATGACCTCGTCGGCTCCTGCCGCCCGCGCCAGCTTGGCCTTTTCCTCGGTCGAAACCGTCGCAATCACCCGCGCCCCAATGTTGTGCGCCATCTGCACCAGCAGCAGCCCAACTCCGCCGGCAGCCGCATGGATCAGTGCCGTCTGACCCTTCTTTAGCATAAAAGTGTCATGAGAAAGGTAGTGCGCCGTCATCCCCTGCAACATGGCGGCCGCAGCCTCGCGCCCCCCAACTCCAGCCGGAATCTTCACCAGGCGGTCAGCCGCCACCGCGGCGTACTCGGCATAGCTCCCGAGCGCCATTGTGTAGGCCACCCGATCCCCGACGGCCACCTCGCGTACCCCACTGCCGACCGAGGAAACCACCCCCGCCGCTTCCTGTCCCAGAACAAACGGCAGTGGCGCCGGATAGCGGCCCTCGCGGTGATAGACGTCAATAAAGTTCACGCCCGAGGCTTCGATCTTCACCACGGCCTCGTTCGATTTCGGCTGCGGGACCGGCAAGTCCACCAGTTCCATGACTTCCGGCCCGCCCGTTCGCTTTACCTGAATGGCTCTCATATTCGCTTTCGATGAACCCAGGACTATGTAAGATTCGTCGGCGCCAACTTGATTCCCTTTAGCCATCTGCCTGAAATCTGGGCTCAATTAGTCGGACTTTGTCATCCGAGCGATTTGTCAACCTGAGCCAATCGAAGGACCTGCTGTCCGGTGCGTCCAGAAGAAAGCAGGTCCTTCGCTGATCATGAGACCTCGGCGCACTGTCAGCCCGACTGTCACCGATAGCGACCGCCCGGGCGCAATCGCCCCGCTTGCTATTCCCGGCAAGGCTGCCGTAACCTACCCACCTGGTTCCCAAAGTAACGGCGGTTAGGTGTCTTCGGTAGCGTTGACCCAACGAATTTTGTGATAGTACCATCTGATACTAAGGAACCCTCGCTCTGGCCCGGAAGAGGTTACGGTAAGTTTTTGAAAATATGAGGCTTTCTTCTCACTGGTATCTGGCGATTCCGATGACGGCAGCATTGGCGGCGACCCTCGCCTGCCAAAGCGCCCAGAAATCGTCCTTCAGGCCTCCGGCTCAAGCTCAGGCCCCGGCCCTGGTCTCGGCCAGCAACCCACCCGATCCGCAGAAGCAAATCGCCGCCGCGCCCGCCGCCGATCCGCAATCGAAACCGCAGGTTCCGCCGGCGCTCCAAGTCGATCCCGTAGCCGACTTGATCGCGCGCGTCGAAAAAGAATACCAGTCAGGGCAGGATAACTATCGCGCCGGGCACCTGGAAGCCGCCAAACAGAATTTCGACACGGCTTTTAACCTGCTCCTGGGCAGCGGATTCGATTTGCGCTCCGAGACTAACGGAGACGACCGTCTGGCGCGCGAGCTTGACCGCATCCTCGACGGCATCAACAGCCTCGAAGTTGCCGCCCTGCAGCAGGGTGACGGCTTTGCCGAGCAAAAGTCGGAACCCGCGCCGATTGACGAAGCCAACGAACTCACTCCCACCGTCGACCAAACCATCAAGGCCAAAGCCGAAGCCGAAATCAAATCCACGCATTCCGATCTGCCCCTGATGATGACCGACCAGGTGGCGGGGTACATCAACTACTTTTCCAACCGTGGCCGTGGTACCGTCGAGCGCGCTCTAGCCCGCTCCGGGCGTTACGAAGATATGATCCGCCGCACTCTGAGTGAAGAAGGAGTGCCGCAAGACCTGATCTACCTAGCCCAGGCCGAGTCCGGATTCCATCCCCTCGCTGTTTCCCGCGCCGGCGCTCGCGGCATGTGGCAGTTCATGGGCAGTCGCGCCAAAGGCTACGGGCTCGATCGCAGTTGGTGGGTGGATGACCGCCAGGATCCCGAAAAGGCGACCCGCGCTGCCGCTCACCATCTGAAAGACCTTTACACCCAGTTCGGAGACTGGTACCTGGCTATGGCCGCCTACAACTCCGGCCCCGGTACCGTCCAAAACGCAGTCAAGCGCACCGGCTACGCTGATTTCTGGGAACTCTACCGCCGCAACGTGCTGCCGAAAGAAACCCGTAACTACGTCCCTATCATCCTGGCCGTCACCATCATGGCCAAGAATCCAGAGCAATACGGCCTGGATTCCGTAGTGAAGGAAAAGCCGGTTCCCTACGACACGGTCAAGATCAACTACCCCATCGATCTTCGGCTGGCCGCCGAGTGCGTCGATGCCACCACCTCCGACTTGCTCGATCTGAACCCCAGCCTGATCCGGCTCACCACGCCCAAGGATCGTGCATTCGAACTCCACCTGCCCGCCGGAACGGCTGGCAAATTTCAGACCGCGGTCGCCTCCATTCCAGCGGACAAGCGCGTCTGGTGGCGTTATCACAAAGTGCAGAGCGGGGAAACGCTCGCCTCGATCGCCCGAACCTTCCACACGACTTCGAAAGCCATCGCCGAAGCCAATGATCTGAATAACAACGATCTGAATAACAAAGACCTGAATGGCGATTCGCTCCCGCCCGACGCTCGTCTGATCATCCCCATTGCCCCCGGCAAACAGAGCGATACCAGCACTTATGCGCGCGCCATCACCCACTACAAGGTGCGCAAAGGCGACACGGTGGAGTCGGTCGCTGAGAATTTTGGCGTTTCCGCGAAAATGCTTCGCGGCTGGAACCACCTCAAAGGAAGCAGCCTTGCGGGACGAAGAGTTTTGTATCTCCACCTGCCCGTCACTCGGAGCGCAGGTGAAACGCAGGTCGCGAGCAAGCATTCCAGCCACTCAAAACGTCACGCCGGAACCCAGACCGCATCGGCAACTGCCCATCCCACGGTCCGGCATCACAAGGTCAAGCGCGGCGAGACCCTGTCTTCGATCGCGAACTCCTACAACACGACCGTTTCCGCCTTGAAGCACGATAACCAGAATGTCGCGGCCCTGCGCCCAGGAATGATCTTGGTCGTCCACAGCACCAACTAATCCCGCAAGCCCCGCTCACGAATGCTTCTTGTCTCAAGGGTTTCCTTCGTGTACCTTATCGCGGAATCGATGAAGGTATATCCTACTGTTCGATAGGCGCGCTTTTGACTCCCCCCTTGACACGGTCTTTGGAAATCAAAGACTTAGGGGGCGATTCCGCCCAAGTCTTTGAGGAATAAGGACTTATTTGGAAAGTATTTTAAAATCAATCAGTTAGAGTGGGTTCGCGGTCGGCAAGGCGCGTCACTACTGAGAGGCGTCACGGGTGAACACGAGACGAGAAGTGGCAATACCTTTCAGAATTCCGCTCTAGGGACGCTCTGATTAAGTACCATCGAAACCTTGAACCACCGGGGTACACAGGGGTGCACGGAGGCCCTGGGAACTTAATCAGAGTTTCCCTAGTGCCCTTTGTGCGCAAAGACCTCAGGCAACATCAGTTTTTCGAAGAACTCCCGCTTCCCCCACGTTGCGATCCCAGGCGCGCCATGCGAGGAACGATAATCAAAGCCACCGCGTAAAGGAAGATCGACACGGCGATGGATCCCGGTTGGCCGTGGGGCAAGTCTTCGAACAGAAGCTTGGCCGTGACAAAGGCCAGCGTGCCGTACGCGGTCCACACCAGTTCGATGCGCTGCCAGCGCGAGCCTCCAAAGGCGAGGGTGAGCGCCAGAGCGCAAGTAATGAGTGTGCGGATCACGGCGACGTGGGATGCCCCGGGAGTCATGCCCACCGCCGCCAACCACACCAACGCCGAGACCAGCAGGGTGGCGGCGGCACTGACGGCTAGAATTGCCGAGAGCAACCGGAGCAGCCGCTGATTCCACCGTTCTCCCGGGAATCGTCCCCCGATGGCGTAGCAGAGAAGTACAGAAGCAGCCACCAGCCAGACCATCCAGCCCGGGGCGCTGGGAAAAGTTCCTGCCAGGGCACGGACCGCATACTCCAACAACCCCGAAACAAAAGCCGCCGCCGCTAGAAACAGCAAGCCGTGGAACTCAAGCGTCAGGCGACCCGCCCGGACACCAACAACAGTGGCAACAATCGCCGCCACAACCAATAACAATGCCAGCAGCAGCGGCGGCAGACAAAGGAAGCTGCCCGCCAGGAGCAATAAGGCGCTCCAGATGGAATACACCCAGTAGTTGCGTCGCTCCCGCAGGCGGTCGAAGCGGACAAACGCTACGAGGTAACAAGCGGCCGAGAGGAACAAGCAGAAAATCCCCAGACCCACGCGATCGGCAGGCTCGAACCAGAACCAGCTGAAGGCCGCCAGCAGGAACGCGATGACGGTCTGCGCGATCTCGAAGATGGTGATCCGCTCGTGCAACCATATAGTCCGAATGGCAACGCTGGCCCCATAAATCACAAATAGAACAGACGGAAGCGTGAGCAGGACCGCGCTCCGGAGGGGCGCGTAGTCCACGCGGGCACTTTCCGGCAGTGAATCGATGTAGATCAGAATCCAAACGGCCAGGTCCGCCGCAGGCGCCACCAGAAAACGGAGGCGCAGCCAGCGATTACGATCCGCCGCGAATTCGCTGACCACGGCCATGAGGAGGAGTGCCGAAATGAAAGGCGCCAGATCGTGCGTGGCAATCATCAACGCGAGGGCAGTGAATACCGCGGCGAGGTTGGCGATCCACAGGACCGGTGCGAGATTTCGTTTCCATGCCAGCGCCGATGCCACGGCCACAAACGCGATCAGCACTCCGGCGGTCGCCGCGGCTGGTAACACCTTGAAACGCAGCGTGAGTTCCCAGAGCATGGGGGCGAGAATCAAGGCCGAGGTAACGGCGTACGCGGCGCTGGCAAAAGGAATGTTTGCCCCGACTCGTGCCGCCCATAACAACCACATTCCCGCATAAGCGAGGGCAAGCGCTACGATCACCCACTGCGGCAAAGACCCCGATTCCGCTACGGCTCGCAACAGGTAGGCCCCCGCAATCCCGAGCATGGCTTTGCCCACAACCGGAAACACTCCCCCATCTTGCGAAAGGGCGATCGGTTCCGCGGCAGGCGTTGCGCTCATCGGCGCGGTTGCCGGGGAGGGGCGAGAGGCGGCGCTTTTGGAAGAGTGCTCCAGGGCGGAGACTCGGCTCTCCAGGTGCTCCAGTCGTTCGGAAAGCCGCGCTAAAGCCTCGAGAAGATCGTCCATAGTCTCCACCGCTTTGAGGCTGGCAAGCGAATACGGTCGAACGTCGTACGCAGAACTTAGTCCGCAGGTGTGGCTTCCGGGAGCGACCCCGAAGTTCCTTCTGGCCAGGGGGGCAGGAGCTTCACCAGTACCCACAAGATGACGAGGGGCAAAACGGTCAGCACAATGGCCACCAGCAATCCTTCGCGCGTGACCAGGCCCATCTTGTACGTCGTGTACCCGAGAAAGCTCTTGGAGAACAGCTGTCCTCCAATCACGACATTCCACCGCATGGCAAAAATGCCGATCAGGGTCAGGCATCCGGCCAGCCCGTAAATGCGTTTGCGGGTCATTTCGCCGAGCTTCAGCACCTGGGTCAACCCGAGAAGCGCAATGGGTGTAACGGTGCCCAGCACAATCTGCACCACGATATGCGACATATACAGCTTGGTATGGACCATGAAATCCAGGCTGCGGAAACTTTCATCGGCCTCGTAGATGCGGTGGATCAGGTCAAGCATTTCCAAACTGAAATCGATAATGAAGATGTAGAAGAGGTAGCGCGCGATCGTGTCGACGCACCGCATATCGATCGTCTTACCGCGGGCCCATGTCATCAGCATGTAGAGCAGCATCACCGTGGCGATTCCCGACACCATGGCCGAAAAGATAAACACCACCGGCATCAGCGGCGACGACCACCACGGGTTCGCCTTGATCGAGCCAAAAATAAATCCGACGTAACCGTGCAGCAGGAACGCCGAAGGGATGCCGATCAGCGTAATGATCCAGCCCACTCGTTCGTCCACTGCGAGTGCGCCTTTGCTGATGTTCGTTGAGCCCAGAGTCATCAGCCGGTAGATCAACCGCTTCCATCCACGGGTGGATTCGGACAGCACCACGATGTCGCGCCGGTAATCGAGCCAGATTTCCAACACCAGAACCGCCATCAGATACCAGAGGTAAACAAACCCGAACATGGCCATCGCGGAAGTCTTGTGCGGCGTAAGGTACATCTCGTAGGAACGTTCCGGATGCCCGAGGTGGAGCTGCAAGGGAAGTGGCGCCACCAGCAGGAACGCCAGCGCGGTAAGCAGCGCCAGCCGGTACGTAGGCTTCACCGCCTGCACCTGGAAAACGCGCTCCAGCGACGCCAGAATGAAAGCGCCCGCCACCAGTCCCGTTAGGAACGGATAGAGCACGATCAGCACGCTCCACTGCAGCTCGATTTCGTTCGGATACATGAAGCCTTCAACGCCCGACATATCCGCCTCTCCTCCTCGCACCTTTCATCGCAACGTTCATCGCACGGAACCATCCAGGCCGTTGTAAAACACCTTGGCATGGGTCGCCATGTAAGGCTTCAGGACCTGCACGCTATGGGTCTTCAGAAATTCGTGAATCGGGTCGTTAGGATTCTTCAGGTCCGCCAGTTGCCGCGCGCCCGTCGGACAAGACTCGCAGCATGCCGTGGTCAGGCCTTTCGTGATCCGGTGATAACACAGAGTGCATTTCTCGGCGGTATTAGTTTTCGGGTTGATGAAGCGGCAACCGTACGGGCAGGCCTGCACGCAATACCGGCAGCCCAGACAGTATTTCGGGTCCACCAAAACCACGCCATCCGGACTGATGAAGGTTGCGCCCACCGGACAAACTTGCGTGCAAGGTGAGTCGGAGCAGTGGTTGCACAGCTTGGGCACAAAGAAATTTTTCCCGCCGGCCTCTTTCGTGGGCGGGAATCCCTTCTTGCCGCCATCAGGAGAATCGACTTGGGGATTCTCAATGTCGTAATCCGACACGTGGTAGCGCTCGACCCAGGTGCGGAAATATCCGTCCGGCACGTCATTCTCGGCCTGGCAGGCGCGCACACAATTGCCGCAGCCGATGCATTTGGGCACGTCGATCAGCATGCTCCACCAATGCTGGCTCATGGCGTAGTTGGGGGAGGACTCCGGAGTTCCAGCCAGGATGTGCTTCCACGCAACCGCGGCCGCGGGCAACAGCAGAAGCAGATGGCGCCGGGAGATGCTCATTTCGTACCTCCGCCAACGGCCTTACTGGCAACGGCCGGGCTTTCGATGGCCGGACTGTGCGGCTGGTGGCACGTATCGCAGGGAAGACCGGAAGAATGGTCGGCGGAAGCAACCTGCGGGAAGCTTTTCGGCTTGGCCGCGTTGGCCTCGTGACAGCGTACGCACAGCACCAGCGTATCGAGCTTAGGCGGCTGCACCGAGGAAGGATCGTCGGCATGCTTGGCCTGGGGACCGTGGCAGGCCTCGCAATTCACGTGGGCATGCTTGCCATCCTTTTTCTTGTCGAGCACGTCGGCATGGCAGGCCTCGCAAGTCTCATGGCCCGCGAAGTGGACGGGCCGCGCCGCGATTTCCGCCATGGCGTTCCCGCGGTAGTGCCCGTATTCTCCAAAGCTCTTCGGGACCAGGACGGTGCGCAGGACCAGGAACAAGATCGTGCCCGCGACAAAAACTGCCGCCAATCGAAAAAGATGTCCCGAATCTTTGAAAGCCTGCATGCCTTGGTTCCCGCGCTCGCTCGTCGGCGCCAGAGACTCACCCCAGCTCTCCGGCCTGAACGGCACTCACAATTGAATACAGGAGACGGTGGACAAAGCGCTGTGTTCCGAATCACGCCCTGGGAGTGTCGAAAATCACAAACGGCAGTGACATCGATGGCGGTCGAGCCGAGCGCGCGAACCGGTCGCGACCGGCGTAGACTTGGGTGCTGTTTCTACAGCCAAGAAGGAGATTCTGCTTTGGCCATGTCGAATGGTCTGCTTTTCACAGCCGCGGCATTGCTGGTGATCACAGCCGTCGCGCACTCGATCTTGGGTGAGCGGCGATTGCTCGGGCCGCTGCTTGCACGTCACGACGGTATTCTGGCCAGTGACCTGGCCCGCTTCATTTTGCGATTCGCCTGGCATCTGACCAGCGTGACCTGGGCGATCCTCGCCCTGATTCTTGTGCAACTGGTTCGGGACCCAGCCACCGCGAGGTTCTGGGCGGCGGCCGCAACCGGTGTGGCCTTCACAGGCATCGGACTCTATGATGCGGTGGCCACTCGCGGCCGCCATGTCGGCTGGCCGCTGCTCACTGCCATCGGCATCGCCGCGCTCTTGTCGCTACGGTAGGAAACTCGTGTAGAGACGGGGCTTGCCCCGTCTCTGGTACAAATCACGCGGTCATGGTCCTAATGCGAAGCCGCCGTGGCCGCGATCAGCTTCTGAATCGGCGGCGCCACCATCACCAGCAGGTTCGCTCGTGGCTTCATCGACCGGTCCACAACTGCCAATTGCGCGGCGCGCCACGCGTCCGGCAGTGGCTGATTCTTGTCGATGCTGTCGAGTGCCTCCAATCCAGCCGCGGCAAGAGCAGCCAGGTCCGTGGACAACGGCTTGTCTTCTGTAAGAAGGAACGACCGGTCCAGAACAGGTTGGAGGTTCACGTCGTTGTCACGCCAATTGACCAGCGACGCCCGGATCTGTGCCTCGGCGGCGGAATCCTTGTAGTCGCTCTGAAAGTAGCCGTCGACCAGTTCCGAGAATTGCCGAGTCACCGTGCTCTCCGGTCGAGCCGCATCCGCCATCCGGTTCAGCGGCGTGGACTTCACTGGAGGCTGGGGAAACACTTCCGTGCGCGTGTAGTCTTTCGTAGGTTCCACAACATCGGCCAGGACGCGCAGAGCGCCAATATCGTGACTGCCCGCGAGTCGTTGGAGCAGTAACGGGTAGTTCGATTCGTGATTCAACCCCAGCCAGCCGAGCCGCCAGCTTACTTCCTCCAGTCGCCGGTACATGGATTGGTTGTCGCGAACCTCCTGCGGCGACCAGAGCCGCTCGGCAATCGCCGCCAGGCGCGGCCAGATCCGCGAATCGATCGTTTCCGGAGTGACGAACTCCGACCACATGCAAGCCTCGCCGCCCAGAATCCGCTTCTTTTCCTCGGCGGTCAGCGCCGCCGCCCCGCCTGTCGTCGTCATTGCCATTGGATCCACGGCGTAATGCCGCGCCGCCGGCCACATCAGGTCGAGGTAGTAGCCATAGGAAAGCAGGCCGAGATGACCTTGTTTCGCGGCCTCAGCCAGCGAATCCTGTCCTCGCCACGACTCGACCAGCACGGTTTTAGGCAAGTCAGGATGCAACACCTCATCCCAACCCATCATGATCTTCCCGTGTTTCTGCACGATCTTTTGCAGGCGTTGATTGAAGTAGGCCTGTAGATCGCGGTTGTTCTTCATGCCGTGAGCCCGAATGAACTCCTGGATTTTCGGATTCGAATCCCATGGCTTGTTGTTTACTTCATCGCCCCCGATGTGAAAATAGGCGTCGGGGAACAGAGCGGCCATTTCCCCGACGAACTTGTCGAGGAACTTATAAGTACCGTCCCGCGTGGGATCCATGACCGTATCGGCGTCCGCGATCCTGCCCGCCCGGTAAGAGCCGGGCACGCTGGCAAGTTCCGGATAACCGGCCATCCAGGAGCGGCTGTGTCCGGGCATATCGAATTCTGGAACCACGCGGATCCCGCGATCGCGCGCATACGCCACAAAGTCGCGGATCTCCGCCTGGGTGTAGTACTGCCCCTCGGACCCCAACTCGTGCAGTTTGGGAAAGCGCTTGCTCTCGACGCGGAAGCCCTCATCGTCGGATAGATGCCAGTGCAAGACATTCATCTTCACCGCGGCCATTCCGTCCAGGTTCCGCTTCAGCACTTCGATCGGGATGAAATGGCGGCTGGCGTCAATCAGCAGGCCACGCCAGGCAAAGCGAGGTCGGTCCTGGATGGTGATCACCGGCACCGCAAACCCCGCCGGGGTAGGCTCGATCAGTTGCAGGAATGTCTGTAATCCGTACAGTGCGCCCAGAGCGGTGGCCGCGGTCAAGGTCGCGCGCGACGGAGTGATTTCGAGCGCATACGATTCATCCTCGTCCAGTTCCTGAACCTTGCGCCCGGCGTTCTCGGCGTGGATCACGAGGGTCGCGTTCGAGGCGTCCGCAGGCTGCCCGTTCAACGTCATGCCAGTCTGCCGGCTGACCTGATCGAGAAATCTGGAGATGCCTCGTTCAAGACGGTCGTCTCTATGTCCAGTACTAACGGCAGTAAAAGCTTGATCGACGACCAACTGGCCGGCTCCAACCTGAACTTTCGCCGGCACGGGCATGAGGTTGAGCGAGGAGGGTATCTGAGCCATCGAAAAGAAAGAGAAAAAGAAAACAATCAGCAGAAATTGCAGGGTTCGCATAGAAGAACCATCTTGGCAGGAAGCTACGGCGGTTGTCGAGAAGTTCCCGACGCGGTCCCTGAGCAAGCTTCATCGATAACTGTCAGCAGCAGTCGCACGGCCTTCCTTGGAGAGCCTGCCAACCCTCCCTCACGATCAGCGGGATCAGGCACAGCGCGGCCACGGGATCAGCCCAGGTAATTCCCCAGAAGGCATTCGCGACCAGGCCTGCAAGCACGATGACGGACAGGTAGCCGCAAAGAGCAGACTGCGTTGCATCCGCTCTCAGTGCGGCGCTGGCGGTCAAGGCCGACAGCCGCCGCTTCTGCCGTGCCAGCAGGGGCATCACCACCGCTGCCGCGATCAATACCCCAATCCCAAGGGGGCTTGGCCTCACTTCACCGCGTCCAAGTAGCGCCAAAGTCGCGATCAACGCCACGTATGCCGCCAACACAAACAGAAGACCTCCGGCGATGCGGGCTGCCAAACGTTCCGATGTCTCTTCCCCCTTTGTGCCGAACCGCCGATATACCACGGCCGCGGAGAGCAGTTCGATGGCGCTGTCACCCCCGAAAGCCAGCAACACGGGACTGCGAGCCATCCATGCCGCCGAGAGGGACACCACCGCTTCGGCGCCCATCCAGCCGATCGTGATGGCTTGGATCAAACGAATGCGTTGGAGCGTAGCGGATGCAGGCGCTGGCAGCACGGAATTCATTGCGCAGCATTATGACACCATTGCAGAATCACTAACCTCAAGCCGACGCCTTCGTAAGATGCGGCCCTACCCCACCTCAACCAGCCCATAACTAAGCGACCAGCGCGAGCGCATCTCCCGCAGCGCCCGATCAACCTCTTCCTGTGATATTTCGGCATTCGGCCCCGAGATCACAAACGCAGCCTCGCGTTTGGACGCCTCCAGCAGTTGCCGGTCGCGGATGATATTGGCCACGCGGAAGCTCGGCATACCCGCCTGCTTGGTCCCAAAAAATTCGCCCGGCCCGCGCAGCTCAAGATCAAGTTCCGCGATCTGGAAGCCGTCGTTCGAGCCGACCATGGCATCCAGCCGCCGCTCGCCTTCTTCGGAAACCTTGCTGCCGCGCATCAGCACGCAGTACGATTTCGCCGCGCCGCGGCCGATGCGTCCGCGCAACTGGTGGAGTTGCGCCAATCCAAACCGGTCGGCATGTTCGATCACCATGACCGTGGCGTTGGGAACGTCGACGCCAACCTCAATCACCGTGGTCGCCACCAGAATCTCGATCTTGCCCTGCTGAAAATCGCGCATGACCTGCTCTTTTTCGTCGGCATCAAGCCGCCCATGCAGCAAGCCAACATGAAGATTAGGAAAAATCTTGTCCCGCAACTGCCGGTGCATCTGCTCGGCAGCCTTCAGTTCACGCTCTTCGTTTTCCTCAATCACCGGATAAACCACATAGGCCTGATGTCCGGCGGCGATTTGCTTCCGGACAAAGTCCCACACTTCGGGCGCGCGTTCGTCAGGCAGCGAGCGAGTAACAACCGGAGTGCGTCCCGGCGGAAGTTCGTCAAGCACCGAGACGTCAAGGTCGCCGTAAAGAGTAAGCGCCAGCGTCCGCGGAATAGGCGTAGCCGTCATCACCAGCACATCGGGCTCGGGATCGGATTCAGTGGAGCGCCTGGCGTCCCCGCCCGGCGTGACGGGGCGGAGCCCCGTTCCCACACGAGCATCGTCCGATTTCTTCATCAGCTTCAGCCGTTGCATCACGCCGAAGCGGTGTTGCTCGTCCACCACGACCAGGCCAAGCCGCTCGAATTCCACGCGATCCTGAATCAGCGCGTGCGTCCCAATAACAAGTTGCGCGTTCCCCTGCGCGATGTGCCGCCGCACGTCGCGTTTGCGGTCCTGTTCCAGCGAGCCGGTCAGCAACACAATGCGGTATCCCGCTCGCTCCAGAATCTGCCGTGCGGAAAAATAATGCTGCTGTGCCAGAATTTCCGTCGGCGCCATCAGCGCAACCTGATACCCGTTTTCAATGGCGATGATCGCCGCCTGAAACGCCACAATCGTCTTGCCCGACCCTACGTCTCCCTGCAGCAGCCGCCGCATCGGAGAAGGCGTCTGCATGTCGGTGGCGATTTCTTTCAGCACCCGCTTCTGCGCCGCCGTCGGATGAAACGGCAGGATCTTTTTAATCGCCGCGCGAACCCCATCGTTGAGCTGAAAGGCGACGCCGGTTTGCGCCTTCTGCTCGCGCCGCTTGAGTTCGAGGCCCAACTCAATAAAAAACAGTTCATCGAAGATCAGCCGGATGTGCGCCGCCGTGCGCGACGATTGCAGATCGGCAAAGCTCTCGCCCGCATCAGGCCAATGCACCTTCCACAGCGCTTCGCGCGGAGTTAACAGGCTCAAATGCCCGCGCACCGCCGCCGGAATTGGATCGGGAAGATCGGGATTCAAGTTTTCCAGCGAGAATCGAATAACCCGCCGGAACCACCGCGGCGTAAGTTTGCCCTGCCCGGTAGATTCGTAGATCGGAACAATCCGTCCAATCTCGAGCGAGGCGGCCGCTTTCTTTTCGGCTTCGTCGGCGCCGCCCGCTTCATTGATGTCGCCCAGAATCTCGAACTGCGGCTGTACGATCTGCAGTCCGCCGTCGCGGTCCTCTTCGACCTTGCCGTACAGTGCCACCATCTGTCCGGCCTGGAAACGGCCCTGGAGATACGCGGCGTGAAACCATATACACTTCAGACGGCTGCGGCCCTGGCCGACCGTGAGTTGGAAGATGGGCATCCGCCGCGTGCGAAACAGTCCTGAGTTGCGGACTTCGGCAATCACCGTCGCCATCTCTCCCGCGCGCAGTTCGGCCACCGACCGCGGGTTCAGCCGGTCTTCGTAACGAAACGGCAGGTAGTGCAGCAGGTCGTCAACGGTCCGAAGTCCCTTGGCCGCCAGCACCTCGGCCAGCCGCGGGCCGATCCCTTTCACATACTGCACTGAGGTCGAAAGTTCGAGCATCTCAAAGGATGTTAGCAGCAAGGTTCGTATCAGGGCGGGATGCTGGTGCCCCACTCATCGCGTATTCTGCGATGAGTGGGAGCCGCCCCTAAAGTGAACCACGACGATGAAGAGGAATTTCCTCGACGCGCTGGTAGCCGTGCTCGCAGGCAATGCGATCTACTTCCTGCTCATGCCCCATCTGCCTGCGGTTGCAAGGCACAGGCTTTTCCGCGAAGACTGGGGCCTGCTGGTGGATTTCGCAATCTGCGCGACGCTCTTTTTCGCGGTGAAGTATGTGAGGCGCGATAAGGGGTCACCGTCGTAAACTCATGTCACCATGTTTGCACGCCTCCCATGCTGAAGCCACGAGAGTCCATTGCCGGGATGAGTCCGTACCTCTCGCCCATAGTAAGTCGTGCCGGGCTGAGTCTCGATCTCAACGAAAGCATGGCCGGATGCTCACCGCGCGTATTGGAGCGCCTGCGCTCGCTCTCGGCGGAGGATATATCGCTGTATCCCAAGCGCGAGGTGGGCGAGCGACTGGTCGCAAATTTCCTGGGCGTTCTCCCCGAGCAGGTGTTGCTCACCGACGGGATGGATGAGGCGCTGTCGCTCCTTTTCGCAACGTATCTCGGCGAGAACGATGAACTGCTGTTTGCCGAGCCGACCTTCGTGATGTATCCGATGCTGGGCGAGGCGCTGGGTGCGCAGCTTGTGCGCGTGCGGTCAGGTGAGGACCTGGCATTGCCCACCGCCGATCTGTTGTCTCGCATTTCGCCCCGCACCCGGGTGATCGCAGTCGCGAATCCCAACAATCCCACCGGCCTCGCCGCATCACGCGCTGACTTGCTGAAGATTGTAGAATCGGCGCCCGGCGCGGCGGTGCTGATCGACGAAGCCTACTTCGAGTTTTGCGGAGAAACCCTGCTCGCCGACCTGACGCGCCATCCGAACCTGTTCGTCGGGCGCACGTTTTCCAAGGCCTACGGACTCGCTGGCCTGCGCCTTGGAGTGCTGACCGGAGCCGCCGAGCAAATCGACTATATAAGAAGGCACAGCGCGCCCTTCAATGTGAATTCCGTGGTGCTGACGTGCCTCGAAGAAGCGTTGGCCGACCAGGCGTTCGTGCGCAACCACGTAGCGCAAGTAAAGCAAGGCCGCGAGCGCCTGGCGCAGGCGTTCACCGAACTGGGCTTACGCTTCTGGCCAAGCCGGACAAATTTCGTTCTCGTGCGAGTGGGCACGACTGCGAAAGCCTTTGTGGACTCGATGCAGCGGCGCGGCATCCTCGTCCGCGATTCATCGGCAAGCCCAGGCTGCGAAGGATGCGTGCGGATGACCGTAGGCACTCCCGAGCAGATGGATGGAGTCCTCAAGGCAATTCGAGAGGCGATCGCGGAAACCCGCTGAGAGTAGCGCCGCCGTCCCGGCGGTTGTCCGGCGGGCGTCCTCGCCCGCCGCGCCGAGAGCGAGGTGCGGTCACGGTTTAGTCCCCGCCGGCGGCCTTCTCCGCGCCGCTTTTCCCAATCGCGGCCGCCGCGATCTGCGCCACGTCAAGCAACTCCGGCGGCTCCGCCGTGGCCGCCGCCAATCCATCGCGCAGCATCGAGTTGCAGAACGGACAGGCCGCCGCCACCACGCTCGCCCCCGTCGCCACCAATTCCTGAGCCCGCTCCAGATTGACGCGCTTGCCCGACTCTTCTCCCAGAAACATCAGCCCGCCGCCTCCACCGCAGCAAAACCCGCGTTCGCGAGCTCGCGGCGGATCCACCACCTGCCCAAAACGCGCCATCACATCCCGAGGTTGGTCATAGACGCCCCGATATCGTCCCAGGTAGCAGGCGTCGTGGTACACCATGCTCTTCTGCCCGGAGGCGTCGAGCGGCAGCTTATCGCGATAGCGGGCCAGCAATTCCGTGTGGTGCTCGATCGCGAGGCTCCCCCCGTGCTCCTTCCAATCCACGCCCATGGTGCGCACGCAGTGCGGGCAGATCGAAACCATCTTCTTCACTCCCGCCTCGCGTATGTGCTCCAGATTCCCCTGCGCCAGTTCGCCGAACAGATAATCGTTGCCCAGCCGCCGCGCCGGATCGCCGTTGCACTTCTCCTGCCGCAGAACGCCAAAACTGATTTTCAGGTATCCAAGCACCTCGACCAGCGCCAGCAGAATCTTCCGGCCATTCGGATCAAACGATCCCAGGCACCCCATCCACAGGCAATATTCCTGGGTTCCATCAAAGTACGGCAGGCCGCTCTTCGCGATGAATTTTTCGCGTTCCGACGGCGGGAATCCCAGCGCATTGCCCTGCCGCTCAAGCGTATTGAAAAGATCGCCGCCGTGACTGTTGTCCCACTTGCCCGTATTCACCGCGCCGCGCCGCAGACCAACGATCAAAGGCAGGTGCTGGATGCCCACCGGACACTGGAACTCGCAAGCGCCGCACGTAGTGCACTGGAAAGCCGCTTCCATAGAAAGGTGCTTGCCCAGCAACAGTTCATCACTCTTCGGCCCGAATTCTTTCAAGTAATGCCGGGTACCCAGAATAATTTCTTTGGGATTCAGGATCTTCCCCGTGTTGTTGGCTGGACAATGTTCGGTGCAGCGCCCGCACTCGACGCAGGTGTAGGCCTGCAGGCTGGCGATTCGGGTCAGATCCTTGCCCGTGTCCAGGCCGAAATCCTCGTCGCCCACCAGCGGCGGGATGCGGCTGAAGCCGTCGCGCTCCAGAAACACCGTCAACGGGCTGAGCACGAGATGCATGTGCTTGGTCCCGGGAATCAGCGGCAGAAACGACAGGAGCAGCAGCGTATGCGCCCACCACACCGTCCAAGCCGCCGCCGACCCTTCCGAAACCCAGAACCGGGCCAGGTAGGTGATCATCAACGCGAAAATCAGGAACGCGATCAGGCCAGATTCCGGAGACAACGGCTCCAGCCATTTCGGCCGCACCACGAACCGGCGGAAGGCCAGCGCCGCGATCGAGAGGGCCACGGCCACGGCGAATACGCCCGCAAACAGAAAATAGAACCGCGAGAAGCCGCCATCCAACAGGAAGCCCAGCCCGAATCCTTCGGCGAAGTGGTTGAGCGTCACCAGCGCGAAAACGCAAAAGCCCCAGAACACAAACGCATGCGCCAGGCCGGGCAGCGGTCTCTGGGCAATCACCAGTCCCTGCGCGGCCACCTCCCACAGCACTTTGCGGAGGCGCGGGCCAATGGGCCGCAGTTGGAAGTCGGCATCAGCCTTCGACGCCAGGATCGTGCGCACCGCGGCGCCAAACTTCCGCCAGAACAGATACAACGAAACGAAGATGGCAATCAGCAGGACGACTCGTCCCGGCCAGTTCATACAGGGATGTCTCCAGATAAACCCAACAGTCTAACAGGCTGCGGATAAACTCCAATTCCGATTTTGTTTTTGTCTGGCGCGGCTTTACAAGCCGCGGGAAAACTCAAGTTTCGTATCAGGGTATCGCTTCAGCGATACCGAAAATCGTTCGAAATCAAACGCCCCTCTAGGGGCTGAGCGGCGAATGTCGACTTCTTCTGCAACCTCTTTGGCCGCTGAGGGCCCCTGCACCCTGCCCGGCGAACTTTTGCGCAGCCCAACCCGGGACTGGTTCCCCTTCCCAGCCCGGTATATACTGCTTCCGATACTTTAGCCGTAACCCGGCCATGAGCCGGGCACGGAGCGCGTTTTCATTATTTATACAGCTCCGTGAATAGAACGCTGGCTCCGGGACCTTAGTTATCATTCGCCCTGGATCACCGGCGGGGGCGGGAATCGCTTGAGCGGTGCCTTCCCCGAGAGGGGTATTGCACGTGGACGTCGTATTCATACGTCTTCTGTTTGTCCTCATCGTCAGTGTCATCTGCTCCCTCATTCACCCGTTTAGCCTGCCCACAAGGCCTGCGGCCGCCGTCGGTCTATTAATCGGCGCCGCCATCGTCTTGTTCGAGTGGCGCTTGCGCGTGATGAGCCTGAAGCGCCTCATCGGAGCCGCGATCGGCAGCGTGCTCGGCATTGTGGGCGCTTACCTTTTCGCGCTGGTCATTCGCAACAGCGTCCCTCCTGGCCCCACCCAGAGTTTCCTGCAGATCATGGTCATGCTCGTCATGGCCTACGTGGGATTGGTCGTGGGCGCCAATAAAGGCGACCTGCTCAATCTAGCGGCGCTCGGCGGGGTCTTCGGCGGCGAAAAGACGGGCAAGAAGAGCTTCAAGATTCTCGACACCAGCGTCATCATTGACGGCCGCATCGCCGACATCGCCGAGACCGGTTTCCTAGACGGTCTGATTGTCATCCCGCAGTTCGTGCTCCGCGAACTGCAGCTGGTCGCCGATTCCGCCGATTCACTCAAACGCAATCGCGGACGTCGCGGCCTCGACATCTTGCAGCGTCTCCAGAAGACTGCCACCGTCCAGATCCAGATCGTCGAAGACGACTTCCCCACCGTCCGCGAAGTCGATATGAAGCTCATAGAACTCGCCAAGGTCTACGAAGGCAAGATCATCACCAACGACTTCAACCTCAACAAAGTCGCGCAACTACAAGGCGTGGCCGTGCTCAACATCAACGAACTGGCCAACTCGCTCAAGCCCATCGTCCTGCCCGGCGAAGTCATGCGCGTATTCATCCTGAAGGAAGGGAAAGAGTACAACCAGGGCGTCGCCTATCTCGACGACGGCACCATGGTGGTCGTCGATAACGCCCGTAAGATGATTGGTAAGACCATCGACATCTCGGTGACCTCGGTCCTGCAGACCACCGCGGGCAAGATGATCTTTGGCAAGTGGGATGAGCGCGGGCCCGGCCGCCACGACCCCAAAGCATCGGCGCCACTTCCCGCAGTCGCGACTCCTGCGGTCGCAACCAACGGACCGCCGCCCTTCGAACCCCCCAAAAAGCCCGCGCCGGCGGCAACCGACCGGGCCGCTGAATAGGTTTAGGAAAGGTTCGCCTCAGGGGATCGCGCTGGGGACGAGTTTCGTATCAGGGTATCGCTTTAGCGATACCGCAAATCCTTCGAAATCATCCGCCCCTTTAGGGGCTGGACTCTGCCCGTTAGACCCAATCTCAACGCCTGTACTATACTGATCGCCCCTATGAAGGTGTTCGTCATTATTCCCGCCGCCGGACTCGGCACGCGCATGGCCCCGGCCGCGAGGTCCAAAAAGAGGGCGCCCAGCAAACAATTCAAAGAGCTGGGAGGCGTGCCTATTCTCGTCCACACCTTGCGGAAGTTCGCCGCCACCCCCGCCGTTTACGAAATCATCGTCGCGTTACGCCATGACGAGATTGCCGGCTTTCGCACCCAAGTCGAAAAGCAGTACCCGGAAATCCTGGCCAAGCGTCTGCAGATGGTCGAAGGCGGCGAGCATCGCCAGGATTCGGTCTCGAGCGCTCTGGCCCACACCGCGGCCGATCCCGAAGATATCGTGCTCGTGCATGACGCAGTTCGCCCGCTGGTTACGCCCGAAATTATTGCCAGTGTGATCGAAGCCGCGCACCAGCATGGAGCCGCCATCGCCGGGTGGCCCGCCGTCGACACCGTGAAACAGGTGGAACGCGTCGCCGAAGGCGCGCTCATCAAAGCCACCATCCCGCGTGCCAGCATCGTGATGGCACAAACCCCGCAGGGCTTTCGCTACGACATCCTGAAGAAAGCTTTTGCGGACGCCGTGGCGGATGGTTTCCTCGGTACCGACGAGGCTTCCCTGATCGAGCGCGCCGGCCTGCCCGTCGCAGTCGTAATGGGCTCGCCGCGCAATATAAAAATCACCACGCCGGCCGATATGGAGCTGGCCGAGTTCTATCTTAAAAGCGAAGGAAGCTAGAGTTCTTGGGAAGGGCACGGCTTCAGCCGTGCCGATTAGGACGACAAAAGACGCGGGTTTTGGCCCCAGAGGGCGGGACCTCGGAAACGGAAACACACTTTGAAACCTGAAATGCGCATCGGCTACGGTTTTGACTCGCACGAATTCAAGCCCGGCATCCCGCTCAAAATCGGCGGAGTGACTCTGCCGCACAGCCATGGTCTGGGCGGCCATTCCGACGGCGATGTCTTGCTGCACGCCATCACCGACGCGCTGCTCGGCGCCATCGCCGGTCCCGACATTGGAGCCCTGTTTCCCCCATCCGACCCGCAGTGGAGAAACGCCGACTCCGCCCTGTTTCTGCGGGAGGCATTGCAGCAAGTCAAAACCGCAGGCTACGAACTCGTGAACCTCGACTCTACCCTGATCTTGTCCATTCCAAAAATCGGCCCGCACGCCAACGCAATTCGCAATCACGTAGCCGACTTGTGCGGAATTCCAGCGGACTGTGTGGGGATCAAAGCAAAAACGCCGGAAGGCATGGGCACCCAAAATACCGCAATTGCGAATGTAGCAGTGTTGCTGAAACGTAGTTAGCGTTCTTCAATCACACATAAGCACAAGTGTCGTACTGCCCACTCGATACTATCAGGGTTTCCTACCCTCGATACCTGGGCCGCCAGTCCCAGCGGGCGGCGGAAAAATGTACTTACCCGGCCGACGGCTAGTTGGGTCATCGACGTATTTGCGCATAATGACGAGTCCGATGAGAAACACAAATGAAAGCGCAATAGCTCCCAAATGCGTGAGATGCTGCCCCTTCGTTAGATAATAGACGTGACCACCACTGCTGATGGGATAAACTCTGCCAGACCTTACCTCCGGTGTCGTTGGAAGGTCCGGCCAAAAATAGTAGGACAAACCCAATGTGCCAGAAACCACAAATCCGATCAGCAATAGAAAGGCGAGAGGCTTCATCCATTTACCCTGCCGCGTAGCCACGTATCAACACCCACTTCATGTACGGTGTTGCTCTAACTCCTTCGCAAGTTGCGCGTGCTTGAGTCGCGCCGCCTCGATGAACGCGCGGAAAATTGCACGCGCAGACTCTGCCAGCTCCGCCCCATCGTTCACACTCCGCTCCGGATGCCACTGCACCGCCAGCACAAAATGTCCGGGAGCGGTTCCTTCCAGGGCTTCGACGACTCCGTCTTCCCCACATCGCGCCACCACACGCAACCCATCGCCGGCCGCGTCGGCCGCCTGATGATGCGAAGAATTCACCGCCACCGTCCTCGCGCCCACAGTCGCCGCCAGTCGCGACTCTGGCTCGATCTCGACCGTGTGCGCCTTCGCCACCGCCCGCCCTGCGCTATGGTTGACCGCCGACTCGATGTGCTGCACGAGCGACCCCCATCGGTACACATTCAACGATTGCAGGCCATAGCAGATGCCGAGCACGGGCTTGCGTGTCGTATAGGCATCCTGCAGCAGCACAGCGTCCACCATATCTCGCTTGGCATCAAAGGCCGCCGTCTTCGCGTGGCGATCCGCGCCGTACTTCTGCGGATCGATATCCGCCTTGCTGCCCGGCAGCAAAACCGCGTCGCAGCGCTCCATCTGCCTCATCACCTCAGCCGGTGTCTGCTCCAGTTCGATGCGCACCGGTTCTCCACCCGCCCCGCGCACCGCCTCTTCATACTGCGGCAGGGCCCGTTCAGCGTACTCGCGATCGCCGGAATGCGGCACCGGAATGGCGATCCGCGGAGCCATGGTTTTCAACTCACTCATCTCTCACCCCAGACGCCGATGGAGCGCCGGGCCTCCTCGCCCGGCCTTCCCGCGCCCCAGCCGCGAGCTCAACTCGCCCGCTCGATCCCTTCCAGCGTCTTCCGCTGCCGGTAGTTCCGAATTTCCATCCCCAGCGACAGCACCAGCACGATCACCCCCACCGTGATCGCGAACGGAAACGCAATGTGCCGGTAGGCGAACGTCAGGTTGGGCGCCACGTGCTTCACTTGCGAATACACCATCGTTCCCAGGATGCTCAACAGCAGCGCCACCGCGAACGCCAGCAGCGTGAACAGGAAGGTCATCGCGAATGCCCGCACCGGAACCCCAATCCAGCGCAGCCCGTTCGAACTGATTTTCGCCATGTTTCTAAACTACACCATCGGTCCACGGCATAGACAGCGGTGGCTTTGGGAGAGATTTCGGGGCATACTTATCCGCGCTTTTCGTATACGCTTCAGGGCACAGCCCGAGGCCTACATGCCCACCTACAAATCGCAACGGCCACCGGCCAACTATGCCGGGCGGGCTTCCGGTCGCGGCCAGAAGAGAGGTGGCCCCGGCATCTTCATTCTGTTCATACTTCTTCTCTTGGCGGGCGCAGCTTTCTTCTACAGAGACCGCCTCTCCTGGCTCGCCCATGTCTCCACTTCCGCGCCGGCGACTGCGACCCAGAATCCATCCGAGGTTAAGAATCCTCAACCGCCAGTCCCGCAAGCGAAACTCAAAACCAGGAAACTCGCCGAGGCGGAGCACCCGTCCACACCCAACTCCGCAACCCGTGAGCCGGTCGCTCGCCCCATCGTCTCCGTCGAGGTCATGTATCCCGGAGGTCAGCGTCGCACGATTTACCCGCACGGTACCACGGTCAACTTGAATTTGGGAGGCTCGAAGCCCCGAACATCGGCCCCGACGCAACCTGCGGCGGCAGCCCCGATCGCTGGGAACGCCGCCGAACCGGAACCGGTTTCCGCCGACTCCCCCGAAGTCCTCTATCATCCCTCCGATCCGGTCTATCCGCGCCTGGCGGAGCAGATGAAGATCGAGGGATCGGTGACCCTTCAGGTGAATATCGATAAGACTGGAAACATCATCGACACTCAGGTGCTAAGCGGCCCCCCGATACTGGCCGCCGCCGCTCAAGAAGCGGTTCGGCAGTGGCGCTTTCGGCCGCGCTACAAGAATGGCGCTCCCATCGATACGGAAGCCCGAGTCGTAGTGAACTTCACGATCTCTACGCGGTAGGTCCTTGCTCCGTCCAGATTTGAAGGGAAAGGTCTTGCCAGGCAGATGGGTTTCTCTGTGTCTCTGTGACTCCGTGGTGAAAGACCTTCCGCGCAAGCGACTACGCTACAATACCGTCATGTCGCAAGCCGCTTCCGCGATCGTCCGCAGCCCCGCGGAGATCGTGCAAAACAGCCCGGTTTCCCAGGCTCCGAATGGCATCTGCTATGCCCGCTCCGGCGAGATCGCGATTGCCGACAACGATCTCGACCGCATGACCGCCGCCGTGCCTGTGCCGATCGCCGCCGCCCTCAGCCGCAAGGCATACTACTTCGTGCCGCTCACCGTCACCCAGGGCGATGAGACCGTCATTGCCGACCGCTACGACGTTGCCCTCAGCGACAACGCGGTCTGTCATCGCAACCTGAATCTCGGCGACGCGCAGTGCGTCTTCATCTCGACGCGCTTGATGGAAGACAAATTTTCCGTGGCCTTCGAGTTCTACATCAACGTAGGCCACGCGCTGGTCGAACGCGCCGGAGTATCGCAGAGTTTTGCCGACCTGGCCTGGCAGCAAGTGGAATCAGGTGTACGCGGCGAAACCTCGCTCGACGCCTGGGAGGCGCGCAAGTTCGCCACCGCCCACGGTCCGGACGCGGAGAAATACAAGAACGACTATCTGACCGCCAGCTTCGCCGATGCCATTTCCATCTACCTGCTCTCGCTCTTCCTCGATGTCGATTACTACGACCTGAGGGAGCGTGACTACCCGCTGCTGGCGCCCGCTCCGATGGCCGAACGCCTGCGCAAGATCGCCGAGATATTCCCGCCGAACCCCGGATTCGAATTCAACATCTACTATCGGCGCCGGTCGTGAGGCGAATGTTCTTTGGGTTCTGAGTGTAATCGCACGTGGCTGTTGAAAAAGGAACCAAAACGGTAATTTCTGTGAATTTCAGCGTCTACGGCGAACGAACATTCAATAACTTACGAAGGAATTTCACCGTTGAAATTCCCTGAAAAGAGTTTTTCAACAGCCACGCCTG
>JAIQFO010000011.1 GCA_020073215.1 Terriglobia bacterium | reverse complement strand
CGACATCCTCGACCGCATGTTCTGGGCTGAGATTCCCGAGGCCGGCAAGAAAAGCGTTCTGCTCTCCAGCGAAGCCGCCTGCGTGCCGCCCCGTAATATCCGCCAGTTCCTCGAAGTCCTTTTCGAGCGCGGCGACAACGAGATGGCATCCCAGATTCTCTCCAGCTACGGCAAGGGCCTCGACTCCAAAGATGCCGAACCCCGCCGCAAGACCGCCATTGGCCTGGCTCAACTCGCCGACCTCTATGCCCAGGCGCCGGATGAACTCATGCCCGATACCCTGGCCACCATTGGCCACAATCTGGCCAATGAACGCGATCCCGAGATGCAGAGCCTGCTAAGCGCCGCCTTCGCGCGCTTCGGGCAGGAGGCTTGCGCTCGCAAAAACTACCAAGCCGTCGCCGAACTCTGCTACTCGCTCGAAAAAGTGGCTCGCCAGCGGCCTGCCCTGGTGCAGGATCTCCGCAACCGCGTGGGCATCGAAAATCGCCTGCCCGAAATGATCGAAGAGGCCATCAACGCCGAGCAGGTGCCCGAGGATCTGGTCACGGTCCTGCAGCAGCTTCCCAAGAATTCCGTCGAACACCTGGCCGACCGTTTCTTCCGCTCGCAGAAACGCGTGGAATGCGACCGCATTGTCGAACTGGTCGGCGAACTCGGACAACCCGGCATCGACGATCTGCGCGATATTCTGCGCATCGGCCAGCCCCGCCAGGCTGCCTCCACCGTCGGCCTGCTCAGCCGCCTTGCCGTGCCCATGCTGATCGAGTTGCTGCCCTCGCGCATGGGCGAGTTCAATCGTTTTTATCAGGATATCATCGTTCGCCAGATTGCCTACGGGGCCGCGTCTGACCGCGGCCGCACCCTGCTCGAACTGCTGGAACTGCTCGACTCGCTCATCTTGCCCGAGGCTATCGACGAGATCGGCATGAGCCAGGACGGCAGCGCCAGTTCTAGCCTGATCGCGCTTGCTACCGCCGGGGAAGCTCAGAACCGTCCCCCGTTCGTGCAACTGAAAGCCATCGAGTCGCTCGGCCGTTTGCGGGAAATCGAGGCCGTCCCGGTTCTGCGCAACATCGTCGAAGACAAGAAGCTCTTTGGTTACAACCAGCACCGCGAATTGAGAATCGCCGCCCTGCAGGCCCTTTCCAAAATCGATCCCCGCTACGGACCTCAGGCTCTGGCCGAAAGCGGCCTCGAGGCCGGCGAACTCGCCATCGTTCCACTCGATCCTGGCCCCGGATGTCCCTGGGTCCGCCAGCGCCGTTACGAACGCATCGTTTTGCCACGCACTCTTTCCGCCACCCTGTCCAGTTCCTGGGGAAAGTCGAACATCATCATGCGGGAAATGAGTCTTGGCGGCGGCATGGGCACGCGCAGCGACAATCTCCGCGTGGGCTCGGAAGCCCACGTCGAAATCTCCGTAGGCGTAAAAAAAATCCGCGGCGAGGTTCTCCTTCGCCGCGCCCGCGTCAATGAAATTGGCTTCGAGTTTGTCAGCATGGACCTCGACAGCCGCTACCGCCTCCGCCGCATCCTGGTCGAGGCCCTGCACAAAGACCCCGACAATCGCTCTAGCGAATGGGACGGCGAACGGAAAGGCTAGGAGCTAGGTCTCAGCTGTCAGCTGTCAGCTTTCAGTTCTCCGCCGCGCGCTCACGTCATAAAAAGAAAAAGCCCCTGCGCACGCAGAGGCCTTTTCCAACCCAACAAACCGCGAACTCGCCTACGCCACCTTGACGAAAATAATTACCAGCGTGAACAGCACCAGCGACTCGATGAACGCCAGGCCGAGAATCAGCGCCACCTGAATGCCGGCGCGGGCGGCCGGATTGCGTCCGAGCGCTTCGCAGGCCGACGACGCGGCTTTGCCCTGGCCCTGCGCCGCCAACCCGGCTGCGATGGCGATGGCGAAACCAGAAGTGATTGCTACCCAGTTGGTCCCTCCGGCCGCGGCTGCGCCAGTCTGCGCAAACGCCGGAACCGCCAGGATCGAGAACATCATCATCACGAACAACAGCATTACGATCTTCCGCATTTGGTTTTCTCCTTGTATGAATTGCCCCAGGAGGTGGTTGACGCCGTGCAAAAAAGCCAGCGCCCTCACGCTGAAAGGCAGCTACCAGTAGCCAGTACCCAGTACCCAGAAAGAAAGCGCTCGCTGGGTACTGGCGACTGGGTACTGGGTACTGATTTAGTGCTCGTGCGCCGTCGCCTCTCCCAGATACACGCAGGCGAGCAGCACAAAAATGTACGTCTGAATAAACGACACGCCGACATGCAGGCCTTCGAACACAATCGGAAGGCCCAGCGGCAGCAGCGAGAAAAAAACCAGGGTCACCATCTCGCCCGCGAACATGTTCGCGAAAAGACGGACCGTCAATGACAGGACGCGGGCGGCATTACTGAACAACTCAATCGGAAATAACAGGATCGGCAGGAATAGCCGGACCGCCATCGGCATGCCTTCCTGCGGCCCGATGAAATGCTTCAGGTATCCAACCGGCCCATTCGCCCGCACCCCATGAACGTGATAGTAGAACCACGTGAACAGCGCGCAACCCAGCGGCACCATCGGCACCGCCGTTGGCGATTCCAGGCCCGGCACCAGTCCAATCAGATTGCAGCTCAGGATGAACAGACCCAGCACCGTCAGATACGGCACGAACTTTTCCGGATGATTCGAAATCGTCTCGCTGGCCAGGCCGTGAATGAACCCGTCAATGCCTTCCATCGTGTGCTGCAGCGCACCCGGACGCTCCACCGAAAGCCGCGAGCGCACAGCGATAAAGAATATCGTCAGCAGCAGCACCACCAGAATTTCCATGGCAACCGGATTCGTGATTGGAGTTGCTGGATGCTTCGGATGAATGTGCAACTGCAAGAGCAACGCCAGAACCGGCGCGCCAAACAGACGATTGAGGAGTGCGGTAAAAGCCAGTTGTTCCATGTTCAGACTTCGCGATGCTCAGATTTATGAATTGTAAGAATTCCGCAGCAGCGTACAGGCTTACGTCTCGCGCCGGAAGGCCGTATATCCCGCCCACGCGGCTTCCGCCATCAGGGCTGCCACCGGCACGCACAAGCCCCACAGAAAGCCGCGAAACGCCAACGAAGAACTTTTAAATATAGCATACGCAACCGCTCCCACCAACCCATAGCGCACCAGGAAACGCAGGACGATCTTGCCGCCTTTTTCCCGGCTGCTGCGGTTCACGATGCGATCGGCCAGCCCTTCAACGCCGAGCTTCAGAGAGCGGAAATTGACGTAGGAAACTACCGCCCCAAAGGCAAACCCAACTGCTCCCGCCCAGCGGTAAAACCAGAACGCCGGTCCCAGCAGCAGCACGCTGGCGACCAGCATGTTGCGCAGCACGCGCGGAAGGATGCGCTCATAAATTGACTCGTTTTCGATCATCTCTTCCTGTGGAGACGTGGCTTGCCCGGTCTTCTTCGCGGGTAGCGGGAGACGCGGCAAGCCGCGTCTCTACAGGAGACCTGCGGTGCTTCCGTCGAGATGGATATGCTCATTCATCTTTCTTGAAAGCGGCCATCGCCATGACGATCACCTGCCAAAATCCAACCACTGCGCCAAACAATAGCCCTACCAAATAGAGCCACCTGGTATGCAACCAGTAATCCGCCAGCTTGCCGAGAAAGAACCCCAGCAAAACCGCCGCTGGAATAATGAACCCCATCTCGGAATAGCGCGCGAGGGAAACGAGAGGGTCCTTTGCGGGAGGCTTCGTCATGCAGGAATTGTAATCCAGATGCGAATGGGAGTTCGGCGAAGCCGCAGGTTGGGGACATCGAGACCCCCGGACCGTTAAGACTCAGAACCCGGATTGTTGTGAAATCGGCGATACCCAAGCAGCTACTACTCTAGTCGTGCACCACATTTGGAGCAGTATTCCGCTCTTGTGATCCACATTCCGCTGTGAATCGTCCGTCCACAGGCGGTACAAACTCTGATCATCCGAAGATTCAGGAAAGAGATCAGCACAACTGCTGGGACCATGAATGCCAAAATGCTGAAACTGCCGCTGATTAAGAACACGAACATAACGAACAGCACCCCAGAACCAATGATGAAAACGGGTAGTAGTCGCTTCTTGCGTGCAACATCCCTGTCAAAGTACATAGACCAGAGCCCTAAAATTCCTAACACGATCCATGTTGCGATGAACCATGGCGTAATTTCAGGGTGTGGCTTCATGGTGTCACGGGAATTCTAAACCAGTTTGTTGCGGTTCTTCCGGTCACCTGTCGAGAACAGGCGCCTACGCTCGTCGACCCGTCCGAGTACGCAAGGCGCAGTCCTGGCTCCCAAAATTACAAGAAAGAATTCTTCTTAGGGACTCGCAGCTACCGCACCATGGCCGCGACGTGGGGAGACTGCACGATCCCCAGCGACCAGTTCACCCCGCGAATAAACGGCTCGGGAAACACTCCGATGACAATCGTCGCCAGCGCCGTCACGCCCAGCGTGCAACGCATTCCGAGGCTGAGGGGCAGCCGTTCGGTTTCCATCGGCGCGCGCATCAGCATCGAGTTCGCAATCTTCAGGTAGTAATACAGTCCGAAGAGCGAATAGAGCACTCCGAGCGAGGCCAGCCAGTAATGTTGGCTTTCGATCAGGCTCAGGAAGATGTAGTACTTGCCCAGGAACCCGGCCGCCGGAGGAATGCCGGCCAGTGAGAGCAGGAACAGCAGCATCAGCACGGCTTCGACCGGCGAGCGCTGGTAGAGCCCGGCCATGTCGTCGAGTTCATCGCCAATCACGTTGCGCTGCCGCAGCGACGTGATCACCGCGAACGCGCCCAGGTTCATGAAGGTGTAGACCAGCAGGTAGATCAGGATTCCCTTGAAGCCGTCGTTAAAGCCTGGGCTGCCGGGCTGCGAAGTTCCCATGGCCACAAACGCCAGCAGCATGTAGCCGACGTGCGCGATCGAGGAGTAGGCGAGCAGCCGTTTGGTGTTTGTCTGCGTGAGCGCCGCGAAGTTAGCGCCGGTCATGGTGGCAATTGAAACGAACACAATCACCGGAGTGTAAATGGAGCGCAGTGGCCACAATCCAAATACCAGTATGCGCAGCAGCAGGGCCCAAGCCGCAGCTTTCACCGCCACTGACATGAATCCGGTAATGCTGGTGGGCGCGCCTTCGTAAGCATCCGGCGCCCACTGATGAAAGGGAATGGCGGCAATCTTGAACAGCAACCCCACCATGGTCGTCAGCAGCGCGATCACCACCACCGGGTTGTGCGGATTTAGCCCGTACACCGCGCGCCCAATGACCGCCAGATTGGTAGGGGGAAGCCCGTGAAACTGCGTGCCGCCGGAAATTCCGTAGAAGAGCGAGAGGCCGTAGGCAAAAATCCCCGACGAAAACGCTCCCAACAGCAGATACTTCAAGGCCGCTTCGTTCGACCGCCGGTCGCGGCGCAAGAATCCCACCAGCACGTAAGTGGAAATCGCCATCAGTTCGAGCCCGATGAACAGCAGCACGATGTCGAATCCCGCGGCCATGCACATCATGCCCACCACCGAAAGCAGCAGCAAAGCATAATATTCGCCGTGATGTTCATCTTCCAGGTCGAGATAGTGCACCGACATCAGGATGGCGATACCCGCTCCGACCAGAAACAGGTACCAGAAATAGATGGCGAAACGATCGACTAATAGCGAGTTATAGAAGCCGGCTGCGCCCCCGGGGTGCGTTGACTGAATTTGCCACACGCAAACCGCCGCAAACACCACGCCAACAAAGGCCCCCGCGGCGTTGACCCACTTCCAATCCCGCGGAACCATCAGGTCGATCAGCAGAATGCCAAGCGCGAAAATGGTAAGTTCCACCATCGGCAACATTAACCGGTATTCTGTTGATGTGAAGCCTGGCACTTAGTTACTCGCTTTCGACACGACGACATTGGTTCTAACAGCGTTGGTTTGGATCGCGCTCGTTCCAACGACAACGGGCGCTTGCGCGGCGGGCGCAACCTGCGCATTCACCGGCGCATTGGCGTTGGCCTCATGAATCGTCTGCACAATCTGATTCACCGGTTGTTCGAGGATCTGGAAAAACGGCTTCGGATAAACCCCGATCCATAACGCCATAATGATCAGCGGCGCAAACGTAAGAATTTCCCGCGGCGTAAGATCGTGCAGCTTTTCGTTCTTGGGATTCGTCACCGTTCCGAAGAAGACGCGCTGATAGAGCCAGAGCAGATAAGCCGCGGCCAGAACCACGCCCGGCGCCGCCCATGCCGCCCACCGCCAGTTTGCGGTAAAAGCTCCCTGCAGAATCGTGAACTCGCCGACAAACCCATTCAGCAGCGGCAACCCCATCGACGAAAGGAACATGATCATAGTGATCGTCGCGTAGATGGGCATCACGTTCGAAATACCGCCATACTCCACGATCTCGCGCGTGTGCCGCCGTTCATACAGAATGCCGACAATCAAGAAGAGCGCGCCGGTCGAAATGCCGTGATTGACCTGCTGCAGCACCGAGCCGCTCAAGCCCGCCGAATTCAGCGCGAAAATTCCCAGCGTGCAGAAACCCAGGTGGCTAACCGACGAGTATGCCACCAGCTTTTTCATATCCTTCTGCATGAGCGAAACCAGCGCGCCATAGATGATGCCCACGAGTGAGATTCCGATCATCCAGCCCTGCACCTTGGGTTGCGAGACAACGGCAGGAAAGAAGGGCAGCGAGAAGCGCACGAATCCATACGTTCCCATCTTCAGCAAAACGCCCGCCAGAATGACGGATCCAGCGGTGGGCGCTTCCACGTGCGCATCCGGCAGCCAGGTGTGGAAGGGAAACATCGGGACCTTGATGGCGAATCCAATAAAGAAGGCGACGAACAGCCAGATGGCGGTGTCGAACGGAATCAGCGGCGCCGTCTTATAAAGCTCGGGAATGCTGAACGTGAATACGCCAGTAACCGTGTGGTGATGGAAGTAGAGGAACAGGATGCCAAGCAGCATCAGCACCGAGCCCAGCAGTGTGTACAGAAAGAACTTGATGGCCGCATAAAGTTTGCGCGGGCCGCCCCAGATGCCGATCAGAAGATACATCGGTACCAGCATCGCTTCCCAGAAAACAAAGAAGAGGAAGAAATCGAGCGCCATGAAGACGCCGAGCATCCCCGTCTGTAACACCAGGAACCAGACGTAATACTCCTTCACCCGGTTCTCGATCGCGGTCCACGAAGAGAGGATCGAGATCCATCCCAGCAGCGTGGTCAGCATGATCAGCAGAAACGAGATGCCGTCGATGCCCAGGGTGTAACCCGCGCCAATCGAGGGAATCCAGTTATTCGCCGAACCCTCAAGGAACTTGAAGTGCGACGGGGTCACCTCGAAACGCTGCGCCCAGAACATCGGCACCAGGGGGATGGAAATCAGGAACCCGGCAAGGGCGAAGAGGTTCGCAATCCAGCGGATCGCGTCCTTATTCTCCTTGGGAACGAACAGGAGAACAAACGCGCCCACCAGCGGCGTGAAGAGAATGATCGAAAGTATGTGACTCTGCATAAGAGCTCTTAGCTGTTAGCTCTTGGCCCTTGGCTTCTAGCTAACAGCTAAGAGCCAACAGCTAAGAGCCGGTATTTCACTTCCACACGTAATACACGCCAAATCCAAGCAGTCCCGCGACCATGACCAGGGCGTACCACTGCACCAATCCCCATTCGAACAGGCGCGTCGGATACGAAATCATCCGCGCCAGGATGGCCGGGCCGTTGACTCCGACGCCGTCGATGATCCACTTATCCCACCAGGTCGAAAGCGTGGCAACGGCGCGCGTACTCCAGCCTGCGCCGTTCACGGTTCCGTCAATGACTTTCGCGTCAAACCATGACGATGCCTCGCCCGCGCCCATCGCGCCGAGGCGAATCTTGCCCAGCTTGCTGCGTCCCGTGAAGGCATAGTCGTAAGCCTCATCTACAAACCACTTGTTGTAGAGCACGGTGTAGAGCGGCGGGGCCGTGACGGCGATTGGCTCGGGATAATCCTTGCCGGCGTTGGCGTAGTGGCGATAGGCCCATCCTCCGCCGACCACCGCGGCCCCAACCGACAGGATCATCAGCCCCCATTCCAGGCTGCGATGCTCTTCGCCCGCAGGCTCCTGCGGCTCGGCCGGAGCGACGGCGGCGGAAGTAGGAACCTCGCGCGCGAATACCGGCTCCAGAAACTTTCCGAAGGCGTTGGACCCGCCCAAACTTGCCGGCACGCCCAACCATCCTGCGCAGACCGAGCCGATGGCCAGCACGACCAGCGGACCCGTCATCGACTTGGGCGACTCATGAATGTGGTGCTCGACCTCATGGGCCATCCGCGGCTTTCCATAAAACGTCAGGAAGATGAGCCGGGCCATGTAGAACGCCGTCATCAGCGCCGTGCCAAATCCGATCAGCCAGAGATACGGAAAGCCGCCGTCGGCGGAACGCCACGCCTGCCAAAGGATTTCGTCCTTCGAAAAGAAGCCCGCCAGCGGAGGAATGCCCGCGATCGCCAGCGTCGCGACGGCCATCGTTTTGAATGTAGTGGGGATGCGTCCGCGCAGGTCGCCCATGTTGCGCATATCCTGCTCGCCGCTCATGGCGTGAATGACCGAGCCGGAGCCAAGGAAGAGCAGCGCCTTGAAGAACGCATGCGTGAACACATGGAAGACACCTGCCGCAAACGCGCCAACGCCGAGCGCCAGGAACATGTATCCCAGCTGCGACACGGTAGAGTAGGCCAGCACGCGCTTGATGTCGTTCTGCACCAGTCCAATGGACGCGGCAAACACCGCTGTCAGTGCGCCAATGATGGCCACGGTTTTCATGGCCGTCGGCGCCAGCACAAACACCGCATTCGAGCGCGCCACCATGTACACGCCCGCCGTCACCATGGTCGCGGCGTGGATGAGCGCAGAAACGGGCGTCGGGCCTTCCATCGCATCCGGCAGCCAGACATAAAGAGGAAGCTGCGCCGATTTGCCGCAAGCTCCAACGAACAACAGCAGCGCCGCGATCGTGAGAACAGGATCGCCAATATGGAAAGTCCCGCTGCGCGCCGCCGCATTGATGTCGATGAAGCGGAACGATCCCAGATACCATGCGAGGGTAAGCGCGCCGAGAATAAATCCGGCGTCGCCGATGCGGTTCACGATGAACGCCTTGTTGGCCGCATCGCTAGCCGACTTACGATGAAAGTAAAAGCCGATCAGCAGATACGAGCACAGGCCGACGCCTTCCCATCCCACAAATAAAAGAATGTAGTTATTGGCCAGGACGAGCGTCAGCATCGAGAACATGAACAGGTTCAGGTATCCGAAGAAGCGGTAGTAGCCGCCTTCGTGCGCCATGTATCCGACGGAGTAGATGTGGATCAGCATGCCCACGCCGGTCACGAAGAGCAGCCATATAGAAGAGAGCGGATCGAGCAGGAACCCGGCGTCGGCGTTGAAGGAGGCGGTTGTGCCGTCGCGCTTCGCGAAGTTCAGATGGCCGTCGCCGCTGCCCAGCCAGGTGTAAACAATTTTCTCGAAGGGTTGTCCCGTGCCGTGCGCGAAGTGCGTGTAGTCGACGACCGTAAAGCAGGCGAACACAAACGCCAGGACGACCACGCCGACGCATACGGCATTCACGGCGCGTTTCGAAATACTGCGGCCGAAGAAAAACATTGTCACCGCACCGAATGCTGGCAGCAGCGGAATGAGCCAGATATGCGGGAGAAAAAAGAACACGTTGTCGGCCGCGGAATGCATAGGTTCTTCGCTTCGCTCAGAATGACAACTGCTAAAGGCTAAAGCTAAGTGCCAAGTGCTAACTGCTGCTCTCTACCATTTCAACAAATCAATCTCGTCCACATTGATCGTCTCCCTATTACGGAAAAAGGCGATCAAAATGCCGAGGCCTACGGCGGCTTCGGCGGCGGCGTCTACCACGATGAAGATTGCGAACAACTGTCCATGCAGGTTTCCCCACATGCGCGAGAACGCCACCAGGTTCAGGTTCACCGCGTTCAGGATCAACTCGATCGACATCAGCACAATCACCACGTTGCGGCGCGTAAGCACACCGATCACTCCCAGCACGAACAGTGCCGCGGCTACGACGAGATAGTGGAGTGTAGTGATCTCAGCCATAGTTAACTCCCGCACTTAGCACTTAGCTTTTAGCACTTAGCATTTGGCACTTAGCATTTGGCTCCTGATCGATCGCGCCGATCCCGGCAGGAACCCGAATTGGCTAAGTGCTAATTGCTAAGTGCTAATTGCCGGGTTTCAAATCTTCTTCTTCGTCATGATCACCGCGCCCAGAATCGCCACCAGCAGCAGCAAGGAGGCGATCTCGAAGGCGAACGTATATTGACCCATCCTGCCGCCTTCTCCGTATAGCAACGCGGCAACCTGCTGCGTGTTGGAGGATTCGGCCAGCCTGTTCACCGGATCCGGCCACAGCACTTTGCCGGTCGTGGGGTCGTTCAACAGCGCCTTGCCTTTTACGATCACAGACACAAACAGCGCCAGCAACGCGCACGATGCCGCCAATCCTACCGGCCAGATGCGATTGAATTGCCGGTCTTTGGTGGCGCGTTCGATATTCACCAGCATGATCACGAACAGGAACAACACCATGATGCCGCCGGCGTACACAATGATCTGCACGCCAGCGACGAACGGGGCATACAACATCAGGTAGAGGCCGGCCACCGAGAGCAAAGTCACGATCAGTGCCAGTGCCGAATGCACGGCGTTTCGCCGCGTGATGACCGCCAGGCCGCTGGCAACGGCCAGTCCGGCCAGCACATAGAAGAACCACGGAGTCGCGACCGGAGCCATGCCTGAATTCAGGGCTGAGGTCGTTGTCATTGTCATTGCGGGGTTCATTTAACGATCACCCCCACGGCCGCAGTCAGAATCAGCACGCCAAGCGAAATCGGCAGCAGCACTTTCCATCCGACCCGCATCAACTGGTCGAAGCGGTAGCGGGGCCAGGTGGCGCGGTACCAGATAAATAAATACATGAAGACGGCAACTTTCAGAACGAACCAATAGACGTAATCGATGCCGTCGCGGAACCTGGCCGCCACGGTCGTGTCTCCGGAACGGCCCGCAACCGCGATCACCAGCAGGAGCAGCGCAATGAAGCCAAGCAGCGCCGCGAATACCGCCAGCCCGATCCGCTGAATCTTGAAGAAGGAATGCGCCGGCATACGCGCCGCGCCGATCAACGCAATCGCCGCCAGGCCGCCGAATGTGAGCCCGGGAAACAGGGAGAAGATAAAGTCCCACGCCGGCGCGTGCAGCAGATTCGGGAACGGACGCATCCATCCCCCGAGCCAGAGCGTGACCGCAATCGAAGAGACAGCAATCATGGCCGCGTATTCAGCCAGCATGAACAACGACCAGCGCAGGCCGCTGTATTCGGTGTGGAATCCGGCCGTCAGTTCCGATTCCGCCTCGGCCAGGTCAAAGGGCGCTCGGTTGACCTCGGCGACCATGGCGATTGCAAAAATTACGAAGGCGATCAGGCCGAGCGGGAAAAATTTGAAGAGGAACCAGACGCCCTGCTGCTGTTGCGCCTGCACAATGCCGATCATGCTCAGCGTACCGGTGCCGCTGGTGTTCAGGCTGGTCATCAGGATGGCCGAGACCACGGCCAGTCCCATGGCGACTTCATAAGACACCATCTGCGCGCTCGATCGCAGGGCGCCGATTAACGGATAGTGCGAGTTCGAAGCCCATCCCGCGACGACAATTCCGAGCACGCCGAGTGATGAAACCCCGAGCATGAACAGGATGCCGATATTCATGTCGCTGACTGCCTGCGAAGGGCCAAACGGGATCACCGTATAGACGGTGAACGCCGCCAGCAGCCCGATCAGCGGCGCCACCCAGAAAACGAACTGGTCAGCTTCGGCGGGGATGATGTCTTCTTTCAGCATCAGCTTGAGCGCGTCGGCAATGGGCTGCAGCAGTCCGTGCGGGCCTACGCGCATGGGGCCGAGGCGAACCTGGAAGTGCGCCAGCGCCTTGCGCTCCAGCCAGTTCATGCAAATCACGGCCACCGACACGCCCGCGAAAATGATGAGCACATAGATCAGCGCCCAGAACTGGTTCCCCGCTTCCCCGGGCGTCACCGTGCTGCCCAGATAGGACATGATGAAATTGGGCATCAGCGGTCCACCTCGCCGAGCACGATATCGAGCGTGCCAATGACGGCGACCACGTCAGCCACCAACATTCCGCGCACCATAACGTCGAGCGCCTGCAAATTGACGAACGAGGGCGGACGCACGCGCACGCGGTAGGGCTGGGTCGAGCCGTCGCTGACGATGAAATATCCGAGCTCGCCCTTCGGCGCTTCGATGGAATGATAGATTTCGCCCACCGGCGGCTTGATCACCTTGGGCACTTTGCCCATGATCGGGCCTTCCGGGATACCGTTGACGGCTTGCTCGATGATGCGCATCGACTGCCGCATTTCGATTATGCGGACCATGTACCGGTCAAAGGTGTCGCCGTTCTCGCCGGTTGGAATTTCGAAATCGAAATCGGAGTAAGCGGCGTAGGGCTGGGCTTTGCGCAGATCCCACTTCACGCCGCTGGCGCGCAGCACCGGGCCGGTTACGCCCAGCGCAATGCAATCGGCGCCCGAAATCACGCCGACATTCTTGGTGCGTTCCAGCCAGATGCGGTTGCCGGTAAGCAGCGCTTCGTATTCGTCGATCTTGGGCGCGAAAAAAGTCAGAAAGGTCTTTACGTCCTGCTCGAAGCCGGCGTACGTCTCATATTGGCAACCGCCAATGCGGAAGGCATGGGTGGTCAGGCGGGCGCCGCAGTATTTTTCGAAAATCTTGAGAATCTCTTCCCGGTCGCGGAAGGTGTAGAACAGCGGCGTCATGGCGCCGATATCGAGCGCGTGCGTCCCCAGCCAAAGCTGGTGGCTGGCGATGCGGTTCAGTTCGGTCAGAATCACGCGAATATATTTCGCCCGCGCCGGCGCTTCGACATTCAGCAACTTCTCGACCGCTTCGCAGTAGCCGAGGCCGTTCGATACGGCGGCGACGTAATCCATCCGGTCGACGTAAGGATTGAACATCGTGTAGGTGCGGTTCTCGGCGATTTTTTCCACGCCGCGATGCAGGTATCCGATGACGCACTCGGTGCCGAGAACTTTTTCGCCGTCGAGCTTCAGGATGACGCGCAATACGCCGTGCGTCGCCGGATGCTGCGGCCCCATATTGATGATGAGTTCGTTCGAATCCAGATATGTCTTGTCTGGAGTCTCGAGATCGAGGTGGGAGCGAGTTGTGATCGGGTCGTTCATCTTTTCATTTCGACGCGCCTGATTTCGTGTCAAAGATTTCGATCACGATCGGGGACTCTGACGGCACCTTAATCGCTCTAGTGCCTAGAGTTCTTCCAGCCTGTGTTACCGCAAGAATGTAATGCCCGTGGGGAACGGTACCGAAGAAGAATTCCTCCGCCTTTGCTTCAGCGTCAAAAACATCATCCGAATAGACGCCCGCAAGTCGCACCCGAACGGACCCAGCAGCCGGATCGATGCCTCGGATTCGACCAGAGATATCGGACGTCGGGATATGGCCTTCGACCGCTATCTGGAGACCAACAACAACCGCGGCATTAGGTTGACCGATTTTCACAACGCGTTCAACGGACGGAAAACCACGAACGTGAATGCGTGCCGTATAGGTGCCATACGGAATTTCCGTTGCCGATCCCCGATGAAAGCGCTCAGCAAAGTTCGTCTTTTCACCTCGCGACTGAAACAGATCGACGTCAACGTCATTTCCGAGTTCGTCACCATTTACGACGTAAACCGGAATGATGCGGACCGTCGCAGTTCGAGTCTCCTTTACGGGAACTGATTCCGCTTGAGTTTCTGCAGTTACGTTGACCGCGCACATCCCTACTGTCAATGCGGCTGCAACGCTCGTTAGCCTCGGAATCACCCCGATCGTCATTGTCCGCTCTCGATTCCGAGGTTGATCTGCACCCACTCTTGATCTTGCTGCAGGATGCCGTAATCCTTGCGCAGGGGGAAGCCTTTCCAGCCGTCAGGCAGCAGAATGCGCTTCAGGCCGGGATGTCCGTCGAATTTGATCCCGAACATGTCATAGACTTCGCGCTCCAGCCAGTTCGCCGTCGGCCAGATGGCGACACTGGAAGAGATCGCGGCGCCGTCGGCGATCTGCGTTTTCACTCGCACCCGCTGGTTGCGCGGGAAAGAATAAAGGGTCCATATCAGGTCGAATTGCTTTTCGCGCTTCGGATAATGCACGGCGGTGATATCGACGCAGTAGTCGAACTGTTCTTCGTCGCGCAGCAGGCGCAGGAGGTTGGGAATCAGCGAGCGGTCAACGCTGAAGTAGTTCTGCCCGAGATAGGTCTGCGCGTCGAGGCCCGAGCCGTATTGGCTCTTGTATTTTTCCACCAGCGGCGAGGTCCAAGGCATCGGAACCGGACCCGCGGGCTTGGCCGGAGCGGCAGGCTTCGCGGCAGGCGCAGCAGGTGTTGCGGCCGGAGCAGCAGGCTTTGCCGCCGGAACGGCAGGTTTCGCGGGGTCAGCAGGCTTCGCAGGCGCGGCGGGCGCCGCGGCCGCGGTCTTTTCCGCCGCCGGCTTCTTCTCACCTTCCGGCGGCGGTGGTGGAGCAGGCGATTTAATTTCCTCAGCCATGCAAGGTCTATCTTTACAAAAACCGTTCAACGATTAACAAACTTTCACTTGTAACAGTTGGTTGCCGTTACCGTCAATGACCGTCATCACGAGTGGCGCGAATGTTAACAAAACTCATGCGGAACTGCTCTAAACCGAGCCCGCGTATCTTTCCAACAGCGCTTGCAGGTCCCCTGGATCAGAGTAAAACTCGTTATCCAGTTCGTCGAAGACTTTTATCTCTGGATCGATGCGGTCAAGCAAGAGATCCTGTCTCGCGAACCGATCTTTCGGCGGCATCCCTCCGGGAAATTTGCCCGCTGCTCTCCTGACAACATCCGCCACCTTTCTGGCACCGATCGTCTCAAGCGCTTGAATGATTTCAGCCGTCTCGTTTCCCGTGGAATTGTAAAAGAATTGGTGAAAGCCTCCGTTGTTGACCTCTCCCTCGAATAATTCCACAAGTCGGACAACCTCGTCTCGGCTCATGCGCCGACGCTTCTTTTGAGAAGGCTTCTTCTTGGAAGGCTTCTTCTTATTAGGAGGCTCCTTTTTGGAAGGCGTCATTTGACTCCTTCAACGCGACCGGACTTGATAGGTCTCCACCAAATCGCGGATGCGCAACGCGTCGGCTTTGCGATGGCCGTGACTGGTGATGGGATCGGTACCTCCGGTCGACTCAATCACAATATCCGACCAGATCATCCCCGTCGAAATCTTCACTGACGCAACCTGGGAGATCGAGATGCTCTCCTCACTGCTGCCAAACCAACGCCGCTTCACACGGCTCACGCGCAGTGGGCCGACCACGATGCGGGTGGGGAAAATCAGATTTCCCCGCGTCCAGCGACTGGCGGTGAAAGTCTCCTCGGATGCAGCCGGATTCGGACCCGCGGACGTTACACCCATTCGAGCGCACCCTTCTTCCAAATCCATATGTAGCCGACGATCAGGATGCCAAGAAAAATCAGCATTTCGATCAGCCCGAAGAGGCCGAGCGCCTTGAACTTCACCGCCCAGGGAAACAGGAAGATCGTCTCCACGTCGAAGACGACGAACAGGATGGCGATGATGTAAAAGCGGACGGTGTAGCGACCGCGCGCGCTGTCATAGGGATCGATGCCGCACTCGTAGGGCATCAGCTTTACGCGGTTGGGACTTTGGGTGCGGATAATCTTGGCGACCAGCAGCGTGACCGGGATCAGGATGCCGACGACGGCGAGAAAGAGGAAGATGGGAACGTAATTTTGCGGCATGAGTCCTCAAGAAATCGCGATAAGAGCGAAAGCGACATACTAACGCCGAAGCGGCTCGGCTTCAAGGACGGATGAACATGGCCGGCGTGACCGGGCAGGTCTCCGGCATCATCTGTCATCCTGAGCGAAACGAAGGACCTGCTTCTTGCGGCGAACAGCAGGTCCTTCGCTGCGCTCAGATGTAAGGAAAACAAAAAGGCGTGCCTCCACAGGCCAGGCGGTGGTGGTGTGCTGCCGTCGGCTGGATGGGTAGACGAAGGAGAGCGAAGAGCAAAATCGAATCAAGAAGGGTATCGCCCTGTTCACCACGGGCCACTAAGAAAAACGACCGCATTGTGCGCGGCCGTCTCCTGGGCTCCTACTTTTTCGGTACAACCGGGTTCAGTACAAGTGGAAAGTGACTTCGACGTTCACCATGGTGGCGACGGGCTTGCCATCTTTCATGCCCGGCTCGAAGCGCCAGGTTTTCACGGCTTCGATGGCCTTTTCATCCAGGCCCAATCCTAAAGTGCGAGCCACCCGGATGTCGCGGGGCTTGCCATCCGGACCGACCACCAACCAGAGAACGCAGACGCCCTGATACTTGGCCTTGCGGGCTTCCTCCGAGTAATCAGGATCTGGGGCATAAACCGGTTTTGGACCCGAAACACCACCGCCAACTTTGAATACTCCACCACCCGTGCCGCCGCCGCTGCCCGGGCCGTATCCGGGCCCTGAGCCGGAACCGACGCCGCCACCACTGCCGGTACCAATACCGCCGCCGTAGCCGGTTCCATTCGACGGCACCGACGGCAGACGCGAAAGCGGATCGCCAAGGTCGGGCATATTCGGCTGCTGCAGGCGAATGTCGGGAGGAACCACGATCGTCGGCGCCACCGCCAGCTTCGGTTGAGGGTTGCGCACCACGGCCAGCGGCGGAGTGATCTGCTGCATCGACTGCTTGGGCAGACGGCCCTGGGATGCCTGCAGTTTGTCGCGATCCCCACCACCGCCGCCGCCGCCGCTCATGGTCTTCGAAGGTGGCAGAGGGGGAATATCGTCGGGTGCAATCAGCACGACGGTCTCTTTTGGCCTGTTGACGATGATCTTCCGGCCCACGTAAGTACCGGCGATGATAGCCGCCAGGGCCAGCACATGGATGACGGTTGAGCCGGCGGCTCCGCGTCCCTTGTAGTTGTAGAAGCCCCAGATGTCGCGCACCGGGATCGGCTTCGAGGTCAGGACCAGAGGAGGTAATTTCTTGGGAAAGAAGAAGTCATCAATATTGCGGAACAGGGATTTCCAGAGAGGCTCGTCCAGAGTCTGATTTCTCAAGAGGAGATTCAGTTCGGGCTCTGGCCCCAACGCTGGAGGATTCTGCTGTGTTTCTAGTTCTGGCATATGTTCCCGAGCACTAACCCCAAGGCTCACGGTGAGGCGATCGGTGTTTTAGATGCGTGAGCGCTCCTCAGAGTTTACAAAAAGATCGCTGGTAAGGCGGACAAACCTACCCGACCTCATGTTTCCCTGTCAATTAGATGCGTGCAGGCTGCAATCTGCTAAAAATTGTACACGCTTTCCCCTGACGAAAAACAGTACTTTTCGAATTCGTTCCCAGCGCGGCCAACCGAATAGACCTGTACTTCCGCGCTCCCTATATAATGAAAAGATTCAATCAGTTGGGAGAATCTTGCAAGTGCCGACGGACCTGAAGTCCACCATCAATTTGCCCAAAACCGGCTTCCCCATGAAGGCGGGGCTGCCCCAGAATGAGCCGAAGATCCTGGCTCGGTGGGAGGAGCAGCGAATCTACGACCGCATCCGCGAGGTCCGTAAGGGGGCGCCCACCTATGTGCTGCACGATGGGCCTCCCTACGCCAACGGGCCCATCCATCTGGGCACAGCCTTGAATAAATGCCTCAAGGACTTCATCGTCAAGTCGAAGAACATGGCCGGGTTCGATTCGCCCTATGTTCCGGGCTGGGACTGCCACGGGCTTCCCATCGAGATCAAAGTCGACCAAATGCTGGGCGGCAAGAAACTGCAGATGGCTGCGGTCGACGTGCGCAGCGAATGCCGCAAGTACGCGGAAAAGTTTCTCGACCTGCAGCGCTCGCAATTCAAGCGCATCGGCGTTTTCGGACGGTTCGACAAGCCATATTCGACGATGACGCCGCAATACGAAGCGGCGGTGCTCGACATTCTTTATCGGTTTCTGGAGAACGACTTCGTCTACAAGGGATTGCGTTCGGTGTACTGGTGCGTCTTCGACGAAACGGCGTTGGCTGAGGCTGAAGTCGAGTATGAGAATCACACCAGCCCTACGGTGTGGGTGAAGTATCCGTTTGCAGGCGACCCGGCTCCGCTCGATGCGGCGCTCAAGGGCAAGAGAGTTTTCACGATCATCTGGACGACCACTCCCTGGACGCTGCCAGCGTCAATGGCAGTGGCGTTCCATCCGGACGAAGAATACGTAGCGCTCGAGGCCGGCGACAATGTATACATTGTCGCCGCCAGGCTCGCGGCCGTGACGCAAGAGAAAACTGGACTGCAATCGGCGCGCGAGATCGCCCGCTTCCCCGGTCGCAAGCTGGAACATGCCGAGTTCCGGCACCCCTTTCTCGACCGCAAAGTTCTGGGCGTGCTGGCCGATTACGTCACCATGGACACGGGCACCGGCGTGGTCCATACCGCTCCCGCGCACGGCGCCGAAGACTTCGTCACCGGCCAGAAATACAAGATCGATCCCACCTGCAACGTGGATAAAGCCGGCATCATGCGCAACGGACTGCCGGAATACGAAGGCAAACGGGTGTTCGACGCCAACGCTCCCATCGTCGAGCTGTTGAAGACGCGCGGCGTGCTGATGCACTCCGAAAACATGGAGCATTCCTACCCTCATTGCTGGCGCTGTCATAACCCGGTCATCTTCCGCGCGACCGAACAGTGGTTCATCGGTATGGATACTCCCATGAAGTCCGCGACAACCAATGGCGCTTCTAAAGGAGAAACGACCGGCGAAACCATGCGCAGCCGGACGCTGGCCGAGATCGCCAAGGTGAAGTGGGATCCGGCCTGGGGCGAAGATCGCATCTCGAACATGATCGCGACGCGCCCAGACTGGTGCATCTCGCGGCAACGCGTGTGGGGCGTGCCCATCGCCGTCTTTCTCTGCGATAGCTGCGGCAAGCCGGTCAATGATCCGCAAATCAACCGGAAGGTAATGCAGTTCGTCGCGAAGAACGGCGCTGATGCCTGGTACACGCCCGAGGCCGACATGATTCTTTCTTCGGGCCACAAGTGCGCTCATTGCGGCGGCGCCAAGTTCAAGAAAGAAACCGACATTCTCGACGTATGGTTTGAGTCGGGATCGAGCCACGCCGCTGTCCTTGGCCACGAGCCCAACTTGCCGTGGCCCGCCGATCTTTATCTGGAAGGTGGCGACCAGCATCGCGGATGGTTCCACTCTTCCCTGCTCTGCGCCATGGGCTACCGGGGCAGCGCTCCCTATCGCATGGTGGCAACCAGCGGATGGACGCTCGACGAGCAGGGCCGCGCCCAGTCGAAGTCGCTGGGCAACACGGTCGACCCGGTCGAGATCGCGGATACGCTGGGCGGCGAAATCGTGCGCCTGTGGGTGGCGTCGGTCGACTTCCGCGAGGATGTCGCCTGCTCGCCAAAGATTATGCAGCGGGTCGCGGGAATTTATCGCGACATTCGCAACACCTTCCGCTTCATCCTGGGAAATCTTGATGGATTTGATCCCGCGAAGGATGCGGTCGCGTTCGACCAGTTGCAGCCAATCGATCAATACATGCTGCGGCAAGCGGTGGAAGTCTCGGGGGAGGTGCAGCGCTCGTACGAAGAATTCGCGTTTCACAAGATCTATCACCGCATCAATAATTTTTGTGGCGTGGAACTGAGCGCTTTTTATTTCGACGTGTTGAAAGACCGGCTCTACACTTCGGCGCGTAAATCGGTGTCGCGGCGGGCCGCTCAAACGGCGATCTGGCGTATCGGCGAAGCACTGGTGCGGCTGCTGGCGCCGATCATGAGCTTTACCTGCGAGGAAGTCTGGCAGTATTTGCCACCGGTCGAAGGAAGACTGGAGAGTGTGCACCTCACGACCTTCCCGAAGGCGGCAGATGTGTTGGGAGCTGGCGAACTTGCGATCGCGGCCGATCCGAAACAGGCAGAAGACTGGAAGGTGGTGCGGGCCGTCCGCGAAACGGTGCTGAAGGCGCTGGAAGAAGCGCGCAATCAGAAGCTGATCGGAGGCAATCTGCAAGCGCAGGTTACGTTGACCGCGGTTGACCCTGTGTTCTCAGTGCTGGAGCGCTTTAAGAACGATCTGCGCTACTTCTTTATTGTCTCGGCGGTCGAAGTCAAGAAGGGGTCGGGGAATGGGGACGCGCCAGTCGTGGTGCAGGTCGGCAAAGCTCCGGGACAAAAGTGCGAGCGTTGTTGGAATTTTTCAACTCGCGTGGGCGAGGACAAGAACTATCCAACGGTGTGCGAGCGGTGCAGCGCCGTGCTTCAGGAGATTGACGGGGTGTGACCGCGGCTTTCGCAAACGCGATAAGCTATAGCTGAGAGCCCGCGGTGAAAATCGGCGAGCAGTGCACAAACGACATCTTTCATGAATTGTCATCCTGAGCGAAGCGAAGGACCTGCTGTGCATTGAGACCGCGAAAAGCAGGTCCTTCGCTTCGCTCAGGATGACAACTTAAAGTTAAGGCGTCGTTTGAGGGATGCGACTAAGAAAGGAACACAAGAGATTTTTTCCGGGTTCATGCGCAAATATCATTTCCTGATCGCGTTGTTTGTCGTCGCTCTCGACCGCGTTACCAAGTGGACGATCGCGCACCGGCTTTCCCTGCACGACAGTGTTCCCGTTATTCCTGGATTTTTTCGTATCATCCACGCCGAAAACCCGGGCGCGGCGTTTGGCATTTTTGCGGATTCTCCCTCGCAATGGAAAGTCGGCCTGCTGATCGCCTTCTCCATCATTGCGCTGCTGATCGTCTCCCTGCTGCTCTGGAAGAACAGCCACAGTCTGACCTCGACCGGGATCGGGCTGGCGTTGATTCTGGGTGGCGCGGTCGGCAATTTATGGGACCGTCTGGTCAGCCGGCACGTGGTGGATTTTCTCCTCTTCTATATTGGCCCGCACCAGTGGCCAGCGTTCAACGTGGCCGACAGCGCGATTGTGGTGGGAGCAGGGCTGCTGGTGTTTGAGATCCTGTTTACCAAGTCGCCCAGCCACCAGTCGGCCTAAGGGTGCAAGTACTTCACTAGACCTGGACCAGCCGCACACGCGCTTTCTTCGCTGCCCTCGCCAAGTCCTCGTCTAAGGTCGCAAGTGGCAAGCCGCTATCCAGAGCCAGATCGAGGTAAGCCGCATCGTATGCGGTCAAGCTGTGCTCGCGGCTGAGGCGCTGGATCCTGCCAAAGACAACTCCAGCGGGAAACTGTTCCAGCACGACGGGGAGCGTGGCCAGGTCGTCGAGGAAGCTTCGCACCAACTCTTTGGAAATGCGCTTGCGTTTTTCTCCGACCAGCAAGGCGTTCAAGACCTCGTGCGGCCAGAATGAGGGCGCAACGGCGATGTCGCCTTGCTTGAACATGCCGGCGACACGCTGCGCCGTGGCGGCATTCTCATCGGGAAAACACCAGGTGAGGACGACGGAAGCATCGAGGACAAACCGGCTCATCGGCGTCCTGCCTCGATCAAATCCTTGATCCTGAGTCCGCGCAAAGAGAGCCGGTGGCGCTGGCCGAAACTTGCCAGCCGCTCCACCGCTTCCGCTACGGAAGTGCCCTGGACCGACATGCGCTTCTTCAGAAGCGCGCCGAGCAGGCGAGAAACGCTGGTATCGTGCCGCGCTGCCTCGATTCGGGCCCACTGAGCCACGTCTTCTTCCAGAGTAACGGTTACGTTGCGCAAACGGCGAGTGGATGACACAAATATAGTGTAACACGGATTCCGTGTCGCCAGACAGAATTCGAAGGTTGTTTTGGAAGGGTTACCGCTTGTGAGAGTGGGCGGGACTTCGCCCGCCGGACAGCCGAGGGCGGCTGTCCCTACGCAACCGCGCTAGGGCGCCCCGTAGAGTTGCCGGTAGACGCTCGCATTTCGCAGAATGGCTTGCACGTATTCGCGGGTTTCGGTGAAGGGGATGGACTCTACGAACTCCTGCGCATCACGGTAGTGGCCCTGGCCTAACCAGTCCGCTACGCGGTCTGTGCCGGCGTTGTAGGCGGCCAGGGCGTACTCGAACTGTCCGTTGTACTTGTCGACCATGTCTTTGAAGTAGCGCGTGCCAAGTTGGAGGTTTACGGCTGGCGTGAACAACTGCGGCGCGCTGTATCCCCTGAGCTTGACTTGCCTGGCTACGGTTTTGCCGGTCTTGGGTAGAAGTTGCATCAGGCCTACGGCATTGGCTCGCGAGAGAGCCAGCGCGTTGAATTCGGACTCCTGCCTTATGAGCGACGCGACGAGATAAGGATCGAGGCCGTTGAGCGCCGAATACTTGCGCAGATCGGTCCAATAAGCTTTGGGAAAAAGCGCTTCCCAGTAGGGGCGGGGCAGGTCGGGAAGATCGACGGCGAAATAGTTGGGCGTCGCTCGCTTCATGATCTGGATGCCGCGATCGTAGCGGCCGAGGTCCTGATAAACGCGCGCCATCTCGGGGGGAGCCCAGGTTCCGCCCTCTTCGTCTTTGCTGGCGGCGGCCTGCAACTCGCGCACCGCCATGTCGGCTAGCGCGCCGTTGGAGAGCAGGCGCGCCCGCGCTACGCGCAGGTTGTCGTCGGGAGGATCGGTGGCGGCAATTTTTCCCGCGGTAGACAGCGGAGAAATGTGGTCGAGCAAGGCGTAGTGCGGCGCGTCTTCTGTCGGACTCGCGCCGTGTAAAGCTTTCAAGCGCTGGCGGCCGAGTTCGGCGTAATAGTAGTTGCGAAAGCGGTCGGAGAGTTTCTGATAGAACGCCTGCGCCATCGCCGGGTTGCCTTCTTCTTCGGCGAGCCGCGCACGCCAGTAGAGCGCGTTAGGAACTTCCGCGGAATCGGGATAGAGCGCGATTTGCTGTTCGAACCCTTGCCGGGCCTCCTCGATTCGGAGTTGCCGGAAGGTGAGCCATGCGGCCTTCCAATGGGCAGAGGATGCGCGCCCGCCATTCGGAAAGCGCTGCTGCAACTCGCGGAAGTAGTCGATAGCGCGATCGTAGTCGCGCTTCAACAGATACATGTTTCCAGCCGAAAGCAGCGCTTGCTCCAGCCAGGGGCTGGCCGGACCAAATCGGCGCAGGTCGTTGAGGGTGCGTTCGACGGCCTCTTCATCGCTGGTGGAACGCTCGGTCTCACTGAGCAGGTAGAGGCGTTGGGCTTCGGCGTCGCCGGTTTGCGCTCCCATGGCGGTCAGAACCTGGCGAGCATCGCGACTGCCGCCGCTCTTTTCTAGCGCTCCCGCGAGCGCCAGCTGGATTTGTGGGCGGTCCGCGGGGCTAACTTCGTCTACCAGACCGCGGTAATCGTGGGCCGCATCGGCGTAGTGCCTGGCCTTGAACAACAGATCAGCGCGCGTGCGGCGCTCGGCGACCGAGCCGGAGATACCTAGCTTGCGCAATTCCGCTTCCGCCACATCCGCTTCGGTGCTGTTGGGAAGGTTGAAGTAAAGGTTGCGGAACGCGCTCACAGCCTTCTGCTTCTCTCCGGCGGCCTCGTAGGCGCGCCCAATGGCTAGTTCCACATCGCTGCGGACCGGGGCACGGTCTTTTTCGAGCAGGGCCGCGGCTTCTTGCGCGCGGCCTTCCTCGAGCAGGGCGTTGGCATAAACGAGGTGAGCATCACGAATCAGAAGAGAATCGGGAAAATTCTTGCTGAAATCGGCGACCGTGGAGAGCGCCTCGGCGGTGTGCCCCGTCTTCAGGTAGGCATCGCCGAGGTAACAGGCAACGTAGTCTCCTAGTTCGCTGGCTCCAGCCTTGGCCCGGTTGAACGGGTCGATGGCTTTGCCATAGTCGTGGTCGAGGGTACGGGCGTAGCCGATGACGAGCCAGGCCAGTGCGCCGGCATCCGCATCGTCCTTGGCGTGACGGCGCGCGTAGGCTTCGACTCCGGCATAGGCAGTGGGAGTGCGGTCCTGTAACAATTGCTGCGCCATGGGACGAAGGCTGGCGGAGGCGACAAAGGCGTGGCGCACCCGGCGCACGCGCGGAGAGATGGGCTTGCGCTTCTTCTTATTCTTAGTACCGGCGGACGCGGCGGTCTTGTTCTTGGCTGGCGTACTTTTGGTTGAAGTGGGTCTCGACGCCGTGCTTTTCGACGTTTTGCTCTGGGCGGGTGCGCTTGCGACGGGAGACGGGGCAAGCCCCGTCTCTACAGAAGATTTGGACTGGGCGACTACGGGCGGCAAAAAGCCGGGCCAGATCGAGGAGAAAATTCCAGCGAAAGCAATTCTGGCGAAAACCACGACTGCAAAACGGCGCACTCAAACCCTACCTACTGCCGAAAGTTGGCACCCATGATGGAGAGATCGTCTTCTGCGAGACTTCGCATTATTTCATGTTGAAAGTAATTGCCGGAAGCTGCAACCGTGTTTCCGTAACGTTTCTGGTACGTGGCGCGGCTCTTCTCAATCGCTTCTTTCAGACGGTCGTAGAGATCCAGGTGCTTCCGACCTTCCGCAACCTTGGCCTGATTATAGAGTTTGATCTCGTCGACCAGCAGGCGGGCAAAACGCTGGGCCTTGCGATGAACTTCCTGATCAACGGTCGAGGTCGAGATGGAGGAGGCCGGGGGCGGCTCGAGTGTGGCCTCAGTCTCGGCATGACCGGTCGGGAGCGGTTCCGCCAGTGCAACCTCCCCAGCGGAACTCGCAACGGGAGCCGAGGCTTCATGCGCAGACGCCACTGCCGCCATCGCGTGGCCAGGCGCATGCGAGGCGAAGGGATCGTTGAAAGCCGGCACCCTTTGCACCGGCGCCGGCCCCTGGTGCGTCGCCTCGGAGATTGGGACGCTATGGCTGTCGGAATGCGAGGCGGACAGTTCCTTCTGTGCTTGCTTGCGGAGCGAGTTGACCTCGAGCCAGGCGCTGGTCGAAAGCACGAGCAGTTCGAGCGCGCCGGCATCGAGCGCGCCGGCCCCTTCGGTTCCGCTGTCGGCGTAGACCAGGGCGGCAACCTTCTCTTTCAGGATCAGGGGGAGAATCCGGCCTTCGCCGCTGGCGGGGGCCCCGACCACCTGCAGAAAACGCGCGTCGAGGTCAGCGACCGGAACACTCGCCGCCACGCGATCGCTGATCGCACGCGTCACGGCGGTAGCGTTCTCGTCGAGAGCGAAATCCTTCACCGCATCGTTGTCGGCGAAACCTCGTCCCTGCCAACCGGTAGCGTGGCTACCCTTGACGACAAAAAGCGCAACCCTGGCGGCATAGCGAGCGCTGGTATCGAGCAGCGCTCGCAGAATCTCGCGCTGGGAGGTGCCGAGTTGGATTTCGGCCACGGCGCGCGCCAGATCTGCCGGAGCGGACGCGGCATCGAGACTAGCGGGTTCGGCGGGTGCAGGCGCAGCTGCGATCTCTTCCATGACCCGGCGGACAATCTCGGTGCGCAGTTGGGCTGCGTGGCTGTCCAGAACCTGGCCCACCACCCGCTCCACGATTGGCTCAATCGAACTTGGCTCAATCCAACCGTGTTCCTTCATACGTCCTCCGGGCAGAGCTTTTTATAGGAAAAAGTCCAGCCCTCAGGGGCTAAAGCCCACGTTCCTTGCAGCCTTGAGCGGCGCCCTTCGGCTGTGCTCAGGGCAGGCTCTTGAAGCCGTGCCCTTCCCAAAACCTTTTGTGAGACGAACTCTGGCCCTATAACCCTTGATTATAAGGCCGCTTACAGGCGTTCTTGGGACACCTTGGTACCTGAACGCCAGTACCCAGAACCCATTTATCAGCAGCCAGCGACCGCGCTCAGGTGTCGGTTCTGAGTACTGGGTACTGCGTACTGGGTTCTTTCAAGTACAATAGCATTTCGAGAATCAGTCGCGCAGTCGGAAAAATCTGCATCGAGTTACGAATGAGTACCATCCAACCCAACGTAGAGCAGCCGGTCAGCGAAGAAATGTCGCTGGTACGGCGCGCCAAAAGCGGCGACGATCAAGCGTTCGAAGAATTAGTACGGCGCTACGATCGCAACGTTTTCCGCATTGCGCAGCACATTACGCAGAACCGCGAGGACGCGGAAGATGTGGTGCAGGAAGCGTTCCTCAAGGCCTATGGGAACCTGGCGAAATTCCAGGAACAGTCCAAGTTTTATACCTGGCTGGTGCGGATTGCGGTCAACGAAGCGCTGATGAAGTTGCGCCGGAGAAAACCGGAACGCACGGTTTCTCTGGACGAAGAAGTTAAGACCGAAGACGACTCGCTGCCCCGTGAGGTTGCGGATTGGAGCCCGAATCCTGAGCAGATGTACAACCAGGCTCAGTTGCGGGATATTCTGACGCGAACCATCCAAGGGCTGCCGTCGGGCTTCCGGACGGTGTTCGTGCTCCGCGACGTGGAAGGTCTCTCGACGGAAGAGACGGCCCAGGCGCTGGAGTTGAGCATCCCGGCAGTGAAGTCGCGATTGCTGCGGGCGCGCCTGCAATTGCGCGAGCGGCTCAACCGCTACTTTCAGAAACGGGCGAGTGGAGATGGCGACCAGTGAAGTGTTCTGAATTTCTTAACGAGTTGACCAACTATCTCGATGGCGTGCTGGACGCCCGGACCAAGTCCGAACTCGACGACCATCTGGCGTGGTGCCACAACTGTTACGTGGTCTGCGATACCACTCGCAAGACCATTGAAATCTACCGCGATTCGGAGCTCTACGAATTGCCCGAGGATCTGCGCACGCGGCTCCGCTCGGCCATCATGAGCAAGTGCTCGGCACACAAGAAGTGCGAGCCGCCGAGCAGCTGAACACCTTGCTGCGGGCTCTGCTCGCTCCCCTTAATTAGTCCGCCTACTCTCCCTGTCGTTCCCTGAATTCCCGCAAATACCTGATTCCGGGGCGCCTAGGGATGTAGCTGTAGAGCTGCCCGTCGGCAGAACCTTTTCCCGACAGCACGAATCTAAGTAGTTAGAGCTCGTTCTTGATATTCAAGCGAAGGGGATGAGCCAGTTTTGTCGCTTTTGATTCTGTGGAGGTTACGTGATGATTTCGAAGTTGTTGGACGCTATGTTCGGTTGCCGGCACGGTCGGTACAGTTTTCCCATCACGGTACGCGCCGGTTCGCGCCGCACTCCCCAGGCTCAGCGCACGGGCACTTATGTCGTCTGCCTGGAGTGCGGCAAAGAATTTCGCTACGACTGGCACGAAATGAGGATCGTGGGATCCCAAGCCAGAGAAGCGGCGCACTCCCTGGTTACGAAGCACGCCACGAAAGAAGCCGCGTGATGGTCGCAAAGTAAGACCCGCTCTCCCCCGACAGCGCATTTTTTGCGGCGTTTCGCGGCCAAAAGTGAACATTCCTCCCTAGCCTCCCCCAGTTCCTGCTCCGCGTCTTTTCCGGTTTTGGCCGGCCTTCGGTTTGCTCCGAAATTTCACTACCTCCCCGGCCACGGACGAGCGCATAATTGAACCGGAGCCGACCCGCGAAGCGTGCTTCGGCAGTCCTTCAGAAGCGTTCCCGCTTGCGGTTCGGACGGGAGGTGTCTGTGCCTCTTTCCATGCTTCGGGAATTCCTGGATCGTAACCGCATTCAATACCTGGTGATCTCGCACTCGGTGGCCTACACGGCCCAGGGGATTGCCGCCCTCACTCACACACCCGGAAAAGAGCTGGCGAAAACCGTGATGGTCATGGTGGATGGACGTCTTGCCATGGCGGTGGTGCCGGCTTCGCTCCGCGTAGATTTGTACCGGCTGAAAAAATATCTCGGGGTAGATTCCGTCGAACTGGCCACGGAGCACGAATTTCGCGACCGTTTCCCCGACTGCGAAACCGGCTCCATGCCGCCCTTCGGCAATCTGTATGGCATGGATGTCTTCGCGGATCAGACCCTGGCCGAGGACAAGGAAATCGCCTTCAACGCGGGTTCGCACCGGGAGCTGGTGCGCATGAAATTTGCCGATTTCCGCGATTTGGTGAAACCGGCAATCATCCCGTTGGCGGCGGGCAAAGCCCATATTTACGCGGCTTGAGTGCCGCGACGAGCGGACTCTTCCCGGCGTGAAGCGGCTGCCGTCTCATGCTTTCGACGTCCTCTCGAGATGGGCGCGCGCGGCCGTTCCGAGAGCTGCTGAGGGAAATTCTTGCCTTCTCCTCTCTTTTTCATACAATCTTCACAAATCGCTGTGTTAAATTTGGCCTTCCTAGATCAACGCAAAAGTTCCTGGAGGAAAATGAATTGGGCAAGGACATGGTTCCCAAGAAGATCTTCTTCACTAAAGGCGTGGGGAAACACCGGGAGCGCCTGACTTCTTTTGAACTCGCCTTGCGCGACGCCGGCATCGCCGCCCAAAACCTGGTGCGCGTCTCTTCCATCTTTCCGCCCAATTGCAAGCTGGTTCCACGCGCGCAGGGACTTACGTATCTATCTCCCGGAGAAGTCGTGTTTGCGGTGGTTGCCGAAAACTCGACCCACGAACCGCACCGACTGCTGGCCTCTTCGATTGGCGTCGCCATCCCCGCCGATCGCAACACGTACGGATATCTTAGCGAGCACCACTCGTTCGGCGAGACGGAAGACGCGGCTGGAGACTACGCGGAGGAACTCGCCGCCGAAATGCTGGCCACGACCCTGAATGTGGAATTCGATTCCGACCGGTCTTGGGACGAGAAGAAAGAGATCTATCGCATCTCGAATAAGATCGTCCGCACGGCCAACGTCACGCAGTCGGCAGTCGGGGATAAACGCGGGCTGTGGACTACGGTGATCGCGTCGGCCGTGCTGATCTTCGATTAGATCCCCGTAGAGACGCGACTTGCCGCGTCTCTCTTTTCAACACTTTTGCAGGTTGGGGGAAACGGGGCAGGCCTCGTCGCTGAATTTTTGGGAAAACTCGTAGGTCAGTCCCATAGCGGCTTCGCGAAAAACGTCCCCATGAACGCTTCCTCTTCCCTGACCTTGGCACGTTGGGCACACTAGCGACAGGCAAACGAACACTGACGCAAATTCGGGTCTCATCGTTCCTACCATTTATTCTGCCTTCGCCAGCGTCTTCTTTCCCGCGGGCTTTTTCTTCAACCGCTCAAGAACCGCGGCCACAATCAGCGGCAGTCCCACCGTCGCATCGACAAAAACTTCTCCAAACCTCCCACCTTCCGCTGGCGGCACAAACTTACCCCACGAAACCGCCTCGCTATAGGGGGAGCCCGAAAGCCCGCCCCAGTAGACCGGCTCCGGACAGATGCGCAGTCCATAGTGATAGCGCTTCAGCGGCAGGTCTTCCCCGCCCCGGCGGTGGCGCAATTCGATGAAAGGTCCGAACTGCTGCGACCAGTTACGCGGAACGCCGCCGCCGATGGTGAAGATTCCCAGCCGCTTCTGGCTGAGCAGGGTTGCGGCGAAGTGCTCCAGGTCTTCAAAGGGATCGAAGCGAAAGCGCGCCTTCCCTTCCTTATCGCGTTCGCGGTTGGTCAACGCGAAATCGAGGCCCAACTCAGAATCGGAAAACGCGGGGACAAATACCGGAACATTTTTTTCGTAGGCCGACTTCAGAATGCCCCGCTGTCCCTTGGCATGCTTTGCCAGATGCGCCCCGATCGCGCGGTTCAACTTGTACGAGCACATCACTTCGTCCGCGTCCCAGCCGCTGAACACTGCAGCCATCACGCGCTCCACGTCGTCGAGATTCTGCTCGGGTTCGAGCGTGTCATAGACGCGGTTGTATCCGGCCTCATAAAGTTCCTCGTCAGTGAGGTCGGGATTGTGCCGGAAATGAGCGCGACCGGTGGCTTCGACCAGTCCATGCGCCATCAGCGCGCCAGTCGAAACGATGGCGTTCACGATGCCGCGATCGATCAGTTCGGCAATCACCAGTCCCTGCTTGGCCACGGTCATTGCGCCGGCGAGGGTCATGACCACGAAGCATTCCGTGTCGCACGCCATGGCCTCAAGAACGTCGGCAGCCTCGCCGAGTTGGCGGCCGGTAAATGCCGTCCTCGACATCGCACGCACCAGGTCGTCAATGGATTGAATCTTGGCGAGGTCGAGCGGCTCCAGCGGAATCAGACGGTCGGCGACCGGATCGTGCAGCTTGCGCTCGATGCCCGCGCCTTCTGCATGACTGCCTTCGTGACGATGACCGTGCTTCGCGACAGTTTTGTGCTTCAAGGAAGAGCCTCCAGAATAAAAACTGATTTTGACCGAAGAAACAATTTACTAGAAGTGCGAGGAACGCGGCGACTTGCTTTCACTGTGTCGTAACATTCACGCTCCGCGGAGGGCACTTTGATATCCTAGATCGCGTGTTGAAAGTAAGCTGGATCGTTGTTTGAGCATCACGGTTCACGACTTGTCATCCTGAGCGAAGCGAAGGACCTGCTTTTTGTCGGCGCAGGAGACAGCAGGTCCTTCGCTCCGCTCGGATGACAAGTTCTGGCGGATGACAAGTTTTGGCGATGGGCAAGTTTTGGTGGGTGGCAAGTACTGGCAGGTCGCAAGTTCTGACGAAAGCCTGGAGAAAATGTGCCCGACAAGTTCACCGTAGCGCTGGTCCAGATGTCGTGCGGCCCCGAACCTGGCGACAATCTGTCGAAAGCGCTAGATCGCGTTGCGGAGGCGGCACGCAAAGGCGCCCACGTTGTCTGCCTGCCCGAGCTCTTCCAGACGCAGTATTTCTGCCAGCGCGAAGACGCCGCCCTGTTCGATCTGGCGGAGTCGATTCCCGGAGTTACCACGGAGAAGCTTGCCGCTGCGGCTGTGAAGTATAAAGTGGTGCTGATCGCTTCGCTCTTTGAGAAGCGCGCTCCCGGCCTCTATCACAACACGGCCGCGATTTTCGATTCGGACGGCGTCTTGCGCGGCATCTACCGCAAGATGCACATTCCCGACGATCCGCTCTACTACGAAAAGTTTTATTTCACGCCCGGGGATCTCGGCTTCAAGGCCTTTGACACCTCCGCCGGAAAACTTGGCACGCTAGTCTGTTGGGACCAGTGGTATCCGGAAGGCGCGCGGCTCACGGCATTGCAGGGAGCGAGCATTCTGTTTTATCCCACCGCGATCGGATGGCATCCGGCGGAGAAGGCTGAGTTCGGCGAGGCGCAACACGATGCCTGGCGCACCATCCAGCGCGCGCACGCGATCGCGAACGGCGTTTATGTCGGCGTGGTGAATCGCGTCGGCTTCGAGACCGGTAACATCCGCGGAAATTCCGTGCCTGGCAAAGGTCTCGAATTCTGGGGAGGGTCGTTTTTCTGCGACCCCTTCGGACGTGTGCTCGCCGAAGCTTCGCACGACGAGGAAGAAATTCTGCTCGGCGAAGTCGACCTGCATCAACTGGAGGACATTCGCCGCAGTTGGCCTTTTTTGCGCGACCGCCGTATCGACAGTTACGCTGCCATCACCAGCCGCATGATTGACGACAAATGACCAGACGATCCGCTTCTCGCGCCAGGCTTCTCCCCACCGCCCAGGGATACCGCATGCCGGCCGAGTGGGAGCCGCACGCATCCACATGGCTCGCGTGGCCGCATTTGCGCGGCGACTGGCCGGGCAAGTTCGAGCCGATTCCATGGGTCTATGCCGAGATCGTCCGCAACCTGGCGCGGCATGAGCGTGTGGATCTCATCGTCAACAGCGAACGCGCGGAGAATAGCGCCCGAATCGTGCTAGAGCAAGCGGATGCTCTCTCCGACAATGTCTGCTTTCACCGCTGGCGCACGGACCGCGTATGGACGCGCGACTCCGGCTGCATCTTCCTCGCTCCGCCCGCCAATCACGCCGATTCAGGACTGCTAGCACTGCACTTCCAGTTCAACGGCTGGGCGAAGTATCCGAATTACCAGCTCGATGAAAAGGTTGGCGCGCGCATGGCCAAGGCCGCCGGCGCGCGCGTGGTACGACCGGCTTTCGTTGATCCTTTCAAGGAAGACCATCGCGTCGTTCTGGAGGGTGGATCGATTGACGTCAACGGCTGCGGCACTTTGCTCACTACTGAGGAATGCTTGCTCTCCACCACGCAGCAGCGCAACCCGACCATGGACCGCGCGGCCTATGAACAATTGTTCGACGACTATTTTGGCGCGCCGTCGGTGATCTGGCTCGAAAGCGGCATCGCGGGCGACGACACTCACGGCCACGTCGATGACATCACCCGGTTCGTCGCTCCCAATACCGTGGTCACGATGGTCGAGCAGAATGAGCAGAGCGAAAATTATGCTGCGCTGCGTGCGAACCTGGGCCGCCTGAAAAACGCTCGTACTGCCGACGGCCAGAAACTTGAAATTGTCGAAATGCCCATGCCGCGGCCGGTGGTGTTCGAGGAACGCCAGTTGCCCGCCAGCTACGCCAATTTCTATATCGCGAATGGCGCGGTGCTGGCGCCGGTCTTCAACGATCCAAACGACCGCATCGCGCTCAACACGCTTGCGGAACTGTTTCCGGCGCGCGAAATCGTGCCCATCTACTGCGGCGATCTGATCTGGGGATTCGGGGCGCTCCACTGCATGACCCAGCAACAACCAGCAAGCCGGTAGCTTGCAGCCGGCACTGCGTTGCACGAATTCGTGGCACAAATTCAAGTTGTCATCCTGAGCGAAGCGAAGGACCTGCTTTCTTGCTGGTGGAAAAGACAGCAGGTCCTTCGCTTCGCTCAGGATGACAACTTGTAAAGGCGACCGCTTCTCCTCCACCATTCATCATTTACACTTTTACCCGTGAACGCCGAGATCATAGCCGTCGGGTCTGAGTTGCTCACTCCTCATCGCCAGGACACCAACTCGCTCTACCTCACCGAAAAACTGAATGATCTGGGCGTTGAAGTGCGCTTCAAGTGCATTGTTGGCGACGACGCCGAAGGACTGACCGCGGCCGCTAAACTCGCCATGCGGCGGTCGGACATCATTATTTTTTCGGGGGGCCTCGGCCCCACCGAAGATGACCTGACGCGCGAAGCGGTCGCCGACGGGCTGGGTTTGAAGGTGCAACGCGATCCGGCAGTCCTCGCGAAGCTTGAAGAGCGCTTCGCCCAGCGCGGCATGAAAATGTCGGCCAACAATGCCAAGCAGGCCGACATCCTGACCAGCGCCACGGTGATGCCGAATCCGCTCGGCACCGCGCCCGGCCAGTGGATCGCGGGGAAGTATGACGGGCAGGAACGCCTTGTGATGCTGCTTCCTGGGCCTCCCCATGAACTCAAGGCGCTGTTTGAGGCGGAATGCATGCCGCGACTGCGCACGCGTATTCCGCCACAGCACATCGCGACGCGCACCCTCAAGATGGCGATGATGCCGGAATCGCAAGTGGACGCGCGGGTGGCGCCGATCTACAAGACTTATAGCGACGTGCAGACGACGATTCTGGCGGGCGCGGGCGAGATTCAACTCCACCTGCGCTGCCGCAAGGATTCGCCGGCGGAAGCCGAAGCGCGCGTCGCGGAACTCGCCGGGAAAATCGAAGATGAACTTGGCGATGCCATATTTTCTCGCAAAGGGGAAACCATCGAACAGATCGTCAGCTATCTATTGCAGATGCGCAGCATGACGCTGGCCGTGGCTGAATCCTGCACCGGTGGGCTGCTGGCCGAGCGCATCACCTCACTCAGCGGCAGCTCGCGTTATTTTCTGGGCGGCGCGGTGGTGTATTCGAATGCACTGAAGACGCAATTTGCGAACGTTCCCAAGGCGCTGATCGACCGGCATGGAGCGGTGAGCCGCGAAGTGGCGGCGTCCATGGCGGAAGGCATCCGCAAGCGCTGCCTGGCGAGTTACGGAATTGGAATCACCGGAGTGGCCGGTCCGAGCGGCGGGACCGAGCAGAAACCCGTGGGCCTGGTATACATCGCGCTCGCGGGAGAAGAGGGCACGCAGGTGGTCGAGCGCAATTTCCCCGGAGACCGCAAGCGCATCCGCCAGTTCGCAACGCAACAGGCGTTGGAAATGATCCGCCGGGCGCTGGTGTAAGGCACTGTCATAAGACATGCGAATCTTCATTGGCATCGATCTCGATTCTGAAATCCGCGGGCGGATCTCGCGCTTCCTCGAAGGGGTGCAGGGATTCACGCCCGATGCGCGCTGGGTGCATCCGGAAGCGTTGCATATCACGTTGAAGTTCATCGGAGAACAAACACCGGAGCGGGTGGAAGCGATTGCCGAACGTTTGCGGCGGGTCAAGAGCGGCGGGTTCGAAATTCGCTCCGGCGGCTATGGATTCTTCCCCACGGCAAAGGCTCCGCGCGTATTCTGGATCGGGATTCACGCTGACCCGCAACTGGCCGAACTGGCTGGGACCATCGACGCGGCCACAGCCGAACTTGGCATTCCGCGCGAGGATCGGCCTTACAGTCCACATCTGACCCTGGCGCGGGCCGGCGGCAAATCGGGTTCGCCGAAATGGCGCAAAGGTGATGGTCCTAATTCAGCGTTTGCAGTACTCGAAAAGCGGCTGGCCGCGATGGGCGAGCTTGACTTCGGGACAATGACCGCACACGAGTTTATTCTTTACCAGAGCCAGCTTTCACCGAAGGGATCGAAGTACACGAAGCTGCAACGGTTTCCGCTCAATCAAGAATAGTTAGTGGAGCAACGGGCGTCTCGCCCGTCCCGCCGGGTGGGGACGCACGGCGCTTCACCCGCAAGATTGAATTGGCATCCGGAAGATGGACATGAATCCTTACCTCATCGCCGCCGTCGGTGGCTACGTGCTGGGAGCCATCCCATTTGGGTATTTGCTGGTGCGGATTCTCAAGGGCCAGGATGTGCGCGCGACCGGCAGTGGCAACATTGGCGCGACCAACGTGGCCCGTACGTCGCCCAGGCTTGGGGCTGCGACTCTGCTGCTGGACGTCGCCAAAGGTCTAGCGGCGGTTCTAGTGGCGCGGGCGCTGTTCAGCGGACCGCATCAACCGCTCGTCATGACCACGGCGGCGTGCTTTGCCGTGCTCGGCCATCTATTTCCCGTCTGGCTCAAGTTCCGCGGCGGCAAGGGCGTCGCCACCACCCTGGGAGCTTTTATTTTGCTCACCCCGAAAGCTATTTTGTGCATGCTGGTATTGTTTTTGATCCTGGTCGCCGTGTTCCGCTACGTCTCACTGGGGTCGATCGCGGTGGCAGCAGCGTTTCCGGTGCTTGCGTGGGCGCTCCACGAGTACGCGGATCCGCGGCAAGTTGTTTTGATCGCCCTGGTCTCGGTACTCGTGATCTGGAAACACCACCGAAACATCGGCCGTCTCGCCGCCGGAACGGAATCAAAGTTAGGCGCAAAGGCAGGAGCAAAGTCAGGAACGCTAGGAGCAACCCGCGGATGAGCCGCATTGCCGTCATCGGAGCAGGCGCCTGGGGCACGGGATTGGCCATTGTCCTCGGTCGCAAAGGGACTCATCAAGTCCGGCTCTGGGTTAACGAACCCGATCTTTGCGAAAGCATCGCAAGAAGCGGCATCAACGAGCGCTTCTTGCCCGGGTTCAAGCTGCCCGAATCGATTGCGCCGACCAGCGACCTGAACACCGCCCTCGACGCCGCGGAGATCGTCGTCAGCGTAATGCCTTCGCAGCATTGTCGAGCCCTGTTCGAACGCATGACGCCGGCGCTCCGCCCGGAGATGATTTTCGTCAGTTGTACCAAAGGGCTCGAAGACGGAACTCTGCTGCGCATGACGGAAGTGATTGGCGATGTCTTGCGCAGCCGCAAGTTCACGGCCCGAGTGGGGGCGCTCAGCGGCCCGTCATTCGCCAAAGAGGTGGCGCGCGGCGATCCGACCGCTGTGACCGTTGCATCGGTCGACGGAGATGTGACGCGCGCCGTGCAGCAGGCGTTCAACGATTCCCGCTTTCGCGTTTACACCAACGACGACGTGATCGGGGTGGAGTTAGGCGGCGCGCTCAAGAACATCATCGCCATCGCCGCCGGCGTATGCGATGGTCTCGGCCTTGGCCATAACTCGGTTGCGGCGCTGATCACGCGAGGTCTCGCCGAAGTCGCACGCCTGGTGGTGGCTTGCGGCGGCCGCCTCGATACCATGGCCGGACTCGCCGGCCTGGGCGATCTGGTTCTCACCTGCACCGGAGATCTCTCGCGCAACCGCAGCGTCGGCGTTGAACTGGGCAAGGGCCGCAAACTTTCCGACATCATCGGCGGCATGCATGGGGCAGTCGCGGAGGGCGTTTTCACAACCAAGGCTGCGGTCGGTTTGGCGCGCAAGAAGCACATCGAGATGCCGATCACCGAGCAGATGTTCGCCATCCTCGAAAACGGCAAGGCGCCGCAGCAGGCCATCGAAGAACTGATGACGCGTGCGGCGCGGTCCGAAATCCATTGAGTGGGCCGCAGGAACGAGTGGAAGTTGCGCAAAGCAGGCATCAAGTACATGAGAGGAGCCGCGCCGTGAACACACGCTTGGCAAAAGCATTGTTGTGGGTCTCGCTGAGTACGCCCATGTTGTTGGCCCAGGCCCCGCCCGAGGGGATCTGGCAGGGATACGACGGGGAGTGGAGGCATGTTTCTCGGCAGTTGATTGCGTTGGCCGAAGCGACGCCAGTGGATAAATTCGCATGGCGACCTGCGGCAGGAGTCCGCTCCACCAGCGAAGTGTACATGCACATCGTAATGGCGAACTTCTATCTCCTGAGCGTTACGGGACCTAAGATGCCTGCGGACCTCAAAGAGGGCATGGAAAAGACGGTTACGTCCAAGTCGGAAGTAATCAATTGGCTGAAGCGCTCGTTGGACGCCGTCAAAGAAGCTCATTCAGCTGAGAACCCGAAAGACCTCGAGCGTAAGGTCCATATCATCGACCGGGATGCGACGGTTGACGGCATGTATCTCCGCATCATCGTTCATGCCAACGAGCACATGGGGCAACTGATCGCATATGCGCGCATGACTGGCGTTGTGCCGCCCTGGTCAAAGAACTGAGAAAACCGGGGACCGATTCGGAGGGCCGGGCGCCCCAACCACCTCGACTCCTGACTGCTGGTTTGGCGTGCTATCCTATGCAGCGTCCCCACGTCGAAGCACAAGGAGATTTCATGCGCGTACTCCGCCTCCTGTTGCTCGCCCTCATGCTGTCTCCGTTGGCTTTCGCTAACAATCCTGCCGTCAACCTCGAGCCCGGCAAGTACGAGATCGCGACCAGTATCGAAATGACCATGAACGGCAACTCGAAAACGTATCCTTCCCAGACCACAATCCGCTGCCTCAGTTCGGCTCAACTGGCGGACCCTGAGCAGGTTTTTAACGAGCGGGTCGCAGCCGCCTACCGTCCGGATCCCTCCTGCACCCAGCACAATCTCAAGACCAGTTCCACGTCGGTTTCCTACGACGAGGACTGCAACAACCGCACCGTTCACGTCGATGCCACCCTTTCCCCCACCTCATATAGCGCAGTCCGCAAGGTGGCGCCCAAGAGTCCTCGCGCCCCCCACATGGCCTACAAAATCACTGGCAAGCGCACCGGCGACTGCACCAAGTAAACGGCCCAGAGTCTTATTTCTTAAATCAGATTCTTTGGGGAAAGGGGCTACCATAGGCCGGTACGCAGTCCTGTTTACCCAAAAACCCGGCTTGGTGAAATGGGACGTAGCTGTTGAAAAACTCGTCTTCCGTACCAAAGAGCCAGAATTAGGAGGAGAAAATGTCTCAAGTGATGGACCATCGCGGCCTTTGGTTGGCCTCTCTTATGATCTTTTCATTTCAACTTTGCCTGGCGCAGGAAACATCTAAGGCGCACGCGCCGGCGCAACTTGAGCGCGAACTCGCCCGCTTGCAGCAGGGGTTCCCGGGCAATATGGCGATCTATATGAAGAACCTCGCCAACGGAGACGAAATTGCCCTGGACGCGGACGCCGTCTACGAGACTTTCAGCGTTGTAAAACTGGCCATCGCGGCCGAGGTCTTGCGCCAAAGCGAGACGGGAAGATTCTCTCTGGCTGACCGCATCGCGCTGAAGGCCGGTGACCGCAGGCTTCCTTCCGGAGTCCTCTACGCTCTCGATCCCGGCCTGCAACCAACGGTCAAGGATCTGCTCACGCTCATGATTATCATCAGTGACAATGAGGCCACCGATCTTCTCGCGGACAAAGTTGGTCGAGGAAACGTAACCCAGTACATGCGATCGCTCGGTCTGGAGAAAATCTCTATCGAATTTTCAGACCTCGACTGGGATCGCACCTGGCTGGGGAGCCTGGATCCTGCGTACAAGATGGCGCCGGGGGACCAGACCATCGAATTCCCCTTTGGCAAGTATGGCGACGCCCGGGTCGAAGAAGCGTTCCGTCACACGATCTATGACGCCGGCATCTATTTTGGCCACAGCTCCGCCCGGGACATGGGGCGACTGCTTGAGCTGACGGCCGAAGGCAAACTCGTTTCAAAGCGGGCGAGCAACCAGTTGCTGGACACGATGGAAATGCAGCAAGTGAACGATCGCTTCCCGCGATACCTGCGCGACGTTCGTGTGGCGCACAAGACCGGAGACGGGCAGCCGTTCATCGCCAATGATGCCGGAATCCTGTGGGTCAATAAGCAGCCCATCGTGCTGGTGGTGTTTACGGGGCATCATCGAGGAGAAACCGCGGTTCTCCATGACGCGATCGCCCACGTAGCCGCGCTCGTCGTCGCGCACTACGGAGGCCAACTCAAGTCAGACTTTGCGCCCCTCCAGCGTTGATCCACCGGGACAAGAAACAAGCCGGTCGGAGAAGAAACTGGGGCGTTGCTGGGAGGGGTGGGTTGTCCGGAAAAGATTGGGGCAAAAGGAAGGTAGAATCGACTCGTGCCCATCACGTACCAAATCGACGTCGATAAAAGAACGATTCGGACCAGGGCCGTCGGGCATGTGACGATGCAAGATGTCATCGATCATTTTCGGGCTTTGGAGCAAGACCCCCAATGCCCGGAGAGGCCCGACGTCCTCTTGGACTTGAGTGAAGTGGATTCTTTACCCGAGACTCACGAGCTCTCGATTGTCGTCAGGGAACTGAAAAGGATCTGCGCCAAGATTCGCTTCGATGCGTGTGCGATTCTGGCCAGTCGCGACGCTCTTTTCGGCATGATGAGGATGTTTGAGGCGCTGGCAGAGGAATGTTTTCGCGTGACGCGCACTTTCCGAATTGCCAGCGAGGCAGAGGCTTGGCTCGTGTCCCAGCAATCCGAGCGCAAACCGGCGGATGGGAATTAAGGCTAGACGACCGCGCAGGAATCGGGCGGTGGCACCCGACTGCGGTCAATGAGGGTGATCGGAGAAACGAAGTGATTCGTGCTCTTCGAGTCGGAGTGGTGCCCGGAGACGGAATCGAACCGTCACGTCCGGTTAGGGACCCGGGATTTTAAGTCCCGTGCGTCTGCCAGTTTCGCCATCCGGGCAACGCGATGCGATGACTGAATTCTACGATAATCGCTTGCGAAACTCTCTTCACCCTTCCATGCAACTTCTTGCGAACTTCGGGGTTCGATAGTATGTAGGGGTGTGATTACCGGGAGGGAATCTTGAGAGGATCGCGTTGGGTTCCGAAAGCAATGGGTTCAGGGTTGGCGGCCAGAGCCGCTCTTATCTTCTTTGTGGTCGGCGCGGCCGCCTGGGCTTCGGCCCAGAGGGGCGCCATGAGTCCTTATCAGGGCGAGTCGGACGGGGTCAGCGCCGGTGGACAATGGCTGGAATTTCACTCCGATGACAAGATGACGGGCGCGAAGAAGGTGCGCTTCCAGCTCGTGTCGGATAACTATTTTCGCGAAGACCCGAATTACAAGCCTAGAGTCAATCTGTACTGCAGCGACGGCAAGCTCAAGCTGGCGGATTTCAATCCGGGAGTCAAATTACCGCCGCCGAACCGCCCCGGCTTCTGGGGACAGCCGCAGTTGGAAGTAGAGGTCCGCGTCGACGATGTGCATTACTTCAAAGGGTGGAACTGGATGCGCGGACACTTTCTCTCCATGGACAAGGGCACGGTTCGAGGCATGATGGGGGCCAACATTTTCAACGTCGCGCTCCCCACGCGGAGTGGCCGGCAGATCGCGGAGTTTTCTCCGGGCGGATTGAATCTGGACCGGGTTAGACAAGCCTGCGATCTGACCGCGAAGAAGCCGAGCACGGACTAGGGCGCGGCAACCGCTTCTGTCAGAAGCGTCCGGGCCCCTCCCGGCCAGAGGGGCGCGGCATGCTCTCCACGAATCTTCCCTACGCGGCTACTGCCGAGCTCCGCTTGGACGGGCGAGGACGCCCGTCCCCACACGAACCTTCCCTACGCTTGCATCCCCAGCCCTTCCTGCGAATCCAATGATGGTATCGTGGGAGGCGCATGAAGATCGGGATCACGTGTTATCCAACCTACGGCGGCAGCGGAGTGGTCGCCACGGAACTGGGGCTTGAGCTGGCTCGCCGGGGCCATGAGATTCATTTCATCTCCTATTCGCAGCCCATTCGCCTGACCGGGCCGGAACCCAACATTCACTATCACGAGGTCGAGGTCACGCGGTATCCGCTGTTTGAATATCCTCCCTATGACCTGGCGTTGGCAACGCGCATGGCCGAAGTGTCGCAGCTCTACGAGCTCGATCTGCTGCACGTGCACTATGCGATTCCGCATTCGGTGAGCGCGATGCTGGCCAAGCAAATGCTGGCGGCAACTCCGCCGCGGCGCCACTTGCCGTTTGTCACGACGCTGCACGGCACCGACATCACGCTGGTCGGGCTCGACCGCTCGTATCTTCCGATTACGCGCTTTTCTATCGAGCAGAGCGATGGCGTGACGGCGATCTCGCAGTATTTGCGTACCCGCACGCTCAGGGTTTTCGACGTCAAGAACCACATCGAGGTCATCCCTAACTTCGTGAACTGCGAGGAGTACCGGCGCAAACCGGAATGGGTGGAAAAGCGCGGCGAGTATGTTTCCAAGGACGAGCGGCTGCTGGTGCACCTTTCCAACTTCCGGCCGGTGAAGCGCGTGCTGGATGTAATCGAAATCTTTGACCGTGTGCGCAAGAAAATTCCTTGCAAGCTGCTGCTGATTGGCGACGGGCCCGACCGTTCGCAGGCGGAATGGCTGGCGGTGCAAAAAGGCCTTCACGAGCACGTGTCATTTCTGGGAAAGCAGGATCAGATCCGGGAGAAACTTGCCATTTCGGACGTGATGCTGATGCCGAGCGAACTGGAGACCTTTGGCCTGGCGGCGCTGGAAGGGATGGCCTGTGAGGTCGTCCCGATTGCCACCCGCTCGGGCGGAGTACCGGAGTTGATCGAGCACGGCGTGACCGGGTATTTGGCCGATGTCGGCGACGTGGAGACCATGGCGCGTTACGCCATCGAACTGCTCGGCGATGAATCGGCCCTGCGCGACATGGGGCAACGGGCGCGTGCCGCCGCCCAGGAGAAATACTCCTCCGATAAGATTATTCCGCTTTACGAAGACTTTTACCGAAGGGTGCTGGAGCGGTCATCGCAGTCGGCGCAACCGTCATTAGCTCTTCAGGGTTAGGCAGAATGGGCAGGCGCAAACGGACCAGCGTGCCGCCGCCTTCACGGGCTTCGATCTTCATCCTGGCCGCATCGCCGTAGAGCACCTTGAGCCGCTCGGCAACGTTAGCCATGCCGATGCCAATGCCGCCGAGTCCATCGGGTTGCTCGAGCAATTGCGCCGCCCCCATGCCTACCCCGTCGTCTTCCACCTCTACCACCAGCCGCGATTTGATCAGGCGGCTGCGCAGCGTGATGCTGCCGCCCTCGATTTTGGGCGCCAGTCCATGCTTGATGCAATTTTCGACCAGCGGCTGCAGCAACATGCTGGGAACCATGGCTTCGAGCGATGCCGGATCGAGATCCTTGACGACCTTGAGCTTGTCCCGTCCAAAGCGTACGACTTCAATGTCCAGATAATTATCGATGAACTCGACTTCCTCGCGCAGCGGAACGAACGAATCGGTCGAGTGCAGCAGGCGGCGAAGAATGGTGGCGAGCTTCAGAACCATCTCGCGCGCCGTGTCGGGATCGAAACGGACCAGCGACGAAATGGAATTCAGCGTATTGAACAGAAAATGCGGATTGATCTGATTTTGCAAAGCCGCCATGCGCGCCTGCAGCAGCAGGCGCTCCTGCTCCTCGAGCTTCATCTGGATACGGACGCTGTTGAAGATTTTCAGTTCCGTGCCCACCACCATGACCACGGCCAGATAGATGGCGCTCTCCACCAGATATCCGTTCGGGGTTCCGTACTTGCCCCACAGGCCGGGACTTTCGAGGCTGAAGATGGAGTTGGGCCAGAAATGCCAGATTTCGGTTTGCAGATAACGCAAGCCCACGATGGTCGCGAAAAAAGCGATCTGCCAATCGAACACGCGGGGACGCGGCAGATTGCGGCGGATCATGCGATAGAGGGTAAGATCGATGAACGGCGAGAACGACCAGATATCTTCCTGTTCGGGCGCAAAACGGCGCAACTGCCCGGCGATAATTCCGGCAAACACATTCAGCGGCAAGCTCGCCCACTCGCCGTGCAACATAGCGGGCAGCGCGATCAGCGCTCCGCCGAGCCCTCCCGACAAGCGCCCGCCAATCACGCCCAGCAGCAATGCCGTTTCGAGCGAAAGGTCGCCGGCAAGGAAGTTCTTGGCGCTGAACCGAATCCAGACACCGAGGGCGATCGGGATCGCCATCCACAACGCGAGATAGATTTTGTGCCGGGTCGAGCGCTCCTCGCGAAAGATCGACATCTTGAATTCTTTGGAGCGCACCAGGGCGCTCGACACGGCCGCAGCCACGCCCAGCTTGATCAGAAGGTTGACGAGTATGAGCCGCGGTTCCAGCATCGAGATGATTCTTCCCAGGCCATGCCCTGGCGGCTGAGATCAGGCTCCGATTGTAACCGCTGCCTGACGCAAAAGCTGCTCAACGTTGATATTCGAGCCTGCCGGAACTCCGCCTTGGGCGAAATCGCGGCTGCCACCGCCGCGGCCCCCGACGGACGACAAGACTTGCTTAAGCAACGCGCTCATGTCGGCGGAGCCGCCGGGAGTCTGCCCGAAGACCAACCCCGGCGGATGCACCGCGCTTGCTACCAGCGCGATCGCGGGCGTGCCCACTCGCGTCACTTTCTGCGCAAAGAGTTTGGCGAAGGTGATGTCGCGATCCGAAAACGCGCGCACGATCATTTTCCGTCCCTGCGTTTCCGGTTGATCACGAAGAGCGGCCAAAGCCATAAGCTCGGCGAGTTGATCGAGCGCATCTTCCTTTTGTTTGCGCAACTGTTTGTTTTCTTCGACACTCTTGCGAATCTGCTCTGGCACATCCCAAAGCTGTGCAGAGAACAGCGCGGCCGCCTCACTGAGGGCGCCGTAGTCACGCCGCGCCATGCGCACCGCGCGATTGCCACAGACAAACTCCACTCGCGTACCCTGCCGCACCCTTTCGCTTTTCCGGAGAACGATCGAACCAATCTGCCCGCTGGCGCCGACATGAGTTCCGCCGCACGCCGAAAGATCGAAATCCGCGACCTCGACCAGTCGCAGTTCATCGCGCTCCGCGGGAGGCAGTTTGCGCAGGCCGAGTTTCTCTGCTTCCGCGCGGGAAACGTAGCGAATTCGCACCGGACGGTTCTCAAACACGATCTGATTGGCGCGCTTCTCGGCTGCGGCAATCTGCTCGGAACTTACTGACGGCGCGGCCAGATCAATCGAGCAATAGGCCTCACTAGTGCCCATGTGGAAGGAGACGGTCGGCATCTGGTAAAGCTCGACAAACGCTGCCGAGAGAACGTGCTGGCCGGTGTGTTGCTGCATGTGATCGCGGCGGCGTTCTCGATCGATGCTGCCGTGGACGGCGGCGCCCGCCAACGGCAACTTCGGCGGCGCTTCCAAGTAGTGGACGATCCTGCCGTCTTCCGCCTCCGCAACTTCCGTGACTCGCAGTCGCTCGGCACCGTCGAACGTGAGCCATCCAGTGTCGTGAACCTGACCGCCGCTGGTGGGATAGAAAGCGGTCTCGCGCAGGATGACGGCCGCGCGTCCTTGCTCAGGCGAGGGGGGCGTGACGTCCTCGACCGCCGAATCGAACTCGTGGGTTTCAGAACTGTCGTAGTAAAGACGCTTGGTCATGACGAAGGGCTTGGTGCCCCAGGTTCGCGCCCGTCTTTTGGGCGCTAACCTGGGCGACCTCGCGGGAGAAATAAAAGTCAGGCACCGGCGGTCCACTGCACACGAAAGAGCCCGTTACCGTTGCTTCCTTCCGGACCTGGCGGGGTTGGCGGGAAAACGTCGCGCGGAACCGATGCCTGACTCTCCATATTAGCAAGAGATCGCCGAAAACAGGAATGGACACCTGAGCTTTTCGACTATCATCAAGTCACGCTATGCCTGAGCCGGAATGCGCCAAATATAGAGAATTGAAAGATCGTGAGACCCGCGCTCACACGGCGTGGACTTCTTATCTGTTCCGCAATGAGGTCAAGCCCAGGCTCTCCGGGAAAGCAAAGCGAAAGCATCAGAAAGAAGAGATGGAAGCCTATCAGCAAGCCCACAAGGCGCGCTTGGCCCACATGAAGACATGTCCAACCTGTGGGAGATCAACCCCTGCCGATGTCTAGGATTCAATGTCGACTTCGACAGCAGCAACAACACCCGAACTGTAAACTGTGAACCTGGGACCTTATCAATCCTGAGTATCAACCTGTCGGTTCTCAGTCACTGGAACAATTCGTAGTGCATGACCGTGGGTTCGAATTCCAGCAAGTATTTCTCATCTTCCGGGTAGTACTTGGCGACCTCGATATCCGGACCGGCAAAAGCCGCAATTGCGTCGCGCGATTCCCAAAAGGACAGCGTAGTGAAATGTGCTACATCGCCGTCCATCCTGCGTAGAACCCAGGCCCCCTTATTGCCAGTCGTCGTTCGGTAAGCGGGGATTCCGGACTTGAAGAGATACTCGAGATACGTTTCCGCATCGCTCGCCTTCGTTTTGCCGTGCCAGATTCGAGCTATCATATCCTCTCCTCCTTTGTGCCGTCGCCAAGCCACCCAAGAAAGAGCGTTAGCTGAGTTCGTCTTTCTCGTGCAGAAAAGCCTTACCGTACCACCAGCACTTCCCGTATGGCATCGCGCGCCAGGAAAAACTTGATCGAAGCGAAATCGCGGAAGAGGTTTTCAATGTGCCGGTTGTTGAACACCCGCTGCAGGCGCGGGGATTGCTTTTCCGAGGCGGGACGGCCGGGCGGTGCGAACTTTACCTCCTGCATCTCCAGCAGGTCGGTGCCGGTGACGTGATAGCGATAGCAGGTCGAGTCCGGGCCGGCGTCGCGCGTGTGAAAGAACGCCAGCAGGAACCCGCCCGGCTTCATCACCGACCACAAGCGGTCGATGGTCGGCTTCACCAGGCTCTCTTCCATGTAATCGGGCAGATTCCAGCAGAGCACCACGTCGAAGTGGGCGTTCGGGTACACCAGGTTCTCATCCAGAAACTTCTTGCTGTCGAGAATGGAGTTGCCGGCGCTGTCCTGCATGCGCAGCCCGGGATCGAGAGACGACCAGAGCAGGTCTTCGCTGTAAATCTTGTGTCCCTTGCCGGTAAAGAAACGGATGTTGCCGGCCGAGGTCGAGCCCATGTCGAGGACGCACAACCCCTCCTCGGAATTCAGCAGGCGTGAGATTTCGCCAATGCCGCTCGACCGGCGGGTCAACTTCTGCGGGACCGCGGGGCCCGCCGTCCGGTTCGAAGAGCTGCGAAAGAATTTCATTACGTTGTCAGAAACCGATGCCATGTCGCATGATCAGTGACGAGTGCAGTCGGGCGCGTCCAAGCGCGTCATTTCTTACTTCGACGCGGGCGTCGCGGCCTTTCCTCCATCTTTCTGAATATCGACCTTCCCTTTCAGGAACGCACCCTCCTCAATGGCGATGCGCTGCGTGGTCACGTCGCCAGTTACCACCGCCGACTTGCGCAACTCCACGCGATCCGAGGCGTTCACAGCCCCATCCAACTTACCCTGAATGACCACGGCTTTCGCGGTGATGTCCGCCTTCACATTTCCGTTCGGCCCGACCGTCAGGCTGTGGTTGCGAAGCTCGATCTTGCCTTCGACATTGCCATCCACGTACAAGTCTTCGGATCCCGACAGCTCTCCTTTGATCACCACCGACTTGCCGATGTGGGCGAACTCTCCGGTCTGCGCAGCTTCCATGCCTGGCCTCCATCTTCGCTCGCGCTCTGGTCGCCGCGAATTCTCCGATTGTAAATCATCGGCTCGTGTTCGGTTCAGGTTGTTGGCCGGAAATCATTCTCCATGAGGAACTTACCGCAGCGGCGGCGAGCAGCGGCCCCGACCGAAGCTTCGGTTTGCTACCATCGTTGTAAGGGTGACGGGGTCAACGTGCCCAGTCTGATCATGGCGGTCGTTAACTCAAGGTCGCGCAATTGCATCGCGCAAACCAGCGCTTGGATTCTGCTGCTCACCGCGGCCGGTTTCGGAGGGCAGCCAGCGACCGTTTCCAACTATCAGGATCCGGCGGCCTTGGTGCGCAAAGCGGTGCAGAACGAAATTAAGGCTGCCAAGGACGACAGCGCCCACTTTCTGTTTCGCGGCACCAAGACTACGCCTAAAGGATCCACGACAAAACTTTACGTCGAGACCAAGGAGGCCACGGCCGGCCTGGTAATCGCCTACAACGACAAGCCTCTGACTCCCGAACAACGCCGGGCGGAAGAGGCACGCGTGGAACGTTTCGTCAAGAATCCGGAGGAATTGAAAAAGAAGCGCGCGCAGGAGCGCGACAGCGCCGAGCGCACGATGCGTATCATGCGCGCCCTGCCCGATGCCTTTCTTTTTGAGTACGCTGGAGAAGAGCAAAGTTCGGAAGGCATGGGCCGAGCCGGCGACTCTCTGGTGAAACTGAAGTTCCGCCCCAATCCCCGCTACGAACCGCCCTCGCGCGTGGAGGAGGTGCTGACCGGAATGCAAGGCTACGTGCTGGTGGACCCCGTCCGTTACCGCATTGCCAGCATTGACGGCACGCTCTTCAAGGATGTCGGCTTCGGGTGGGGGATTCTCGGACACCTCGACCGGGGCGGCCGCTTTGTGGTTCATCAGCAGGTGGTTGACGACAATTTCTGGGAAATTTCAAGCATGAGTTTGAACTTCACCGGGAAGATTCTGCTGGTAAGAAATCTCTCGATCATCTCTACAGAGACTTTCCGCGACTTCAAGCGAGTCCCCTCGGATCTAACCTTCGCCCAGGCGCTGGAAGTGCTGAAGCAGGAGGAAACGTCCGTGGCCGACAATCCCGCTGCCGGCAAACTCGCCCACAAGTGATTGCAGTTCGCCGCGGACAGCAGGTCCTTCGCTTCGCTCAGGATGACAATTCATGAGTGGATGACACTTCGTGGGTGGTGTCGTTCGTGCACGAACAACTCACCACGGGCTCTCAGGATTTTTGGGCGCGAAAAGTTTCTTCGCGCACGGTGAACCTCCGCACCGCGTCTTCGAGCACGTTGTAGCCAGTCCCGGGAGCATCACTGATGGCAATCATTCCGTCGGCGCGCACGTCCACTTCGGGTTCAATGATGTCCTGCTTCCAATAGCGCTTCGATGCCGACACGTCTCCGGGCAAGCGGAAATTTTCGAGCGTCGACAGGGCAATGTTGTGCGCCCGTCCCACTCCCGATTCCAGCATTCCACCGCACCACACCGGAGCGTTGTGTTGCACGGCAACGTCGTGTACCTTCAGGGCCTCGCTGAAACCGCCCACGCGGCCCACCTTAATATTGAGGATGCGGCAGGCGCCGGTTTCGAGCGCAAAATCGGCGTCGCGCGCATTCAGAATCGATTCGTCCAGGCAGATCGCCGTCTGGATCGCTTTCTGCAGCCGCGCATGAAGATAGATTTCGTCGTTCCACAAGGGCTGCTCAATCATCAGCAGCTTGAAGGCATCGAACTTGCGCAGATGCTCGACTTGGTCGAGCGTATAGGCGGAATTCGCATCCACACTGAGAACAATATCCGCCCAGCGCGCGCGGATCTTCTCCAACACATTCAGATCCCATCCCGGCTTCACCTTGATCTTGATGCGCCGGTATCCTGCCGCCAACTCAATGTCAATTTTCTGGAGAAGCTGTTCGGGCGAGTCCTGAATGCCGATCGAGACGCCGCAGGCGATCTCGCGCCGGGTTCCTCCCAGCAACTTCCAGAGCGGCAGTTGTTTCTGCCGCGCCTCGGCGTCCCACACCGCGTTTTCGAGCGCGGCTTTGGCCATGCGATGGCCACGGATTCTGGCAAAGCGCGCGGCGCAATCGCGGCCGGCCGGCAACTCACTCTGGAGTAGTAAAGGCGCCAGATAATTCTTGATCGTGGGCCATGCGGTTTCGGTCCATTCCGGGCTGTAATACGGATCTTCCCCGGCGACGCACTCGCCCCACCCGCGGACTCCATCGGCCTCAACACTCACCAGCAGGATGCGGCGGCTATAAACGCGGCCAAAGCTCGTCTCAAAAAAATGCACGAGCGGCATGTGAATTTCACGCAGAGTTACAGATTCGATTTTCATGACTTAGTCATCGCTGAATTCAGACTTACGCTGGACAGGCACCCAGAATTGGGACCCGCAAGTATAGAAGGGCGCACCAGCTAGAGCAAGAGGATGTAGCGCCGCCGTCCCGGCGGCTGTCCGGCGGGCGTCCTCGCCCGCCGTGTCGAGGGCGAGACGCCCTCGAGACAGCCGGCAAGATGCCGGCGCTACTCGTTTTTCCGCGCCGTAATCATCGTGCCGTCGCGGTACTAATACTGCAATGATTCGTCCCAGTTCCCCAACAGGAACCGCCCATTCCCGTTAGCGTCGCGCTCATAGCCGAGCACGCTCAGCCCTTCGGCAAACGCCTGGTGGAACCGCTCACGATTCCTTGTCTGCACCGCCAGCGCCTGGGCGCGCGTCGCCGCGGCGGCTTTCCAGGCGTAAATCTCCGCTGGCACGTCGATGCGCGCGCGGCATTCGAACTTGGGGCGCGGAGCCTCGGCCAGAACCGCTTCGACCCGCTTGGACTTCATCCACCACTCCGCCACCAGCCGGTCGCTGGGCAAACCGCCCTGCAGCGGAGACGACGTGAGCCCATACTGATCCACGCTGTAGCGTCGCGCGATTGCACCCAGCTTTTCTATGTTCAAGTACGCGTTCTTGATTTCCAGCGGATCGAAGGTCCACTCCATCAGTTCGATGCCCCGCGCCAGCGCATCTTCACGCTGATAGAGTTTCATCCGCCGTCCCAAGCCGCCATTGCGATATTGCTGGCGGACGGCCAGCATCTGCGAGTGCAGATAGCTGTGCCCGTTTCGCATTCCCGGGAGCGCGAGCGCGAAGCCGATCAACTCCTTTTTGTCGTCCGTGCCGGCGAAAGCTCCAATAACCTGCCCGCCGATCTTCGAGGCCACCACGAATATCCGCACGGGAATCAACTCCGCATCCGAAAACTTCCATACCTCTTTTTGCAGCGCAAAACAGGCCTGCATCTCCCGAAGCGCTTCACACTTGCGGATGGTCACCGGGCCCGGCATTTTTTCCGACGGTGTTCTTCCCGACGGCGCTTCCGTGCCCGCGCCGGTCACGCCGGTTTTTCCTGCTGCTTCGCTTGTTGCCATAGGGTTTCCAGTTCGTCCATCGACGCCTGCTGCGGCGTTCGTTCGCTCGCGCGCAGCCGCTCCTCCATCCATTGGAACCTGCGCTTAAACTTGCGATTCGTCTTCCGCAACGCCGACTCCGGATCGAGCGACAGGTAGCGCGCAATGTTCACCAGGACGAAGAACATGTCTCCCACTTCATCTTCGACGCGCTCGCGCAGTTCGGGTGCAAGTTGCGGTCTTCCCGATCCGGCAATTCCCTTCCCCACCGATGGACCCTTGGAATGAAGTGTCGGCACAGCCTTCAGTTCCTGCCGCAACTCCTGCGTCTCTTCTTCGAGCTTGGCGAAAAGGCCTTCGATCTCGGGCCAATCGAATCCGACGTGCGCCGCGCGCGAGCTCAGTTTGTAAGCTTCCATCAGCGCGGGCATTTTCGACGACACGCCCGCCAGCACCGATTGTTCGGAGCCGGTTTGCGCATCGACGACTTGGGTGCTGTCCGGCTGCTCCACCTTGTTGTCTCCGCGTGCCGCCAGCCGCTTCTTTTTCTCTTCCGCCTTCAGCGCTTCCCAGTTGCGGAGCACTTCAGCGGGAGTGTCCGCTTTCACCTCACCAAATACGTGCGGATGCCGGTCCACCAGTTTGTTCGAGAGCCTGTCGAGCACATCATCCACCGAGAAGTGGCCTTCCTCGCTGGCCATCTGCGAATAGAAGAGCACCTGCAACAGCAGGTCGCCCAATTCGCCAGTCAACTCGGGCCAATCGCGATTGTCGATGGCTTCGAGGACTTCGTAGGTTTCTTCGAGGGTGTAGGGTTTGATGGTGTCGAAGGTCTGTTCGCGGTCCCACGGGCATCCGCCCGGAGCCCGCAACCGCGCCATGATCTGAACCGCTCGCTCGAATCGTTCGCCGGTGGTGGACATCCTGTTCAATGTAAATGACGCGAATACCAGGAGCAATGGCGGGGATGCTCGTGGAGGGAGTCTCGCCAATCCAAGGTCGTGTGGGGACGGGCGCCTCGCCCGTCCAAGCCGAGCACGGCTCGGCAGCGATCTTCGCCGCCGCCCCTTGTAAAACGTCTATCGCAGAGACCGAGTCAGCAATTCCGTTTCATCCGAGATGATCGCATCCACACCCCAGCCTGCGAATTCACGCATGCGCCCGGCGCGATTCACCGTCCAGACCATGATTCTCTTCCCGGCCGCATGAGCCAGTTCGAGCAATTTCCTGTCCGTCAGTTTGAACTGCGGAATCACCCATTCCGCCGGCGTTTCGCGCCAACCTCGAAGGTGATCCTGCGAGTCGCAAAGGAATCCCAGCGGAATCGCCGGATCTAAGTCGTGGATTGCCGTGAGCACGTCAGGAAGGAACGAAGAAACCACGTATCCCTTTTGCGGCGGAAACTCGCGTAACTCGGCGAGCAACAGCCGCTCAAGTCCCGCAACTTTCAACTCGATATCAAGAAACGCCCGATCCGCAAATTCCCGCAGAACATCTTCCAGAATAGGCAGCGCCAGGCTTTTCGAAGCAGTCTTCTTAATCTCCGTCCCGCCAACGGCCCCGTCGTGGCAAACCACGGCTTGCCCGTCAGCGGAACGCCGCACGTCAAACTCAAATCCATCGCAGCCCTGCTGCAAGCACAGCTCGAACGACGCCAAAGTATTTTCAGGAATGTGGCGGCAAGCGCGCGCCCCACGATGTCCCAGAAGAAGAGGTCGAGTCATTCAAGTCCCGGAAAAAAGAGGAAAAGGACAACAAGAATTGTTTTTCTCTGCGCACTCTGCGATCTCGGCGGTAAAAGGTTCTCAGTCCAGATCGAAGTCCCGGATCGGCTTTCCCGTATCCGGCGTTTCCTTGGCCTTCTTCACCGCCTCCTGGAATTTCTTTTCCAGCAACTCCGAAGCATGCTTCTGCGCTTCGAGCGATTGGCGGAAGATCGAATCGCGCCGGCTGTCTTGCTCTTTCATGGCGCGCGCCGCTTCTTCCATGTCGTTGAAAGTTTTCGGCTTGATCGGGGCGGTGTGCGCAATGATGGCGCGCGTCGCGGCATCGATTTTCATGACCGCGCCGCAGCAGGGGCAAGTCACATCAAAATTGGATTCACGCTTCACAACGCGATCATACCGCAATCGAGGCCAGCCCGGGGTCAGCTCGGCGTGAGACGAATGGGAAGAATATGAAACAGATACAGCATCTCCCAACCCAGGAGTACGACCGACACTACCACCACCAGGACCGCCAGAATCTCGCCGAAGTTCATGCCGGTCTTTTGCTCTTCGAAGCGGCGCGCCCCGAGGCTCAAAATGTTCAGCGTGGCAAAGCCAAACACTAGCGCCCACAGAATGTTGTAAATTTCGTCACGGCTCGATCGCAGCAGGAACACCGCGGGCAAGACCGCGGCCGCCAGCGCATGCAGAGCGGAGCCAGAGAAGCCTGCCGAGCCGCGAACGTGCCCCAGCGCAAGAAGTAACGATGCGCAACTTCGGCGCGCGGCGGTGACGGATCCCAGGTTCATGCAAGAATCTGATACTACCGTGTTTGCCCGGCTAAAGTCAGCCAAAACCCAAGGAAACGAACCTCACAAGTTCACTGCGGTTGATTTTCTCCGGACGGTCGCAGAGGATAGTACGCGATGATCGTGAACTTTGCCGAGCGGGCGCACAACCACAACTGGGAACTGGACCCCGTCATCCGGTCGCTGCTCGATACCGATTTCTACAAACTGCTGATGCTCCAGTTCATCTGGAAGCATTACCCGAAAACCCGCGTGTCGTTCTCCCTGTTGAACCGCACGACTTCGGTGCGGGTGGCGGATATGTTTCCGCGCGAGGAACTGCTCCACCAGATGGAACACGTTCGCGGCCTCCGTTTTCGCAGGTCGGAACTGGTCTGGCTCGCCGGCAACACGTTCTATGGCCGCCGCGGAATCTTTGAACCCGCGTTTCTGGAATGGCTGGAACGCGATTTTCGATTGTCCGACTACGAACTATCGGTCAAGGATGGGCAGCTCGATCTTACCTTCGACGGCCTTTGGACCGAGACCACGATGTGGGAACTCTATGCCCTTTCGATCATTGACGAGCTCAAGACCCGGGCGGGTATGAAAAAGCTGGACGAGTTCGGTCTCGACATCTTGTATGCCCGGGCGAAAACCAAGCTCTGGAACAAGATTGAGAGGCTGCGCGGCGTCCCCTGCCTTGCCGTGGCCGACTTTGGAACCCGCCGCCGTCACAGTTTCCTATGGCAGGAATACGTAGTCGAGGCGATGGCGGCGAATCTGGGCACGGCCTTTACCGGAACTTCCAACGCCTTCCTTGCCCACAAACATGATCTGGAAGCAATCGGAACTAACGCGCATGAGATCCCAATGGTACTGGCCGCGCTCGCCGCGGATGATGGCGACGATGCTATCAGGGCTTCGCAGTACCGGGTGCTCGAGTTGTGGCAGGCGACATACCATGGCGCTCTGCGCATCATGCTGCCGGATACTTTTGGAACCACGCAATTTCTCGGCCACGCCCCTGACTGGGTGGCTGATTGGACGGGCCAACGCATCGACAGCAAGAATCCCTACGTGGCCGGCGACGAATACATTCAGTGGCTGACAGCCCGCGGTAGAAATCCGCAGGAGAAGCGGCTCATCGCTTCCGACGCGCTCGACGTTGATGACATCCTCGGCCTGCACGCCTATTTTGGTGGAACGCTCGCGAGCGGAGCCAACATCAACGACTTCGGCGCCGCCGCCGACTTCCACGATCCGAAAAAGTGGAGCCCCGGGCGCCGCATTCGCTTCAGCGCCGGCTGGGGCACTTTGCTCACCAACGATTTCCGCGGCTGCGATCCCGCCGGCGGCAGCGACTTTGATCCTGTCAGCCTGATCTGCAAGGTATCCACGGTCGAAGGCAGGCCGGCGGTGAAACTCTCTGACAACTACGCCAAGGCGCTGGGGACGCCGTCAGAAATTGAACGCTATCGCCGCGTGTTCGGCACCGCGGGAATCAGCGACCTTCCGGTGATCACGTGAGGCCTGTGTGGCCGCCTAACAAGTTCGTGGCATAAATCCAAATTGTCATCCTGAGCGAAGCGAAGGACCTGCTGTCTGGTGCACGCACAAGAAAGCAGGTCCTTCGCTTCGCTCAGGATGACAACTCAAACTTACTTGCAAATTGACGGGACACGATGCCAGTAGCCTTGCGCAGTCACCTTGCCTCCGCCACCGCCTCGCGTTCGCCTACTTGCTGCCGCCACATCGCGTAGTACAAACCTTTCTGGTCGAGCAACTCGGAGTGCCGTCCTGATTCCACGATGCGTCCACGCTCCAACACGTAGATTCGGTCGGCATGCATCACGGTGGACAGGCGATGCGCAATCAGGATCGTGATCGCCTCCTGATTGGTTGCGACTTCGCGGATGGTGCGGCTGATTTCTTCCTCCGTCAGCGAATCAAGCGAAGACGTCGCCTCGTCGAACACCAGCAGCTGCGGATGCCGCAACAGCGCGCGCGCAATCGAAAGCCGCTGCTTCTCCCCTCCCGAAACCTTGACGCCACCTTCGCCGATCAACGTGTCCAAGCCGCGGTCGGCTCGGGACAGGAGGCTGTGCGTGGCGGCTTGATTCAGAACTTCCATGCATTCTTCGTCCGTCGCCTTAGGATTCACAAAGAGCAGGTTCTCGCGAATCGAGCCGGAAAACAGCTGCGTGTCCTGCGTCACGAAGCCGATCTTCTCCCGCAGCAGATCCAGATCCACGCGATTCGATGGAATCCCGTTGTAAAGAATCTCGCCCGTTTTCGGAGCGTACAAGCCCACCAGAAGCTTCACCAGGGTTGACTTCCCTGCCCCGGACGGTCCCACAAAGGCAATCGTGTCTCCACGAGCCGCGCTGAAACCGATCTCATCCAAGGCCAGCGCCGAAGAACTCTGATGCTGAAAACTGACCTCTTCAAACTGCAGCGTCATGAGTTCCTCAACCGGCTCCGGATCGGCCGGCTTGGGATCGCGAGGCGTGTCGAGGATCTGCTGAAAATTCTGCAGCGAGACTTCGGTTTCGCGATAGATATTGATGACGTTCCCCAACTCCTGCAGGGGACCAAAAATGAAAAATGAATAAAACATCAGAGCGAAAAATTGCCCGATCGAGATTTGCTGACGGAAAATCAGATAGAGCATGAAAAACAAAATACTAGTGCGCAATGCGTTAACGGCCGTCCCCTGGACAAAACTCAAACTCCGCAGATACTTCACCTTCTTGAGTTCAAGCTTGAGGATCTTTCCCGTGATGCCATTCAGACGCCCCACTTCCTGATGCGCCAGTCCCAGGCTCTTCACCAATTCAATGTTGCGCAGCGACTCGGTGGTCGAACCCGCCAGCGCCGTGGTCTCCGCAACAATCGTCTTCTGCATCTTCTTGATCCGCTTGCTCAGCACCGAGCTGATAATCCCGAGCAGGGGAACCGTGATGAAAAACACCGGAGCGATCGCCCAGTGCACCCGGAAAGCGTAGATCATCACGAAAACGATGCCAATGAGCGAAATGAAAAGCACATTGATGGCCGCGGTAATAAACCGCTCCACGTCGCTGCGAACTTTTTGCAATTTGCCCAGGGTTTCGCCACTGCGCTGGTCTTCGAAGACCTGGTAGGGCAAATCGAGCGAATGCCGGATTCCGTCCGAGTACATCTTTGCGCCCAAGCGCTGCACGATCACGTTCACGAAATAGTCCTGAAAGTTCTTAGCCACGCGCGACACAAACGCCACCCCCGCCATGGCCAGCAGTAAAAGTCCCGCTCCGCGAACGAATTGCCCCTGCGTGTACTGGTGATACTTGGTGGCGTAGCTGTCGATCACGTGACGAAAAATCAGCGGATCGAGAAGGGAGAAGATCTGATTGGTCGTGGCCAGCAGAAGCGCGGCCACAAACAGTTTCCAGTACTGTTTGGAATATTGGTAAAGGAGATTCATAGGCGTCGGCGCGCAACATCAAAGTAAAGGCGCGAGCAATGCCGTTTAGATGGCAGGCCAACGTTTTCCGATTCAGGAAACCGCGCGCCCCGAACGGCTGGCGGCGGCAATGCTCAGAATGGTTCGCGCTTAAGCGGTTCCGGTGTTCGCCAGCGCTTCCACCGCTTCCCACGTCGTGCCAAAGGTCACGAAGAAATCTTTCACTTTGGTGATTTCCATGATCTTGCTCACCCGCGGCTTCAGTCCCGTCAAGACTAAACATCGTCCCGTTTTTTGATGGGATACGTATGCCTTGACCAGCACCCCCAACCCCACGGAATCAATGAAAGGGACATCCGACAGGTCCAGGATCATCGTCTCCGCGCTCTCGTGTCCCACCGCCCGGTCGAATTGCGGCGCGGTTTCTATCGTGATCGGCCCGCTCAGCAGCAAAATCCGCTGATCTTCGGCCACCCCTTCATAGCGCTCGACGGTGAGTTCCTGCAATCCCATGGCAGGGGATTGTAGGACACAACCCGCTCCCTGTCACGGCCGCAAATGTAAACTTTTGTACTCGTTTGGTCCGGTTCCCCGCGCCCCGCGCTTCATTGCGGCTTCTTCTCGTCCCCGTGATTCTCATACACCGAGTACTGCCCGCCCGGATGCTTGAGCTTTACGGTAATCTCCATCTCCGTTTTGTTGATTTCGTAGTCTTCCCCAAACGTCTGGAAATGGGGCGCCAACACCTGCACGCGCAGCGGACCATAGGGAATCCCATCCACGTTGGTCCGGCCCTCCGCGTCCGTCTTGAGTTCGATCTCTCCCTTAGCCTGCTTCCCCTTGCGTTTGACCGGATGCAGTACCACCTGCGCATTCCTCACCGGCTTCCCGTCGGAGTCGCGCACCACCACAAAGCGTAGAGCCGACGTTGGCCCCTCATCGTCCTGGGCAGCGGCTAAGCCGGCTGTGCCGAACCCAAACACGATCGCCAGCGCGGTCACCATCATCAAATTTCTATTCATAGGAAACCTCACCCCGACGAACCCTCCTGTACAGACGCGGCTTGTCCCGTCTCTGGTTGCGCCGCCCCGTAAGAAACGGCAGAGACGCGGCAAGCCGCGTCTCTACAGGAAATTCATCTACTCTTCGCACCATCGCTACTATCGCTGACCACTATCTACTGCGGTTTCTGCTCAGCGGGTTTCTTGTCGTCCGTCTTCTTCGCGTCCCCATGATTCTCATACACCGAGTACTGCCCCCCGGGCCGCTTCAACTTGACCGTAATCACCATCTCCGGCTTGTTGATCTGGTAGTCTTCCCCGAACGTCTGAAAACCCGGCGCCAGCACCTGGATCCGCAGCGGACCATAGGGAATCCCATCGATGTTCGTCCGCCCATCGTTGTCCGTCTTCAACTCCAATCCGCCGCGCGACTGCTTCCCCTTCTTATTCACCGGATGCAGCACCACCGCCGCATTCCTCACCGGCTTGCCGTTGTAATCGCGCACCACCACAAATCGCAAATCGGACATCGGCCCTTCATCATCCTGCGCCTGCGCCAACCCAATCATGCCCACCGCAAGCACGATTACCGCCGCCATCACGATCGAAACGCGCTTCTTCATAGGCGTTCATTTTAGAACTCATCTCATGAACAAGCTACTGAACACTGTGAGAGGAAGGCACGGCGGAAGTCGTGCCCCTCCCTATTCTCTTGCTTAACGAATAGCTTCTCGGACTAGGCCCCGACTAGGTTCTTCAAGGCGGGGTGGTTGTGGATAATCAACGTCGAGCCCCGCAGTTCCGCCATGTCGTTGCGGCGGAACTCGGAGAGCAGGCGGGTGATGGTTTCGCGGCTGGTGCCGACCAGTTGCGAGATTTCTTCGTGGGTCATCGCCAGGCGGACGCGCACGGCTCCGTGGCTGACCTTGCCATCGGCGGCAGTTTCCAGCAGGAATCGCGCAAACCTCTCGGACACCGAGTGGGACAATCCGATCGTGCGCACCACGCCGTAGGCATCGGAACAGTCGCGGGCAAGATGCTCGGTGGCATGGAAACAGGCGTCGGCGTGCTCTTTGAGGAAGCGGAGCATATCTTCCCGCCCCACGAAGTCCAGTTGGCAGGGTTGCATGGTTTCAACCGTCAACTCGTAAGGCGCGCCGGTCACCACCGCGTGCAATCCCAGAATCTCACCGGCTTCGGCGATGCGCACAATTAGTGTTTTGCCATCGCGCGACGCGGTAGAGAGTTTGGCGCGACCCTGGCAGAGTATGAAGATTCCGCAGGGACTCTGTCCCTCGACCAGAACCACGGCGTGTTCCGGAAGAACGGCGGCATGTTTTATTTTGTTGAAAGCCGCAATCGAGTCCTGGGAAAGATCGCAGAAAAAATTGCGGGAACGCAGATGGCAAGTAAGGCAGCTCTCAACGCAGTGCAAGCCGGACATGGTGGACGCTCCTCCACCTCCTCGCAGAGAAGGACGTGCGCCGGCTTGGCGAGCAACGATTGTAGGCAGTAAATATTTTGGTCTCGTGGCTGGCCAGACCGTCCGCTGCGGAAAGCGATGACCGAATACTGCACGCCGACAGCCACGTCGGCGCGTTTCATTTTGGGCCTAAGCTCACTGCTTGCAGCAGGCAGCAAGTCGGCCGCGGCAAAGGGTCGCCGGAGGACTGGCGAGGCTGCCGACAGTTGGGCAAGTTGGCAGTACTCAGTTCCTCACTGGATCGTCAGCGTCAAAGTGGTCGTGTGCTGGGTTGAACTCGCCCCGCCCGTAACGATCAGGCGGTAAGGGCAGTCGGGGTACCCCTTCCCGCGCTGCCTCTTCTTGCGCTGCCACCGCAAGCACCGAAGTTCGCCGCCGGCTGAAGCTTCTGTCGCCAGTGCCCGCCAGCACGCTCACTTTGCTCGCTGGCGTTGGAGTCCCACCGCATGGGTCACCACTGGGCCGGGCTCGCCGTCGCCGTTGGGATTCCGCGCTGTGACCGAGCAGGAAGGTTTGAAGTTGTGGTTCACCGGCACCAGCTTCGGATGACAGACCTTTGGATAACTATCGCTATTGTACTCATTCTAAATGACTTATTCACAGAGGTGTCGGCTGCTTGACAACCGCCAGCTCACATTCCTATAATTAGCACTCATGCTGTTCGAGTGCTAACACTCTCTATTCCGGGGCAATTCTGGGGTTCGATTCAACCTACTTAACCACTCTCGAAAGGAGTACGCAACTATGGCAACTAAATTTACCCCGCTGCACGACCGCATCCTGGTCCGTCGCGTGGAAGAAGCCGAAACCACCCGCGGCGGGATCATTATTCCCGACTCCGCGAAAGACAAGCCGCAGGAGGGAGAAGTCATCTCCGTCGGCAAGGGAAAGATCAGCGAAGAAGGAAAGGTTCGGCCGCTCGATGTGAAAGATGGCGACCGCATTCTGTTCGGCAAGTATTCGGGCACCGAGATCAAGATCGATGGTGAGGACTTCATCATCATGCGCGAAGAAGAAGTACTGGGCGTGCTTACGGGCGCTGCCAAGAAGGAAACGGCTGGATCGCGCAAGTAGTTTTCAGTTATCAGTTGTCAGTTATCAGTCAACCTCTGGAACCTAAGACCTGACACCTGAGACCTGACTTTCAAATTCCGCAGGCATCGATCCTGCATACATCTTAAGGAGCAAACAATTATGGCAAAGCAAATTGTTCATGGAGAAGAGTCCCGCCAGGCGATTCTCCGCGGCGTCAACCTGCTGGCTGACGCGGTGAAGGTTACTCTGGGCCCCAAGGGCCGCAACGTGGTTATTGAGAAGAAATTCGGGTCGCCCACCATCACTAAGGACGGCGTGACCGTAGCGAAGGAAATCGAATTGAAAGACGGGCTCGAGAACATGGGCGCGCAGATGGTCCGCGAAGTTGCTTCGAAGACCTCGGACGTGGCCGGCGATGGCACCACCACCGCTACCGTTCTTGCCCAGGCAATCTATCGCGAAGGCGTGAAGACTGTAGCCGCTGGCGCCAATCCTATGGCGATGAAGCGCGGCATCGAGAAGGCCGTCACCCTGATCACCGGCAAGCTCGACAAGGAAGGCAACCACGAGAAAGGCGAGCTCGACAGATTCAGCAAGCCGGTCACCGGCGAGATGATTGCGCAGGTGGGCACGATCTCGGCGAACAACGACGAGACGATCGGGAAGATCATTGCCGAAGCCATGAAGAAAGTCGGCAAGGATGGCGTCATCACCGTCGAAGAGTCGAAGACGCTCGAAACTCAGCTCGACGTGGTCGAAGGCATGCAGTTCGACCGCGGTTATCTGTCTCCGTACTTCGTCACTGATCCGGAGCGGATGGAGTCGGTACAGGAGAACGCGTACATCCTGATCCACGAAAAGAAGATCAGCTCGATGAAGGACCTGCTGCCGTTGCTGGAGCAGATCGCCAAGGGCGGCAAGCCGCTCCTGATCATCGCGGAAGACGTGGAAGGCGAAGCCCTCGCGACTCTGGTCGTCAACAAGCTGCGTGGCACGCTGCAAGTCTCGGCCGTTAAGGCTCCGGGCTTCGGCGATCGCCGCAAGGCTATGCTGCAGGACATCGCAATTCTGACCGGCGGCAAGGCCATCACCGAAGATCTGGGAATCAAGCTGGAGAACGTCCAGGTTGGCGATCTCGGACAAGCCAAGAAAATCACCATCGACAAGGACAACACCACCATCGTCGAGGGCAAGGGCAAGCCGGGAGATGTGCAAGGCCGCGTGAAAGAGATTCGCAGCCAGATCGACAAGACCACCAGCGACTACGACCGCGAGAAGCTGCAGGAGCGGTTGGCGAAGCTGGTCGGTGGCGTGGCGGTGATCAAGGTTGGAGCCGCTACCGAAACCGAAATGAAAGAGAAGAAGGCGCGTGTGGAAGATGCGATGCACGCGACTCGTGCAGCGGTCGAGGAAGGCATTGTCCCCGGCGGCGGCGTGGCTCTGGCGCGTTGCGTGGCAGCGCTCGACAAGCTGAAGCTGGAAGGTGACGAGCAGATCGGTGTGAACATCGTGAAGCGCGCCATCATCGAACCGTTGCGCCAGATCGCCGAGAACGCGGGCGAAGAAGGCGCGATCGTGATCGGCAAGGTCCAGGACTCGAAGGACAGCAACTTCGGCTTCAACGCTCTGACCAGCGAGTACGAAGACCTGGTAAAAGCGGGCGTGCTCGATCCGACGAAGGTGGTGCGCACGGCACTGACCAACGCGGGCTCGATTGCGGCGCTGATGCTGACCACCGAAGCCCTGGTGGCGGAGATTCCAGAGAAGAAGGAAGCTCCCATGCCCGGCGGACACGGCGGCGGCATGGGCGACATGTACTAAACTCAGTTATTAGCTATCAGCTCTTAGCTTGAATCGAGGCCGAAGGTGCCCCAGGTTCGCGCATTCTTTGGGCGCTAACCTGGGCCTTCCGGGATGGCAAGAGTTGCAAGTGTAGCGCGGGCGCCTACGCCCGCGTAAGCCCCGCCGCAAGGCGGGGCTTTTTTGTGCCTAGTCGTGATAGTGATCACCGACAAACATCGACGCTTTATCTACCATTGACCACGAAGAAGTCGACCAGCCAGTCACCAACACACTGTTATGCGCAGACAAATTGTTTCCTTGGTTTGCGGTATCGCTCTCTTTACTCTCAGGTCTCAAAGTGCGCCGAGCGCCAGTCAAAAACCTACATGGCTATGGGTACAGGACCAACACACTGGCCTCGGTGTTGCAGGAGCATCGGTTGACTTCGGCCCGGGCCGGATGTGTCTGGGCAAGACCAAACCCGGAGACATCAAGTGGACGGCGAATTACGTGATGGGGCCTGCTGGTCGAGTGCTGGCGGACCGCTTACCCAAGGACTTCTCCTGCCGTGTCACCCTGAACGGGAGAGCACTAGACGTAATAACTTATGGCGGTGATTGGAATGGCCTACCTTGGCCGGGGCCCAAGTGGGCCCATCCGCAGCACGCGTTCCACTTAACAATCACCGTAGACCTCAACAACCGCGGCATCGAGACGGTCGAATCCGATTACTGGAGCACTACCAACGATCCAAGCCAGTTCAGTTCTTACGTCCAGGATGTGGAGAGTGGAGAACTGATTTCCAATGTCACGGTGACAGCGTTGCGGGCCGGTGTCACGACCACAACCGATGAGAATGGCCTGTTTACACTCGCCATTCCAGCATCGTATTGGAAGGGCAAGAGCCCTCCAGGCCCGTTGGAAACCCTGATGTTCTCCAAACCCGGCTACCGCCTTTATGAATACAGAAATTTTGTTCTGCATCCGGGCGTTATCTGGCTGGACATCTTTCTCGAGAAGGGGACCGGCACCGTTGTGCGCAAGAATCGCTCGGCCCATGACGGGGGAACGCTGGATGACGAGTTCCTCAGCCTTCGAGAGGGCGAGCGGGAATCAAGAAGCAACAACCGCGGAGAAATCTTCTCGCTAAATATCGAGCCAGCCGTTTACGAAGGCGGCTGGATTATGTGCAAAGAGCGGGGCGCCAAGGCGATTGTCAAAGCTCGTAATCTCAAATCGGTGGATATCTTTTGGTATTCGACTGGGACCGGGATCGGAGAGATGCCTCCCGCCAAAGCGGGTCCGATGAAGAAAGTGAGCACCTCGGCAGACGGAGACACCTGGGAGATTGAGGTTCCGGACCTGATGGCAACCAACTTCTGGGCACAGGGAATTGACTTGAGCGGCAAGGTCATCAAGAGCATGGACCTTGGAAACGTCGGATGGAATATTGGTCCCTGACGCGTGATCACCGCCGACCTCGGAGGGATGGGTGGGGGTCGTGCCATCGCTCGGCGCGGCTATCAGGCAATAGGTTTACACACCGCCGGCATCAGACTGATCGCCAGCGCGTTTTTCTCTGGCGGTGCCCCACACATTCGCGTTCGTTCTCTGCGAATGTGTGGGTGCTTTCCAACCCACCGTTAAGGTTACGCCGCAGCGCTCATCCCGCTTTTTGCGCGATGGTGATGGTGTATCCATCCCCGTCGTCGAAGGCGAATTCCCTCATGCCGTAGAACTGCTCGGTGATGGGCATGGAGATGTTCGCTCCGGCTTTCTGGACTCGATCCAGGACGGCTTGGAGGCTGTCCACTTCCATGTAGAGAGTCAGGCTTCCGCCGATGGTCCCGGCAAGCTTGGGATATTCGGCGGCCACCGTCTTCTGGTCGTTGAAGAAGATTTCAACGGATCCGTTCGAAACCGAGGCAAAAACGTAGGGCGACTGCTCGGGGACGGTGATGGCGGGTTCAAGGCCGAGGATCTCGCGATAGAATTTCAGGCTGGCTTCAACGTTGCGGACGATGAGATTGGGCGTGAGTTTCTTGATTTGCATGGGTTTCTCCTCTGGAGTCGTGAATCGATTCCGGACCGTGTGTGTCGTGAAGGACGATGGCGCACACTTCCGGTGTGCTCGCATCTCCTCCATCCACGACCCTTGCGAGGAAGGACGTAGGTAGGGACCCTCATTGTCAGTGGCGCCGCCTCAAGCTGTCGAGATCGGCGCGCGGGTTCCGCGAGGTACGGGGAAAATAATAACACGAAAATCAGTGGCCAGCGTCAATGGCCAGTAGAGCCGTTCCGGTTACAATATCGGCTCTTGGCACGCCTGTGAGGAGGATGGATGGGTGGCAGGGGCATTTTTTCTGGAGCGAATCGCAATTCGATTCTGGATTCGGTACGAACCGCTTTTGCGGCAGCGGCTGCCATGCTGCTGGCTCGGATGTTGAAACTGCCGGAATATTATTGGGCCCCGATCTCGACGATTGTGGTCGTGCAATCCACGATCCCGCCGCGGACGCTGGGTTGGCAACGCTTTGTTGGGACGGCGCTCGGAGCGGTGCTGGGCGCGGCGCTGGCTACGTACCTCCATCCGAGTGCGATGGTCTATGCAGTTGGGATTCTCTTGTGCGGATTGCTGGCGTGGTCATTGCGCGTCGGCGGCGCTTACCGGTTTGCCGCAATTACGCTGAGTATTATTTTGCTGATTCCGCGGGCGCGCTCTCCGTGGATCACCGGATGGCATCGGTTTCTGGAAGTATCGCTGGGAATTGCGGTGGCGCTGGTGGTGACAACGGTGTGGCCGCTGGCAAAGAAGGCTGGGTGAGCGGGACGGGAATGCTTAGCCGAGTTGCGCTCGGCTTGGACGGGCGAGGGCGCCCGTCCCCACACGAGCCAACGCTGACTCCACGCTAGGCTAGTCCGCGATAGGTGTTCAGCCATTGCTCGCGGACGGCTTCCCATGTGTACTTTCGTGATTCTTCGTGGGCGTTCTGGGCGAGGCTGGCGGCGAGCGCCGGGTCGCGCAACAAACGGATGACATTTGATGCCAGGGCTTTTTCATCGCCTACGCGGGAGAGCAGTCCGGTGCGCTCGTGCTCGACTAGATAGGGCATGCATTCCGGCGAGGTCGTGACTACGGGGGTGCCCGCCGCGAAGGCTTCGATGACCGACAGCGGCATGTTGTCAAGCCACGAGGCGTTGATGAAGATGTCTGCCTGATCGTAATATTTGCCGATTTCCTGACGCGACGCTACGCCGGCGAAGTTGACGCCGGTTAGATTCAAGTCCACCACCAGTTTGCGGACCTCGGATTCGAGCGGGCCGTTACCGACCAGATCGAGTTTGGCTTCGGGATATTGTTTCTTCACTTCGGCAAAGGCCCGGACTACGACATCCACGCTGTAGTACCTGGAGAAGCCTCGGGTGCAAACCAGATGCGGGCGCAGCGGGGCGCGCTCACGATAGCGAAACTGCAACAGATCGACGATGTTGGGGACAGCGGAAGCGGACAATCCGAATTCGCGGAAGACCTCGACCAGGTAACCGGAAGGAACTACGATTTTGTCGACGCGCGAGAGAACGAACTTGGCAGAGCGGAAGCGTTGAAGGTGATCTCGGGCTTCGCCACTGTGGTAGTTGATCAGAGTCTTGGCGCCGCGCGGCTTCATTCTTGCAAAGTACGACGCGGGGGCGGGAGCGAGCAGGAACGACCAGTAGGCGGCTGAGAAGATGTGAGCTATATCCGCCTCTTTGAGACCTTGCCTGAGGCGCGCGAAGTAGATGGGCTCGCGCAGAATCGTGCGGAGGCCGGGAATGCGTTCGGCCCATGCCAGGACGCGGGGCAGCGGCGGATCGACGGCTAAGAAGCTGATGTCGATATCGGGATCATTCTGCCAGCGGCGCAGGAGCAAGTCGGCCTGGGCAGATTGTCCGCCCACGTAGCGCAGGCTGGGGGCGACGATACAGACTCGCAGGCGTTTCGCTGAGCTTCTCTTGGGCTGAGGTTTCGGCGTGGGCTCCCACCCTTCCGCAAAGTACGCGGAAGGATGGGGCACCCGGCTTGGGTGTTTTTTCTCTAGAAGCGCCGCATAGAGTTCCGCGTAACGCTGGCGCACGTGGTCAAGGCTGAAGTTCTCTTGTGCAAACCGGCGGGCATTTCCGCCCAGGTGCTGGCGAAGGGCGGAGTCGGCCAGAAGTTTCTGGAGGGCATCGGCAAAGGCGGCCTCGTTGCCGGCGGGGATCAGGGTACCGCGCTGCGGGCTGAGCAGTTCAGAGTTGCCACCAACTTCGTAGGCGACGACGGGCAATCCTGCGGCCATGGCTTCGAGAATTACGTTCGACAAGCTTTCCGAATCAGACGTGTTGACGGCAACGTCGAGGGAAGCGAGCACGGCGGGCATGTCCTGCCGGTCGCCGAGAAAGATCGCGGAAGCGCCGAGGCCGAGGCTGGCCGCTTCCTGCTCCAATTCCTGACGCAGCGGGCCATCGCCGACGAGAACGAATTCAACGTTTGGCATGCGCTGATGGATGCGCGCGGCGATGCGGAGAAATCCCGACTGATTCTTGTAACGATGATTCATGCGCGCGACCATGCCCACGCGGAGCGCGCCGGGACGCTTCGACAGAGCAGCGGGCGCGGCGCTAAAAACCTCGGCGGGCAGGGCGTTTCCGATGACCGCAATCTTGCTGGGCGGGAGGCCGGCGGCGATGAGGCGATCGGCGGCGGCCTGCGAGTTGCAGACCACGGCATCCGACCAGCGAAACGCGGCGGCCTGTGCGCGGAACTGTGCCGGAGTAAGCAGGTCTCCAAGTTGGCGATGGCTGCCAATGACAACCGGCACGCGGGCAAATCTCGCGGCGGGAATCAGCGTGAGATTGGTATAGAAATCGAAGGCGTGGGCGACCTGCACCTGATGTTGCCGCAGATGGCGGGCTAGATTGAGTCGAGTGCGCAGCGACTGCCATCCGTAAAGACTGCCCCCGAGGGGAAATTCGGGAGCGTTGGGGAAGTGGTGGGCGAGCGAGCCACGGCGGCTGATGCATCCGAGGTGAGTTTGAAATTGTGGAGGCGCAAGATTCTGGGCTAGCACGGTGAACTGGCGCTCGGATCCTCCGGTTTCAAAAGTATTGACCATGAGAAACAGGACAATCGCCCGATCGGAAAGACTCCCGCGAGAAAGACTGGCGGGAGAAAGACTGGCGGGAGGACGACCTGCGGGAAAACGATCGGCTAAAGGAGTTGTAGCTGAGCTGGCAGGTTCGTTGGCAGGCACCCGGTCATCCTCCCACCGGCGCCGAGGCCAAGGCGGCGGAATCGGGCGCCTGGCGGCGCGAGTCGGCGACCACGGAGAGTGAAAACAGCCCAGCGGGCTTGATGAATCGTTCGAGGAAGTTACGATGCCAGAGCTCGAACATCAGCAAACGCCATATACGCGCGGTATTCCCGCGGTGGCGGACAAGGTGATCGTCCATTAATTTGCGGACCCCGGCGGCGGCGAAGTAACCGCGATCGAGGGTTCGGGGCTCGAGCAGGATGGTCAACATGTCTTTGAGTTCATGGTGCATCCAGTGGTTGAGCGGAAGCGCGAACCCCTGCTTCTTGCGGTAGAGCGCTTCCCGGGGCACGCCGACGCGCTCGGCGAGCTTTAACAGGATGTATTTCTGCTGGCGGCCGCGCATCTTCCATGCGGAGGAGAGGCCGGCGGCCCATTCGACGACCTCATGATCGAGGATGGGGACGCGCACTTCGAGCGAATTCAGCATGCTCATGCGGTCCACTTTGGTGAGGATGTCGCCGACCATGTAGGTTTTGGCATCGACGTAGAGAAGCTGGCTAAGCGGGTCGCGGGCGGGGCTGTGGGTAAAGTAGCGCCGGAGAGCGTTGCCCGGATCGTCGCTGCGGCGAAGTACGTCGCGGAAACCATCGGAAAGCAGCGGCAGCTTGCGCTCAAAACCAGGGACGAACGAAAGTTGATCGATGTAACGCTCCTGCCAGGGCAGCGAAACGTTGTAGGCAAGAGCGCGTCCGCGCATGGTGCGGGGCAGGCGCGGAAAGATCTGGTTGCGAAACAAGCCGCGAGCCCAGCCGGGAATGTGCTCGAAGATGCGGTAGCCGGCGTGAATGCCGTAGCGCGTGTATCCGGCGAACATCTCGTCGCCGCCGTCGCCGGAAAGAGCGACGGTCACATGCTCGCGGGCCATCTGCGAAACGTAATAGGTAGGCAGCATGGAAGAATCGCCGAAGGGCTCTTCGAGCGAACTGGTGAGATGCTCAACCGTCTGGACTACGTCGGGCTCGAGGATCATCTCGTGATGATCGGTCGAGAACTTCTGGGCGACGATGCGGGCGTAGTGGGCCTCGTTGAAGTCGTCGTGCTTGAAACCGATGGAGAAGGTCTTCACGGGGCCGGAACTGGCGCGGGCCATCAGGGCGACGATGGTGGAGGAATCGACTCCGCCGCTGAGGAAAGCGCCGAGCGGGACGTCGGAGATGAGGCGGATGCGCGTGGCCTCGAACAAGCGGCGTTCTAACTCTTCCAGACACTCCTCTTCGCTCTTGGGGAAATAGGTGTCGTAGGCCGGCAGATCCCAATATTGGCGGACGCCGATTTTGCCGTCTTGAAACTCGAGCAGGTGTCCGGGCGGAAGCTTGTGAATCCCGGTGAATGCGGTAATGGGGTCGGGAACGTATCCGAAATAGAGATATTCGAGCAGGGCCTGGGAGTTGACTTCGGCGAGCTCCGGTGCCACGGCGAGGATCGATTTGATTTCGGAAGCGAAGTACAGGGTACCGTTGTGGAGCGCGTAGTGCAGGGGCTTCTTGCCCAAACGGTCGCGCGCCAAGGTTAATTTGCGCTTCGTCTTGTCGTAGATGGCGAGGGCGAACATGCCGCGCAGTTTCTGGACGCAGTTGGCGCCCATCTCTTCGTAGAGATGAACGATGACCTCGGTGTCGGTGTGGGTGTAGAAGCGATGGCCGCGGCTTTCGAGCTGGGGGCGGAGTTCGGGAAAATTGTAAATCTCTCCGTTGAAAACGATCCAGGCACTGCGGTCCTCGTTGAAAACGGGCTGATGGCCTCCGGAGAGGTCAATGATGGAGAGGCGGCGCATGCCGAGACCGGCGCCGTCGGCGACGTAGAGTCCTTCATCGTCGGGGCCGCGGTACACGATCTGTTGGCACATGTGGTGGACGAGAGCTTCGGTGATGTTGCTCTCGCGAGTTGTACTCACCACTCCGGCAATTCCGCACATGGCGCTGGTATCTATCCTCTCAGATCATCCTCTTAGATCAACGGGGACGGAACTGGTCTTCTCCGCCGAGAGCCCGGTCTCGGCAATTCGCTTGAAACGGTAATCGCGGTAATCGCCGGGATTGCCGTTGCGGCCGTCGCAAGCAGCGAGCAAGATGTTGGTCATCTCACGCGCGGCAACAAAGTGGAGCGTTTCCTTCCTGTCGGCGGCGCCGCCGACCAGGGCGGCAAGAAAAGTGCGGAAGCTGTCGCCGATCACGGCGTCTTTCTGGGTCGGATCCATGCTATGGCAATGCAGCTTGATAAAGAGCCAGTCGGGGCGGCCGACGACGCGGACTTGCGCCTGTTTCCAGAGGGCGAACCGGTTCATGGTCGGAGGCTTAGATCCGGTGAGGGCGCCGTTGTCGAATGCGGGACGGGCAGAACGAAAGGTGCGCCGAAGGTCGGTTACCAGCGGACCTTGGACGATGAGAGGAAAAGTTTTGGGCACGCGTCCCGCAACCAAGTCGTGGCCCTTGCGATGCGGCACGCCTTGATCGAGCGGAAGGGCGCATTCGTAGAGGGAATTAATCTTCTCGGTCTGGGCCGGATCCCAGTAGGCAGCGGGCAGCGTCATGTCGGCGTAGCAGCCGGTCTCGGCGAGAATCTGCATTTCTGAATCGACGCCACAGAAGCGCCCCCCGGCGGAGTTGGCGAGCGCGAAATTTCCGTGCACAAACGCGTAGCCGGGACGAGTGGAACCTTCTTCCCGAGCCAGGCAGCGATGGCGGAAGGCGAGCCGGTCGCGGAATTCCGTGAGCACTTGGCGTGTATTGTCGCCGGTATCGGCATGCGGGATGCCGTGGTGCAGATGAATCTCGACTTCTCCCCAGCCGGCGTGGCAGTGATCGGCAAGCATGTCGAGCAAGCCCTCATCGTATTGCTCGGCGGGATAGAAGTAGGTGTGGACGAGCGGGCGGCCATCGTGGTCGCGCCAAGGGTCGACGACCCTGGGATATTCGCGCGTCCACCATTCCAAGCGGCGCTCCTGTTCGGGGCGAGGGGCGCGCTTTTGACCGTCTTCGGGAACAATGGACGGTTCGAAATGATCGGCCAGGGCCAAGATCAGGTGCACGGGGCCGCGGACTGGCGATCGCAAGGCGCGCCAGGTCGCCGACGGCAGGATCTTTCTGGCGTAGGCGAGTTGTTTCTTGAGACGCATCTGTTTTTCGAATGCACAATCCCGCAGAGGCATCCGATTTTTCAGCAGCCACAGAACAAGTGTCTTCTCTGCCGCAGAGCGGCCTCAGCGGCTAAAGCCGGTATTGAAAATAGTCTAGTCACCGCAGTGCTGAATCGCTCCACCCCATCACGCCAAAATCGGGCGTGCTGGGGACCCCGGCGCTGCGCCATCCAAAATCAGATACTGCACCGCGTCTTTTCCGCAGCCCTGTTCGATACCGTATCGCGAAGCAATATCCCGATACGAATCTATCAGCGAACCGGGGAAACGGCGCGGGTGGATTTGCGATCGGCATAAACCTCCAGGAAATGATGCGGTCTTTTCGGCGGCGGAGGCGCCGTGCCGGTCCCTTGTTCTTGCTGTTGTTCTTGGATTGTCCGCAACAGGGTAGCCGTAAACGCCACCGCAAAATAGGGGAAATACTGGTATCCCTCGGGGGCAAAGCAAGCTCCCACGACAAAGCCGACCAGGGAACTCTGCAATGCCCCGATGTACAACACGATGTCGGGATCAAGATTCTTGGTGTGGCGGAGGATTTTCAGATTCTTAAAACCGCGGTAGAAAAACATGAGGTAGAGAACCAGAACCGCGATGCCGCCATCGGCGCCGATCTGGAGGTAGGTCATGTGCACGTCGTGCCAGATCAGCGAGTAGGTGTAGAAGTTGTGCGCGCCCAGACCAAAGATGGGGTAGTGTTCGATAGCATCGACCGCGCGGACCATTAGGTACTTGCGGTCCTCGTAGGAACCGTAGGCGGACTTCACGTCCGTGCTGCCGCCTCCCATGGCTTCGAAACGGTCGATGAGTTTTCCGCCGAAGGCGCCCATCACTACGACGCCGACGAGAAACGTGGCCACGAGCAGGTAAAAGCGCCTCCCCTTGATGGCGAAGAAGTAGAGAGTAACACTGCCGGAGATGATGAGATCGATGAAACCGGCGCGGGACGCGGTCATAAAAATGGCGACCATCATCACCAGCATTCCGCAGAGCCAAAACACTTTGACGACCGGGTTCTTCGAGGTGACCATGAAGGCCAGCGCGAACGGCAGGGTCAACACAATGGCAAATGCAAGATCATTCGGGTTCGAATAGATGCCACCCAGCGCACCTTCGAGGCGGGGCAGGCTGTGGCCCTTGACGATGGCAACAGCACAAACCACGACCACCGAAAATGTCTGGATGAAGATGATTCGCCGCAAGCGGTCAAAGGTCGTAATCAGGAGGAAAACCAGCACCCAGGCAATGTAGATCTTGGAAAAATCAATGGTATGACTCACCGCACCGCCGATCCAGATCGGAGACAAGAATGCTCCCACATAGAGAAGGCCAATCATGATCAGGAGGATGCTTGCTTCCTTGGGCAGATCCTTGAAGGTGCGTTTGGTTTTCCCCTGGGCGCTGAATAGGCCCCAAATGGCGAAGATGGCGGTGATCTTGGCGAGGGGAACATACTTGAGACCTGGAATCCAGTCTTCCGGGCGGGCGCAGTAAACCACGAAGAAGGCGGTGAGCCAGAAGAAGGCCATCTTAGTCGGATCCGCGACCCGGAACGATGTCCGCCTTTCCGAGACTTCCGCCGGTACCAGGTTGCCGTTATCTTCGATAACCACAAATTCCTCTTTTTCTTCTTAAGCTTTCTTTTCCGCGAAACGTGGCGGAATCGCACACAACGCTCGAGATTTTCTTTCCGCGACCGACTGCAAGACCTGGGCAAAGCGCTCGCCGATCGCCGGCCAGTCGTAGCGGGCGGCGGTTCCGGCGGCGGCGGTTTGGTAACGGCGGCGCAGTTCCGGATCGCGCAACAGAGCGATCACAGCCTGGGCGAAGGAACGGGCGTCGTCGGCCAGCGTAATGTCGTGTCCGTGGTGAACATCCAATCCTTCCGCGCCGACGGTGGTGGAAACGACCGCCCTTCCGGCGGCCATGGCCTCGTAGATTTTCAGACGCGTTCCGCCGCCAATGCGCAGGGGAACAACGACTACGGCGGACTGGCGCAGATGCTCGACGACCGAGGGTACGCGGCCGGTCACTTCGATCGAGGCATCGATGGAGACCCACCTCTGAACACGGCGGCCCGGATTGCGGCCGACGATGCGGAATCGGGCCTGCGGCACTTCGGCCTTGATCGAAGGCCAGACCTCAGCGCAGAAATATTCGACGCCGTCGACGTTCGGCTCCCAGTCCATGGCGCCCACAAATGTGATGAGGGGCGCGGATGCATTCGGATCGGAATTCGGATTTGCCGAATCGGAATTCGAATTTGCCGGATCAGGACGATACTCGGCAAGATCGACTCCGGTGGGGACGACGGTCACGCGGTCTCCATCCACCCACTGGGTCATCAGGGAGCGATCGTTTTCGGAAACGGCAATGACATGCTGGAATTTCGAAACTGCGGCGCGCTCATAGCGGAGCATTTTCCGGAATTCCGTGCGGTATATCATCTTCTTCCCAGGATTGTCGGCGGTGGCGGAATGGCGGCGCCAGATTTCGCTTTCCACGTTGTGTTGGAAGAGCACGCTGGGGATGTTGAGCCTTCCGGGAAAGTTAACCGCGGCATCGAGGAAATCGCAAACGGCGACGTCGAAGCGCTGCTCGCGGAACCAGGTGCGAAGCTGCTTCTGGACTTTGGCGTCCGCGAAGCGGCTGACCGCATAGGGTGGCCGGGCGCCGAGATGCGCCAGATAATCGAGGCCGCGCGCCGCTCCGGAGAGTTCGCGCTTGCCGGTCGAGAGGGCCACAGCCCCCGGCAAATGCCGCTGCAACTCGCGCTCATAATCCGGATCGGGCGTCCCCGCATAGTAAGAGTAAAACGTAAGCTCGTGGCGCGCCGACAGATATCGCAAGACGTGGTACGTGCGGATGTTGCCGCCGTTCTGCACGGGAAGGAGCTTATCGGCTTTGACCCAGAGAATTTTCAACGCAGCCAGACCGCCTTTCTGCCGGTGACAAAGTTGACGAAGGCAACCAGGGCGGCGGAATTGAGGACGACGACCGTACGGGCAGGATCGGCAAGACGAGAAAGCGGGCCGATCTTGACTCCCGCCAGCGGGGCCAGGCTGAGCGCGTAAAACGCGAGCTGCGCCCCGAGCGCCACGCGATAGAACGGCTGGGGCAGGAACACAGAGGCGATCAAAAGGGCCAGCAAGGCAAAGGGTACGGCCAGGCGCGAGAGTTTGTGACTTACGAATTCAAATCGAATCGCATTTTCGGAACTCAACAGCCAGGGAGCAAGTTGCAGGAGCTGATAGGTGCCCGTGAGGGTGCGCACCTTGCGCGAAAATTCACGGCCTTTGCCCAAGTCGGGCGAGTCCCAGGCGCGGGCGCGGGGGTCGAAGACGACTCGCGATCCCTGGCGTACGATCTGCATGGGCAACAGGACGTCGTCGAGGATGGCGCCTTCCGCCAAGGGCGACGCATTGAGCAAACTCCGGCGGGCGCAGTAGAGGGCGCCGGTGGCGCCGGCGACGGAACCGGAGGCGGACTCCAGTTCGCGAACCTTCTTTTCGATGAGCCAGTACAACCCCATTCCCTTCCCGGTCTCTCCAGCGGTAGCATCACCGAGCATCAAGGCGCCACTGGCAGCCCCGACTTCGGGGTCCGCGAAATTCTCGATGAGCAAGCGTAGGGCGCCGGATTCGATGTGCTGGCGGGCGTCAGTAAACAGCAGCACTTCTCCGGCGGCGAGCTTGATCGCATCATTGAGGCCAGCGGCTTTGCCCTGGGATACGGGCTTGATCACGATTTGCACTCTGGGGTGCGCGCCGGCCCGCCCTTCAGTCCGCTCTTCGATTCGCAACCGGGAATCGCGAGCATAATCAGCGAGAATGGCGGGGGTGCGATCGCTGGAACCATCGGAGACGACGACGACGTCGAGCTTCGCAGGCGGATAGTCGAGGGTCAGCAGGTTATCGAGCTTGCGAGCGACGATGGCTTCTTCATTGCGCACGACGATCACCGCCGTGACGGCGGGAGCAGTGGAGGCGTGCACAGAACCGCGGCGCACTGGACGTGGCGACCATAGGCAGCGCAACCACAACCACGCGGGATATCCGAGGTAGGAGTAGCCGACCAGCGCGGCGGCGAGCCAGAAGACAAACTTCATCTTCATGATGATTGCGCTCATAATCGCGCTCATTACTGGGCACCCCGGCGCAATAAAACGGTCTTGACGGTCTGGAACACGATCAGCAGTTCCAGACCAATGGAAGCGTTCTTGATGTAGAACAAGTCGTACTGAAGTTTCTCGCGCGCATCTTCGATGGTGCAGCCGTACTTGTACTTGATCTGCGCCCATCCGGTGAGGCCTGGCCGTACCATGTGGCGCACGCCGTAAAAGGGAATCTCCTTCGAGAGCCACTCGACGAATTCCGGACGTTCCGGGCGCGGGCCGACGAACGCCATGTCGCCTTTGAGCACGCACCACAACTGGGGAATCTCATCCAGGCGCGAGGAACGGAGAAACCTGCCAACGCGGGTAATACGGGGATCGTTATCGCCCGCCCACTGCGGACCGTTCGCGGCTTCGGCGTCCTGGCGCATGGTGCGGAACTTCACCACGTTGAAGACGTGTCCGGCCTTGCCCACTCGCGCCTGGGAATAGAACACGGGCCCTTTGGAATCCAGGCGGATGGCGAGCAAGATTAAGGGAAACAAAGGCAGAGCGAGGATGAGACCCACCAACGAGATGATTAGCGAAAGCATGCGGCGGACGAGCACGAAAGTGGAGCCGAAGCGAAAGCCCTCGCCAAACACCAGCCAGCTGGGATAGAGATTCTCCACCTCAATCCTGCCGGACATTTTTTCCAGGTAGGTGGTGGCTTCCTCGATCTTGACGCCCTGCATGCGCAGTTGCAGGAGTTCGCGCATGGGGATGGTGCCGCGGCGATCGGGGGTGGCGACGATGACCCGGTGGACTTTTTGTCTTTGGACGGCTTCCATCAGGTGGGCGGCCATGGATTCGCGGGTGATGGGACCTTCCATCTTGCCCGTCCAGTTGGCAATCTCGACCCCGATTTCAGGATTCTGGCGCAGGCCCTGGACCAGGCGCTGCGCGCGTTCGCCGGTACCGAGGACGTAGACGCGCTCAACCAGAATCGGCAACTGGACCAGCCAGGTAAAGCCGAGCCGCCATCCGAACAGAGCGACGGTGAGGATGAGCAGGCCGATCGCCGAAGAACCGCTCCGGACAACCGTCGAAGGACCATACCCCAACAAGTAATCGGGGTGTATTTTTGCGATGCCCGCAAGAATGAAGGCCAAGATGCCGGGAAGCAGGAGCAGACGAAAATAAAGCTCACCTTTGGTATTGAGGCGGGCGGTGTCGTAGAGGTCAAGCCCGTGCGAACAGAGCAAGACCAGCACTGTAACTCCTAGGATCTTGTAGAAACCGTAGTCGTTATGGAGCGCATAGTAGCTGTCTTCGCGAAGTACCAGCACTGCCCCGAGCAGGAACGAGGTCCAAACGATGAGGGCCTCTCCGAACAGCAGGACCAGCGTACGGATTGGGTAATAGACATTGAAGAGCCGGATCAAGCTGGGCCTCGGTTCGTCTTCATCTTCAGATCTTCACCTTCAAGATCGTCCTCTTGAAGATTTCAGGCTTGGCTGCCGACGACCTCGCCATAGTAGTACTTGGAATCTCCATGCTTTCCGGGAGCCCCGTTCAGCACCACTCCGAGCAGGAGCTTGTCCGGGAATTCTTCGCGGGCGCGCCGAGCCAAATCGGAAGGGGTTGAGTTGGAGCGCACGACCATGAGGACACCGTCGCAGAAACCAGCGACCAAGGTGGCATCGGACACCGGGATGACGGGCGACGTGTCGATAATGATCCAATCAAACAAGGGCTCGACGCGCTGCAGGAACAGCTTCAGACGGCCGTTGGAGAGCAATTCGGGGGCGCTGGGAACGGTGCGACCGGCGGGCATGAAGAACAGGTTTTCCATGGGCCCGCGTTGCAGGGCGGCAAACTCGTCGCATTCGCCCAACAGGTAGTCGGCCAATCCGGGCGACTGGGCCGCTCCGAGGTGGCGGTGCATGCCGGGGTTGCGCAGATCGCCGTCGATCACCAGAGCGCGGCGTCCGTGTTGCCGCACCATGACCTGGGCCAGATTGGCAGCCACGAACGACTTCCCTTCCTTGGGAAGCGCGCTGGTTACCATGAGGCGTTTGAGCGGCATCTTTTCGCGGATCTGGTAGAGGCGGGAGCGCAAGGTGCGAAACTCTTCCGCCCCGACGCGGTTTTCGTTTTCCTGGAAGAAGAGCATGGTGCGCTCATCCGGACTCCATGCGGCCTGGGGACAGCGAGCGAGGAGCGATTCGTAATTGAACCCGGAGGTCATGGTGGACATCACGGTGGCTTCGGCGGGAGGCAGATTCTCGCGTAATTCGTCTCGTAATTCGGGCTGGTCGAACGTGGGCTCGACGTGCGTCCCCGTGGAGGTTGCTCGTTCCTGTTCGGCGCGTTTTAAAGCGTCATGGATGCGGCTCATAGTTTCCTTTCCTTGGGGAGGTCTTGTGGTTCGGATTGGCGCAGCCGGTCGGCCAGGGTTGCCAAGGTGCGCAAGGCTTCGACCAGATCAAACTTTTCTGAGGGCGGAACCGGCGCCGTCATGGCAGCGGCGGCGTTGCCGTCGGTCAGATCGAAATCGCGGGCGACCGAATCGACGACTTCGACCGAGACAGTCTTCTTCTGGTCGACGAAGGCACTGACCAGGCAGTGCTCACAGAGCAGATTGATGATGCGGGGAATGCCCAGCGAGTAACGAAAAACGGCGACGGTGGAGTCGGCTTCGAAAATCGGCTCGCCGTTGGAACCCGCGATGCGCAGGCGCTGGTGGATATAGGACTTGGTTTCCTCAAGGTTAAAAGGATGGGTTTTGGCGCGCAGCGTGAGGCGCTGACGCAACTGGCGCAACTGGGGCTGTTTCAATCGCTGTTCGAGTTCCGTCTGTCCGACCAGAACGATCTGCAGCAGCTTTTCCGTAAAGGTCTCGAGATTGGTGAGCATGCGGATCTCTTCGAGCACTTCGTCGGTGAGGTTTTGCGCTTCGTCGACGACCAGCACCGCCGTCTCGCCGGCGCGATAGCGGTCGAGCAGCCAATTGTAGAGGCGCTGCAAGAGCTGGCTCTTCGACAGGCCGTCGCAGGGCACGCCGAAATCGGCCATCATGTAATCGAGGAGTTGGGGTACATCCATGCGCGAGTTGAAGATGAAGGCAGTCGCGACCTGCTGCAGGCGGAGCCATTCCATCAGTTTGTTGATGAGCGTGGTTTTGCCGGTCCCGACTTCGCCGGTGAGCAGCACGAACCCCTTACGGCTTTGTATGCCGTAGGTGAGGCAGGCGAGCGCCTCTTCGGTGTGCCGCGTGAGAAACAGATAACGCGGGTCCGGATTGACGTTGAACGGGTTGGCACGAAGTCCGAAAAATTCTTTGTACATAAGCTGGCGCTAGACCTTGACGTTCTCGTGATCTTTCGACGCGGCATTCCCCCGGCCGCTCCAGAAATGGCGCCGGGCGCTGCCGTTGCCGGAGGCGCCGGCATCCTGCTCGTCCTCGCCGAGCCAAGGCACGGAAATCAGCAGGGGCAGATCCAGAATAGCGGCGGCATCTTTTTCGGTGCGGATCGACTTGTCAGTAAACTCCAAAAAGATGGCAATGACGAAGCCGAGCGCCAGGCCGGCGCCCAGGCCGCCGGCGGCAAACAGCGGGCGGTTGGGAAAACTGGGAGAGTCGGGCAGGCCGGCGGTCGCCAGAATGTGCATCTGCTCGCCCTCCTGCTGGCTTTCCATGCTGGTGCCCAACGCGGCGGAGCTTTTCTTGGCCAGCAGATCCTTGTAGAAGGACTGGGCGTTATCGTCGTCGCGGGTGAGCAGCTTGTATTGCTCCTCGACGCTGGGGCTCATGGAGGTGCGGCTCTGGTAGACGCCAATCTGGCTTTGCAGCCTCTTCTGGTCGAGGGTGGCTTGCTCGATCACGTTCTGATACTGGTGAATCTGCAAGCGGAGTTGGCGAATTTCAGGAGGTTCGGCGGCGCTCGACTTTTCGCTGCTGTCGGCAGTACTGGCGGCGGCCGCCGCGTTGACTTCCTTCAGCTTCTTTTGCACTTCGGCGATGTCCGCCTTGGTCTTGATTACGTCGGGGTGATCGGCGGTATAGCGCGCCTGCAGGCCGAGCAATTGCGCCTGCAGTTGGTTCAATTGTTGTTCCAGCGTCTGGGGATTGGTACTGGATTGCGAACTCTTCCAGGCGGCGATCTGCTGCGCCAGCACGCTTTCGCTGTAGGCCTTATCCTGTTGGGCGCGGCCGAGGGTCTGGGTGGTGGCATCGAGTTGCGAATTCAGCGACATCAGGATGCGCATGTTGTTGTCGGAGTCGGTGGGAAGCTGACCCATATATTGCTTCTTGAAGGCAGCAAGCTTGCCGTCCTGCTCGTCGATGGCGCGTTTGGCGTCTTCGACCTGGCGGCCGAGAAAGTCGGTGGTGCTCTGGGCGACCTCGGCACGCGAGCGCAGGTTTTCATCCACGATCAGCGAGGTCATGGCGTTGCATATTTTCTGTGCGCGGGTTGCGTCACTGTCGGTGAAGTTGACGTTGAAACCGGGCACCGCCCCGCTACCGGGCTTCTTCTTGGCACCCGCAAGTCCGGCCGCGCTCATCGAAGTGACCACCGGCTCCACCGTCATGTTCTGCTGGATATCGGAGATGAGCTTGGCCTCTTCGTCGGGCTTGGCGAGGTTGAGGCTCTGAATCATGGGACGCAGGCGGGTCGGACTCAGGACCTGCTGGCTGAGGGTCTGGATGCGCTGGGTAAAATCGGCGGTAATGACCGATTGCACCAAGGCATCGGGCACCTTCTGGCCTTCCACCAGCACCGTGGACTGGGAGGTATATTTCGGCGGGAAGACATACGAGATCAGGAAGCCTGCCAGTGGAGCAAGCAGGGCCGGGATCAAAATGACTTTCAGGCGCCGCCGCAGCATCGCCAGGTAATCGTCCATCGTCAGTTCGCGATTCTCAGTCATACAGTTCACCAATCCGGCCGCCATCAGAAGAGGCGGCCAAGAAATTATTCGATACGAGTCGGTCTGGGGTGCCACTCCACCCCGATGGTGCCGATGTGCCGCTGCGCAATCCTGCCGGTGCCGGGGAACCCAAGCAGGTTAGGTGGAACATTGAAGGCCAGATCACTGAAGCGATAAGAGCAAAAAAAGTCGTAGGTACGTCCGAAGTGTTTTCGGAGGAGGGCTCCGGCATAACCTTCGTCGTAACTGGTCGCCTGCGCGCCAAACAGCACATCCTGGAGTCTCTTGTTATGGGAGTAGCCCAGATCGGCATATATATCCCAAGTGCGTCCCAGGGGACGGGTATAGGCGAGCCGCACCGCCTGGGTGTCGGCACCGGCGAAGAAGCCCGATCCGGGCGAAGTGAATTTCTCGTAGGTGGCAACCAGCGACGAATGAGCGAACTTGTAGCGCAGTTGAGCGCGCCCACTCACGGACCAGTGCCGGACGGAACCACCGAGTTGCAGGTCGGTAAACTGCGGACCGACTCCGGCAATGAAGCTCATCCGGCCGGTGAGGGTATGGCTCCAACGCACGTTGACGATGTGGTTATAAACCTCGCCGCCATTCACTTGCGGAAATTGAAAGAGCTGAAAGCCGTAGATCACACCGATCTGATCGTGCCGGGAAAACAGATGGCTGTATCCACCCTGAGCTGTGTACTGGTCGCCGTTGAGGAAGGTATTGGTAGGGTCGTAGAAATGAGAGTTGCTGAACGCGCCCGCCACCGTGAAGGCAGAGACCGGGTTGATAGCCTGAACCACATCGAGAATTGCCGTGTTGGCCAGCCGGGGAATATTTCCGATCGAACCTAATGTGCTGTTTCTGAAGCCGGGCAAACCACCACCCGTCCCAGCGGTGCCGCCGCCGTTGGCGATACCCAAGCCTGGGTTGCCACCATACCCCATCAGGAAGGAACCGTCGGGCAGGTAGCTGAAAGAGTCGCGTAGTGTTGCCTGGCCAGTCCGCCAGCGCGTAACGGCCTCCAGACCGGCGGCGTGCATCTGTTTCACTGCATAAGGACTGCCGTAGAATGCTCCGCCACCGAGATACTCGAGAAAGAGATCGCTCTTGGGCCAGAATTGCTGGAGGTCGAAAGCTCCGAGAACGCGGCTGACCGACTCCAGGCCGGAAGCGCCAATTTGGTTGCCCCCGTTGGTATCGGCCGATTCGCTCACCTGCAAAGCGGGCGAGACGAAGCTGCGGCTGGCCGTACGCAGTTCGAGCGTGGGTTCGTCCAAGCCTGAGACTGGAGGGTTCTCCGGGCTCAGCACGGGCGCGTTCTGGCCGAAGGCCGGCACCGGAGTGACTGCGGGTTGAGATTGAGAACGATCTTGGGCGACGACCGAGACGCTCATGCCGAAAACCAGCAGCGCCAACCGGATTGTTCGCGTTCTTGCCATGCTTTTCATCCGCAGATCCTCTTGCCGAACCACCTAACTCTTCTTTTATGGGACAACAATCGTGTCCCCAGGCTGCAGCAGATAATTCTGGTCGATCTGCTCCCCCTTGACCAACTGGCGGTAATTCACCGGCAGTTTCCTCTGTTTACCGTTCTCGGTACGCAGAACGTAAATGCGCTTGGTGTTGGCAAACTGGGTTAATCCGGCGCTAGACAGAGCTTGCAGAACGGTCATGTTGGGCAGCATTGCCGTGGCCCCGGGATGCGTTACCTCCCCAACCAGGAAAACCCGCTTGCTGTTGATGGCGGTCACGACCACGGTGACGCGTGGGTCGGCGATGTATTTCCTCAGCTTCTCGGTCACCGACGCGGCCAATTGCTTGGGCGTCATGCCGGCGGCCTGCACGTCGTCGAGCAAGGGAAGAGAGATCTTGCCATCGGGACGCACGGGCAGAGTGGCGGTAAGGTCGGCTTCTTTCCACACTGCGACGTGAAGCACATCGTCAGGGCCGATGACATATTCAGGACCGGCCGGGCTGGCGGAAGGCGGGGGCGCCGTATTGTCAGAAGTGGTTTTGCCAGAAGCGGGGCTGGCGGCGGGCTGGGCGGGCGCACCCTGGGCCCACGCCAAGCTACCGATCAGAATCAGTGCCGTCAACGCCGCCTTCCAAATCGATGTCATATTCTTCTTCTTCCTCTCCGCTCAAGTATCAAGGTTGAATCATCCCAATTCTCTTGCTCCCTGAAACCTTGCCTCATGCTCCGTACTCTTGGTACCCGATCTGCTTCAGCTTGTAGAGAAGCGCTTTGTAACTGATCTGCAACTCCTGCGCGGCCCGGCGTCGATTCCAGCGGGTTCGAGTCAAGACCTGAAGGATCAGTTCCCTCTCGGCTTCGCGGGAAGCGGCACGCGCCACATCTTTCAAGGAAATCTTTTCGCCCTGGCCACCGCGATCGGCGCGCCGCAAAAGGGAGCGCAATCCTCCCATGGCGAGCGTTTCATCTCCGAGCGCGACAATGGCTCGAGCGGCATCCTTCAGTTCGCGGATGTTTCCCGGCCAGTGATATTCCAGAAAGAAACTTTGGGTTTCGCGACTGAGCGCCGGCACGGCCCGGCAAAAGTCCCGGGCGGCAGCGGAGAGAAACCAGTCGCGCAAAACGGGAATATCCTCTTTCCGCTGGCGCAACGGAGGCAGCCGCAAACAGACTCCGCTGATTCTGTAGTAGAGGTCCTCGCGGAACTTGCCGGCCTTGACCTCCGGTTCCAACTCGCACGAGGTTCCGCAAATAAAACGAGGCACGCGCCCCTGGGCGTCGTCACTGCTATTGCTATTTCCCTTGCCACTCAACCCGATCTGGCGAACCAGTTCCTTCTGGGCCGCCGTCGTCAGATCTCCTACTTCCTGAATATAGACGGTTCCACCTTCACCGCCGCCAGCTGCCAGAACCTGTTCGCTGGCTTCAGAACCCTGATAGGCACGGAACGGCTCCGCAGCCCGGCTGGAAAGAACATGGATGCGCGCTGCCGCCGCCGCCTTGCCGGAACCATGCTCAGCCACCACCAGCACAGGAACGTCGTTCTGCGACAGCTCGCGGATCACCGCTTCCACGGTGCGCATGCCGGCGCTGACGCTCTCTAGCCAGATACGGCCGCCGCCGTTCTGCGGTGTTCCTGTGGTTGCTAGGATTTCGCTTCTGTCTGGGACCATGCTCTTCTTTGTTCTTATTTCACGATTCCGCAGCCAATGCAGTGGGGAGACGCTTATGTAAATGCATTGGACAGTCTAGAGCACACCCGTTGCCAATCCGGTCGGAATTGGTCTACAGCCACTGGATCATATACGGCTTATGTTTCAATGGCTTGCGATTACCACCCCGGATCGGGGAGCGACTCATACGTTACCACGTTGCGGAAAAATGTGAAATTTATTACCCACATCCCTAGTAACCCATGGGGCATTACTTCCCATCTGTGTTGGGGATTGGGTCCGACCAGCTTCTCCTTGCAACCTTGAAACCCCTGAAACCTTGAAACTTGAGGCCAAGGTTTTACTTTGCCGACAGCCCAGTTTTCGCATATTCTCAGATGCAAGCACGCGCGCCATTATGGGTAACTCAGCCGAGGTAGCTCCGCTCCCGACGAGGGAGGGTCGCTCATTGTCCAGTTTGCCCAGTTGGCAGGCGGTGGCGCTGCTGCTGCTGCTCGGCTGGCTTTACGCCTCGATTCTGGCCCGCCTTTTCCTGCAGTGGGTCGGGCCCCATAGTGATCCGAATTTCCAGCATGGAATCTTCGTCCCCCTCTTTGCTTTGTTTGTTCTCTGGCAGGACCGCAAGAAGCTGCAAGCCACCGAGTCAGCCCCATCTTGGATGGGCCTCCCGCTGGTGGTTTTGAGCCTGCTCATGCTGATTCTGGGAGTGCTGGGCGCGGAATTGTTTTTTTCGCGAGCGTCGCTGCTGATCCTGCTGGCGGGGCTGATCGTTCTGTTTCAGGGATGGACCCTGTTTCGCGCGGTCCTGTTTCCCTGGGCTTGTCTGATTCTGATGATCCCGATCCCCAACCTGATACTGCAGCAAATCACCTTTCCCTTGCAGTTGCAAGCCGCCAGGCTGGCAACTGGACTGCTGGAACTGGTCGGAGTTCCGGTGTTGCGGCAGGGGAATGTAATCGTGCTGGCTTCCATGCCGCTGGACGTCGCGGAAGCTTGCAGCGGAATCCGGTCGCTGCTCACCCTGGTGACCCTGGCCATCATCTACGGGTATCTGACGGAAACTCGGAAGCGGGTGCGGGTGGTTCTGGCGGTGGCGGCAGTGCCCATCGCCGTGGCGGCCAACAGCTTTCGCATTTTTGGCACCGGACTGCTGGTGCAGCACTGGGGTCCGGACAAAGCAGAGGGATTTTTCCACGCCTTTTCGGGGTGGCTGATCTACGTGGTGGCCCTGATTATGCTATTCGCCGTGCACCGCGCGATTTCGCTCCTCTGGGGTAACCCGGAGATGAGTAGTCCGGAGGCGAAGCCGGCATGAATACCGGGTCGATTCGCTTTGGAATTCCGGCTGTGTTGATGTTGGCTACGGCCCTGGTGCTGCAAGCGCATTCGCGCAGCGAGTTCTTTCCGCCGCGAGCTTCGCTCAGTTCCCTACCCTCGCAGATCGATGGGTGGACAGGGGCCGACAGCGTTCTCGACCAGCAAACCCTCGACATCCTCGGGCCGGGCGAGTTTCTGATCCGCGATTACGAAAACGCGAGCCAGCCGCAACCATGGATCAATCTCTACATTGCCTATTTTCCGACGCAGAAGATGGGCGATACGATCCATTCGCCGAACCACTGTTTGCCGGGCGCGGGATGGGTTCCAACTTCGCGCGAGATGGTTCAGATCACGCGCCCCGATGGCACTTCGTTCCCCGTCAACCGCTACGTGGTATCAAAATCCGGAGAGCGCCAACTGGTGTTGTACTGGTTTCAGGCGCATGGCCGCGCCGTGGCCAGCGAGTATTGGGCCAAGTATTATCTGGTGTCTGATTCGGTTCGCATGAATCGCAGCGACGGCGGACTGGTGCGCCTGATGACCCCGATGCCTGGCGGCGAGTCTCCCGATGCCGCCGAGGCGCGCATCATGAAACTGGGGTCGCAGTTAATTCCGCTGCTCGACAGTTATATTCCGCGGTAATACTTTCGGCCTCACGAATCCTTTCGCATCAAGCCGCTGGAGGCACGGGCGCCCCGCTCGTGTTTGTGTGGTGGCGGGGTTCCGCCAACGGCATCGATCCTACCCGTGGATCCGAACCTCTTCCGACTTCTGCCTCCGCATCTCTGCGAACGCTTGCGGCAGGAAGCGCACCAGATCCGTCGCCACCAGAGCACTCTCGCCGACGGATTCGGCGGCCAAATCGCCCGCCAGGCCGTGCAGATAGACGGCGAGGGCGGTTGCTGCCAGCGGGCGTTGCGGATGTTGCGCGAGCAACCCGGCCACCATCCCGGTGAGAATGTCTCCCGTGCCTCCGGTGGCCATGCCGGGATTGCCAGTGGGATTCACCCAGACGGTGCCGTCGGGCGCTGCGATCAAGGTGCGATGTCCCTTAAGCACGACCGTTAACTCATGCTCACGTGCGAAGGCTCGCGCGATGTCCAGGCGGTTCGCTTGAATTTCGACAATGCTTTTGCCGGTCAAGCGGGACATTTCTCCAGGGTGCGGAGTGATGACGAGGGTTCGTCCGCGGCCCTTCAATTTGGTGGCGGTTCCTTCAAAAGCGTTCAGCGCGTCCGCATCCACGACCAGCGACTTGTCGCCGCGGGTTACGATTGTGCGCACGAATTCGACGGTTTCGGGATGGCGCGAGATGCCGGGACCAATGGCGAGGGTCTTACGTTCCAGCAGCGCATCGAGGCCCAGTCCGACCGCATGCAATGAAATTGTGCCGTGTTCGGTTTCTGCCAGCGGCTCAGTCATGAGTTCCGGATGAAAAGCCGCCACGGTGGCAAGCACGGATCTTGGCGTCGCGACGGTCGAAAGGCCGGCGCCGGCTCGAAGCGCTGCAAATCCGGCCATGGCCGCTGCGCCCGCTTTGCCGAGCGATCCGCCGATCACGAGCACGTGTCCGTAGCTGCCCTTGTTGGCGGGGCGCGCCCGGGGCGCGAGGAGCGGAGCGAAGTCGGTGGGAGTACTCAGGTGAAGCCCCAGTTGGGAGACGATGGCTTCTGGCGGTGAACCGATAGGCGCAATCACAGTGGGCCCGCTGGTTAGCGCCGCGAAAACGTGCGCCGGACGCGGGGCCGTGAAAGTCACGATGGCATCGGCGTGGGCCTTGGCGCTTGTGACTTCACTCGAACCGGCCGCGTTCTGCGGTTGCATGGCATCGGCATCGGCGCCTGAAGGAATGTCGACGGCAACAATCGGAGTCGCAGCCGCATTCATCTTTGCGATTGCAGCCGCGTAGAGCGGACTGACCGGCGGACGAAAACCGGTGCCGAGGATTGCATCCACGATCAGGTCGGCGGCAAAAACCTCCGCTGCATCGGACGTATCGAGCCCGCTCGCTTCGCGCACGATCAGGGGCGCGACATTCACTGCATGGAGCGGCTTCATCATGTTCTGAAACATGACGGCGGCGTCTCCCCGAAGTTCTTCCGGATCCGATAACAGCAGGACGCGCACGGCTCGGCCCGCTTCGACTAGCTTACGGGCCACCACGAATCCATCGCCGCCATTGTTGCCTTTGCCGCAGAGAATGCCAACGCGCTCGGCATGCGGGTAATCGGAGAGCACAAAACGGGCGACGGCCGAGCCGGCATTCTCCATCAGAGTTAGGGAGGGCACTCCAAAGCGCTCCGAGGTGGCGCGATCGATCTCGCGCATTTCCGCCGCGCTCACGATCTTCATACTTGCGACCCGGATATTCGCGACCCAGAGGGTTCGGACCCGGCCGTCTGTTCCAGTTCGCGAAGTTGTTGCGGCTCGCCCATGGCGATCAGAAAATCGCCAACCTCGATGCGATCGTCAGGCGCGGGATTGAAGCGCATGCCGGCATCGCGCTTGATGGCGAGAACGATGAGCCCGCGGTCCTGGCGGATGCGCGAGTTCTCGATGGTCTTGCCGGCGAACGGACTGCGCGGAGTGATGGCTACTTCGCCAATCTCCAGGTCCATGCCGAGATGGGTGGTGGCGGCGTCCAGAAAACTGACAACGTGCGGACGCAGGAAGGAATGGGCGATCCGCTGTCCGGCAAAAACATAGGGAGAGACGACGGAATCGGCGCCCGCGCTCTGCAGATGCTTGGCTGCCATCGCTTCGCTGGCGCGGGCGATGATGCGGAGATTTGGATTCAGACTGCGGGCGGTCAGCACGATATAAAGATTCGTGGCGTCGGTGGTGGTGGCTGCGACCAGGCCGCCCGCGCGGTCGATCTGCGCGTCGCGGAGAGTCTGTTCCTGGGTGGCATCGCCGACGAGCATGAGCCAGTTTTCGCCGGCATATTTCTGCGCCTTGGCCTCGTTCTGTTCGACGATCACGAACTGAGCGGGACGGCGCGCCAGTTCACGGGCGGTACTGCGGCCGACGCGTCCGGCGCCGCAGATGATGTAGTGACCGGTGAGACGGCCTATGTCGCGCTCCATGCGGCGCCTTCCAAAGAAGTTCTGCAGCTCGAATTCTAGCAAAGCCTGGGTGAGGGAGCCGATGGCCAGAAACACCAGCCCGACTCCGATGATGACGATGATGATGTTGAACACGCGCCCCACGTGGGACAGGGGATGGGTTTGATCTCCGATCGTGGTCAGGGTGGTGATCACCATGTAGAAACCATCGAACCACGTCCATCCCTCGATATAGTGGAAGCCCGCCGTGGCGAAACCTACCACGAAGGCCAGCGCGACCGCGATGACCTTGAGATTGCGGATAGTCTTCATGGTTCCATGATTCAACAAGCCCGGATCAACAAGCTTAGCCGGTGGTGAAGCTCCAGCACCGGCCAGCAGCGCCTAAAGGCGCATTCATAAAAAGGCGCTTGCGGTATGCCTGAAGGCATACCCTGATACCAACCTTACTGATACAGGCCTCGCCAATACAAACCTTACTGCACTGCAGGCTGTTCGGTTCGCCACGCTTACTGGTTATAGCGTTTCTTGTAGAACTCGATCTGCTGCTTCATCTGTTCGGGCGTCAGGCCTTGCGTCCATTTGTGGTCGTCGCTCTTCATTACGTCGGCGGTCACGCCCGGCATGAGTTTTTCCGCTTCAGGGATGAACTCGTTGTAGAAGGTCTTCGACACCTCGTAAAAGCCGTGCCACTGGGTATAGTCGGGGCCCATCATGGCGGTCCCCATGCGAGCCCGCCGTCCCTGGTGGTGCCATAGTTCGTAGTAGGTCCACTCGATCTTTTCGTCGAAAGGAGTTTTGGTGAGTTTGCCATTGGCGTAGAGCTTATCCATGATGGCCTTGGCCGGCTTGGCGAACTTCTCGTTATAGAGCTCGACCGTACCATCGTACTGCTTGTAGAAGTTCTCGATCCATCCCGTGGCGTGACAGTTCGAGCACACGTCCTGCATGGAGGCGCGCCGTTTCTCCCAGTTCTCCAGTTTAAAGCTCACCACCGGCCGCAGGGTGTAGCTGATGCGGGCGCCGGCGTCGTGAGTGACTTTCTGATTGGAGGTGGCGCTCATGTGGCAAGTGGCGCAGGTCGGAGCCGCGGAGTAGTCCTTGCCCACGACCCAGGACTTGGAATCGAGGTTCATTTTGGCGACATTCGCGCGGAACTGGATGCCGTGCTTGGACTCGGCGTAGATCTCGGCCTGGGGATGATCGGGGCCCAAATGACACTTGCCGCAGTTCTCGGGCTGGCGGGCCAGAGCGGAACTGAAAGAATGCCGGCCGTGACAGGCGGCACAAGTTCCCTTGCTGCCGTCGGGATTGATGCGCCCGATGCCGCTGTTGGGCCAGGTGGAGAAGTCGAACTTGCCGTCGCCGATGTATTTCACTTCGCTGCCGTGGCACTGGCGACAGCCATTCATGGCGGCCGGCCCACCTTCCACGATCTCGCCCAACATGTTGTCGAGAGAGCCGATGAAATGGGTGGCGTCGGCGTGCCGGCTCTTTTCGAACTGATCGACCTCGGATTTGTGGCAGCGGGCACAGTAATAAGGAGTCACGATCACGGCGATCTTCAGGCCGTAGTGGTCGAAGGTGGCGGGGTCACCCGGGTTGGCCTTGTGGCAGGAATAGCAATCCACGTTCGCCTTGGCATGGGCGCTTCCGCGCCACTGCTCGACGGCGCCGGGGGTGCTGCTGCTGTGACACTCCAGGCACTGCTGGCCTTCCTTGGAAACTTTGGGAGTTGATTGGGAGGTTAATGGGGACAGGGCGGCAACGCAGAAAAGTAGTACCCACACGCAAAAGAAGTAGCAGCGCATCTCGACCTCCTGGAAATCTCAGCGATCCGCACCGAACTGCCGCGGCGTCAGCGCAGACAGTATGTTGAAAACGGCGGAGCTTGTCTGTGACATTTGTCCGGGATGCCTGTTCGTTAACTTTAAGGCGCGTTTACGGCACAGCCCAGCTGGAAATGCGCAGCCGCAGACGTGCGGTTTACAATCGGGATGGATTCAGGAGGGGTCTCGCCGTCAACCGGCACGCTATGAAACTTTCCGTGGTGATGCCGGTGTATAACGAACGCGCCACGCTTCGGGAGGTGGTGGGGAAGGTTCTCTCGGTTCCGCTGGAGATCGAACTGATCACGGTGGACGACGGGTCGCGGGACGGCTCGCGCGAGATTCTGGCTGAACTCCAGTCGGAGTATCCGCAGATCCGCGTCGTGCTTCAGCCGCACAACATGGGCAAAGGAGCGGCGCTCCGGCGCGGCATTCAGGAAGCCACGGGCGACTTCGTCATTATTCAGGACGCCGATCTCGAATACGATCCGGCCGAGTATCCGCAGATGCTCGAGCCCTTGATTCAGGATCGGGCCGACGTAGTCTATGGCTCACGCTTTCTGGGCGGCGGGCCGCATCGCGTGCTGTACTTCTGGCATTCGGTCGGCAACCAGTTTCTCACCCTGCTTTCCAATTGCCTCACCAACATCAATCTTTCCGACATGGAGACCTGCTACAAGGTTTTCCGGCGGGAAGTGATTCAAGCGATTCCGATCGAGGAGAATCGTTTCGGTTTCGAGCCCGAGATCACGGTGAAAGTTGCACGGCGAAACCTGCGCATCTATGAGGTTGGGATCAGCTATTCGGGGCGCACCTACGAGGAGGGCAAGAAGATCGGATGGAAAGACGGCGTACGCGCCGTGTATTGCCTGTTGAAGTACTCCATGAGGGAGCCCAGGGCGAGAGCTGTGGCGGAGGCAGCCACGCCCTCGGGCCGGTCATCGGTTTAGCGCGGGTTTAGCGCGCTTGGCAACAAATCTGGCGCGAGTCTTTTCGGTGAGTATCAGTGTCCGTTTTTCTGCCGCAGCCGCCCTTTGTAGGGGTTCGAACTTTGGTTGGTCGTTCCCGGCCGCCTGCTGCCGCCCGTGCCGCTGAAGTTGATCGGCGGGTTGGGCTTGTCTTTTGCCGCCTTCAGTGCGGGCGCTCTTCCGGCAGGTCGAGCAACGCCGGCGGGCTTGGCGCTCTGACGCTCCAGTTTCTCCAGATCCTTGGAGGCAGAGTTGGACGCAGTTGGACCTGGCGTCGTCTTGCCTATGGGTGCGCTTTTTGGGGTCTTAGTGGCCGCGTGCTTGACCTTGAATGTGTTGTTTTGCTGCGCCCAGCCGCTCAGGCTCATGCCCACCAGTGCGATCGCAACCGCCAAAGAAAATCTCATCTGCTTTTACTCCCCTGCTCCGGAACTTCGGGCTGCCTAATCTTCTAGTTAGATGCACGCACCCTGCCATTCAGCGCTTGCTTTCTTCTATGTTAAACCCGCCCCGGCGGGAAAGCACTCATGATAACGGCAAGTTGGCGAACGGGTTAGTTAGGACCGCGGTTGGCGGCAACGCAGGCGGCGATGAGCGGGATGGGGAGGATATGCAATGTTCTGCACATGGGAATCGCCGTCGAGTTCCTTTTCGCCGGCGCGGCGCGCGAGGACGCCCGCCGGACAGCCGCCGGACGGCGGAGCGACCTTCAGTGGTAAGACCAATCACGCGGTCAAACTAGCCGGCGATTACGGCGGCGATTCGTTCGCCGGCGTGACCATCCCATAGAGGCGGGATGGTTCCCTTCTTGGCCTGGCCGGCGAGGACTCGGGAGACTTCAGAGCGTAGTTTGCTGGGATCGCATCCGACCAGCACGTTGGTTCCCAGGGAAACCGTGACCGGGCGCTCGGTGTTCTCGCGCAGCGTGAGGCACGGAACGCCCAGATAAGTCGTCTCTTCCTGGATGCCGCCGGAGTCGGTGATGACGACGGTGGCGCGGGACTGCATGGCGAGAAACTCGAGATAGGGCAAGGGGTCGAGGATTTGCAACTGGCCTGCCTGCAGTCCGAAATCGGCGATGCGTTTTCGGGTGCGCGGGTGCGCGGGAAATACGACGGCAAGATCCTGGCTGACCTCAAGCAAAGATTGGAGGATGCGCTTCAGAATCGCGGCATCGTCAACATTGGCCGGGCGATGCAAGGTGACCAACGCATAGGGCTTGGGTTGAGAGAGACAAAGGCCGGTTTGGCTCTGGCGCCGGGCCGCGGGCAAGAGCTTCACCAGGGAATCAATCATCACGTTGCCGACGCGGAAAACCTGTTCGGCGGGGATCCCCTCGTTGCGAAGATTGACGTCCGCGTCCTCGGAAGGCGTAAACAGCAGGTCGGCGAGTTGATCGGTCAACAGCCGGTTGATTTCCTCGGGCATGGTGCGGTCGAAGGAGCGCAGTCCGGCTTCAACGTGGCCGACCCGCACTCCGAGCTTGGCCGAAACCAGGGCGGCGGCAACGGTTGAATTGACGTCGCCATAGACCAGCACCAGGTCGGGCTTGCGGTCCAGCAACACGGGCTCGAAACGGGTCATGATTTCGGCTGTCTGGCGCGCATGCGTCCCGGAACCTACCGCCAGGTTCACATCCGGAGCCGGGATGCCGAGCTGTTCCAGGAACACCTCCGACATGTTGGCATCGTAGTGTTGGCCGGTGTGAACCAGCGTCTGGACAATGTGCGGGCGCGTTTTGAGCGCGTTCATCACGGGCGCGACTTTCATGAAATTCGGCCGAGCGCCTACGATGTGAAAGACGTTCACTGATTCTCCCGAAGCCGCGCCCTCACCTGGACGAATGATGAAACCAAAAATGATGAAACCAGAAATTTGGAGCGGGTGGGACGGAGTCGGCACCGCCGCTGTGACCCTGGTCGGGCCCATCGCCTGCTTCACCCGCGCTGGCGTAACCCTGCTGGTCTTAACCCTGCATCGGCCTGCACAGCAAGTCGACCTCGCCGGCATGCCGGCAGAGCCGTCAATCCATACTACGTTCTTCCACGACGATTGTGCCGGCTGGTTTGACAATCTTCCCTGCCCCCACGTAACTTCAGATTTTTGGCACTCAGTCGTGGAGGCAGGATGAAATCCCGCACAACTCTTCTACCAACACTAGTCGTCTGTTTCGTGCTCGGCGCGCTCGCTTTCGGCCAGGATCTGGCCTCGTTTGAGAAGCGAACCACAGTGAAAAAGCTTGGCAATGGACTCACCGTCATCATCTGCGAGCGGCCGGAGGCCCCGGTTTTTTCCTTCTTCACGCACGTGGATGCGGGCTCGGTGCAGGACCCGATGGGCAAGACAGGCCTGGCGCACATGTTCGAGCACATGGCCTTCAAGGGCACGGACACGATTGGGACGCGCGACTATGCCGGCGAAAAAGTTGCGCTGGCGAAAGTTGAAGAGGCATACGGCGCTTACCTTGCCGAGCGCGACAAGCCCGTTGGCCGCGACGAAGCGAAGCTCAAGCAGCTTGAGCAAAGCTGGAAGGACGCGATTGCGGCGGCCGACAAGTTCTCCGCGGCTTATAACAACGAGTTCGGCAAGATCGTGGAAAGCGAAGGCGGCGAGGGCATGAACGCCTTCACGAATCTCGACGAGACCGCTTACCATTACTCGTTCCCCATCAACCGGCTGGAATTGTGGGCGTACCTCGAATCGGAGCGCTTTCTGCATCCGGTGATGAGGCAGTTTTACAAAGAGCGCAACGTGGTGATCGAAGAGCGGCGCATGAGAACGGACAGCAATCCTATCGGGCGGCTGCTGGAGCAATTCACCGAGGAGGCATTCGCCGCGCATCCTTATCACCGGCCGACGATTGGCTGGATGTCGGACCTGAATTCATTTTCGGCGACTGACGCGCACAATTTTTTCGATACGTACTACGTGCCGTCAAACATGGTGGTGGCCGTGGTGGGAGACGTAAAGGCTTCGGAAGCCATGCCGGTTGTCGAGAAGTATTTTTCGCGCATTCCGGGGCGTCCCCGGCCCGATACGGCAACGACCACCGAACCGGCGCAGAATTCCGAGCGGACGGTCGTGCTGCACGAGCAGTCGCAGCCGCTCTATCTCGAAGGCTATCACCGGCCCGATTACCGCAGCCCGGACGACCAGATCTATGACGCGATTGCCGACCTGATGTCGAATGGACGGACCTCACGGCTTTACCGGGCGCTGGTGCGCGACAAGCAGATTGCGTCGGACTCGGAGGGTTTTACCGGGCTGCCGGGAAATAAGTATCCGCATCTGTTCGCGTTTTATGCCTTCCCGATTCCCGGCCACAAGCCGCAGGAGATGGCTGACGCGATTCATGCGGAGATTGAACGGCTGAAGAAAGAAGACATTTCGGATGAAGAGCTGAAGATGATCAAGACACGCGCCAAGGCAAACCTGATTCGCTCGCTGGGATCGAATGAGGGACTGGCGTCGGAGCTTGCGGTGTATCAGGCGCGCTATGACGATTGGCGGGAGTTGTTCCGCTCGGTCGACCGGATCGACAAAGTTACGAAAGCCGACATACGGCGAGTCGCGAACAAGACGTTTGTTCCCGACAACCGGACGGTAGGGATTATCGAGTTTGCGCCTCCGCCGCTGGGTGAAAATCGAGGGACTGCGCCACAGACTCAGCCGCAGGGAGGTGGACAGTGAAGCGCGTACGCACAGCCCCTAAAGGGGCAATGGGTTTCGAGGGATTTATGGCATCGCTAAAGCGATACCCTGATACGAAGCCACTGGTACTCTTCGCTCTCGTCCTGTTCGTTTGTATTAGCTTCTTCGGCGGCAATTCGCAATTGTGGGCGCAGACACAGCAGCCTTCGCCGCAGCCCTGGCAGCAGATACCGATTCCCAAGTTGCCGGCGTTTCATCCGGCGCAGCCGAAGCGCGTCGAGTTGCCCAATGGCATGGTGGTTTTTCTGCAGGAAGACCACGAGTTGCCGACCATTGATGGCACGGCGCGCATTCGCGGTGGCGAGCGCTTGGTTCCCGCGAATAAGGCGGGGCTGGCGGATGTTTACGGTGAAGTGTGGCGCACCGGCGGCACCAAGTCCCAGACCGGCGATCAACTGGACGACTATCTGGAGCAGCGCGCCGCCAGGGTTGAGACCGGGGGAGGCATCGATTCGACCACCGTAAGTTGGTCGTGTCTGAAAGAAGATTTCGACGACGTGTTCCGCGTGTTCGCGGACCTGCTGAAGAATCCGGAGTTCCGCGCCGACAAAATTGAAATTGCGCAGAAGGGGATGTACGACGGCATCTCGCGGCGCAATGACGACCCGGGGCAGATCGCGGGACGGGAAGCGGCAAAGCTGGTGTACGGGGCGAGCAATCCCTATGCGCGCGTCCCCGAATATCGAACCGTGGCGGCGATCACGCGGCAGGATTTGACCGAGTGGCACGCGAAGTACGTCCACCCGAACAACATCATCCTCGGCGTGGTGGGCGACTTCGACTCGGCGAAGATGGAGGCACGTCTGCGCGAGGCGTTTGCAGCGTGGCCTCGTGGCCAGGCGGCGAACCGGCCGGAGATCAAGCCGGAGCCAGCGAAACCGGGATATTACCAGGTCGACAAGACCGATGTGAATCAAAGCAACATTCAAATGGTTGCCCTGGGCATCACGCGGAGGAATCCGGATTATTTCGCGGTCGCGGTGTTCAACGAGGCTTTCGGCGGAGGATTCTCCTCGCGCCTGTTCGGCGACATTCGCACCACGAGAGGGCTGGCGTACGCGGTCGGCGGCGGAGTGGGTGCGGGCTGGGACCATCCCGGCATGCTGCGGCTGATGATGAGCACGAAGAGCGGGACCACGGTCGAATCCATTCATGCGCTGGATGAGGAGATCGCCGGCCTCGCCCGGCACCCCATCGACGACGAGGAAATCAAGCGCGCCAAGGATTCGATTCTGAATTCTTTTGTCTTCCGTTTCGATTCTCCGGGAAAAGTGCTACAGGAGAAGATGGCTTACGAGTTCTACGGTTATCCGCTGGATTTCCTGGAGAACTTTCAAAAAGAGATCGAAAAAGTTACGAAGGAAGATGTAGCGCGGGTGGCGGCGAAGTACATCCACCGCGAGCAGATGGCGGTCGTGGTGGTGGGCAACGTCGGCGAATTCGACAAGCCGCTGTCATCTCTGGGGGCGGTGAACAAGTTGGATATTTCGATTCCGGCGCCGCCGCCGGGACTGGTTCCGGAACAGGGCGAGCATCCGTAGTTCTACCGCCGAGGCGCCGAGGACGCCGAGAAGAAACGAGGAAAGTCGGAACCTTGACTTCCAATGCCTGAGGCTCAAACTCTGATTGGATGCTTTGCAATCTCTTGCTTTTCTCGGCGCACTCGGCGTCTCGGCGGTGGAACGTTCTGCTGGCGCAAGAGGAGCAGATGCCGGCGTTCCTAGAATGGAGTACCGGCATCGGACAGGCAGTTTGAAGCCAAGATGGGCATGGGGAAGACTGCCAAAATTTGTCAATCGGGGTCTCTGAAAGTGTCATACTGGGGGAAGCAAGAGGTGACCTGAGGTGACTCTCCCGCAGACTCCGCTGAAAACATTGGGCATACCCCGGAGGGACACCTGACTTCCGTCACTTGGGCTCTGGCCCTCGAAGTGCGATAGTTACGAGCGTTGGTCACCCAACCAAAACAGTCAAACGGAGACGAGGAAAATCTAAATGCGGAAACAAAAAGGTTTCTCACTGATCGAATTGCTGATTGTGGTGGCGATCATCCTGATCATCGCTGCCATCGCTATCCCGAACCTTCTGCGCGCGCGCATTGCGGCCAACGAGTCGTCCGCGGCCAGCCAGGTGCGCACTCTTAACACGGCTCAGGTGAGCTATGTCACTGCTTATCCCTCGGTGGGCTATGGAACACTGGCCGCTCTTGGCGGAGCGATTCCGTGTACGCCTGCCTCGGGCACCGCGTGTCTGATTGACCAGGACCTGGCGACGAACAACAACGGCAACGGCAAGAGTGGCTACAATGCTGCTATGGCCAATCCCAACGCTGGCCAATATGTTGCGGCGGAATCGCCAATTACCATCGGGAGCACCGGCGTCAACAGCTTCTGCTCGGACGAAGACGCAGTGGTCCATAAGGATTCCACCGGCGCGCCAGCCACGGATCATGACACCTGCGGCCAACTGCCGTCACTGGGCAACTAACACGATTTGGCCTGAAGCCTCGGGGGAGGGGCAAAAGGCGGGGAGCAGTGGACAACCACTGCTCCCTTATTACTTTGGTGAGCACTTGGTGAGCTAACAGCCTCTTGGGGTTAGTTCGTCTGTGCTTAAATCCTGGTATGGCTACTGCAGCGACGAAACTTGAAATTAGCCCGCGACCCCAGGAAGCGCTATTCAGTTCTGCGGGTAATCGCAGAGCCGCTCTCTCCCTTCTATTAATGCTGCTCACGCTTGCCGTTTACAACCCCGCTGCATCCAACGATTTTGTTAACTTCGACGATCCCGCCTACCTGACCGGTAATCAGCATGTCCGCGCGGGGCTGACCTTGGACACACTGAAATGGGCGTTCCGCAGCACAGAGCAGGCAAATTGGCACCCGGTCACCTGGCTATCGCATGCCTTCGATTACCAACTCTTTCATCTCAAGCCCGCTGGGCATCATTACGTGAGCGTGCTGCTGCACGGGCTAGTTGTGGTTCTGCTGTTTCTCTTCCTTGAAGGCGCCACGGGCCTGGCATGGCGAAGCGCGGCCGTGGCCGCCCTGTTCGGCGTGCATCCGATCAATGTTCAGTCCGTGGCATGGGCTTCGGAACGAAAGAACATTCTGTGCATGCTGTTCTTTGTGCTGGCTTTACTGGCGTATCGATGGTATGCGCAGAATCCCAACGTCAAACGATACGGGTTGTTTGGGCTGCTCTTCGTGCTCGGGCTCATGTCGAAGCCCATGGTTATAACTCTGCCGTTTGTGCTGCTGCTAATGGACTATTGGCCTCTGCGGCGGGCGTGGCCTGCTGGCGCAGCCCCGGATATCCCGGAGGGACAGGCGCGGACGCCCGCCCCTCCGCAAACGACCTGGACGCGGCTTGTGGTTGAAAAACTCCCGCTCCTGGCACTTTCCGCCGCGAGTGCTGCGATCACGATGGTTGCGCAGAAGGCAGGCGGCGCGATGCACAATCTATATCCATTGTGGGAGCGGTTGCTGAATGCGATTTTTTCGTACTGGTGGTACGTGGAGAAGACGATCTGGCCGTCTCGCTTGGCGGCCTTCTATCCCCACCCAGAGCATTCACTGCCGACGTGGCAGGTGGCCATTTCCGCGCTTCTGCTCTTGTCCATTACGGCCACGGTCCTGACGCTACGAGAGAAACGGTATCTCGCCGTGGGCTGGTTCTGGTACCTGGGAACCATGGTGCCGGTGATCGGACTGGTGCAGGTCGGTGAGCAAGGCATGGCGGACCGATACGCCTACATTCCTATGGTTGGGCTATTGATCGCGGCAATTTGGGGAATTGCAGATTGGGCCCGCGCCTGGCGCATTCCGTCAATCTATCTCGCCCTGGCTGCATCCATCGCGGTTGCTGGGTTGTCCGTTGCCACGCATACGCAATTGGGCTACTGGAAAAACACCAAGGCGCTCTGGTCGCACACGCTCGCCGTTACGGAACGCAACTTCGTAGCCCACGATAGCCTGGGCGCCGAGCTTATCAACGAAGGAAAGATCCAGGAAGCAGCGGCACACTTCCAGGCTGCCGCCGCAATCAATCCGCGCGATGCATTTAGCCAGCTCGATCTCGGCGTCTGTGAGAAATTGCAGGGTGACATTAAAGGGGCCATCGGACGCTACGAAACAGCTCTGAGCCTGGCAACTGATCCCTCGCTGAGGGCCACAGCACTTGGCAACCTGGGGTCGATTTATCGCGCTTCAGGGGATTACGCGCGCGCCCGGGAGAATTATGAATCGGCGCTGCGGCTACTGCCAGACAACAAGTTTGCGCTGATCGGTTTGGGACTTATAGCGCAGAAAAACGTCGACCTGGCCCACGCCATTGACTATTATTCGCAAGCGGTCAAGGCGGAACCATCGGCGGCGGAGTATCTTCTGCTGGCACAGGCCCTCGAAAAAGCCGGACGAACCCGGGAAGCCCAAGCAGCTTACGCTGAGGCCCAAAAGATGTCCTCAAGCTGGAACGCAACTGAACAGGCAGTAAACCACTTGCTTCAGGAGTAGGGTGGTTACCCAAGTTTCGAAAGTGGCAGATTGTTTTCGGAGATCGCGGCCTCATAAATGCAGCCAAAACTTTGGTGACGAGGCGCTTGCCGCCCAGACGCGAGAGCCTGGAGCGGGTCGAATCGCAGCATCTCACCTAAGCGGAGGCAATGGGAATGCGTACCCAAAGGGGTTTTTCCCTGATTGAATTACTGATCGTGGTGGCAATTATTTTGATCATCGCAGCCATCGCGATTCCGGACATGCTGCGGGCACGGATGTCGGCCAATGAGGCTGCTGCCGTTAGCGCGGTGCGAACCATTACCACCGCCGAAGTAGGCTACCTGACCAACTATCCGAGCGTCGGGTATGCGGTACAGCTATCCGATCTGGGAACAGGCGGGGCCACGCCTTGCGTACCCTCAACGGGGAGCGCCTGTTTGATTGACGATTCGCTGGCAACGGCGAGTTCCGCTCCTGGCCGCGGTGGTTACATCTATACCGCGACCGGCAGTTTGGGGACGTTCCTCGTCACCGCGGTACCGGTCTCGAATGCCAGCGGAGAGCGCAGCTTCTGTGAGGTGGCGGACAATATCCCGCGCGTCAATCCTGCTGGGACCGCCATCGCGGATACCGCTGCCTGTATGGCCTTCCCATCTCTCAACTGATACTGCAATGAAGGCGTAACCCGTCAAGCGGAAATGCGGTTCTGGGACGGGCGTTCGGCTCGTGCGCGTCCTACGCACCCGGAACGTGACTTCGGTAAGGGGCCGGTGGCGGCGGCCCCGCTTGTAACTCACAAGCCTGTTTATAATTTCTTCTATCGAGCGCTGTTTACGGAGCTATGGGATTGCACGGAGTCATGTCTGCCGACGAGACCGCCTCGAACCCTCCAGAAGCGCCTGCCCACCACGGTTTTCGCTGGCATGTTGCCGTACTTCTGTTGATTCTTGTTCTTGTCGGCGTGGTTCGCTGGCGCTTGCTGGGGATACCGCTGGAGCGGGATGAGGGCGAATATGCCTATGCCGGGCAACTTCTCTTGCAGGGACTCCCGCCTTATCAATTCGCCTACAACATGAAGTTGCCGGGAACGTATGCGGCTTATGCCGTCATCATGGCAGTCTTGGGCCAGACGCCGCAGGGCATCCATCTGGGACTTCTCCTTGTAAACGCAGCCACCGTCGTTCTAATTTACTTTCTGGCAGCTCGGCTTTTCGGGAAGCTGGCTGGAACCGTGGCCGCTGGGACCTACGCATTGCTTTCTACCCATCAGTCGACGCTTGGTTTCGCGGCGCATGCGACCCACTTTGTCGTTCTGGCAGCAATGGCCGGACTCGTTCTTCTTTTGCGGGCCGATGAGCGCGGCAAATTATCGACGTTTTTCTCGAGTGGTTTGCTTTTTGGCCTCGCCTTCTTGATGAAACAACCGGGAGTCTTCCTGGGTCTGTTCGCTTTTCTTTATTTGATCTTTGTCCATTGGCGGAGACCAGGGATTGAGTGGGCCCGGCTTGGCCAAAAAGCGGGGGTTTTCCTGCTCGGGTGCGCATCGCCTTTTGTGCTGGCGTGCATACTCTTGTGGCGAGCGGGCGTATTCAGGAATTTCTGGCTTTGGACCTTCTCCTATGCCCGCCAGTACTCTTCGTTAATATCGCTCAAGGATGGATGGGAATTGTTTACTTACCACTTTTGGCCCATTCTGGGCGCTGCGCCTGGGGTGTGGATCATAGCTTTGATCGGGTTGACGGCACTTCTGTGGCATCCGCCTGCCCGCCGGCACAGTGTTTTGATCATCGGACTGCTCGTATTTTCGTCAATGGCCGTTTCCGCCGGGCTCTATTTTCGGTCTCACTACTTTGTGCTGGTGCTGCCTGCAATTGCTTTGTTGACCGGTATAGGGGTTGCTGCCGTGGCAAGTTTACTGGATGCAAAACAAGTCCATCCTATGGTTCGCATTCTTCCAGTGGTTGCATTTGCTGTTGCCTGTGGCTGGGCCATCAAGAAAAATGCACCATACTACTTGCATTTAAGTCCGTTACAAGCGTGCCAGGCAGTTTACGTTAACTCTCCATTTTACGACGCGCCCGAAATTGCCGATTACCTGCGGGAGCACACCGCGCCTACCGATCAAATTATTGTGCTCGGATCCGAACCAGAAATATATTTCTACGCGCACCGTCGCTCTGCCAGCGGTTACATCTACATGTACCCTCTGATGGAGAACCAGCCTTACTGGCAACAGATGCAGAGGCAGATGATCGATGAGATCGAGGCTAATCGCCCAACCTATCTTGTATATGTCGGTGACCCATATTCGTGGCTCACGACCCTGGGCTCCAGGCGGCTTGCGCCCTACCTCGATTGGGCCAATTCGTATGTCAAGAGTCAATACCAGCAAGTGGGACTGGTGGAACTCTCGGAACCTGAGTCGCGCTATGTTTGGGGCGATCAGGCCAGAAGTGCTCGGCCACAGGCGAGTCGCCAGATTTCGATTTTCAAGAGGAAGGAGTAGATCCACGACGTTTACAACCTCGACCGCTGGCGTAGGCGTCTTGGGCAGGTGTTTTGTGCTCGGTGCGTCCCGCCCCAGGGGATAGTGACTTCGGTAAGTTGTCGACAAGCTCGTGGAATCGCAACCGTGTTTATAATTTCTTCTATCCAGGGTGGGAATGAGCGCCTATGATTGCCATCGAAACCATCAATCTGGAAAAGACCTACGCCGTAGGGTTCTGGCGGAAGGCGCCGCGTGTGGCGCTGCGACCGCTGAACCTGACGGTCACGGAAGGTGAGGTCTTCGGCTTCCTCGGACCGAATGGCGCCGGCAAGACAACCACGCTGAAACTGCTGATGGGCCTGGTGTTCCCGACCGGTGGCACGGCGCGCATCCTGGGGAAGGACATCAACGATTCGGCAATCAAAGCGCAGATCGGTTTCCTGCCCGAGCAGCCTTATTTCTATGACTACCTGACTGCCAAGGAACTTCTCGAATACTACGCGCAGCTTTCCGGCATGGAACCTAAGGAGCGCGGTCGCAAGGTCGAGGCTATGCTCGAGCGCGTGGGCCTGAAAGACGCCGCGCGCGTGCAACTGCGGAAGTTCTCCAAGGGCATGCTGCAGCGGGTGGGCTTGGCGCAGGCTATCCTGCACGATCCGAAGGTGGTTTTTCTCGATGAGCCCATGTCGGGACTGGACCCCATGGGCCGCCGCGAAGTGCGCGACCTGATGGAAGAACTGAAACAGCAAGGCAAGACTGTGTTCTTCTCCACCCATATCCTTTCCGACGCCGAGGCGTTATGCGACCGGGTCGCGGTGATCCATCGGGGGGAATTGCGGGGCGTGGGCCACGTGGCCGAACTGACCTCGTCGGTAGCGGCGAAGGTGGAGTTGATTTGGAATGGAAGCGCGGTTCCGGCTGGATTGAACGCTCTAGGAGCGGAGTGCCACATGATTGGGGAGACGGTCCGCGCGGTGCTGCCGGAAGTGCAGCAGGAGGCAGCGATGGAAATCCTGCGACGGGAGAGGCTGCGGCTGGTTTCGCTGACGCCGGTGCGCCCCTCGCTGGAAGAGTATTACCTGCAGAAAGTGAATTCCGCGGCCGAAGCGGTGGGGGTGGCGCGATGAATCGAGTGGCGCACATCGCCGCTAACACATTCCGCGAGGCGGTACGCGACCGCGTGCTTTATAACCTGGTTGCGTTCGCCCTGCTGCTTTCCGGCGCCGCAATTCTCGTGGGGCAGATCTCGATCGACATCGAGCGACTGGTGGTGGTGAACCTGGGACTGACCGCCGTGTCTCTGTTTGGCGTCGTCATCGCCATCTTCATCGGGATTGGCCTAGTCTCGAAAGAGATGGAGAAGCGCACGCTGTACACGGTGCTCTCGCGCCCTGTGCGGCGTTGGGAATTCATTGTCGGCAAGTTCTTTGGGCTTACCGGGACGCTGGTGGTGAATACGTTCTGCATGGCCATCGGAGTCTTCGCGGCCCTGCTCTACGTCTCGCACAAGTTCCAGTCCTCCGATGCCTGGATCCTGGTCGCGCTGTTCTTCATTGTGCTGCAGTTTTTGATTCTGTGTTCGCTGGCGCTGCTGTTCTCGTCCTTCTCTTCGCCACTGCTGTCGGCCGTATTCGCCTTCTCCTTGTTCATCATCGGCAGCTTTGCCGAAGATCTGCGCGGGTTCGCCGGAATGTCGCATGGGCTTACGAGGTGGTTGGCGACCGGTGCGGCCTACCTGGTGCCAAACTTCTCGGCGCTGAACGTGATTGGGCAGGTGGCCCACGAACAAGCCATCTCCGGACACCTGATCGCCTACAATACGGCGTACGCACTGGCCTATTCGGCGATGGCGATCAGCGGCGCGGTGCTGATTTTCGAGCGCCGGAACCTGAAATGACAATGAGCGGCTCCCGCAAAGTTACGGTCACGGCTAGCATGGTCCTGCTGTTTTGCCTGGCTGGCTCGGTATTACTGCTGAGACGGCTCGACCAGGTGCGCACCTCCGCCACGCTCGAAGAAGTGCTGTATCTGAATTCGCCCAAGCTGGTGAAGCGCCTGAGCCTGGGCTATGACGGGTTGCTCGCCGATATCTACTGGACACGTGCGGTGCAATATTTTGGCAACCGGCACGTGACCAGATCCGCGGCCGATTACAACCTGCTGGCCCCGTTGCTGGAGATCACCACGGCGCTCGATCCCAAGCTGACCGTGGCCTACGAGTTCGGAGCGAACTTCCTGGGGCCGAAGCCACCCGAAGGCGCGGGCCAACCCGACAAGGCGATTGCTCTGCTCGAGGGCGGCATCCGGAACAACCCCGATGACTGGAAACTTTATTACGACCTTGGATTCTTCTACTACATGAACCTGAAGGATTACGCGCGAGCCGCCGAGGCATTCGACCGCGGCACCAAAGTGCCGAAAGCGCATCCGTTCCTGCGGGTGCTGGCTGCCCGCATGGCGCAGCATGCCGGCGAGATCCAGACGGCACGCATGCTGTGGCAGGCTACCTATGCCACCACCAAGGACGATCTGATCCGGCAAAACGCCACCGCGCACTTGCGGGCCTTGCAGGTCGATGAGAACATCACGGAACTTGAGAAGATGGTGGCTCAGTACCGGCAACAGACGGGGGTGCTGCCGTCGAACTTCAGCGTGCTGATCGGCGCGGGCATTCTGCGCGGGGTGCCATTGGACCCAGATGGAAAACCCTACAAGCTGCTGGCGGACGGCCGGATCGAGTTGCGCAACCCGGATGATTTCCCGTTCGTGGAGAAGGGGCTGCCGCCCGGATACCAGGCGGCGGGCCCGGCGAAGTCGCGTTAGTGCCGTGACTCGATGATTTTGCCGTAAACGACCGTCCGCCGGATTCCACTCAAGCGATTTGTTAGCATGACAGGCGTGCCGTCGTCTGGCTTTTCCCGACAACTTTGGAGCGCGTTGCGCCGCTGGTGCCGCGAACAGGTGGGGGCGAAGGGCGCGGCCGGCGCGACTTCTCTGCTGGTCCGCAATTTGTGGAGCTTTGTGCGCGAGTCTACGCCCCAGCGCCGGCGGCAGCGCTACGGCGACATGGAGTACGACTGGGAAAATCGCGTCAACACGACCAGCGGCACGGTGGGATGGCGCGCGCGATTGCTGGGAATGTTTCATTCGCCCTATCAAGCAACCGATCCGGCACTGTTTCGCGAGATGATGGCGAGCCTGCCCATCGAGTTCGATCCATTCACCTTCGTCGATCTCGGTTCGGGCAAGGGACGAACGCTGCTGATGGCGTCGGAGTATCCGTTCCGAAGGATTGTAGGAGTGGAGGTGATTGCGGAGCTGCATCGCGCGGCAGAGGAGAATATTCGCATGTACCATTCCGCGACCGAGCAATGCACCCAGATCGAAGCGGTCTGCGCGGATGCTTGCGAGTTTGTTCTTCCTGACACGCCGCTGGTGTTGTACTTGTTCAATCCGCTGCCCGAGGCAGGATTGCAGCGGGTACTTCGAAACCTTGAGCGGTCGTTGGAGCAATCCCCAAGATGGGTTTGGATCGTGTATCACAACCCCGCGATGGACAGTGTCCTCGGAACATCGCGGGCGCTGGCAAGAGTCGGCGGAACCGAGCAGTACTCGGTGTTCCGATCCGATCCGGGTTTCAAGCTTTCAGAGTCTCAAGGTTGCAAAGACCCTAGCCGGCGTATTCACCAACCTTGAAACCCTGCAAGCTTGAAACCTGTAAAATCGGAAATTGGGGAATCGATCCGGCGTGAGAAATGGATGGTTTTGCTGGCTGGTGATGGTGGCACTCGCGCAGCCAGGACTCGCTCGTGCCCAGGATATCCACAAGCTCGCCCGGGCGGTGGATGACCACTACAACCACCTCCGCAGTCTTGAATCGGACTTCACCGAGATCTACCGCGGCGACGGCGCCGAGCGCGTGGAAGCGGGTACCTTGTGGTTGAAAAAGCCGCGCAAGATGCGGTGGGAATACCGTTCTCCGAAAGAGAAGCTGTTCATCAGCGACGGCCAGGCCGTGTGGTTCTACCTACCGGCGGAACGGCAACTCAGAAAAACGACGCTCGAGAAGCTCGACGACGTGCGGTCGCCCCTGGCATTTTTGTTGGGTAAGACCAAGCTGGAGAATGAATTACGGGGGCTTTCGAAGGTTGTGGATCAATCACCCCTGGGCGCGGGGAACATCCTGTTGCGGGGGGTTCCGCGGGCGATGGCGGACCAGACGACTGAGGTGCAACTGGAGATCACGCCCTCCGACCAGATCGTCCGCATCGTATTGCTGCAGGCCGACGGGGCTACGACTGAGTTCCGCTTCGCGGGCTGGAAGGAAAATCCTGAGCTGAAAGATAGCCGCTTTCGATTCACCGCTCCGCCAGGAGTGGAGACGGTGGAGGGAGAATTGGGGAGGTAATAGAAATCGGGCTTGCCGCATCTCCATCCCCAGCAAGCGGAGAGGGATAAGTCCTCTTTTTGCAGTCGGTTACTTGCGTACTACACCGATGGACAACTGCGGTAACTTCTTTCGGAACAGAATGTTACACTTGGCTTGAGAAGCCAGGCAGGCGCTCGCAACCAGTTTCCTCAGCATTAGACGAGATCGAATGCCACAATTCCTGGTCAAAGTCGCCGACGAACAGGGCCATCTGCGGCAGCAGGTGGAGCACGGGTATTCCGAAGCCGAGGTTCACGACCGGTTCACGCAGCAGGGGTACCTGGTGTACTGGGTCAAACCCCGGACCATCCTCAGCCGGGGCGGGGGACAGCGCAGCGGCAAACTGCGACAGTCCACGTTCTTGATCTTCAACCAGCAGTTTCTGACGCTGATCAAGGCGGGACTGCCGATCCTGACGGCGCTGGATCTGTTAATCAAGCGGCAAAAGGACAAGTCTCTGTTGCGGCCCCTCGAAAACGTACGCGAGCGTGTCAAAGGGGGCGAGTTGCTCTCCGATGCCTTCGCCGCCCAGCAGGTGTTTCCGAAGATGTACACGACCACGCTTATGGCCGGGGAGAAGAGTGGCGGCATGGAAGAGGTTCTTGGCCGCTACATCACCTATCAGCGGATGGTACAGACTTTCCGTAAGAAGCTGCTGGTGTCGCTGGTATATCCCGCGATGCTGGTCTCGGTGGTAACGGTGATGCTGATTTTTCTGATCACCTACGTGGTGCCGAAGTTTGCTGACCTGTTCAACGAGCTGGGCGCACAACTGCCGGCGATCACGGTGTTCATGCTGACGGTCGGTCTGAACGCGCAGAAGTATGCGTGGATCGTGCTGGTGGTCGCTGCGGTGGCGGTGATTTTGTTGTTGCAGTGGAAACAGAGCGATCGGGGGGCGGAACGGATTGACCGGTTCTTGCTGAAGCTGCCGTTGATCGGGGAAATCAGGCTGAAGTATCAGGTGGCGAACTTCTCGCGCATTCTCGCGACGCTGCTGCAAGGCGGGCTGCCACTGGTGCCGGCGATGGAAACGGCCGGCGAATCGATGAGCAGCCGGCAGATGTTGAACGGAGTGGCCGCCGCGGCGGAGCGGGTAAAAGAAGGACAGACTCTGGCGCACAGCTTGGAGGCACAGAAGTTATTTCCTGATCTGGCGGTGGAAATGCTCGAGGTCGGCGAATCGACGGGCGCGCTTCCCGCGATGCTCGGTTCGGTGGCGGAGTTCTACGAAGAAGACGTGCAGACGGCTCTGGGCGCAGCCATGGCGCTGATTGAGCCCTTGATCCTGATCATCATGGCGGTTTTTGTCGGCGGCATCCTGATTTCTCTGTATATGCCGATCTTTACCTTGGGAGCGGGCGTGCACTAGAGGCTGTAAACTGGAATGGGCATGGCGGACAAGAAAACAGCGCTGGTCAATGGCGCGAAGCTGGCGCCGGAAGCGGCCACGGTTTCCGATGAACTGGAACGGGCGCGCGATATCGCGCGGCGCTACCGCTGCGAATTCATCGACTTAAGCGATTTTCAGTTGCACCACGATCTGTTCGAAAAAATCCCCGTCCACCTCATGTTCCGTTATAACTTCGTACCCCTGGACGAGACTGGGGACGGCCGGCTGGCGATTGCGATTGCTGATCCCAGCCAGCTCATGATGATCGACGAAATCAGCCTGCTGCTGGGCAAGCGGATCGTCACCAAAGTTTCGACCCTCAAGCAAATTTCGGACATCCTGAAAAAGACCGAGCAGTCCAAGCGCGTGCTGGAAGACGCGAGCGAGGGGTTCACGCTCGATGTGATCCGCGAGGACGAAGCCGGGAACGACGAGACCATCTCCATCGACAAGTTGACGGCGACAACGGGCACCGACATGAGCCCGATCATTCGCCTGGTCGACACCACGATTTTCACCGCGCTGCAGCGGCGGGCGAGCGACATTCACATTGAGACGCGCGACGACTCGGTGGTCATTAAGTTTCGTATTGACGGCGTGCTCACCAACGCCATGCCGCCCATCGGCAAAGAGCACCACTCCACCATCATTTCGCGCATCAAGGTTATGAGCGAGCTCGATATTTCCGAGCGCCGCGTGCCCCAGGACGGCCGCTTCCGCGTGAAATACAGCGGACGCGCCATCGACTTCCGCGTTTCCATCATGCCCTCCATCCACGGCGAAGACGCCGTGCTCCGCGTGCTCGACAAGGAGTCGATGAGCGAGAAGTTCAAGAAGCTCACGCTCGACGTAGTCGGGTTCGACGAGGACGATCTGCGCCGCTTTCGCCGCTACATCAAGGAACCCTACGGCATGGTGCTGGTCACCGGGCCGACGGGCAGCGGCAAAACCACCACGCTCTACGCTGCCGTCAACGAGATCAAGACCGACGAAGACAAGATCATCACCATTGAAGACCCGGTCGAGTATCAAATACGCGGCATCACTCAGATCCCGGTCAACGAGAAAAAGGGATTAACCTTCGCCCGCGGCCTGCGGTCGATTTTGCGCCACGACCCGGACAAGATCATGGTGGGCGAAATCCGCGACAACGAAACCGCGCAGATTGCCATCCAATCGGCCCTGACCGGCCACCTCGTGTTCACCACCGTCCACGCCAATAACGTGGTCGACGTGCTCGGACGCTTTCTGAACATGGGCGTCGAACCGTACAACTTTGTCTCGGCACTGAACTGTATTCTGGCGCAGCGCTTGGTGCGGGTGATCTGCGATTCCTGCCGGACGGCCGTGAAATATCCGAATGACGTGCTCGAAGCGAGCGGCCTGGACCCGCAGCAATGGTCGCAGGTTCCTTTGTACGAAGGTCAAGGTTGCATCGAGTGCGCGGGCACGGGGTTCCGGGGCCGGACGGCGATTCATGAACTTCTGGATTTGACCGACCGCATTCGCGAAATGATTCTGGAGCGGAGGCCGACCTCGGAGATCCGGAAAGCCGCTCGCGAAGAGGGCATGCGCTTCCTGCGCGAATCGGCGCTGGATAAAGTGCGCGGCGGATTTACCACTCTGAAGGAGATCAACAAGGTCACCTTTATCGAGACCATGCGGTAGCCGGGCATCACTTCATCGATGACCAGAAGTCCAGTCCGAGCACCCGCCGAGGTAACTGTTCTCGCCATGAAGGTACGAGATATCATCAAGTTGCTGGAGCGGGATGGCTGGTACCTGAAACAAAACACGCGGAAGTCATCGGCAATATAAGCACCCGATGAAGCCAGGACGCGTCACGTTGCCGGGGCACCCGAACGACGATCTTCCCGCGGGCACTCTGAACAGCGTTCTCAAACAGGCAGGCTTGAAGTCATGAACTACGTTGTCGTTTACGAAAAATCCGATACCGGCTGGGCGGCATACGTTCCCGACCTGCCGGGAGTAGTCACCACCGGCCAAACCAAAGCCGAGATCCGCGTTTTGATCCAGGAAGCGATTGAATTCCACCTGGATGGACTGAAGGAAGACCGGTTGCCCATTCCTAAGCCGAGCGCCGAAGCAGAGGTAATTTCGATCAGCCGATGAGCGTCACATCCAAACACGTTCGTCGTCCAACACTGGCCTGCGAAATCGCGGCGGACCGTGTTCTGGCGGGCCGGGCCGCCGACGCGGGGCGGATGGTGGAGATCGCGTCGGCGCGTGAACTGGCCCCCGGTACGGTAGTACCCGATTTGATGGAAGCGAATCTGCTTGACGGGAGGGCGGTGCGGCAGGCGATTGAAAGCGCGCTGGGCGGCGTCGGCGGTCGGTCGCGCGATGTGATCGCGATTCTTCCCGACACCTCGGTGCGCGTGGTGTTGCTCGATTTCGAAACGCTCCCCTCGAAACGGGATGAGGCCGAAGCCGTGGTCCGCTTCCGCTTGAAGAAGTCGCTGCCTTTCGATCCCGCTGACGCTCGCGTCTCGTATCATGCGCAGTCGACCGTGAAAGGCATGCGGGCGGTGGCCGCCGTGGTGCTGAACACGGTGCTTGAGGAATATGAGTCGGCATTTCGCGACGTGGGCTACAACCCGGGTATGGTGATGCCGTCGATGCTGGCTGCGCTGGGGGCCGCCGACGCGGAACGGCCAACCCTGGTGGTCAAGGTGGACGCGCGGACGATCAGCATTGCAATCCTCGAGCAGGACCAACTGCTGCTGTTCCGTACGCTCGAAAATATGCGGGGCGTAACCATCACCGGCGATCAACTGGCAGAGGAAGTCTATCCCTCGGTGGTGTTTTTCCAGGACACCTACAACCTGAACATCGAGCGTGTGTATGTAGCGGGACTGCCGGAAGCGGGCGGCGCCGCGCCGGCGCTGAAGAACCAGTCCGGCGCGCAGGTTGAGGAACTGGTGGCGGCGTCGCAGATCGGCTCGACTATAGGATCGGTCCCGCGCTGGCGCATGGCGGGAGTGGTGGGAGCGCTGATTTCATGAAGAAGCTCTCAGCTCTCAGTTGTCAGCTCTCAGCTAACGGCCAAGGAACTGAGAGCTGAAAGCTGAGAACTGAGAGCTGAAAGCTGAGAGCTGATAGCTAATATGCGTCTCGACATCAATCTCGCGACCCGGCCCTACGAAGATGCCCGTGAATTCTGGGGACGTTGGGGATTAGGCGTGGGCCTGCTCGGCGTATTAACTCTGGTTCTGCTGGCAGTGGCGGTGCGCGGCTGGACCCACGCGGGAAGAGATCGCCATAACATTGCCCAGTTGCAGCAACTGATCGCGGAGCGCGACCAGGAACGAAAGCAGGATCAGGCCGTACTCGACCTGGCCGTCAACCGCAGCACACGGGACCAGTCGCAGTTCCTGAATGGACTGATTCAACGCAAGGCATTCTCCTGGACGCGTGTGTTCGAGGATCTGGAGCGGGTCATGCCTCGGAACCTGCATGTGGTCTCGCTAAAGCCGGAATTGGACGATCAAAATCGGATGCAACTGGACATGAAGGTAGCGGGCGACACGCGTTCGGCGGCGGTGGAACTGGTCCATCGCATGGAAGGCTCCACGCATTTCCGTGGGGCACAGGTGGTCTCGGAGGTACAGGGGGAATCGGGATCGGGCGTAACCGCGTCGATAGTCTCGATCTATGTTCCAGGCTCGACCGAGGGGAGCGGAAAGTAATGCCGGACTTGGGGAATTCGCGGCGCAAGCTCAAGATTGCGATTGGGACGATGCTGGCCGCCGATGTGGTGGCGGTCGCAGTTCTGTTCTCGCCGCTGGTGGGTTCGGCGGATTCGCGGAAGATGCAATTGAACCTGTTGCGTGCGGAATTGACAAGAAAGACCCGCGAGGTCGAACCCCTGCGCGGCATGGACAAGAAGATCGTGCTGGCCAAGAAACAGATTAGCGGATTTTACAAGGACCGCTTTGCCGCCCAGGATTCCGATCTGCTCGACGAACTGGGGAAAGTGGCCACGGCGAACGGCGTCCGAATGCATCAGGTTAAGTACAAGGAAGAGGACACGGAGATCTCCGGTGTGGTTCCGGTCGAAATCGACGGGAGCTTTTCCGGGGACTACCTGCAGCTGGTGCGGTTCATCAACGCGCTGGAACGGTCGAAGCTTTTTTTTGCGGTGGACAGTGTGGACCTGGCGGGCGAAAGCGCCGGACCGGTCAAGCTGCAAATCACGATGCACAGTTATCTGTGGTTGGGTGCCTGAGTGAAACTGGGAATCGAAAATCGGAAGCAGGTTATCGGGCTGGCAGTATTAGCCGGGATCGCACTGCTGATGGTGGGCCGCGCTTTGTGGCCCTCGTTGCCGGCAACGGCGCCAGTCGCGGGACCCATGACCACGACCGTGGGCCGGCCCGGGGCGCGGCGTACGGCTTCAGGAAAATTGGTGCCCATGGTTGAGCCGCGGCTGGATCCTACGCTCGACCTGACCGTGCTCAGCCAAAGCGAGGAAATCAAATACACGGGCAACGGAAGAAATATTTTTGTCGCAGGATCTTTGCCCATCGAAAAGCCCAAGGGAACCGGCGCCACGGATCAACAGACGGCCCTTCACCAGCCTCCGCCCATTCCACCGCCTCCGCCGATCACGCTCAAGTTCTTTGGTTTCGCCAATCGCCCCGGCGAGACCAAGAGGGTGTTCTTGTCCCAGGGCGAAGATGTTTTTATCGCCGCCGAGGGTGACATTGTCGACCGGCGCTATCGCGTCTTGCGCATTTCGCCCAACGCGGTGGATGTGGAAGACGTGATCAACAACAACCGGCAGAGCCTGCCCTTGACCCAGGGATGAAGCGGATTTTGTAATCTGTAATGTGGTAATTTGAAGGCGATTTATGCGACCGAGTTTGAAATTACGAAATTTCAAAATTACAAAATTACAAAATCCCCAGCGTGGCTACATGATGATCACGCTCATGTTGGCCCTGGCCATGATCACGATTGCGCTGCTCACCGTACTCCCCGATATGAAACAGCAGATTCTTCGCGACCGCGAAGAGGAGATGCGACATCGGGGCACGGCATACATGCGCGCGATTCAACATTACTACAAGAAGTACAACAGCTACCCCGCGACCATCGAGCAACTGGAAAATACCAACAACCTGCGTTTCCTCCGTAAGCGCTATACCGATCCGATGAACCGGGACCCGGCCACGGGCAAGGAAAGAGACTTCAAGATTCTGCATCCGGCCGATATCAGCCTGAACAACGGGCCAGTCTTGGGGTCAACGCCCGCAGCGGGTGGACCGCAAGTGCAACCGGGACTTCAACCAACAGGTGGTTCGCCGACCCAGCCTTCCGGCAATCCATCCTCTGACAACCCATCGGATGCAGCGGGAAATCCGAATTCGCCTGGTTCGCCTTCCACCTCCAATCCGAGTTCCGGTTCCGGCTTTAACGGGCCGACGTTCGGCGGAGGGCCGATCGTTGGGGTCGCCAGCTTGAGCAAAGGGAAGACCATTCACGTGTTCTACGGAAAAAACCGCTACAAGGACTGGCTCTTCATTTATACGCCGCAACTCGACCAACTCGGCCTGCTGAAAGGGCCGGTGAACCCTAACATGCCCTCCCCGAACTTGAACGGTGGCAACCCGAATTTGCTCCCAAATAGCGGTGCAGCGAGCACAACTCAGCTCCCAACCCCTTCGAACCCAGCCCCTCAAACTCCAACGCAGACGCCACCCCAACAGTAGATTTCACACTGCCGGCAATCCTCGTCCAACAGAAAAGCCCCGCATCTAAAGCGGGGCTTGCCTGAAACCGAAACCACGGAAACCTCAAGGGCTTAAACGTTAAACGAGGAGCCGCAACCGCAGGTGCTCTTCACGTTCGGGTTTTCGAACTTGAAGCCGGCGCCTTCCAGGGTCTCGACGTAATCGACATGCGCTCCGCCAAGATACATCAGGGAAGTTGCGTCCACGTAAACCTTCAAACCGTCAAAGTCAAAAACCTTGTCCATCATGCCCGCGCCGTTCTCAAAGGCCATGGAGTACTGAAAGCCGGAGCAACCGCCACCGACCACGGACAACCGCAATCCCGACGGGACCGGATTCTGGGCAGCCATAATCTCTTTGACTTTGGCAATCGCGGCGGGGGTCAGGACGGGCGCGGTTTTGGGTTGAACGTTGGGTGTGGTCGTGGTCGCCATTCGGTTGATCTCCTTGGTAATAGCTTATTATAACAAAGGCCGAAACCGACCCGGCACGGCTTTTTCCCGACCCCGCCCCTTTTCCCAAGCCTGCGTTTTAGATGCTTCGGCCCGGCAAGAAGTCGCATCCCCCTCTTGCCAAAGGGGCTATAATCGTGCCGAGTAGGAGCCGGTTCCCGAACGCCAGCGGATGCTTTTCGCTGGGGCTGAAGGCGGCAACTTCGGGATGGGCTCGATCTCAGCTCCGAGGTGGCGTATGTCTCCTATGTATCTGCTGGTTGTCGCGTGGGGTATTCTGACGGGGGTCCTCATCGTCCTCCTGATCTATCGCAGCACCCTCACCATGCACGAGGACGATTCGATCTTCCTCCATGAAACCGAATCCCAGATGCACAAGGATCAAACGGAAGTGATCTCCAAGATGCAGAAGATCACGCCGATCGTCAAGGTGCTCGGCGCCTTGTCGGGAGCCATGATCCTGGTCATCGCGGGATTGTTCATCTACCAGGGTCTGAACATCGCCACCACGCCGCAGTAACCAGGGAGCTGCGGACTCGCGGGAGTCCTTGCCAAGACCCGGCTCGGGGAGAACTTCGCCAGAGCAGCGGCGAAGCGTTGCGGCTCGCGGCGAGGCTGTTTCCTGCGCGGAAAGATCCGTGATCAGAATATGAGATCGCAACTCCCCATTGCGATTGTCGGAGGCGGTCCGGCTGGCGCTATGGCCGGTACGCTGTTGGCGGCGGATGGCAGAGACGTCCTTCTCTTTGACGAGAAGCTCGCTTGGGAGAAGCCCTGCGGCGGCGGACTCACCCACAGAGCTTTGCAACGGTTTCCGTTTTTGGCGGATGCCGGGAGTGAAAGCAATCCGGTCGAGAGTAATCCGGTCGAACACTGCGAGCTGATCAGTCCGTCGGGGCACCGGGTACGCTTCCACCTCCGCTACCCGATTGCGATCTTCTCCCGCCTGACGCTGAATCAATTCCTGTTGGAGCGAGCCCGGCGCAGCGGCGTCGAACTGCACCAAGAGCGCGTGACGCGGATTGCGCGAAGCGGCGAAGACTGGCAACTGGTCACGCCCCAGCAGGAATACCGAGCGTCATACCTCATACTGGCCGCGGGCGCGCGCAATTCGTTCCGCTCTCAGTTTCTCTCTCCGATTTCCCCGAGCGACTTGATGGTCACCGCCGGCTACTTCATTCCCGGCCGCAGTTCTCTGATGCAGATTCAGTTTCTGAAAGGGATCACGGGCTACGTCTGGGTCTTTCCCCGCAAGGATCATGTTTCCGCCGGGATCACGGGCAAGATGGGCGAAACTTCTACGTTGGAGCTGCGCCGCACCCTGGAGCGTTGGCTCGAAAAGCATGGGCGCGAAGGGCAGACGCCCAAAGGGCAAGGGTTCCATTGGGACGGCGCCCGCTTTTACTCGCACATTCTTCCCTCCCTTCGTCCCCAGACTTTCGAAACGCTCGAAGTCTGTGGGGAAAATTGGGCCATGATCGGCGACAGTGCGGGTCTGGTGGACCCGATTACCGGAGAGGGTCTCTACTACGCGCTTCGGTCGGCGGAGTTGTGTGCCGGCGCGCTGTTGGCCGGACAACCGGAAGATTACCGGACCCTTGTCCAGGAAGAGGTGCTTCCCGAATTGAAGCTGGCGGCGCGCGTCTCCGAGCGCTTCTACCGGGGAAAGGTATTCGGCGACAGCGTCCTCGAACAAGTGGTATCGCTTACCGCAAGAAGCGCCAGCTTTCGCGACCTGGTGAGCGACTTTTTTGCCGGGATTCAAGGCTACCATAACTTGCGCGATCGCCTGTACCGGATACTGCCCGCCGTGATGGCCGAGGGTCTAGCGGGAACGTTGCGCTTGCCTTGGAATAGTGACGGATCGGTGTTCGCCACTGACACAGTGTCGGAATACTTACCCCCCGCATCGTAGAGACGAGGCCTTGCCGCGTTCCCTACTCAGCGCTTTGTCATCCTGACAAGTTCTTCCGACCGTCTCTAAGCAGCCTTCGCCTGCATCGCCTCGATGTCGCCGAGCAGTACTCTCTCGTGCCCTTCAGGGTTTACCTTCTCGTATACCCTGCGGATCACGCCCTTGGGATCGACCACAAAACTGGTGCGCTCCCAGAAGTTCATCCCCTTCCATTCCGCCTGGCCGATGCCGAGCGACTTCATCAGGCGGGCATCGGTGTCGGAAAGCAGATCGATGGTAAAGGCGAACTTGTTGCAGAAGTTCTTGTGCGAGGCCACGTCGTCGGCGCTCACGCCGATGACACGAATCCCCGCGGCGTCGAAATCGGCCTTGGTCGCGGTAAACGACTTGCCCTGGATGGTGCAGCCCGGCGTGTCGTCTTTCGGATAGAAATAAACCACCAGCCACTGTCCGGCGAAGTCAGAAAGTTTGACGGTCTTGCCGTCCTGATTGGGCAGCGAAAAATTCGGGAAGGGGTTGCCAGCGGAAAGCATGGACGTGTCCTTTCTAGGTTAGTGCTGTCAATGAGAGGTCAGAGGTAAGAGGTCAGATTGCAGAGGCAAAAACCCATTAACCAACAGTTCTTACCTCTGCAATCTGACCTCTCACCTCTGACCTGTTCTTAGGCGGCTTTCATCATCTTCCTGGCACGTTCCTCCAACTCTTGCGGCGACACGTCTTCCTTGTGCGTCGCAATACCCCAGAGATGTCCGAACGGGTCCTGGATGAAGCCGGAGCGATCTCCATAGAATTGGTCCTCGACCGGTCTTTGGAGTTTCGCTCCCTCGGCGACCGCTTTTCCGACGACCTTGTCGCAGTCTGGAAAGTAGACATACAGGCTCACCGGAGTCGCACCGATGGTTTCGGCGCTGCGGTGGCCCATCTTCGGATTCTCATCCGCCAGCATGATGCGGGAATCCCCGATCTGCAGTTCCGCGTGGCCAACCTGGCCGTCGGGACCATCCATGCGCACGTGTACGGTCGCTCCGAAAACCTTCTTGTAGTAGTCGATCGCTTTCGCGGCACCTTTAATGACGAGGTACGGCGTGACGGTACTGAATCCCTTGGGAATGTAATGGACTTTGTTCATGATTTTCTCCTCTGATGTTCCGCTCATGGTGTTCCTCAAAAATGAGGTTGAGGGTTGAGATTAAGGCGCGCACGCGAGCCCCCACGGCCCGCGCTGATACTGATAAAGATATGAGAACACAAGTTGGGTGGGACGCTCAAGTCGAAGCCGGTGTGGCGCACCGCTCTCTGCCGGTGCGGGACGCTACCGCGGAACCCCACCCTTGCGCCAAGAACGCGTAAGGGGTTGAGTGTGATGAAAAAGGTCGGCTCAGAAAGGGACGCGACAGCCCGGGCCGAGGCCTACTCGCCGGGTATTTCGACCAGGGTGTAGCTGGCTGGTTTCGCCGCGTTCACCGCGTCAGAAACACGTTGCAGCACGGGCTCAATGAGACTCCACCTACTCTTGCCCAAGACAACAATCGCAATCTTTCGGTTGCCGAGGTTCTGCTGATGGACGAGGTTCTTATCGGTCGTGAGGAAGACCTGAATCCCGGCGTCCTCAGCCGCGCGGAGCAGTTCGCCGTTCAAGAGCGTGCTCCAACCTTGCTCATGCGCGGTTCTGACGGCATGTCCGTGGAGGGCGTTTCGGATGCCAATCGGCGTTCCCTGGTCAAATAGGATAAGCATCAGCGGGCGGGCGCCGAGGCCTCGAGGCTGTGTGCGGCGAAGTCCAGAACGGCCCTCACTTGTTCGCGGGTAAGTCCATCAAACATCTGCACGATTTGGTCAATCGTGAAACCGTCTTCGAGGTTTTCGAAAACGGCGGACGCCGGTATACGCGTGCCACGGAAGACCCATGCCCCGCTGACTTTGCCGGGCACGCTCTCCAACGCCGCACATCGTGACCAGTCCAATGCCATCGAGAGATCCTCCACGACAATTCTAGCGTATTCACCGCTCCGTCTTACTTCGTGGGATTCCGTTGTCGCGTTTTCAGCTACCGGGTCGAAAGTCGCAAGTTCTGAACTCTCCCTATCGCAGCGGTGCCCATGCCTGGCACTCGGCAACACTCACCGACGACGTCAAGGGAGCTCCGCTCTTGAAGCGGACCACCCCGTCCGAGGTCGAACAGAAACTTCTGGACCCTGTGCTGCTGGTGACCGGAGTGCCAACCGCTACGTATTCATCGCAGCTTTGTTGGTTGCAGACCGCGGCAATGCTGAACTGGAATCCAGACTTCGGACACCATCTGCCCGCGGTACAACTTGCATTGCCCAGTGTGCCGTCAATCAAACCCGCGTGGTCGGCCGAAAATCTGTCTGCGCCACGGGGATCGGGGCCGAGCGAAGCCAGATCGCGCGCAAAGCCTCTCCGCGGATACTCACTTGAATATGCGACCTGCGCCGTGTTCGCTGTGCGTATCATGGCGACAGCGCTCGATTCATTCGCGGCTATCCTCGCCCGCAACAGGTTGGGAATCGCGATTGCCGCCCCAACCAGAACCGCACCAGCGTCGACTCCTCCGCTTAGGCTGGCTTCCCGAATTGCGCTTTCTTCACCATAGGCGCAGATCACCACTGGCTTGGCCTCTGCGGTTGCTTGCGTAAGGGACTCCGCCATCTCTGGCAATACCTGGCGCATACTCAGCGCCGCCATCGCGGTGGGGTTCTCGTAAAGCAGCGCGGAGACCTCCGATCCGTGGCCTGGCGGCAGGGTTGCCAGAAACTTCCGGGACTTGGACAACGAATCTCCCGACCGGTGGAGTCGAACGGATTCGGCAACGATTTCGGAACTGGAAGCGATCACCAGATACCCATCCACAAACGCATAGCCGATTTCCAGGGTCTTTTTCGCAGAAGGAATTCGAAGAGTATGGTAAATGACTCCTTCCTCCTCGAACTGCTGCGCGCTGAGATGCATTGCTGCCAGCACCGTATTCAACGTTGCCTGCAAGCGGTCCGGATCATTGACCTGGAGTATTGCCTTCCATACGGGATCTGGTGGCTTGAGACTATCCACTTCAAATGTGATCTCTCCCCCAAGGCGGCGGAGCAGATCTTCCTTCAAACTCAGCTTCCATGCCGCTTCCATTTGCGCGATGGCTGCGAAAGCTCCAGGACTCGAAGCGGTGGAAAGGTCCCCGATGTCATCAAATATCTCCGCGGGATTCTTGAATAATACGGTGCTTGCCAGGACCGCCTTGGGCGAGACAAAGTCCAGGCTGCCCATAGGGCCGGGCGCCGCCAGCCAGGATGCTACTCCATGCCGTCGACCGGTGAAGCTCAATTCCGTCTCGCTGGCCGCCTGACCCACCATGGTTTTGTGGTCCCAAACCAGATACTTCATATCGGCAAATCCAGACCGCTGGAGAGTCATCTGGTTTGGGCCTGCTGGGACTTGCTTCAGAATCGCCTGCAAGTCAATTGCACCTACAACTGTGGCGCCGCCTTCATAGGCTTGTTCCACGCGCTGTCCAAAGGGAGAAGTAGCAAAATCCCGGCGTCTTCCGTCCAGCCAAGCGTTCAGAATGCGCAGTTGGGCGAAGTCGAGCGTGGCGACGAGAAGATCCGGCCGCACCAGGATCACCGGTTGCTGCGGCGGGAACGTGTTCTTGGCAGCGGCCAGCTCCTGGACGTCAAATACGCGGAACGGCGGCTGCGATTTATCCGCAAGCTGCTTCGCCATCCGCTGCAGGAAATCCTTTAGGCCCGGCTTACGTATATCCGCGAGAATGAGGAGGCTCGGCCCCTGGCGCCCTTCGGTTGCCGCGGAAACGACAATTTCGTCTCCCAAGAATAGAGAGAGCTGATAGATCTGTTCTAGGGCGCCCTCTAGTTTGGGGCCGTTTGCCGCTAACTCGCCGTGCTGCCACCAGGCACGCAGCGCCGGGCTCTGCTCCAACTCCTGCTGGAAAATTGTCAGGGCTTGGTGGGAAGCGTCACCATAGTTGGGAAAGGCGACATAGACAACTGTCGATTCCTGCAGGAACGGCAACAGATGGCTCTGGCCGCGCGGCAAGGGAAACTGGACCTCGGCCTTTAGCCTGGTTAGCAGCCGCCCGAATTCGGCCAGTAATGCAGGGTCTTTTTGCAGTGCTTGCGGCCAAGTCACCTCAGGTGAGGTTGGTGCCGTGACCTGGGCAACACAGGCGGTGGCTATAAGAAGAATCGCGGCGAGGAGAGCGCTCCACTGGTTGAGAAAACGATAACGCTGCTGCCGAAGATTTCGCGAGGGGCGCATCCGCCTTTGCCACCTTTGAACAAAGATTATTGACGCCAATCCAATCCCCCGAACAGCAAGAACTTCATTCTTGCTTTTACTCGATGCCCGGCTCTTTGTCAGTGACTTACACGTACTATCTAACGGGGAGCGGGGTTCGGCGCCCACCGCGGCCTCGTCCCGTCGAGCCTTCCCGCTTATCCGACTCGGCCCATTGACACACTGTAACTCCTTTGTCTGGAATACATTACATGTAAGCCCTTATTCCTCAAAGACCTAGCGGGAAGCAGCGCTGAAATTGAGCAAAAGACCAAGCTAACTCATTGATTGCGAAGTACCTTAGGTGTAAGTCTTTATTCCTCAAAGACCTGGCGGGAAAATTGGTAGTGTCCTAAGAGTGCGTTGCTGAGCCAATCAGCGTATGGGCGGCGTGGGGCCGTTAGGCTGGTATGGATCGCAGGTAATGCAAATTGATTTTCTGGCCAACTCGCGTGCGATCCATACTGCTTGCTCCCGAGTCACGTCGGAGATTGTCATTAGCGGTAGATTGCAGATAAATGCGTGGGTTGGGTCAGCAGCATCAACTCGGACTTCGAGGCCGAATGGCAGGCTGTGGACGATGCTAACCAAGATAGAACAGTACCCAAAGTTCTCTGCTAAATCCTTGACGGCATCTCTTGGTGCGAGGCCAACTGACAGGCCATCGGCTACATCATCATCGCGGAGCAAGTACGCAAAATAGCGCACTTCGTGCGGTGGCGGGTTTTTCCGCTTGCGAAAGTTCTTTCCAGCAAAAGCACGAAATATCTCGCGCCCGTCTGCTACAAGGTCACCGAGTTTAGGGTTTGCTGGTGTTGGATTAGCCATGCAGTCATTGGAAGAACCAGCGCAGACGCGCCGAGACTTCCGACACGTCCTCCGTAGTCAAGAGCTGGTGTTCCCGCACCTGAGTGCCTTCCTGCATCCATTCCCAGTACATCTTGATCTGGGGTGGTCCATGGAAGAAAACGATTACACTCTTTCCGGAATTGTTATTTTCCCAAGTGACATGTATCTCTGACTCGAATGGATCAATCTCTGCGCCGATCAGGTACGCACTCGGCACAACGCGCAGAAGTACGTCCGCTGCCCAATCTATAGCCTCTTCTGAGGGATGCTTCCTAGCACCCTGCTCTTTGCTTATTGCTGCGAGACGATTGAAAACTTTCTGCAATTCAAGCGGAAAGGGTATCAGCAGTTCTTCCACGGAAGAAGAACTTATCGACAACGATTCTGGTCGGGGTATTGCTGGAGCGCTCATTGGGTGATCTTTCGTTTGTTTATTTCGGTCTGGGGAGTGATAGTTTGTTCTACGAGCGTCGCTTGCTTAATCAGCCACTCCGCGATTTGCCGGGCCGTGGTTGGAGTCAGTACCACACCAATTTCCAACTCACGAAAGATTCCATCCTTACCTTCTCGGTGTACTTCTTCGCCCACTTGGCCTTCTAAAGAAACGCGCTGTTCAATTATTCTTGGAATAGCAACGCGCTGACTGTAAAGCGACATAAAAATATCGCGCGTTGGCGTGAGGCCGCCTATCGCACCATCCACATGGATTACACGGAAGAAATTTCCTTTTTCGTGGTAGAACTTGATGGTCGATGGTAGTTTGGTTTCGGCCATTTGCGTGTTAATGACTACGATATCGGCATCGGCTGGGGGAAAGCTCGTTACGAAAGTGTGCTCTGGAGGAGAATGCTACCCGTGGTAGCGACCAGAAGTCAATGATTTAATGAGGTTTGTCTCATTTTGCTAAACTTTCGCCCTCTTTAACGCACCTTCAGCCCAACAATTCTTTGATGCTCCAAACGTGATTTGCGATGCCAGCCTGCATTGCGGGTGTTTTCTTTAATGCCTGATTGACGCGGCAGAAGTTGTAGAACGCGATGTAAAGCGTGACAGCAGCTTGCATGTTCGCCAGCGTCTTGCTGTGAGCATTCGTCAAGCGTGTGAATCTACGAAGGAGCATCCTCACACTCAGGTTTGTTCTCTCGACATGCGACGTGGAAATACGATTCCATTCCGGCTTTCCGATTTTGACGTGTGGGACCGCTCCGATAACCTGACCACCGCCATACCATCCATCGGTATTGATGCGGCCATAGATTTTGTGAAGTTGCCCAAAATCGACATTCACTCCGAAGTGCTCACGCATCGCTCCTACGTAGGCGTTGTATTGATCGGACGTGACCTGATAGCGGCCATCGGTGCGGGCGCGAAGATCGGAAACAAAAGCATGAGCACTGATGCCATTGCGCGAGCCGATGTGATGCGAAATGATCAACTTCGTTTCGGAGTCCAAAGCGAGCCACACCATCGTGCTGCCCCACTCTTCGGGATCGCCTTCATTCAGGTTCGGCTCACGCGTGTGAATAAAGCCCCACATTTCGTCCATCTGGACGTACTTCGGAGCAATGTGTTGGATCTTCTCATTCAATACCTGGCGCGCTTTCTCGCTCGCGGTCCGCATCAGCGAAAGAATTGTATCGCGGTGAACTCCGGTGAATCGCTCAATCGCGCGAATGCTCATTCCTTCGAGCATCAATTGCAGAATCGCCGTGGCCTTTTCTAAAGGCAGACGCATGGCCCCTAGCGGCTGTGCGTGATCTTCCGTGAACGTCTTGCGGCATACTCCGCAGCGATAGCGTTGTAGACCGTTGCGGTGCTTCCCAAAGCGCTTGCAGGTGGTACGGCAGGTGTGGCAGGTCACTGTGAAATCTCCTTGAGTTCACAGCCGACTTGCCCTTGCGCGCCCGCCACCAAATCAACGCAGTGTTAGGACAGTACCGGAAAATTCTCTAAGTCTTTGATTGCAATAGACCGCTCCGGAGGGGTCTCCATTACTAACCAGCAATTAGGTCTGAGGCAGGTTCTACTCAATCCCCAGTTCCTTCGCCAGCGCCTTCCACTTGCCGTCCACCAGGGCCCGTGTCTTCGCGTCCATCACGATCTCGTCCGGCCAGGGACGGGCGAAGCCCTCGGTTGACCACTTGCGTGTGGCGTCGACACCCATCTTCGATCCGTAGTTGGCGAGGCGCGCGGCGTGGTCTAGCGAATCGACTGGGCCCATCGTGAACTGGATGTCGCGCTCGGGATCGATGTGGTTCAGCACTTTCAAGGTGACGTCGGCTAGGTCCTGCACGTCCACATCTTCATCGACTACGATAATGCATTTCGTGAACATGGCCTGGCCCAGCGACCAGATGGCATTCATTACCTTGCGCGCTTGCCCGGGATAGGACTTGCGGATGGAGACCAGCATCAAGTTGTGGAACACGCCTTCGATGGGCAGATTGATGTCCACCAGTTCGGGGATGGTGAGCTTCATCAGCGGCAGGAAGATGCGCTCGACGGCTTTGCCCATCCAGGCATCTTCTTGCGGCGGTTTGCCTACAATCGTGGTCGCGTAGATGGGGTCCTTTCTGTGGGTGATGCAAGTTACGTGGAAAACCGGGTACTCGTCTTCGAGCGAGTAGAAGCCGGTGTGATCTCCAAAGGGTCCTTCGGTGCGGAGTTCGTCCAGATTCACGTAGCCTTCCAGGATAATTTCGGCATGGGCGGGGACTTCGAGGTCGACGGTCTCGCATTTCACTAGCTCGACGGGCTTCTGGCGTAGGAATCCGGCAATGATGAACTCTTCTACGTCCGGCGGGGCGGGGACGATGGCGGAGAAGGTTAGCGCAGGCTCGGTGCCTATGGCCACGGCTACTTCCATGCGGCCGGAGGGGCGATCGCCTGAGGCTAGGATTGCGCCTCCGGACGACCTTGCCATGATGTCTACGGCTGCTGCGGCCGGGCTTTGCCCGGCCGGACGGGCGAGGGCGCCCGTCCCCACACGATCTTCAGCGACGGCTTGGCGCAGGTGGTCGCGGTAATGTTCGGCGGCTACTTTTTGTCTTTGCCAGTGCATGCCGGTGGTTCGTTCGTCGTAGATCTGCATGCGATACATGCCTACGTTGCGCTTGCCGGTTTTTGGGTCGCGCGTGATCACGCAGGGCAGGGTGATAAACCGTCCGGCGTCTTTGGGCCAGCATTGCAGAATGGGAAAATCCAGTAACGAGAAGTTGTCACGCTTGATGACTTCTTTGCATGGGCCTGTGGCTACGGTCTTGGGAAAGAACTTGCCCATCTCGGCCAGCATGGGCAGCATCTTCACTTTGTCGAGGAAACCCTGCGGAGACTTCACGTCCATGAAGCCGCGAATGCGCTCGGCGATTTGGTCCAGGGAATCCACTTCGAGCGCGAGTTGCATACGGCGGGCGGAACCGAACTGGTTGATCAGAAGATGCGAGCCGGGATATCCCCTCAGGTTCTCGAACAGCAGAGCCTTGCCGCCGGCCGTTTCGGGCTCGTTTGCGTTCTTACTTTTCGAGACCCGATCGGCAATTTCACCAATTTCCAAAATTGGGTCGGCTTCGGTGCGGATGCGCTTGAGTTCTCCGGCGCGGTCGAGCGCCTGGATCCAGTCCCGCAGATCGTCGTAGGCCAAAATTCCTCCTGGAAGGACAGACGATTATATGACGCGGCCAACGAAAACCTTTAACCACCGAGGGCACTGGGGAACACGGGGGAAACCCACGGGGCCAACTGCAATCGCCGCTTCCACTCTTCCACATTTCGCGCACTACGACTAGGATATGGAAATCAATTTTTCAGCATCCGTAGTTGACCGAGGGACGAATGATCGTTTTTAAGGTGAACGGGAAGGCAAGGACGTTTGACGGCGATCCCGACATGCCACTGCTTTGGTATTTGCGCGACGTGGCCGGGCTCACGGGAACGAAGTTCGGGTGTGGCATGGCGTTGTGCGGCGCATGTACGGTGCACAAGAATGGCGCGGCCATCCGTTCATGCAGCACTCCCATGAAGACGGTCAGTGGCTCCGAGATCACCACCATCGAAGGCATCGCGCCCATGCATCCGGTGCAGGCGGCGTGGATGGAGATTCGGGTGCCACAATGCGGCTACTGTCAAAGCGGCCAGATCATGCAGGCCATCGCGTTGCTTAAAAAGAACAAGAATCCGAGCGACCAGGAGATTGACACGGCCATGTCGGGGAATCTCTGCCGCTGCGGCACGTATCAGCGGATTCGGGCGGCGATTCATCAAGCAGCCAAGCATCAAGCTGCCAAGCATCCGGCTGCGAAGGAGACGGCATGAAGCTCATTGAGAATGTCAGCCGTCGCGGATTCCTTGAGGGCACTTTGGCCACCGGAGTATTCATACTGGGCGCCCGATTGATCCCCGGACCGCTTTGGGCTTCGGAAGGCGAAGCGGCGCCCGCGCCTCTTCAACCCAGTTTGTGGATGGCGATTGCGCCCGACGGCACGGTCACTATTGTTGCGCACCGCACGGAGATGGGGAATGGGATCAAGACCTCGCTTCCGATCGTACTGGCGGATGAACTCGGCGCAGCCTGGAGCCGGGTGAAGGTGGAACAAGCGCTTGGCGATCCGAAGTATGGGGACCAGGAAACCGATACATCGCACTCGGTCCGCGATTTTTTTGACTTGATGCGGCAAACCGGGGCCGCGGGACGTTTGATGCTGATCCGCGCCGCCGCTGCCCATTGGGGAGTGCCGGCCGCTGAGTGTAACACCCGAGAGCCGCACTTTGTTCGGCATCGCCCGAGCGGCCGCAAGCTGGGCTTCGGCGAACTGGCAGAGGCAGCCGCCAAACAGCCGGTTCCCAGCCGCGAAGAACTACAACTCAACCCGCGGAGCGCGTGGCGATACATCGGCAAAGAGAATCACCATCTTTACGACCTGCCCGACATGATCAACGGCAAGGCGCGATATGGAATCGATCAGGCCATCGCGGGAATGGTGTACGCCGCCGTCGCGCGTCCGGCGGTGCTGGGCGCCAGCGTCAAATCGCACGACGATACCGAGGCGCTCAAAGTTCACGGCGTCAAACAAACCGTCGTCATTGAAACCTTCAAACCTCCTCATGGCCACCAGCCCATGGGCGGGGTGGCAGTCATCGCCGACAACACCTGGGCGGCATTCCAGGGCCGGAGGAAGCTGAAGGTCGAATGGGACAACGGTTCGCACGTGGGGTACAACTCCGAAGAATTCCGCATGACTGCGACCGAGACCGCGAGAAAGCCTGGGCAAGTGATCCGTAACCTCGGCGATGTGGATGCTGCGTTCCAGAAGGGCGGAACCGTTCTCGAGGCCGAGTATTACACTCCACATCTGGCGCATGCGCCGATGGAGCCGCCCGTGGCGGTGGTCGACGTCCGCGACGGGAAGGCGTACTGTTGGGCGCCGACGCAAGATCCTCAACAGCTCCAGAAGACGCTTGCGGACCTTCTAGGAATCAAGCCGGAAGACGTCATCTGCCATGTCACTTTGCTGGGCGGCGGCTTCGGGCGCAAGTCTTTTCAGGATTTCGTGGCCGAAGGTGCCGTGCTTTCGCAGAAGTTGCATAAGCCGGTAAAGATCGTCTGGAGCCGCGAGGATGATATCCGCTTCTGTTACTACCACCCTTCCGCGGCCATGTATCTCAAGGCGATGGTCGGCTCCGGCGGCAAACCCTCGGCTTGGCTGCAGCGTTCGGTGTTTCAAGGAAGCGCGTCCACGAGCGATGCGGAAGTTCTTTATCCCGGGCAGGACGAGATCGACAACGGCTGGACCGACGTTCCTTTCGATATTCCGAACCACCGCGCTGAGAGTGGGGCGGCGCGGGCTAATGTCCGCATCGGATGGGTGCGGAGCGTAACCAATATATTTCATGCCTTCGGCGTGCAATCGTTTGCCGATGAACTGGCGCACGCCGCCAAGAAGGACCCGGTGCAGTACCAGCTTGCCTTGATTGGCCGGGATCGAAAGATCGACTTCAGCGGCACCAAGTACCAGAACTACGGCGCTTCGCTGGATCAATTTCCTTATGACACGGCGCGGCTGAAGCGCGTGATCGAAATTGCCGCGGAGAAGTCCGGCTGGGGCAAGCGGTCGACGGAACTGGGAAAGGGACACGGGCTGGGCATCGCCGCTCACCGCAGTTTTCTGACCTATGTTGCCACCGTGGTGGAAGTCGAAGTCGACACCCGGGGGCAGGTGCATATTCCGAATGTGTGGACGGCTGTGGACGCGGGAACGGTCGTCAGCCCCGACAACGTCCGGTACCAGATGGAGGGAGCGGCGGTGTTTGGAGCCAGCCTGGCGTTGTTCGGCGAGATTACGGCAACCAACGGCGCCATCATCCAGAGTAACTTCAACAACTACCCGATCGCGCGCATGAACCGCGCGCCGCGGCACGTCGAGGTGCACATTGTGGAGAGCGAAGCGCCGCCGGCCGGAGTGGGCGAACCCGGCGTGCCGCCTTTTGCGCCCGCTCTGTGTAACGCCGTGTTTGCGGCCACGGGCAAGCGGGTGCGGGAGTTGCCGTTGTCGAAGACGAAACTGGTGTAAGAGCGTCGAGCGTGCGCGGGAGTCCGAATCTGAGATGAACAAATTGCTTCCGCTGCTTCTCCTGCTCATTGGAACATTCGCTGTCGGGCAGGAGATCGTCGTGGCGGCTGCGGCGGATTTGAGTGGCGCGCTTCCGCAGCTCGTCGCCGCCTACACGAAACAGACCGGGCAAGCGGTGAAGTTTTCATTCGGCTCGTCCGGCAATTTGACCAATCAGATACGAAACGGCGCGCCCTTCGACGTCTTCTTCTCCGCCGATGAAGACTATCCTCGACAGTTGATCGCCGAGAAACTCGCGGCCAAAGACACGCTGTACCGCTATGCCGTCGGCCGGTTGGTACTGTGGATACCCGCCGATTCGCCACTGGACTTATCAAAGCTGGGCATGAAAGCTTTGCTCGAACCGTCGATCGAGAAGATTGCGATTGCGAATCCTGCTCACGCGCCGTACGGGCGCGCCGCTGAGGCCGCGCTGCGGTACTTCGGAATCTACGATCAGGTTTCCAGCCGCCTTGTCCTCGGAGAAAACGTGTCGCAGGCGGCGCAGTTCGTCGAATCGGGCAATGCCCAGGCGGGGTTGATCGCGCTGTCGCATGCGCTCGCTCCCGCGCTGAAAGACAAAGGCCGCTACTGGACGGCCCCCCTTGATGCCTATCCCACGCTGAACCAGGCGGCCGTCGTGGTTTCACGATCAAAACAACCGGACGCGGCACGCAGATTTTTGGAGTTCTTGCGTAGCCCCGAGGCCACTTCCCTGCTCAGCAGTTACGGGTTCAGTGTGCCGGTCGAGACGCACTGATATGGAGAAACATTGAAATGAACTGGGAGGCGTTCTGGTTGACGGTGCGTCTGGCAGCCATCGTTTCGACGCTGCTGGTGGCCATCGGAATCCCCATCGCCTACTGGCTCACCCACTCGCGCTGGCGCGGGAAATTCCTGGTCGAAGCCGCGGTCGCGCTTCCCATTGTCTTGCCGCCGACGGTGCTCGGTTTTTATGTGCTGGTGGCGCTTGGTTCCCGGAGCCCGCTCGGCCGCTGGTGGGAGTCGCTTACCGGCCATACCCTGGCCTTCACTTTCGAAGGGTTGGTAATCGGATCTTTGTTATACAGTCTGCCGTTCGCCGTACAGCCGTTCGCGGCCGCTTTCGGCGCGGTTGACCCGAGTCTGCTTCGCGCCTCCGCGTCGCTTGGCCATTCTCCGGTGCAGACCTTTCGCCGTATCGTGCTTCCCCTCTCGAAGGCCGGGCTGGTCACGGGATTTGCGCTCAGCTTCGCGCACACGCTGGGCGAGTTTGGCGTGGTGCTCATGGTGGGAGGCAATATTCCGGGCGTGACCCGCACCATCTCGATTGATATTTACGATCAGGTGCAGATGGCGAATTACTCCAGCGCGAACCAGACGGCGCTGGTGCTGCTCGTCGTCTCTTTCGTCCTGCTGTCGGTCGTGTATGGATTGAACCGGCGTCCGTGGGCGGTGGGTCCATGGAAATGAAGACTGCTCCCGCGCCCCAAACCACACCACCAATTTCGGCGCAGACAATCTCTTCCGAACTCGAAGTCCGCATCCGCAAACGCTTTCCGAATCCCGAGGGCAGTTTCAACCTGAATGTCCATTTCCGTGCGCTGGCCGGATTCACGATCCTGTTCGGCGCGTCGGGCGCGGGGAAAACGACGCTGCTGGATTGCATTGCGGGACTGAGCGATCCGGACGACGGGCGCATTGCAGTGGGCGGCGAAGACCTTTACGACTCGGAGAAGAAGCGGAACGTCGCCGCCTGGAAACGGCGCATCGGGTACGTGCATCAGGACCTGGCGCTGTTTCCCCACCTGACCGCCGGCGAGAACGTCACGTATGGTCTGCGCACGCTCAGCGCGGCCGAGCGGCAGACGCGCAGCCGCGAGATCCTGGAGACGTTCCGCATCGATGGCTTACGCGACCGGCGGCCGGCGCAAATTTCCGGAGGCGAGAGGCAGCGCGTTGCCCTGGCGCGCGCGCTGGTGACCGAACCACGCGCCTTGCTTCTCGATGAGCCGCTGGCGGCGCTCGACCGTCCGACGAAATCGTCTCTGGTCGGCGATCTGCGCCAGTGGAACCAAAACCACCGCGTTCCGATTCTTTTTGTCACGCACAATGGCGAGGAAGTGTTTGCCCTCGGCGATGAGGTCATTGTGCTGGAGGCGGGAAGAATCGTGGCGCAGGGGCGTCCGCATGAGGTCATGCGCGCCCCGCGACTGGAAACGGTCGCGAACCTGTCAGGATTCGAAAATATCTTCGACGCCACGGTGCTGGCGCTGCACGAGGATCGCGGTAGCATGACCTGCCGCTTGGGAAATGGTCCGGTGGATTTAGTGACGCCGCTGGTCCGGGCCGAGGTTGGCTCGCGCCTGCGCGTGGGCGTTCGCGCCGGCGATCTGCTGCTGGCGACGGAAAAACCGCATGGGCTCAGCGCTCGTAATGTTGTGCCGGGTAAGATTCAGCGACTGGAACAGAGAGACGTCACCGTCTCGGCGATGGTGGATTGCGGCGGTACGGAGTTCGAGGTGCACATCACACTGGCGGCGCGCGACGCGCTGGGACTCGGGCCCGGCAAAGCGGTCTGGGTCGTGGTCAAGACGCATTCGTGCCACTTAATGGGGATGTGAACACGATTGCCGGAGACCTGTTTCTACTTGCAAACCGCGAGTCTGGAGGAATGATAATTTCATTGCCAATGCAAGTCGATCGAACACTGGCGCCACTGCCTGAGGAGGTCGTCGATCGCTACTTGGCGATTTTGGGAGTCGCGCGACGAGAACCCAGCCTGGCGGCCCTTCGCGAGCTTGTGGCAGCCCACCTTACCCGCGTTCCGTTCGAGAATATTTCCAAGCTCTATTACCGCAAGCGCTTGGGACTAGTAAACCTGCCGCCAATTCGGCTTTATCTCGATGGGATCGAGCAACGCCATTTTGGTGGTACCTGCTATTCCAACAACTACCATTTCAATCTGTTGCTTCGCGGTCTCGGATACGAAGCGAAATTATGCGCTTCGGACATGAAGACTCCGCACGTTCACGCGCTGAACATGATTAGGATTGAGGACCGAGAGTACCTGGCAGATACGGGCTACGCCGCCCCGCTGCTGGAGCCAATCCCTCGCGACCTCGCGGTGGATTATGAAACCCAATTGGGCCGGGACCGTTACGTGCTGAAACCGCAAGACGCGAATGGCTGTTCGCGCCTTGAACTGTATCGGGACGGAGTCTTGCGTCACGGCTACCTTGCGAAGCCGGAGCCCAGGAAGATTGAAAATTTCAGCAAGGTGATCGCCGCATCGTTCTCTGCCGATGCAACGTTTCTAAATTCGGTCTTGCTGGTGCGATTCTATCCGGGTCGTTCCGTCCTCATTCATAATTTGACGCTGGTTGAATCGGAAGGGGACCAATCGACCGTGCATGGGCTAGCAAATCGTGACGAGTTGATTGCTGCAATTGAACAGCGCTTTGCCATTTCCCGGGTAATCGCCAGGGAAGCGATAGGTCAACTGGGCAATTTGCAGGATGCGTGGAGTTAGCAATTCCGCAATCTGAAATCACCGCGACCCAGAAGCCGCCATTTTGCTCCGCTTTGGACGGGGCGAAGCCCGTCACCACACAGTAGGCTCACCGCTCCATTGCAATCACCGCGATCCACTGCCCGTTCCGTTCTTTGCGATAAGCAATCGTCCCGCCGACACGTTGGGCAATATCTTCTGGCAGCAAGTCGCGATGGTAGCCGAAGAATTCTTCTTTGATGCGCCGCCACGCATCCCAGTTCTCGATTCCAAACAGTGGATGCGGTGGCTGGTACTTGGTGGAGAAAACCAGTGCCACGTCGAAGCGGTCGCGAGCCCGGGCCGCCACGTCGATCTGGGAGATAGAGAAATCTTCCACCCGCACGACGCGGAAAGGCTGACTGGCATTGCCAGTAACATAACCGAGCCATGGCCGGGTGAGTTCGTCGGACGCGGGCCACGCGGTCAGAACGCGCCGGCCGGGATATCGCATCGCCAGGAAACGGCTGGCTTCCGCGTGCATCACGATGTAGTCGCGGTAGGCAAGATTGTCTTCGAGAGTGAATCCATAGGGCGGATTGCTGAACAAACCCGCGACAAATGCAATTGCGACCGCGCCCACAATCAGTTTCCAATACCGCACGCGCCTCCACAAGGTCGAGACCAGCGCCAGAACTACCAGCGGGACAACCGGCAACATGTAGCGAGCCAGCACGGCTCCGCCCACGGCCGACATGAACGCGAGATAGGCGAGCAACACGGAAAGAAACGCGGCTTGCATCCACGACGGAATTCGCGGACGGGCAGCGCTGTTCTGCTTTTGTGGTGGCCGAAGCAGGGCCAGCAATCCCGCCAGCGTGAGTAGATAGAGACCGAGATATCCGAAGAGCTGCCAGACCCGCATTCCCACCGCCAGCGGGATGCGCAGAGGATTGAGTGTGGCGGCAACGTTGTAGCGAAAGAATTCGGGATTGCCCAGGAGGAAACCCGTCTTCGCGTAGTGGTAGACGTACCAGGCGGCCAGGAGCGCGACCGGAAGCAGCAGATAGAGCCAACGCGTTTTTCTACCCACGGGTGGAAGGATTTCTTTCCAGCAAATCTCTTTCGAACTTACTTGCGAGCTTCTATTGAGACGCGGCCGGATGAAATCGCCCAGCAGTTCCCAGGCAAATAGCGCCAGTGGAGCCAGGATCGCGGTCTCCTTCGTCAACGCCGCTAACGAGAACCAGCGTGCTTGCTTCCCGGGACGGTCTTCTAGATATGCGGCCAGTGCCCAGAACGTAAATCCAGCGGCGGGCAAGTCGACCTGCGCCAGGGAGCTCTGCGTGAACCATACGGGGTATAGCGCCGCGAGCGCGGTTGTCGCCCAGGCCACGGGCGAATTGGCGGCGATCCGAGAAAGGCGAAACAATCCCAGTAGTGAGAATGCAGACAGGGCCAGCATGGCCGTGCGCGTGACCAGCGTCGAATATCCGGCGACGCGCCAGGCCAGCGCCAGCCACGCCATCACCAGTGGAGGATGTGCATTCGAGGGCGTGGACTGCGGGATAAGGGTGCCGGTCAGAAACAGATCGCGCGCGGCGGGAACGTAGTATCCGGCCTCATCCCAGAAATACGGAAGTCGCAGAAGGGGCGCGTGCAGGAGCATCAGCCCGGCAAAGAAAAGCGCGAAGAGTAGAAACTGCTGCGCCCACGCGTCGCATACCGGTTGAGACTTCGTTCTTGGATCGCGAATTCGCAAGATAGTCCCAAAATTTGTCATCCTGAGCAAAGCGAAGGACCTGCTTTCCTGTCAGTCAATGAGACAGCAGGTCCTTCCCCTTCGGCTCCGCTCAGGCTCAGGATGACAATCTGGATTTAGGCTGCGGATCTGCGAGTGTGCTGCCCTCCGCGCAGCCGTTGTTGAACGGTGCATCAGTGAATTTGTCCACCCGGAGCTCGTGGATCAAGTTTGATCTCGCCGAACGCGGCTTCGTAGTTTGACACGTTCTGCTGCAGGAGCGCCATGAGCGCCTTGGCCTGTTGCGGACTGAGATAAATCCCCTGAAAGTTTCGCAGTTCCACCTGCGTTTCCGAGCTTTGCTGCATCGTTCCGAACACCAGGAAAAAATCCCAGACATTCACGCGGATCTGTACGCTGTTGGAGTAAGCCTCGCGGTAATCGGAAGTTTGCACGAACTTCACATTCGGTTGGTTCGCTGTATTCATAACTCGCAGTGTAACGCGGCGGCAGATCACAGGGCAAAGAACAGAGCAAAAGCGGCGCGTCACAGGATCGGCGAAGAAAGAACCAACCGGACGTGCGGAATCGGCCGCAAGGGAATTCCGCGGCCAGTGGTACGATGGAAATCTGAGCGGGGCTGGCGGAACTGGCAGACGCGCTGGCCTTAGGAGCCAGTGGCCGCAAGGCCGTGCAGGTTCAAGTCCTGTGCCCCGCACCAATCCTTCCTCGCTCTTGCGGGCGGTTTTGCGACGGCGGTATGGCGCTCAGATTTCTCTTGGCGCTTCTTTTCTCGCGACCAACTCCGCGGTCGCCTTCTTCGCCTTCCTCTCCTGGTAATGCAATATGCGCAGCCCGGCTGCCAGGTGTAAAAGTTCGCCCGGCTTGAGCAGGTGCGCCGGGTTCTTCGGACCACCCGCCAGTGTCGCCTGCGCCAGGGTGTGCGTCTTGTAGACGAGCAGGCCGCCGGGTCGCACGGCCCGCACAATCTCCGGGAAAATCTTTCGCTCCAGATAGAAGAACGCCATCACCAGATCGAATCCTGTCTTGAACCCGGTTTGCGAAGCCTGGAAGCGGGTGAGATCATCTACTACAAAGTGGATGTGGGGGGCGAGGGATCGGGCGTTCCGCCTTGCCTGTTCGACTCCGGTCTCGGAGATATCGATGAGCGTGACTTTCCAACCCTGTTTGGCCAGCCAAATGGCGTGGCGTCCCGCTCCTCCGGCGAGATCGAGCGCGCGGCCGCCGTGCGGAAACAACGGGAGAATGTATTGGGAAAACGCCAGCTTCAGAAAGGGATCGGGGACTCGCCAGGCTTCGGGAGCTTCGCGATATTTCCGGTTCCAGCGTTCGCGTTCGTCATCGTCAGAAGAAACAGACATGGTCTTTGATTCTAATCTCGGTGATTCTAATCTCGGTGATTCAAATCGGGGCCGGCAAAGCGAGCGGCGGAGATGCCGCGCGTGACGGCCGTCTCGACGCGCCACTTCGGCCACAATGGCGCCTCGCTCCCGCCGCGAACGGGCGGCGGTGGCGGCGGCATGCCGGACTTTGTGCCGGACTCTATTCCTAACTATGGCGAGCGCCTGCGCCGCGCCCGGATGGGACTGGCCATCGCCATGGCACCCGTCTTGATGCTCTTCATTTCCTTCACGGCAATCTATCTCGTTCGACGCGGATTCCTGAGTCTCGACCAGAACGGCACGGCTTATATCCGCGCCTGGGTTCCGGTCGATTTGCCCTGGGCGTTCTTGTTGGCGAACACGGTCGTGCTAATGGTCAGCAGCATCACGATCGACTTGGCGCGGAGACAAATCACGCGAGAAGCTGCGCTCGCCCCGGTGCAATCGATTCCCGGCGTCTCGCTGGGCGACGAGCGCCAGATCCCATGGCTTGCCCTGACAACCGTGCTCGGCCTGCTGTTTCTTGCCGGGCAGCTGTTTGTTTGGAGCAAGCTTTCCGCGAGAGGCTTTCACCTTGCTGGCGGCACCAGCAGCTCCTTCGTTTACATTCTTACCGCGATGCACGGGCTGCATCTGGCGGGCGGGGTACTGGCTCTTTTGTGCGCACACGTCGCGGCGGTTCTGCGCCGTCCGATCGAAACCCGCCGCATCGTCGTGGACATTGCGTCCTGGTACTGGCACTGCATGACGGGACTGTGGATATACATCCTGGTGTTGTTCTCGTTTGCGGCGGGATGAAGCGGTCGCTGGTCGTTTGTCGCTTGTCGTTCGGTTGCACCCAGAACATCCCCACATACAGAGCGGAAGGCTGTGGCCTTAATTGCTCGCTGGCGACAGCAGGTCCTTCGCTTCGCTCAGGATGACAACCTACCCCCACAGCAACCTACTTCGCGGCTGTCGGTTTCAGCGCCGCTTGCAAATCGGCAATCAAATCGTCCGTGTCTTCAATGCCAACCGAGTATCGGATGAGCGCTTCGGGGATGCCGCTGGCTTTGCGTTCCTCCGGCGTGGACTCTACGTGGCTGGTGGTCGCGGGAGGGCCGGCTATGGTTTCGACCGCTCCGAGGTTGGCTGCGAGATGGGCGTAGCGCAGGCGGGGAAGGAGTTTCTTGACGGCCGGGAAACCTCCCTTCAGGACGAAGCTGAGAACGCCACCAAAACCGCTCATCTGGCGGCACGCGATGTCGTGATTTTCGTGCGATTCGAGGCCGGGGTAAAACACGGTTGCGACCTGGGGATGGGCTTCCAGGAAACGGGCGATCTGGAGCGCACTTTGGTTCTGCTGGCGAATACGAAGGTGCAGCGTCTTCATCCCCCGCAGCAGTAGGTAGGCCGCCATGGGATCGAGACAGGCTCCGGTAATTTCGCGGAAGTGGTAGATCCGGCTCACCAGGTCACGGCGTCCGCAGACCACGCCGCCGAGAGCATCGGCGTGTCCGCCTAGAAACTTCGTGGCGCTGTGAATGACCAGGTCGGCGCCAAGTTTCAGTGGTTGCTGATTGATCGGCGTGGCAAACGTGTTATCGACAACGACCAGAGCGCCATGGCGATGAGCAGCGGCGGTAAGGCGCGCGAGGTCGATGACTTTGTTGGTGGGGTTGGTCGGACTCTCCAGATACAGGACCTTGCAGCCGCGGGCGATCGCGGACTCAATCGCCTGGTGATCGGTGGTATCGCAGAGGGTCACGCCGATCTGAAACCTTGGCAGAAACTCGACGAAGAGTTTGTTCGTGCCTCCGTAGGTGTCGTTCACCGACACCACGTTGTCGCCCGGCGACAACAGCGTGAACAGCGTATTGCTGATCGCGGCCATGCCGCTGGCGAAGCTGGTCGCCGCTTCCGCGCCTTCCAGGATCTTCACCTTCTCTTCGAACGCGGCTACGGTGGGATTGGTATTGCGGCCGTAAATATGCCCGGGCTTTTTGCCTTGCGCGACCTTCAGCCATTCGTCGAGGTCATGGTAGCCAAACGAGACGCCGTGCGCCACCGGGACCTGGGTTGAGCCCATCCAGTGAATGGTTTGCTCTCCTGCCCAGACCGCGAGCGTTCCTATTCCTGGCCCAGCGTAGGGAGTTCTTTGGGACGAGATGTGAGTACTCTTCTTCATTTCGCGCAAGTGTCTCACAAACTTGCTTGAAGCGCAGTTCTTCAGCAGTCTGAGACGGGGCAAGCCCGTCTCTAAACGGGCGGTATAGCCGCGATATGAATCTACTGGCCAACGGCGATTTACGCCGGAATACCCAAAATGTTGGCGAGGGTATCTTCCGGTTCAATGTGCGGCGATATGAACTCCTGAAAACGCCGAGCTTCGTCCTGACATGAGGCTAAAAACCAAACAGGCGACGGGAACGAGCACGAGATAAAAATGCCCGACAGAATAAGAGACCAAGAGCGGCGACACGAATACCAACGCCGCAAGCCGGAAAGTGCGTTGCGCTGCTAAGTCTGTCGTTCCCTCGGAGCCGATGAGCGAGTCCAGCAATATCAGCAAAGGAAGCAGAAGTATCGTCAGATCGTGCGGGAGCAGGTAATAACTCAGAGGAATTGCCGCGCAGATGGCGAAAAGCAGTGCATCGGCAGAAGAATCCGGTGCCGCTTTTAGAAGCAACAGAAAAACTGTGGCGGTCAATAGCAACGTCACAATGACGATCACGTGTGGCGAAAGAAGCGAACGGCCGAGTCCAAAAATAAAGCCATGGATGTTGGCCATCCGCTCAACTACCAGCGGATATCCGTGTCCGCTGTAAGAGTTGCCCAGGTAGAGCAGCATACGAACGTATGCTTTGGCTTGTGCTAGGCCAACGATGGTAACTGACACAGTAGCCAGAGCCGAAGCCCCGAAAACAAAGGCAGCGCAGAATTTCATTCTTCGCCAGAGAACAAATAGGGCAATAATGGGGACTGCGATCTGTAGCTTAAAAAGTCCCATTGCCAGAACCGAGCCCGCCGCGAACTCGTGGCCCTTACGCAACAACAGCCATGTAATCACCAGCAGGGCAAGCAAGATTACGGAATCCTGACCCTGAATCAACGCGATGGCCACGGGAAGAAAAGCCACAAACAGAGCCGCTGGCAACCAAGGAAAGATCGCGGCCAGATTTCGCGTCCAAGGCTGCATGAGATAGTAGATGAATATCAGCAGCACCACATTCAGTCCGAGAAATGTGAAGTATGCGGGCTTATAGCCGAGAATCGAGAGCGGTGCGAACAGCAGTTCTTCATAAGCTGGGTGAGCAATGGGCATCGGAAGGTTCTCCCCATCCATTCCAGCAACCTGATCTTCAAACCGCTTTTCGGCAGGAAGATCGTATAGCTCATGTGCGTGTCCGGTGCGCAGCATAAACCCGCCAGTATAAAGCTGGCGGAAATCGGAGTGACCGCCGAGATAGAACCCGGTCATGAAAACCCAGGTCCAAAGGTGAACGCCGATCAGATAGGCCGGGATTCCCATCGCCAAGGCTTTGAGATAATAGGGAACAGGTTTCACGCTCCCACCTTTCGGGTCGAAAAGGGCTAGACACATGGTACCTGATAGTCCACTGCTAGTAACTTACTGAATCTGCGTTGGCAGTCCGGCTTATAATAAAAAGATTCGGTTGCGGGTTTTGATCCGTCTGTAGCGCCAGGGGAAGATGTCGACAGAAAGCATTGTGGTTCGCGGGGCCCGGGTTCACAACCTCAAGAACATTGATTTTGAGATCGAGCACAAC
>JAIQFO010000104.1 GCA_020073215.1 Terriglobia bacterium | reverse complement strand
TTCGGCCTTGAGAAAGCGCTCAAGCAACGCCTGCTCGCAGGATTGAGGAAGAGTGACACTCATAGACTCAGTCTAAAGGAACGGGCGAGAAGAACCAACCCTGACGAACCAGGCAAAACTCATCGGGGAGCCACGCAGTGAACGATCAAGCAGGGATGGTATTCATGCAGTAGACACATTCCGGAGTCTTCTTGTATCATGCCGATCCGTTCTTTCACAGCCCCCACCACGTGGCGGTGTAGCTCAGTTGGTAGAGCAGCGGACTCATAAGCCGCGGGTCACCCGTTCGATCCGGGTCACCGCCACCACATCACACATGCGTTTGCCGACGGCTAGTTGTCGGGCAGTTCTTTGACTTGAAATACAACCATTTGCTCCTCTCGGCTCTTGCACCGTTGCTCGCAGCCTCGCCTGAACCCACCACGGCCCTCGGCTTTCCCGGGAAGGAAACAAAAAGTATATTCAATCATGGAAAACTATTGCCCAATTGCATACGTATCGTATCAGTTTCGAGCCCATCATCTTCACACCTGTCGAGAAACATCCAGCACGTGTGTGCCGCCGGTCTGGATTCAAGCACCCTGTGAAATCATCAGCTTCTGCACCACCTGCTTGGGCTCAAGTATTCGCTACTCCGTTGGTACGGATGTTGCGCTAGACATGGCAGCATGTATGTCACTCGCTGGAAGGATGGTAGCAGGATGGACCTTGTGCTCGTCACCTCAGTCATGTTGACCGACAGTGTCATTCTAGTTGTCCTCAAGACGCTCTGGGTCCACTGAGATCACGCGAGTCAAGGGATAGACTTTCAACCTAGATAGGAAGATTGCCATGATGCAATACAGATCGGATCTATTCTTTGGCACCTTAACCGGAAATGGCCGCGTGCTCATCGTGGATGATGAACCGGTCGTTAGAAAAGCAGTTCGGCTCACCCTGGAAAAGGCGGGGTATGACATTCTGGAAGCAGAAAATGAGGAGCAGGCAATCAACGTCATCAATCGGGGGAAAACCGCCTCATGCTGGATGCCGTGATCTGCGATATTCGGATGCAGAAGATTAATGGGGTTGACGCAATCGCCTATCTGCGCACGGCGTATCCTCATGTTCCCGTGGTGGTCCTCACAGGATTCACCCAATACCGAGATGGCCGTCTCCTTCATGCGAGATGGAGTGGTGGACTACCTCGTCAAGCCTGTCACCGGCGATCGGCTTAAGGCCGCCATGGCTCAGGCGATGGAATGGCGAAAGATGGCGTGGCGTTGACACAGCGCGTGTCATCCAGACCTCACCCCAGCGGGTCTGCAGGAGGCTCATGTGCGAACGGACGCTTGACCTGCCAACCTTCATTCCATCCATACCCCCTATTAGCTCTATTGCGGTGTTCTTTACACACCACCTAAAATGAGCCTCTCTGCGAGGCTCCCATGCCCTTCGCCATCCGTCCCTATCGTCCTTTCCCCGTGCAATGCCTCGTCACCTATAACGCCGGTCTCCGACAAGGCCAAGGCACTCTCTGGAATCTCTCACGTTCCGGTTGTCGTCTGTCAGGAAACTTGTCCTTGCACCTGGGGTGAACATGTCCGCTAACCGTCAGCTTGCCGAATCACCAACTTGTCTTTGTGGCCGCTGTAATTGTCACGTGGGTACGTGGCATGTTGAACAGACAACAAAAAGCGGTGAGGGCATGAAACCCGGATCGATTATGGCAGCGCTGATGATTGGGGCGATGGTGTTTCTTGCGGCATGTAGCAGTGGTGGCGGCGGTGGAGATGGTGGAGGAGGAACGCAGCCAGCTGCGACTACTACCAGCACGCTTGTCGATATGGCTGTGGCTAACCTACGCTATTCGACGTCCTCCAACCCCGGAACCAGTCTCTTTACCGGTAGCGGAGGGGAGTTCCAGTGCGTTGCTGGTGAGACCGTGACGTTCTATTACGGGCCGACCAATAACTTCATAATCGGAAACCCCTTACCCTGTCCTTCTTCGCCCAGCACCGTCACCACAGTCTTTCTCCTCGGAGCTTCCAGCGTGACCGATCCCTCGGTGAACAACTTGGCGCAGCTCTTGATGACGCTAGACAGCAAGACCAATCCGAATGCCCTCACGATTCCTAATCCGCTTCCGCCAGGATACACCCCTGCAAACGTCCCGCCATTCAACACAGCAAATACTACAACTTTTAATACAGGGCTTACGACGGCTTTTGCAGCTGGAACGACCATTACAACTCCCGCGCAGGCCACTGCTCAACTTACCGCATCGCTGAAGACGTTGACGGTGACGATTGTGAACAATGGCACGGTAACGTCGAATCCGACAGGGATTAACTGTACTGGGACCTGTTCTTTTGTTTTTCAAACCGGAGCCAGCGTAACGTTGACCGAGGTCGGGAACGGATTTACAGGGTGGGGTGGCGGCTGTTCGGGCACCGGCAACTGTTCGGTAACCATGAGCGCGGACACCCCGGTGACTGCAACGTTCGCAGCGGCACCGCCTCCTGCCACGCTGACCATTTTGCAGAACGGTGGAGGCGGCACAGGGACGGTCGGATGTAGCACGACCGGCGGAGCTCCCTTTAGTTCCTGCGGTACTTATCAGGTTGGAACGGTGGTAACGGTTCAGGCCACCGCTACCGGATCTTCTACCTTTACGAATTGGAGCGATGGAACTGGAAGTGCCGGCATATGCAGTACCACCAACCCATGTGTTGTGACGCTGAATGCAGATTCCACTCTCCGAGCGAATTTCGCTCCTCCCGCCGCCCAGTTCTCGGTGACGGTAAACACATTGTCTAATAATGGGGGAGCGGGAACGGTTCAGTGCACTGCCAACAATGGCGTGGCGGCTCTCTGCGGAAGCTATCCGGTTGGGACGCAAATCTCGATCATCCCGTCATCCAACAACGCGAATTTTACGGGTTGGACAAATGGGAATGGTAGCGGGTTGACCGCAAACTGCGGCGGTGCTATCGGTCCGTGCAATTTCCAGCTGACATCCAGTACGAACATCACGGCCAATTTCAATCGACCGACGCTCACGGTTATCGTTTCTGGAACTGGATCGGTCTCTTCGAATCCGACCGGCATCACTAATTGCACGACAAACTGCTCGGTGGCCTTTAATAAGGGCACGTCGGTCACGTTAACAGCCGGGTCTGGGTTAACTGGATGGAGCGGCGGCGGCTGTTCCGGGACGGGAAACTGTCAAGTTACGCTCAACAACGATACGACGGTCACGGCGAACTTTACTCCACCCCCACCGTCAGTGGCAGGCGTCTTTACATACCACAACGACAACTTGCGGACCGGGCAGAACCTCAACGAAACGACGTTGACTTGGGCCAACGTCAACCAAGGTCAATTCGGAAAGAAGTTTTCCTATCAGTTAGATGGCATCGCTTATGCCTCTCCGCTCTATGTGGCCGGCGTGTCAATCCCCGGACAAGGTGTCCACAATGTCGTCTATGTGGCGACAGAGCACGACAGTGTCTATGCTTTGGATGCCGACGGGTTGAATCCTTTTCCCAATCCTCTTTGGCAGGTAAGCCTGATTCCACAAGGCGAGACCACGGTTCCCGCAGCCGATACAGGGGAGTGTTGTGACATTGCTCCGGAGATTGGAATTAGCGGCACTCCGGTGATTGAACCCAACACAGGCACGCTCTATGTGGTGGCCAAAACCAAAGTTACAAGTACCGCGGCCTATGTGCAGCGGGTACATGCGCTCGACATCGCCACTGGCAACGAGAAATTTGGAGGGCCGGTGGTGATTCAGGCCAGTGTGCCTGGAACCGGCGATGGAAACGATGGGAACGGCAATATTCCGTTCGATCCACTGATCGAGAACCAGCATGCCGGCCTGCTCCTGAACAACGGTGTGGTGTATATCTCATTTGCAAGTCATGGAGATAATGGCCCGTACCACGGCTGGGTACTGGGCTACGACGCGACGAATCTCCAACAGGTCATGGCGTATAACGATACGCCCAACGGAAGCGAGGGAGGTATCTGGCAAGGCACAGCCGGGCTAGCCGCTGATTCCGCCGGCAGCATCTACTTCGTGACCGGCAACGGAACCTTCGACGCCAACACCTCCGGAGGAGCGGACTATGGAGACAGCGTCGAAAAGATTAGTCCCAACGGTTCGGTGTTGGACTACTTCACTCCCCATGACCAGGCCACCCTCTCAGCGGCTGACCTCGATCTAGGGTCCGGCGATGCACTCCTGCTGCCGGATCAAAGCGGCGCTCACCCGCACCTGCTGGTCACAGCGGGCAAGGGCGGTACGATCTACCTGATCGACCGGGATAATATGGGACAGTTCAACCCCAACAACGATAACCAGATCGTCCAATCGTTGGTGGGCATCTTCCCCAATCCCAATCAATTTGTCACGGGCGGCAACTTCAGCGCCGCGGTGTATTTCAACGGTACGGTGTATTTCAGCCCGGTCGGGGGGACGATCCAGGCCTTTCAACTGAGCAACGGATTGTTATCCATAGCGCCCACGTCTCAATCTGCTGCGAATTTTGCCTTCCCCGGGGGAGCGCTCGCGATTTCAGCGAACGGGTCCACCAACGGAATCCTCTGGGCCGTAGAAAGGACCGGTTCAGGAACCGCCGGGGTACTTCATGCTTACAAAGCTACTGATTTGAGCAGTGAACTGTACAATAGTAATCAAGCTGCTGGGTCACGGGACACTCTTGATATAGCCGCGAAGTTCACCATACCTCTCGTCGCGAACGGGAAAGTCTACGTCGCCTCGGTGAGCCAATTGACAGTGTATGGCTTGTTGCCATAGACGATGGTCGAGACACCCGCTGAGATCGTCGGAGTCGGCAGAGTGTAGGCCATAGTAACCAGCCGGGAGTTTTTGCATCACCTCCCATGTGAATAATCAGCTCACAAGCTGGATCGATTCGGGAGCAGGTGGCCTTGCCTAGTTCTTAATTTTATATGGTTTATCTACAAAGGTATGTGGGGATGGGGAGTAATTGCTCTTATATTGGCATTTTGCACATTCGGCATTTCTTGGCTGATATTCCCTTTCTTCGCTAACGAACTGTACGCCAAGTCACTCCTTCGCCGAGGTTACCTAATCGAGGATCAGTGGGATGAAAGAACACGGGCAAGCAGGGGTGCATATAAGCGAAACTCAACCAGTCACACCGCATCGCGAGAGACCACGTGTACGTGCTGCCTGACGACCGCAAACTGGGGGGAGATTATTACCGAGCCAATCAGCCCGTAGTCGACAACAGTTAGCGAAAGTCGGTGTCCGACTCGCGAAACTTCTGAATGATGCGCTGGGGAAGAAGTAAGCAGGAGTCGTAGACGTGGATACACATGTGACGTAGCTGCTTCGGAGGCTGGTGCTGGTGGTATTGGAAGTACGCAGAGGGGGATACCGTATTCGAAGGGCTGGAGAAGGAAGCGAGCGAGGCCAAGAGAGGGTTGTGGGTTGACTCAGACCTTCTGCCACCGGGGGATGGCGGAAGACGAAATACTGTTAGTGGGCAGGCTTATTTCTTGGCGTTGGCGCATTTGGATTCAGCCTGCGTAGCTTTCAGCGGGACACGGATTATCGGGCCAAAATAAAGCAACCCGCGCGTCGGCGTCACAGAGCTGTGCCAAAAGATTGAATTAAGGCCGATCCCAATAGAAAAACACTTCCGAACCCGCTTTCATCTGATCCCCCACTCGAACCCTTCCCCTGAAATACGTGCATTACATTGACCCTACCAACGTAGGATATTTTTCGCTACCACTTGAGTGTAGGAAT
>JAIQFO010000052.1 GCA_020073215.1 Terriglobia bacterium | reverse complement strand
GAGAGCAGGTCCTTCGCTTCGCTCAGGATGACAAAATCTCGGCCAATTGAAACAACTCTTGTTTCAGTGTGGTCGCGTTGGCGGCGGCGCGGGTGACCGGTGCGGCGTTCCCACCGGAGCCGTGCGGGTAGAAGTTCCTCCCCTCATCGAACCTGAACTTGAGCCAGGACTCGTGCCAAAATCGCCCGTCGAGGTAGCGGTGGGGGCCGGCTGAACGGTCCTGGCTACAACGGGGCGAGAAGTCCGATCCACGGTTTTTGCGAGGCGATCGAGATTGCGCACCGACCCCCTCGGCACTCCGAAGCCGGCGGAACCGGGATTGATGGTCAGGCGACGCGGCGCTCCGACAACCGGATTGGCTGCCAGGCCCAGTCCGACCATCACGGTCTGATGGCCGCGCACGGGCGGCGTCGGGACTCTGGTTCTGACCGGCGGATTCACTACCTGCGGAATCCCGTACCACGGATTCCAATAGCCCGGCTGCCAGACCCACCCAAAGCCGGGCGCGAAGGCCCAGTTGCCGTAACTGTAAGGCATCCAGCCCCAGGGATAGCCCGACACCCACATGTAGCCAAAGCCCGGATAGAAGGCCCAGCCGCCATCCTGGAAGGGGCTCCAAGCGGCGTCGATGAAGTAGGGCTGCCAGACGTTGCCATAGCCGGGCACGGTCATGAAGTTGCCGTAGTAATTCAGGTCGCTCATGCCGTAACCGTACGGCGAGTTAATGCTGGAGCCGCCAGCGGAAGCGTAGCGATCGTGATAGTCGCTCTGTTGGCGATCCCAGGCATCGGAAGGCTCGGCTTCGTAATTCTTGGCGACCGCGAAGCTTGCTTTCCTGGCGGGATCGTCATTCGCCACGTCGTCCTTGGCCAGAGCAATGGTTGCACTGTGCTTTTCGGCAACCTCAACTTGTCCGGCGGGCGATGTTGCGTTCAATTTGCCTTTGAATACAGCCACGGTCGCGTTGGCCTCGGCGAGTTCCACGCGGAAATGCGCGGCCTCCGACACGGTGACGGATTCGCCGGCGAAATTCAATACGAACTGGTCGCCAGCTTTGGACTTGGCGTTTTTCGGGCGAATATTCGCGTAGACCGTGCCAGCGACAAGCTGCATGGTGTTGAGCTTCTGGCCATCGTCGCCTAGCGCGAGACGAGTGAAGTCAACTTCGCTATCGGGAGCGAGCCGCAGGGCGCTGCCATCTTCGAATTCCACTTCCGCGCGACTATCTTTGCCGGTCTTCAGCTTGCAGCCTTCGATCACGGGCAGGTTGATAAACGCTTTATCAAAACCGTCACCGGTGGCGCGATCGATCTGCACCGTGCCTTGCACTTCGCTCAGGCGCACAATGCGCGCTTTCGACTCGGCCGACGCCGAGACCACCAGAAACGCCGCTGCGAGCACGGCCAACATTGCCAGCGTCTTTCCGAACTTTGCGATGGTCATATACGTCTCCCTGAATTGCACCCGTAAGCGAATGCTTTGCAAGACGTTAGATCCGTTGCCGAACTCATGAGTTGCCCACCGGCAACCACAAGCTTTACTCGTCCCCGAATTGGGGCCTGCGGATCTTTCTGTCTGTCTTGATCTGCCTTGAGTTTGCGAGCGTCCGGGGCGTTAGTCAAGGGCGGATTGTTATCGAACGCCTGCCCTCTCCAGCAACCGTTGGGCGCGGGCACGGGTTACGTTGATCACCAACGGATCGGCGATGATCTCATCGAGGATAGGCTGAATGGCAGTGACCTCGGCCAGCTGATTGCCGCGTGCCATCTCCTCCATGCGCTTGAGTTCTTCGTCGAGCGCGAGCTTCTGGTAGCGGTGGTCGTACTGCAGGCGATGTCCGAATTCGAGCGTGGCCGAGAGATTTTGCATCAGGCTGGTCAGGTCCTGCACGGCGGGGTTGGAAGAATAGTTGTAGGTAGACTCACCGCTGCGGCGCGCGTCCTGGTAGGTGAGCGTCTTCTTCCCGGTAAAAGCCATGCCCTTGTGATGGGAGTCGACGTCCTTCTGAAAGTAGCCGGCTTTGGCCGCCAGGTCGAAAATTTTCTGCCGCGTTTCCGCCGCTACGGTGAAACCAAGATCGAAGCTGTCCGTCTCGTCGGAATCGGCGGACAGGCGGCCGCTGGACTGGTAGCGGGCCGAGCCATCGGACTGCACGCGAATCGAGTAGTGCTCCGGCTGGGAGGCGGGGAAATCGAGGGTGAAGGTAACCACAGCTGGGGCCGGCGTGGTTTGCGAACCGGCGAGGAGTGAAGAAACGACAGAAGAGAAAATTAGAAGGCAGAGAATCTGAAATAGACGAGGCATGGGCCGATGTAATGATTGGGGATGGCGGGGAGAGTGTCAAGGGGGCGGCTTCTAGCTCTTGGCTTGAAGTGCTATACTCCCGGCTTGTTGCCGCATTTGGGCTAAGTCCGCCTTCCACGGCTTCCCAACCGACGGATAAGCTTCAGCGACGAAGAAGGCAATTGCCGTGGCCCCCTGTTTTGCATACTCAGGGCTCACCAATTGTGCAGGAGCATTCCACGTCGCGCCGGGCTCGATCCCCGCGGAAATACTCATCAGCGTACCCAAATGGACCTCGTTGTTCCCGGAGGGAAATACTACCACCCACCCTAGGCGGCAGGCCGACAAGGACATCTGGCCGACGTTCTTCAAGGTCGCGGCACGCAGTAGATCGGATGTGTTGTGTGCCATGGAAACCAACAGTGCAGGACTGCCCTGCTGGGGAATTTTGATCATCCGGTCCCGTGGTCCATGGTGGATCTTAGCGCAGAGCCGCCGAGCTGCGCTCGGGTGGACAGCCGAGGGCGGCTGTCCCTACGTGCAGTGCGCCTGGCGTTCTTTCGTGGCGGCGGTGTGCAGATGGCAGATCGCGATCGCCAATGCATCGGCGGCGTCGGCGGGTTCGGGGATTTGATCGAGATTCAGAAGGCGCCTCACCATTTGCTGGACCTGATGTTTTTCGGCACGGCCGTATCCGACCACCGCGGACTTGATGGAGAGTGGCGAGTATTCGGCGACTTCGAGTCCGGCGGAAGCGGCGGCCAGCATAGCGACTCCTCGGACCTGGCCGAGTTTCAGGGCAGACTTCACGTTGGCCGCGTAGAAAACGTCTTCGATGGCGACGCGGTCGGGACGGTGCTGGGCGATGAGTTCCTGCAGGCCAAGCGAAATGCGCGACAGTCGCATGGGCATAGGATCGCGCGGGGAAACTTTGATGGCGCCACAGACCACGCACGCCAGACGATCGTCCGCGAGCAAATCGACCACGCCGTATCCCGTGTATTCCGTGCCGCAGTCGATGCCGAGGACGCGCATGGGGAAAGTGTAGCAGGGCAGTGGACAGCGGCGAGGGGGCCGCGGCGCGGCGGGCGAGCCAAAGCAGCGTGATAACCTAATATGATTCGGGTTTACTGAAATGTGTAATACGAGCGGATTCCATCCGCTCAGGGCGTTGACTCATACGGGTACCAAGAAATCATACATAAGGAGCAGGCGATGAAAATTGGAATGCTGACGGGCGGGGGCGATTGTCCGGGGCTGAACGCAGTCATTCGAGCTGTGGTGCGCAAGGGGAGCTTCCACTACGACGACGAGTTCGTGGGATTCATGGAGGGGTGGCGCGGGTTGCTGGAAGACAAGACCATGGAACTCAGCCTCTCGACGGTGGGTGGCATCCTGCCGCGCGGTGGCACAATCCTTCGCACTTCGCGTACCAATCCGGCCAAGCATGAAGGCGGCCTGCAGCTATGCATCGACAACCTCAAGAAACATGGTTGCGACGCGCTGATCGCGATCGGCGGTGACGACACGCTCTCGGTGGCGAAGAAGCTTTTCGACTCCGGAGTCAAAGTGGTGGGCGTTCCGAAGACCATCGACAATGATCTGTCCGGCACCGACTTCACCTTCGGCTTCGACACAGCGGTGAATGTGGCCAGCGGCGCTATTGACCGCGTGCACACGACGGCGGAGGCCCACAATCGGGTGATCGTGGTGGAAGTGATGGGACGCGATTCGGGCTGGATTGCGGCTTACAGCGGGATTGCAGGCGGTGCCGACGTGATCCTGGTTCCCGAGATTCCTTTCGACATCGAGGAGGTGGCCGAACTGATTCGCCAGCGCCACGCGCGCGGAAGATATTTCAGCATTGTGGTGGCGGCGGAAGGAGCGAGGTTCATGGGGCATGACGTCGAAACGCAGAATGGAGGTGCCGACAGCCGCGATGAGTTCGGGCATCTTCACTTGGGCGGAATCGGCCAAACAGTGGCGAAAGAGATCGAAAAACGGACTGGCTTCGAGTCGCGGTCGGTTGTCCTCGGACACATCCAGCGGGGCGGATCGCCCAGCGCTTTCGACCGAGTGCTGGCCACGCGCTACGGACTGGGGGCCATCGACATGGTGCACCGCGGCGAATTCGGGCTGATGGCGGCGCTGAGAGGAAACAAGATCATTTCCATTCCGCTGGCGGAAGCCATCGCTTCCAATCGTAAATGCGACAAGGAAATTCTTGACGCCGCGACCGGCATTCTCGACAAGCTCGACGCGAAAGTTCCCTAAACCGGCCCGGGCTTTACGGTAGAGACGCGGCTTGCCGCGTCTCCCGCTGCGCACCGCCAGTCCCCTGACGGGCAACGGAAGTACAGAGTAAAGCCCAAGACAGCCAAACGAAGACGAAGCAAACCCCGTCTCCACAGGGCGATAGCAGAACCTAGGACCAGAGCGGGAATCGCTTGGCATGGGGCGGGTTTAGAGGCATACTGACTCAGCGCTCCTTGACGCAGGATCATGATATCGAGGACGCTCCCGTGCGTATGTTTCCACATGAAGTCCAGTCCGAGAACTCTCTGGAGCCGCTTCCCTTGCCACCCGCGTCCGAGGACACCGAGGTGCAGCGGAAGCGAATGCTCATCGCGCTGGGGATTCTACTGGTGGCGCTGGCGGGCGCGGTTCTGAAGGATTGGGATTTCTGGTTTCCGCCGGGCAGCGAAGGTCAGGAAGCTGCCATTCGAAGCCATGGCAAGGGTAAGAGTGTGGCCGCGGTAACTACGACCGCGCCGGCGGCTCACGCGCGCGAACGTAAACCAGCCAAATCTCCGGCACCCGCGTCGACCGCAGTTCCCTTCTTGGCGGCCACCGAGCGCGCTGCGCTCCCTCCTCTACAGGTGGAAGTGGTAGCCGGAAACCGCCACATCAGCGTGCCCGGAAAAAGCAATGCGATTGATGTGGATGTGAACTCGGGGCAGACGTCTTCCGCGTCGAGCGCTCCCGCGGCCGCCAATGCGCCGGTCGATAAGGGCACAGTCAGCGGCAGGACAGTCAGTGGCCGCACAGTCAATGATCGCGCGGTCAATGCCGGGGATCGGGTGCAGCTCTCGCCGCAAACGGCGCAGAGTGTGAGCGTTTCGGTGCCACCGGATTATCCCTTGCTAGCGCGGCAGATGAAGGTGCAGGGCGCCGTTAGTTTGCAGGCGCTCATCTCGCGAGACGGCACCATCCAGGAACTGCAGATTCTGAGTGGCCCCGGCATTTTAGCTGCCGCGGCCCGCGAGGCCGTGAAGCAGTGGCATTTCAAGCCCTACCTCCAGAATGGGCGGCCGGTGGAAACCCAGGCCAAAATCACCGTGAATTTCACAATTTCCACGAACTGAGCAGGACCCCATGCTTTTCTTATCGTCATTGCCCCATCGCATTTCAGCGCGGCGTTCTTGCTGTGCCGTGAGCGCGCTGCTGATGGGCCTGACAGTTCTGCCGGTGCTGTCGTTGTCGTCTTCCCTGCCCCTGCCTCAGGGTAGTTCGAAAGGAGCGCCCGCCATGACCTTCGCGCTGCGCAGTCCGGATTTCGCCGATGGCGCCAACGTCCCTCGAGCCTTCACCTGCGAGGGCGAGGACCGTTCTCCGGCACTCGAATGGAGCGGCGCTCCCGCAGGCACGAAGACATTCGCTTTGATCGCGGATGATCCCGACGCTCCGGCGGGGACCTGGGTGCATTGGGTGATGTACAACATCCCGAGCACAACCCATGCGCTGAAGGGCGGCATGGAGAAAAAAGAACAACTGGCCGACGGCTCGCGCCAGGGCCGCAACGATTTCCGCAAAACCGGTTACAACGGTCCGTGCCCGCCGCCGGGCAAAGCTCACCGCTATTTTTTCAAACTGTATGCTTTAGGCACCGAACTGACGCTGGCCCCGGGCGCCGGCAAGAGCGACGTGGAGCACGCGATGGAAGGACACATTCTGGCGCGAGCCGAGTGGATGGGGCGGTATAAGCGGTAATTCCTCCGGAAAATTAAACGGGCGTCCGGATTCTTACGAATCCAGGACGCCCGGGCAGCCCTCCCCCAGAACTGCTCAATCGGAAATGTAAGACGAATCGGAAAATCTGAAAATGGCACACTGGTGCCAATTCCATCCCACCAAAGTGCCAGCCTGTACCCCACACATTACAAAGCTGGAAGCGGGCTTCTACTGGGAAAGCACCATCTTGCCGGGTGCCTTCCCTGTGGAAAAAGGCGAGCCTACGATCACCGTGGGAGCGCCGGTCGATGCACTGTAGGTATAGCCCGAAATACCGTTTCCCACCTGCGTTCCGATATAGAGGAAGTTCCCTTTGGGATCGATGAGGGCGAACAACCCGCCGGCGGCCAAGCTGAACGGTGAGTTGGTTACCGCCACCAGTTGCCCGGTTGTAGGAGTAATCGCAAAGCACCAGATGGAGGAGCTCGACCCAGTGGTCGTCGCGTACACAAACTTGCCAGCGGGGTCGACGGTGATCGCGCTGGGGCCGATGCCATTCGTGGCGGTAAACGGCGAGCCCAGGATCGGGGTCAGTGCCCCGGTGTTGGGGTCGATGTTGAAACCGGAAATGTTGCCGACGGTGGACACATTCGGGGGAGGGTTGCTGGCTGAAGGATTCGTCACATACAGGAATCGTTCACTGCCATCCACCGCCAGCCCGAAGGCACCCCCTCCCCCTCCCGCTAACGAAGAGAACGGCGAGCCGGGTAGCGGTGTGAGCGTGCCGTCCGAGCTCGAGAACGCGAAAGCAGTGATCGCCCCGATGTTCGGATTGGTGACGTAAACGAACTTGCCGGAAGGCGTGATCAGAATCTCGGTGGGATTCGTATGGGCGGGGAAGGGCGATCCGGCGACTGGTGTCAAAGCTCCGCTGCCGGCATCGATGGAGAAAACGGAGACGTCGTCCGTTAGATTGTTGGTCACTAACAAGTAACTGCCGGTAGGGTCGATGACCGCGGCGTTGGGGCTCGACCCGCCGGCCGGAACGGGAGCACCACTTAGCGTCAGAGTGCCGTCACTGGCGACGTTGAAAATCGAGATCGTGTTGGCACGGGAATTGATTGCGTACAGAAACTTCTTGGAGGGGAGCAAAGCCAGACCGGTGGGCGAAGTATTTTCCGTGACCGGTGTTTGCGCTCCCATGGTGATGGTGCCGGTGGCGCCGTTGATGTGCAACTGAAGTACGGAGCCCGACGCCGGCAGGGTTACGTAGGCATTTTGGCTTGCCGCCGTAGCGGTGTAACTGCTTTTGCCGCAGGAAAGGGAAAGTCCAGCCAAAACCACGACAATGACCAGCATCACGGTCACAAGAATCCGGGAAAGACGGCTTTGACATGCCCGTGCGGCACACGCCGCCCCTAAAAAGCTCATTTGCGAACCCGCTCCTCAACATCCAAGGTGAACGAAAAAGTTGTATTCACTATCGTGCACGAGAACACGGGAACTCGCAACTATCGGGTGATCGGGCCATCTGACCATCGGGTCATCGAAAGTCAACTGCATTGAGCCTAGGTGACCCGATCACAAGGACCCGATCGATTCTGGATGTGTTCTAATCGAGGTGCATCCGTGAGATTACGACGTGATCGACATCCACTGCCATCTTCTGCCCGACGTCGACGACGGTCCCAAGTCTTGGGACGCGGCCGTCGAAATGTGCCGCATGGCGGCAGCCGACGGCATTACCCATGTCGTGGCTACTCCGCACGCCAACGATCGTTACGCCTACGATCGCGCATACCTTTCCGGACTTCTCGGCGAACTGCGGGACCGGTTGCACCACAAGATCGGTCCCAATCCGCAATTGCAGTTGAGCCTGGGCTGCGATTTTCATCTTTCTTTTGAGAACCTGGAACGCGTCCTCGAGCGGCCGCACACCTACACCATTGGCGAAACCAACTATCTGCTGATTGAACTCAGCGACTATAGTATCCCGACCCGGCTGGAGGACTGTTTCTTCCGTCTGGCAGAACGTGGGCTGACGCCGATCCTGACCCACCCGGAGCGCAACCCGATCCTGCAGCAAACGCCGCAGCGCGTACTGGAGTGGGTGGAGCGAGGCTGCCTGGTTCAAGTCACAGCCTCATCGTTGACCGGGTTCTGGGGAGAGCGTCCCGAAATCATCGCCCGCTGGCTGCTCGACCGTTCGGCCGTCCACATCCTCGCCTCGGACGCTCACGATACTCGGCGCCGCGTCCCGAATCTTTCCGCGGCTCGCGCTGTGGCGGAAAAAATCGTTGGGCCGGAGTATGCGGAAGCTCTGGTTGAGGGCAATCCGGGGGCGATCGTCAAAGGGATTCCGATTCCTTATTGTCCGCGGCCGGTGCTGGATTAGCAGGCCGCCGTATCAAGGTTCGTATCAGGTATCGCTTTAGCGATGCCGTGAGTTTTCAAGAAATCAGGCGCCCCTTTAGGGGCCGGGCATCGACCACCGACTCGTTCCGCAGCCTTTCCCAACGATGGCCGGCTCTGGCAAACCGGCCACCTTGGTCGTTGATCCGCTGGTTGTCAGACTCCCGTTCCGCTGAGCGCAACTTTCTGCGGGCTGGGACCTCCGTTGTCGTTGATGTTCAGAGTCGCACCCCGCGCGCCTTTCTTCGAAGGCTTGAAGGTCACGTTAATTGTGCAATTACTTCCCCCAGCCACACTGGTTCCGCAGGTGTTGGTCTGGGAGTAATCCGCGGCCGCCGTGCCGGTGATGACGATGCCGGGACTGAGGATCGAAAAGGCCGAGGTGCCGATGTTGCTGAGGGTCACCGGCAGCGATTTTGTCTGCCCGACCATCACACTGCCGAAGGCAAGCGCTGTGGGGCTAAGCTTGACCTCGGTGGCGACGCCGGTCAGCGGCACGGTCTGAGTTCCGACGCTATCGGTGATGACCAGCGACGCAGTGCGAGCAAGGGGCGCCAACGGTTTAAACGTTACGGTGATGGTGCAGTGCAGTCCGGGGCCGAGCGCAGTGCCGCAATTCGATTTGGCGCTATAGTCGGCCCGGTTTGCCCCAGTCAATACAATGCTGCTGATGGTCAACGTTGCGGATTGATTGTTGGTGAGCACTACGGTCTGCACCGTGCTAGTGAACACGTTCTTAGTCCCCAAAAATATGACGCTCAGTGGCGAGACACTCAACGGCTGAGTAGCGTTTTGCAGGATGGTGACCGAGGTCTGGCCGTAGTTGACGTCGGTGCTGAGGAAAGCCAGATCTGGCATGCCGTCGTTGTTGAAGTCGGCGGCCACGACCCACGTCGGGGAGATACCCGCAAGCCAGCCAGATTGCTCCACGAAGGTGGCGTCGCCTTTGCCCAGGTACACAACCGCTCCCAGATACTCCTCCGCGCAGCGGTACCCGCCGCAGGTGTTGTACCAGGGATTGCGAGGAGCGATTGCCAGATCGAGATTGTTATCTCCGTTGAGATCGACCGTGACCAGCGAGATCGGGTAATGCGCGCAAGCGGAAGGAATGAGGCAAGTCGAGTTATCGAAAAACTTGTACGTAGCGCCGTTGGTGAACGTTCCGTTGCCGTTGCCGAGCAGAATCGCCAGGCTGCCGCCGGAATCATTGCTCACGATGGCCAAGTCGAGTTTGCCGTCCTTGTTGAAGTCGGCGGCGATGGGATCGCCAGGCCGTACGGGCGAGGGCAGGACCACGGGCGACTGGAAAGTTCCATTGCCGTTCCCAAGAAGCAACAGAAGGTCGCTGGCCTGGAAATCGCCGACCACAATATCCACCTTGCCGTCATGGTTGAAGTCCCCAAGCACGAAACCCGAGGCGTAGGCGCCGGTGCCGCTGGGAAACACGGTCGCAGTTCCGTAGACTCCGTTGCCTTTGTTGAGCAGAACGCTCATGGTGCCGTCGTTGTTTGAAGTCACGATGTCCGGCTTGCCGTCGCCATTGACGTCCGCCAGCCATCCAACCACAGGATACGAACTGGGGCTGACAGCGTAAGTAACCGGCGTCTTGAATATGCCGGTGCCGAAACCCAGCAGGACCGCTACACCTTTGGGCGTTCCACATACGATGTCAGGCTTGCCATCGGCATTGACGTCGATCGCCCTCACGAAAGTGACTTGAGCGTAGGAGCTGGCGCCGAGGGCGATGAAAGTTGGCGCCTTAAATACGCCGTTCGGAGTCCCTAACATGAGGCTGAGACCGACGCCGGTGCCGCCACCCGCCTGGACGATATCGAGGCTGCCATCGAGGTTGAAGTCAGCCACGGCAATGCCGTTCGTCCACATGCCGCCGCTTTCGTTGTAATGGGGGCTGTCCTGGAAGGTGCCATCGCCGTTGCCCAGGGCAATCGTGGCAAATTGTCCGTTGGAATTGCCGGCAACGAAATCCAGTTTCTTGTCGCCGTTGAAGTCGGCCAATGCGATCGCCATGGGGTACAAGTCTGAGGAATACACGCCCGATACCACGAAGACTCCGCTTCCTTTGTTGAGCAGCACCCATGCGGTTCCGTCGTAGTAGGAACTAACCACGAGTTCTGGTTTGTTGTCGCTGGTGAGATTGCCGACGGCAACCGCAGAGGGCCAAGCCACCGAAGTGATCTTGGCAGCTTGGAAGGTGCCGTTACCGTTGCCCAGAAACACGGCGACATTCTGGCCTCCCATGGAAGTCTCCACCACGTCCAGCTTCCCATCCGCGTTCAGATCCGCTACGGCGACCTGACCTGAATCGACGCCGCTCTTGTTTGGATAAAGCACGGGGAGGCCAAAAGTTCCATTGCCGTTGTTCATTAGCACAGTGATACCGCCGCCTAAGGGACAACATCCAGTCGAAGAAGCAACGACGATGTCGGGTTTGCCGTCCTTGTTGAAGTCGCCCACCGCGACCCCAGTCGGCGCGGTCACGTTAGGAACGGCGGCGGCGAACTCGGCGGAGGTCGGAAACGTGCCGTCCCCCTTGCCGTAGAGTACGGCCACGGCCCAGTTCGAAACGTCGGGCACGATCAGGTCCAGGGTACCGTCGCCGTTTAGATCGGCAGCCGTGACCGAGCGAGGCACATGACCGACCGCATTGCCGATCGCGTAAGTGTTGCCGAGCGTGAGGTGGCCCACACCATCGTTTAAGTAAATGCCAACCTGGAGGATGCCGCCGGGGTCTAACCACAGTACGGCGAAGTCGAGGTTGCTATCCTTGTTGAAGTCGCCCGCCACGATCCCCCCGTAGCCTACGCCGTAAATGTTGAAGCCGGCGATTGCGCTGGGCGGCTGAAACGTGCCATCGCCGTTGCCGAGGACCAAACCGAGTCCCCTCTGGTTCGAGTTGTTGGTGGTGACGAGGTCGAGTTTGCCGTCGTGGCTGAAGTCGCCCACCGCGAAGGTGTAGACGTTGGCGGCTCCCGGAATCCGATCGCCATAACCGACTCCGCTGAAAACCTTCCCGCTGATAAAGTTGACCGGCGGTGGGGTTTGGGAGAAGGCAATCGCTGGAAACACTGCCAGCGCCACGGCGATGACAAGGCTTGGCAGCAGCGCAGCCGCCAGCACGGACCGGATAACAGAGATCGATGATTGTGCGATCGATGATTGTGCGAAGAATGTCCGTTTCATGGATTTCGCTCCCTGGCAAGTTTTCCGAGCCGCGGAGGTGCGGCCTTGGGCCACCGAGCCGGAAGGCCACTTCCAGCCACCGTGTGCGAAGAAATGCCGTGCGCCACACTAGTCACAAGTGCGCCGCCGCGGAAGTTAAACGGGGTGACAATAAAGAACTGCAGCGATCCCTCGGGTTTTCAGGGGCTTGCGGGCAGCGCCGCAACCGGTGTTTAACGGTTAAATGACTTATTCGTTGCCGCTAAGAGGACTCCACGTGGATGTGCGCCGCGAAAGTAGCGCCGCCGCCCCGGCGGCTTTGCCGGTGGGCGTCCGGCGTTACCCGTTGCCACCCGAGCGATGTCAATCTCGCGGTCGCGGTACCAGGTAAGCCTCAGGAGGACGGGTTCGCTGCGAAGGTCTGCAAGACTTGGCGCAAACGCGCTACATCTTTCCGTGCTCCCTGGCCCTCCGGGATGAACTCGCATCCGTAACGATAGCCATTGCGGTTGCGCACCGCACCGGAGACACGAATGGGTTCACCGGAATAGGGAAGAGTGAATTCAATCTCGACTTCCCCTCCAACTTTCAATTCCATTCCGACCAGTACGCACATTCCGAATTCGCCAAGCTCAGTGCCGCGGCCATCTCGGATCAAAGTTCTGTCTTCTTCGTGAAGAATGACCCGGACCGGGACATCGAGCTTGTAGCGTACGCAGCGGCGTTTGACTTCGTAGGCAGGGGACAAGGCGGCAGCGGTTTCAGGGGCCACATTGCGACCTTAGCAGTTTGCTCCGCCGGCTGAAAGTCACGGAGGTATGGATCGTCAGGCCATTGTGCTGGTGGGTTGCTTTCCTTTTTTGGGAAGGCGAGGGCAGGTCTTCCAACGCGAAGGCGTTTCTACCGCTTCGGAACGTTGTCTTCGGCGGGCGCCGGTTTCGCCGCGGCTTTTGGGTCGGCCGCCCCGGGCGCGGTGGGCATCGTCATGGCGCTTTCTGGATTGAGCAGGTGATCGTGGCTTGGTCCTAGTCCCAGCTTGATCAGCGCCCGGGAGTCGGGAGTCGTTTTCGACTGCCATCCCTGATCGGCTTGATAGCGCTGCATGGCGGCCTGGGTAGCGGCGTCCCAGGTTCCAGAAGGCTCACCTTGCATGTAGTGCTCGCGAATGAGAGCTTCCTGAATTTCCCGGGCGCGGGTCGAGTCAATCGCCTGCTGGCCGCGCTTTTTGCGCAGGTTGGAGCCCTTCCTGCGGTGGGAACTTTTGCCCTTGGTTGAGGTGCGCCTGGCAGTCGTCTGCCCGCTGGTGTGATGCTTTTTTGCGGGCGTCACGGAAGCATGCGCCGGCTTCTTTGGCGCTGTCGGTGCCTGCGTCTGCGCCATGGCAAAACCCTGCACAGCCAGGCCGAGCAGGCTTGCAAGCCCAATCCGCCGCCAGCGTCGAATTTGATCGGAGCAATCCATATCCAAAAACTTCGATCTTTCGCAATGCTCTCCCGTAGAGACGCGGCTTGCTGCGTCTCCGCTTGCACCACCAGGCCCTTGACCGGCAACGGGAGACGGGGCAAGCCCCGTCTCTACACAAGAGTTTTTTCGGGCCCCTTCCCACAAGAAGAAACCGGCGAGACCGGCCCACTCCTATCGTCCCCGAAATGGGAACGGAGTGCCAGTCACGCCGGAGTTTTTATCGGTTACGGAAGTGTGCCGGCCAGGAAAATCGTTCCATCCTGGGCCCTGGCGCCTCGCGGACGCACCAGGAACACGACATCCTGCCCGCTCTTCATCGATGACTCAATCTTCGTAAAGTCGTCGGGAGTGTTCACGGGCTGCTTGTTCACTTCCAGGACCACGTCGCCGCGATTCAGACCTAGATCCTCGGCAAATGATCCCTGCTTCACATCCTGCACCACTACGCCCTTGCCCGCGGCAATGCCGAGGCGGTCCGCCAGATCGGGAGTAATGTTGCGAACCGTAACTCCGAACTTGCTGGCCTTGGGCGTTTCCTCGTTCTGGTTTTCTTCTTCCTCGCCCAGACGGGAAGCGAACAATTTGGCGCGATCGGCGATGGTCACGGTCGCGTCTTGTTTCTTGCCGTTGCGCACAAAAGTGAGCTTCACCTTCGATCCGGGCTTGCGGGAAGCAATGTCAGCCACCAGATCGTCGCCGTTCTTCAGTTCCTTGCCCTCGATGGCGGTGATGGTGTCGCCGACCTTCAGGCCAGCCTGGTCCGCCGGACTGCCCGATACAACGTCAGAGACGGTCACGCCCGATCCGTAAATGTGGGCGATGGCAGAGTTTTGTGCCTGAAACTGAATGCCAATGGAGCCGCGCGAAACTCGGTGGTCGGGCCCGATCAACTGGTTGTAGACCTGGGCTACGGTGTTGGAAGGCATGGCGAATCCCACGCCCGCGTAGGAACTCGTCTCGGTGAGAATGGCGGTATTGATGCCGATGACTTCCCCGGCCATATTCACCAGCGGCCCGCCGGAGTTGCCTGGGTTAATGGCCGCATCGGTTTGAATGAACGATTGGAACTGGCGGTTCGGGACGATGTTGCGCCCCTTGGCCGACACGATTCCCGCCGTCACGGTTTCCTGCAACCCGAAAGGACTGCCGATCGCCAGCACCCAATCGCCCACTGCCATGCCATCGGAGTTGCCCAGTTTGGCGGCGGGCAGGGGACGATCCAGATCGATCTTGATCACGGCCAGGTCGGTCTCCTGATCCATGCCGATGACCTTGGCATCGTGACCCGGGGAAGCCGGATTTTCATCCTGCAACTTCACGCGAATGCGATCGGCCTTCTCCACCACATGCCGGTTGGTGACAATGTAGCCCTTGGAATCCACAATGACGCCGGAACCCAGCGAGCGCTGGCGGATGTTGCCGGCTTCGGGACCGCCCTGACCGCCGGGGCCCCCGAAGAACTTGTCAAAGAAATCCTGGAACGGGCTGTCTTCATCGCCGTTGCCCTGATCCTGGTCGGGCTCGGGGCGTATCGAGCGCCGGCGGTGAGGGTTCTTGATGGTCGACTCCGTATTGATGTTCACCACGCTCGGTTCCAGCTGTTTGGAAATCTGAGAAAAGGCGGTCGAGAGCTGCTGGGGAGCGGGAATGGTGAGCGGGGTTGCATCCGATGACTTCTGCCCCTCCTTGCCTTTCACTCCATAGGAAACGATGGTCCCAATCAGTATTCCAACCGTCAGCGTTGCCAGAATCGTAAGCGTGTACGCCCAGCGGTTGGCCTTGAAGCGCACCCAAAAGGCGCTTTCGCGCAAATCCATTTCGTTCCTCCTGAAACTGCCCAATTGATTATTATACCTTCGCTCCAGGCAGGGTTCGGTGCGAAGGTCGCCTATTCATTAGACGCAGGAAACGGGGTTGGGGTTAGCCAAGGGCGCGATGGGCCCGGGTGAGAATGAGGGTTCGTAGCGGGGGACCGACATTCGCCCCAGCGCCCAAAGGCGGCTTCCTGGTAGTGCGATAGCGTCATCGCTAAAGCGATGACCTGATACGAATCTCACACGGTCAACGACAATCTCTTGCCTCGTCATCAGCGACAATCTCGAAACTTGCCTTATCAGAAGGTAGAACACGGATTTGGGGATGAGCGAGAGGCTGGGGTGAGAATAATGAGGATTCGTATCAGGGCATCGCTTTAGCGATGCCGAAAGCGGCACTCTCCGGAAGCGCCTTTAGGCGCTGCGGCGGCGGGTCGAGTTCAAATCCTGATCTCACCGAGGAATACGGATAATCGGTGTCTACTGTCACCAGGAATCGCTTCACCGGATTGGTGTGAATATATTTTCGAATATCCAAGAAGGCATCCCGGTCATGCACCCGGATCTCCGAAAATCCCTTTTGCCAGAACGGCGCGCGGAACCCGAGTTCGCGTCCTGCCCGAAACGCGAAGCCGCCTTTGATCAGCTGAACCGCCTTCTCAACGGACATCTCCGTGCCGACAGTGAGCAGCACATGGAAGTGGTCGGGCATGATCACAAATTCGTGGAGAAGATATTTCTGCAGCTGGCGATAGTGATAGAGGACGTCGATGAATAAGGTTGCTGCACGGGCGGATTGCAGGAGGCCTCGTTTCTCGCAAGTCGAGGAAGTGACGAAGAATGTACGATCACGGGCGATGACGTGTGACCGATCGGCGTTGCGAATGGGAACCGACATTCAACCCCAGCGCCTAAAGGCGACTTCTTGGGCGTCTTTTGGCGTCATCGCTAAAGCGATGACCTGATACGAATCTCACACGATCAGCGACAATGCTGTGATCGTTAAACTCGCTGGATGTGATGATTCCCTGGGCTGCTACAGTTTCAGCGTCATCAGGGCCAGAAATAAGCCGGTATAGCCGGCGATGACCAGTAGCACGAACAGAGCCCCAAAACTCAAGACGTTGAAGATTCCCCACGGCTTCTCGACCGCACCCAGTGCCAGCTTCCACAGTCCGAGACAACTGGCCAGCGCGCAGGCCGGCAACGCGAACATTCCAATCGCTCGCCCGTGCGCAACTTGGGGAAAAACAATCAGGAACATCACGGCCGGAAGGAACGCCAACGCCGGAATGATGGCCAGCGGGGCGCCGATGAGAAACGCGCGTTCACGGGGATCGGGTGATCGGGACATCGGGTCATCGGGTCATTTGAGGACGGATGTTGCTACACGATCACCCGATAACCTGATTCTACTTGGCTTCGTACACAGTCTTGCCGCCGACTACGGTCCGCAGAACTTTTGTGGCCAGAATTTTCGTCGGCGGCGCCGCCGTGATGTCCTGATCGAGAACGACAATGTCGGCCAGCATGCCCGGCTCCAGCTTGCCTTTTTCCTTTTCAGCGAACTCGGCATAGGCCGCGCCCGTCGTGTAGGCGGCAATCGCCTGCTCGATGTTCAGTTTTTCCGCGGGATAATAGCTTTTCTTTCCGTCTTCACTGGTGCGGGTAAGGGATGAATAAATTCCGCGAAACGGCGTAACCGGTTCGACCGGATAATCCGTTCCAAAAGCGAGCACCACACCGTGTCGATCGAACTCAGCCCACGCATAGGAATGCTCGGCCCGCTTCGCTCCCAGACGCGACTCGGCCCAGTTCATATCCGTGAGCAGATGGCTCGGCTGCATGGATGCGACGACCTTCAGTTCCTTGAAACGCAGAATCTGTTGCGGCGTGGTGACCTGCGCGTGCTCGATGCGCAGCCGGTAATCATTCTTATTGCCTCCGTCTGCCGCTTTGACGTTGGCTTCTTTGGCTGCTTTCTCCGCCTCGGCGAAGGCGTCGAGCGCCATCTGCACGCCTTTGTCGCCGATGGCGTGGAAGCCGATCTGGTATCCGGCGAGCACCCGCTCCCTGGTCATCGCATTCAGCTTGGCCGCTTCGTATTGCGGCAGGCCGCTGTTCTTCGGATCGTCGCTGTAGGGCTCAAGCAACGCGGCCGTCTTCGAGCCCAGCGAACCATCCATGAAACCTTTCAACATGCCGGTGTGCAGCATGTTGTCAGAAGCGGGATGCGAGTTGCGCTTGCTGTTCAGGTCTTCGATCGAGTCGTCGAAAGGCAGCCATTCTGAAATTCTCGCCGTCAGCTTTCCGCCGGCCTCGAGTTCCTCGTAGATCTCAAAGTCTTCCCACTGCGAGTTGTCCTGCGCAGAGGTGATGCCGTGACTCGCCAAATCCGCGAGCGCCAGTTCGATGGCTTGCCTCCGCTTCTCGTGCGTCGGTTTGGGGATGACCGCTCGCACCGCGTCCTGCGCTTTCTCACGCAGAATGCCGTTGGGCGTGCCCGCTTCATCGCGATCGATCTTTCCGCCCTCCGGATCGCGACTGGCGACGGTGACGCTGGCGACCTGCAAGGCGCGGGTGTTGGCCACGCCAATGTGTCCGTCAACGCGTACGAGGTAAACCGGGTGCTTGCCGCTCACCTCGTCGAGATCCCAGCGCGTGGGCAGGACCTTGACCGGCCACAGCGTTTCGTCCCAGCCTTCCCCCACGACCCAATCCAAAGGCTCGGCAGCCTCGCACTTGGCCCGCAGCCGTTCGCGGAACTCATCCAATGTTTTGACGCCGACCAGATTCACGGTCATCTTCTCCAGACCCGCGCTGGCCAGGTGCATGTGGGCGTCATTGAAGCCGGGCATGACGAAGTGGCCACCGAGATCCACAACCTTCGTCTCTGGCCCCTTCCACTTCATGATCTCGTCGGGCATGCCCACGGCGAGGATGCGGTCGCCACGGATCGCGAGCGCCTCCGCGCGTTTGCCCGATCCCAACGAGGCGGCCGGATCGACCACCCCGGTATAGATGTTGCCGTGGGCAAAGATCAGGTCGGCTTTCGGCTTCGGAGCGTTCTGCATGGGGACGCCGTTCTGCGCCTGCAGAACACAGGCCGCGGCCAGTAGTAGAAGTAGAGTCGGAGCGATTCGCATCATCATTCTCTCACTCCCGATAGTGCCAGCATTGTAAGCAGAATGCGCCTCAGCCCCAGGCCTCGTCCATTGCAGTCGAACCATTCTTGCAACGTGTGGGCGCCGCCTCCGGAGCCGCCGCCTCCGATGGCGATGGCCTCGCGACCGAGCGACAGCGGAATGTTGGCGTCGGTCGACGCGCGCTGCACTTGCGCGTTATTGCCTAGCTGCGCATCCACAGCGCGAATCACCTTCAGCAGGCGCGCATCCGGAGCCAGTTCGCCCGCGGGACGATTCCCAATCTCCAGCACTTCGCTCCGCAGCATCCGGCTCTGCGGGGCTGGCGGCCGCCGAGTTTCGGTCTGAGCCGCCGCGCGATTCTCCAACGCGACCGCCTGTTCCAAAGCGAGGCGCAGCACCCGCTCCAACCGGTCAATTTCCGCCATCGAGGTGGAGCGCAGATCGACTCTCATGCTGGCGGATTCCGGAATCGAATTCACGGAAGTTCCGCCACGAATCACGCCGACATTAAACGTGGTCTTGGGCGCGGTGGGAACCGGCGTTTGACTGAGGACTTCAATGGCGCGAGAGAGCGCAATAATCGGATTGGGCGCGCCGAAGTCGCTCCAGGAGTGCCCCCCCGGACCGCGCACCATCACCTCGAAGCGGCGGCTGCCCAGGGCCTCGGCCACCACGGTGTCGGTTCCGGCGCCATCGACAATCACGCTATAGGCAATCGCGTCCCGCCAGCGCGGCGTCGCGAATACATGTCTCATGCCGCGTAGATCGCCTTCACCTTCTTCCCCGACGTTCCCAATGAACAAGAAGGGCAGACCGTGCGCAATGCGCCCGTTCGCCAGCACGCTGGCCACGGCCAGCATCGCCGTAATGCCGGCGCCGTTGTCGGCGACTCCCGGGCCATACAACCGGCTGCCCTGCTGCCGGACGTGCAAGGGGGTGGCCGCCGGAAACACGGTATCGATATGCGCACTAAGCGCGACGTAACGGCTGCCGCCGCCGGGATGAATGCCGAACACGTTGCCGACCTCATCCACCTGCACGTCGATGAGCCCGAGTTCGCGGAAACGATCCGCCAGCCAAAGGCCACGCGCCGATTCTCCGAAGGGAGGCGCGGCCACCCGCGTCGCCTCCATCTGCCACAGCGCAAACTGCGGTTCCTGCGCGCGGAAGCGGTCGAACGCGGCACGCACCTCCGGCAAGCCGGCGAGTCGCGCGACTGCCTCTTGCACCGGGGAATGCAAATCCGAGAGCGCCTCTTGGGGAACGGGTTCCATGCTTTGCGCCTATCTTATAACGTGAGGGTTGCTTCCCCTACGGCTGCCGAGCTTCGCCCGGCCTGGACAGCCGGGGGCGGCTGTCCCTACGCAAACCCGGGGCGCCCATCCCCACACGTGCTTAGGTTTGATAGACTGTCGTCGGATTCCCTATCCACCCCGTTCTCCGTCGAATCCCGTGGTAGGAGGTACCCCCCGTGAAAACCGTTGTCAAAGTTGTCGGCATCGTCGTCGCCCTGTTGATTGTGGCCGCCATCGCGGTCCCGTTCCTGGTGAACGTCAACAGTTTTCGTCCCCAGATTGAGTCGAACCTCAGCTCGGCTCTGGGAAGGCCAGTGAAAGTTGGCAATTTAAGCCTGAGCATCCTCTCGGGCAGCGTGGAAGCCAACCAGCTCTCCATCGCCGACGATCCCAAGTTCAGCAGCTCACCGTTTATCCAGGCGAAATCGCTGAAGGTGGGCGTGGAACTGATGCCGCTCATTTTCAGCAAGCAGCTCAACGTTACCCACCTGACGATCGAGCATCCGGAAATTATGTTGCTGCGCAACCGCGAGGGCCTTTGGAATTTCTCGTCGCTCGGAAATCAGGCGTCGGGAAATCAGGCGACGCCCCCCGCCAAAGCAGCGGAAACACGGTCCAGCGCACCGTCGAGCGCACCGGCCAACGTGCACGTGGCCAAGCTCGACCTGACGGACGGAGCCATCTCCCTAGGATCGATTTCCGGCAAGCGAAAACCCGTCGTGTATGACAAGGTCGACATTTCGATGCGCGATTTTTCATTTACCAGCGCATTCCCTGTGACCGCTTCTGCGCGCCTGCCGGGCGGCGGCAGCCTGAAGGTCGACGGCAATGCCGGTCCGATCAACTCGACCGATACCACCCTCACGCCGGTGCAGGCAAAGTTGAGCCTCAAAAAGCTTGATCTCGCCCAGTCCGCGCTCGTCGATCAGGAGCTGGGCATCGCGGGCTCGGCTGATTTCGACGGCACGCTGACTTCCGACGGCCACCTGGCGAAGGCCAATGGAACCCTGAAGGCGACGTCGTTAAAGCTGGTTCCCAAAGGCTCGCCCGCGGGAGTGCCGGTGCAGGTTGTCTTCGCCGTCGAGCATAACCTGAAGAGTGAGTCGGGAAAGGTGATGCAGGGCGACGTCTCGATCGGCAAGGCGCTGGCGAAGCTCACGGGCACTTACGATATGCAAGGCGACACCACTTCCATCCGCACCAAGCTGCACGGAGAAGCCATGCCGGTCGATGACCTCGAAGCCATGCTGCCTGCGCTCGGGGTGGTTCTTCCCACCGGCTCGAAGCTCAAAGGCGGAACGCTTTCGGTGGAACTCGACTCCGTCGGTCCGCTCGACAAGCTGGTCTCAACCGGCTGGATAAAGATGAGCAACGCGGCTCTGGCCAACTTCAACCTCGGATCGAAACTCTCGGCCATCTCCGCGCTGACCGGCAAGCAAACCGGCAATGACACCACCATCCAGAACCTGAGTTCCGATGTGCGGTACGCTCCCGAAGGCACGCGCCTCGACAAGATCAACCTGGTGATTCCGTCGCTGGGAACGGTCACCGGCGCGGGTACCGTCAGCCCCAGCAATGCGCTTGACTTCAAAATGTTGGCGAATCTGGCGGGCGCGGGTGCGGGGCTGACGCATGCGGTCGGTATGGGCGCTGGCGGCGTCCCCATCGCAATTACCGGCACCACTGCGGACCCGAAGTTTATGCCGGATATGAAGGGGATGATGGGGAACCAACTGAAAGGCCTGATGCAAGGCGGCAAGAACAATCCCCTGGGCGGATTGGGCGGGCTGTTCGGGAAAAAGAAGCCCAACTAGAGCGGTTCTACAGACGGTACAGAGAGCGCACCTCAACGGCTAAAAGCGCAACCCTTTGCTGCATGCTCTGCTGCCCTTCGCGGCGTATGCCGCGCTGGCTGCGTCGGCATACGCAACTCGCTCCCATGGATGATCGGCAACCCGGAATAATCGGTTCTTTCGACGAATAGTACGCCAAGCACCCTTCTGGTCTTTTACTTCCCGACCGCCGGCGACTCGGAAACCGGACTCCAGCCCAACCGCGAAACTCCATTGACGGCGCAGAAAACCATAATGTATAGTTCTCCGCATTCGAGCAGCGCAGGCTGGCCGCCTACGCGACGGCCATAACCATAAACTCCGTACTTCCCTGATCGCGCAACGCGGAGGCAGTTATGGAGTTCTCCCGCAGGACCTTTTTGAAAGGGACTCTGGCAGGGGGTGCCGGACTCTCCGTTCTTGGATTCGACCTGACCTCTCTCCACGCCCAGACCCAGGGGCTTAAGATTTCCCGAGCCAGTGAAACCCGCAGCACCTGCCCTTATTGTTCCGTGAGCTGCGGCGTGATCATCTACACGCTGGGAGACAAGGCGAAGAACGCCATCCCCCAGGTCGTGCACGTTGAAGGCGATCCCGATCACCCGATCAACCGCGGCACGCTGTGTCCGAAGGGATCGTCTCTGGCGCAGGACATTCTCAACGAGCGCCGGCTGCTCAAGCCGCAGGTACGGCGTCCCGGAACCACCGACTGGGAAGACATTTCGTGGGACCAGGCCTATAGCGAAATCGCGCAGAGGGTGAAGAAGACCCGCGACGACACCTTCCTCGAAACCGATGCTGCCGGCCACACCGTCAATCGTTGCGAAGGCATCGCCTTCACCGGCGGTTGCACCGACACTAACGAGTTCAACTATTTGGTCGTCAAGACCATGCGCAGCCTGGGGGTCTGCTACCTGGAAAACCAGGCCCGGGTTTGACACGGCCCCACGGTCTCCAGTTTGGGGCCCACATTCGGACGCGGCGCAATGACCAATGGCTGGATCGACATCAAGAACACGGACTTGATGCTGATCATGGGCGGCAATCCGGCCGAGAACCATCCCTGCGGTTTCAAGTGGCCGATCGAGGCCAAGCTCCACCGCAATGCCAAGATGATCGTGGTCGATCCGCGGCTGACGCGTACCGCCTCCACCGCCGATCTCTTCCTGCAAATTCGCGCTGGGACCGACATTGCCTTCCTTGGCGGCCTGATCAACTACGCTATTCAGAACAACCGCATCGCGCACGATTATCTGGTCAACTACACCAATGCGGCGTTCATCATTAAGGATGGCTTCAAGCTGCCCGAAGACGGTCTGTACTCGGGCTTTGATCCAGCGAAGCAGACCTACGACAAAGCGACTTGGAACTATGAAGAGGGCGGCGACCTTGCCGGCAAGCCCGTAACCGGCTCGCCTCACGAGAAACCGGCCCTTGCGAAGCCCGGTGCTCCTCCACCCGCGGCCGCGCTACCTCCGAAAACTGCCTTCGATCTCTCGCTGCAACATCCACGCTGCGTGTATCAACTGCTGAAGAAGCAGTATGAGCGCTATACACCGGAGATGGTTGAGCGCATTACCGGAATTCCGAAGGATCAATTTCTGAAGGCTGCCGACCTGTTCACCTCCATCCGCAAAGATGGCGACATGAAGAAAGTCGCCACCATCATCTACGCGGTGGGGTGGACGCAGCACAGCTTCGGCACGCAGATCATCCGTACCGCGGCGATGTTGCAACTCCTCATGGGGAATGTGGGACGCGCGGGTGGCGGCGTTAATGCGTTGCGCGGCCACTCCAATATTCAGGGCGCCACCGACATGGCAGGCGTCTTCGACATCCTTCCCGGTTACCTGAAGATGCCGGCCCCGAGCGATGTGGACCTCGCTACCTACCTGAAGCGCACCACGCCCACGCAAGCCAAGCCCGATCCCTGGGATTCGTTTAACTACTGGTCGAACACGCCTAAGTTTGCCATCTCGTTCCTCAAGGCGATGTATGGCCCCGCGGCGACTAAAGAGAACGACTGGGCCTTCCACCATCTGCCCAAGATTGACCGCAATCACTCGTGGGTGAATATCTGGAACGACATGTACGACGGCAAGATCAAGGGCATCTTCGCCTTCGGCATGAACGGCGTCATGATCGGCCCCGATTCGCAGAAGAACATTCAAGCGCTGAAGAAGGCCGACTGGCTGGTGGTTTGCGAGATCTATCCCGACGAGACGAGCGAATTCTGGAAGGCTCCCGGCATCACCCCTGAGGAGTTGAAGAAGATCAACACGACGGTCTATCGCCTGCCGGGCGCGGGTTTTGCCGAGAAGGATGGGACATTCGTCAACTCCGCGCGTTGGCTGCAGTGGAAGAACGTTGCTGTCCCGCCGCCCGGCGAAGCGAAGTTGGACCAGGAAATTCTGGCGACAATTTTCCTGAAGGTCCGCGACCTGTATCAGAAGGAAGGGGGCAAGTTCCCCGATCCCATAATGCATGCGTGGTTCCCCTACACCAACCCCTACAACCCATCGCTTGCCGAAATGGCAAAGGAGATCAACGGCAAAGCGCTGGCTGACATCACCGACCCCAAGACGAACACGACCATCAAGGCCGGACAGCAACTCCCGGGTTTTGCGTGGCTGAAAGACGACGGCACCACGCTCGCCGGCAATTGGCTCTACTGCGGTTCCTGGACCGAAGCTGGCGCCATGACGCAGCGGCGAGGAACCGACGATCCCTCGGGTCTGGGCATCTATCCGAACTGGGCCTGGTCGTGGCCGGCGAACCGGCGCGTCCTTTATAACCGCGCATCCTGCGACCTGAATGGCAAGCCGTGGGATGCTTCGCGTCGCCAGGTCTGGTGGGACGAAGCGAAAAAGAGCTGGGTTGGCAACGACGTCCCCGATTTCAAGCCCGACTCTGCTCCCAAAGATCACATGGGGCCGTTCATCATGAATCCCGAGGGTGTGGGGCGCTTGTTCGTGCCGCTCGGTCCGATGAACGATGGGCCTTTCCCCGAATACTACGAGCCCATCGAAAGCCCGATTGCGAATCCGCTCCACCCCAACCAATCCACCAATCCAGTGGTGAAAAAGTACAAGACTCCCTTCGACAAGTACGGCACCGTGGCGGATGGATTCAATGTCATTTGCACCACCTATCGCCTGACCGAGCACTATCACTACTGGACGAAAAATAACCCGATGAATGTCCAACTCGTGCCCGAACCCTTTATCGAAATTCCCGTCGAATTGGCGGATAAGATGGGCATTCGAGGTGGCGAAAAAGTCAAAGTCACCAGCGCGCGCAGCCACTACATCGCGAAAGCCATGGTGACGCGACGTATTCGTCCGATGAAGATCGACGGCAAGGAGATGTTCCAGATCGGAATCCCCATTCACTGGGGATTCCGCGGGATTGCCGAAGATGAAGGCAAGACCGCGAAAACCTTAACCAACGAACTGACCCCGACGGTGATTGATCCGAACGCATTCACCCCGGAATTTAAAGGCTTCCTCGTGAAGATCGAGAAGGCTTAGGAGGGAGGGACGAGATGCCAGACCGCAAGATATTACAAGAAGAAATGATCTCGGCCCATCCCGGGTCGATTCCAGGCCAAGGGATGCAGCGGGATCTGGAAGTCTGCAAACTGGTCGACACGACCATCTGCATCGGCTGCAAGGCCTGCGAAGTGGCGTGTGTCGAGTGGAACGACATGCCGTTTAGTCCGACTACCTTCGACAACACCTACCAGACCATGCGGGAGACGCGTTGGAACTTCTGGAACCTGATCAAATTCACCGAACACCCGCAAGCGGATGGGACGGTGCAGTGGCTGATGCGCAAGGATCAGTGTATGCACTGCGCAGATCCCGGATGTTTAGCCGCTTGTCCGGCGGACGGCGCCATCGTGAAGTATGCGAACGGAATTGTGGACTTCAATCAGGAAAACTGCATCGGCTGTGAGTTCTGCGTTTCCGGATGCCCGTTCGATATTCCGAAGTTCAATCCCCTGACCAAGCGAGTTTATAAGTGCTCGCTCTGTTCCGACCGCGTGAGCGCGGGCCTGGAACCGGCTTGCATCAAGGCGTGTCCGACCGGTTGTTTGAAGTTCGGCACCAAGGACGACATGAAGTTCATCGCCGAGGGGCGCGTCACGCAACTGCGCGACAAGTTCGGCATGGAAAAGGCCGGCGTCTATGATCCGCAATCCATCGGTGGCACGCATGTGATCTACGTGCTCCACGATGCCACCGATCCCGAGCGCTATGGCGGACTGCCCAAGAATCCGCAAATCCCCTGGAGCTACACGGTGTGGAAGTGGCTGTTTAAGCCCGTGCTGGGGACGTTCGCGTTGTTTGGACTGCTGGGAGTCTGCCTGCACTATGTAACGTCAGGGCCTCGCCGCGCGCAGCCGGACCTGCCAGAGGCGCCGAAGGAGAAAGGAGAGCGCAATGGCTAGCTCGGTGGAGCGTTTCGACGACAAGGCTCGCGACACCTTCGAATCCTTCGGCCAGACTACGGTCTACCGCGGAGAGTTGCTGCGCCATCCCGTGTACACTCGCGCTCTCCATTGGATGGTGGCTTTGTTCTTCTTCCTCGCCCTGTTTTCCGGGTTCGGTATTTACCTGCCTTGGCTGTTCCGCTGGTTTACGCCGATCTTTGGCGGAGGCCAACTCAGCCGCACCATGCATCCCTGGTTTGGCGTGGGCTTTGTGGTTTTCTTCGGACTGCAGATGCTCAACTGGCTGAAGCCGATGGCTTGGACCCCGGCCGATACGAATTGGATGCGGGGCATGAAGAAGATCGTTAGCGGCGAAGAGAAGATGGACCCTCCCGAAACCGGATTCTTCAATGCCGGGCAGAAAGTTCAGTTCTGGGAGATCGTGACCGGGTGCGTGGTGTACCTGATCACCGGCATTGTGATGTGGGCGGGCGCCGACACGTTTGGAAGAATTTCGGTCGCCATCAGCTACGTGCTGCACGACATCTCTGCGCTCATCATGCTGGGCGGAATTTTCATCCACGTTTATGAGAGCACCTTCGGCCAGCCTGGGACGTTTCAGGCGATGACCCGCGGCGCGGTAAGCGAGGCGTGGGCCTGGACTTTTCATCCGGCATGGTACAAAGAAATTACGGGGCGCGATGCCCGGCAAGCCTGCGCAGAAGAGCGCGCACGAATGGCAGGGAAATAAATTGTAGCGCCGACATCCTGCCGGCGGCGCTACGGTCGCGAACCTTCGGCCGCAGAGCGGTCAGACCTACGCGGTCAGAGTACCGGGGAGAATCATCTGCATAAACTCAGCAGCATTGACGTAACGCAGGTCACGGAATGGCAAAGCGGTCAGGTGTGCCGCGCACAAGACTGCCTGGTTGCGGAAGAACCCCTTGAGATTCGCCTTAATGGAACGCCCCTCAGCGTTACCATGCGCACTCCCGGACACGACCTGGAATTGACTGCCGGCTTCCTCTGTACCGAAGGCTTGATCGAAAGACGTGAACAGATCGTCTCTTTGGATTACGGGAAGACGGATTACGGCAAGACGAAGAACCCTCAAGCGAGTGACAATATCGTGGATGTGCGGCTCACTGAGACGTCGTTGGATCCCGAGCGAACCCGCCGTAATTTCTTCATTTCCTCCAGTTGCGGCATCTGCGGAAAAGCGTCCATTGAAGCGGTCAAAGCACAGGGCATCCGGCGGCCCAATCCGAATTTCCTTCTCGACCCCGAGGTGCTGTGCACTTTCCCCGACACGTTGAAGGCTGCACAAAGCATCTTCGATCGCACCGGTGGACTGCACGCCGCCGGCCTGTTCGACGCTCAGGGAAAACTGGTTGTGCTGCGCGAGGATGTGGGGAGGCACAACGCCGTGGACAAGGTTGTGGGTTGGGCCCTGCTGGCCGGCCGGCTGCCGTTGTCCGATTACGCCCTCATGGTCAGCGGTCGCGGTGGATTCGAAATCATCCAGAAAGCGCTGCTGGCGGGAGTGCCGCTGCTGGCGTCGGTTTCCGCGCCCTCCAGCCTGGCGGTGCGCTTGGCCCGTGAAACCGGATTGACTCTCGTAGGCTTCCTCCGGGGACGGCGCTTCCTGATTTACTCCGGCGAGGAGCGCTTGCAGCCCCAAACGCCCCGGCTGACCAACCCCCAGCCTCAGTTCCCGACGCGTGCACACAGCTAAAGGCGTTGGGCTCCATGAATTGTCATCCTGAGCGCAGCGAAGGACCTGCTGTCTCGAGCACCGAAAAGAAAGCAGGTCCTTCGCTGCGCTCTGGATGACAAATTCGGCAAATTAGGCGTCAAAAGCGGGGTTCTCATTTTCATTCTCATTTTCACCACGGGCAGGACAGTGTGGAACATCTCCGAACACCAGACTCGTTTCCTGCTATAGAATCTCTCCGCTAAGTGCTGCATGCCGACTTCCGACACTCAATCCGTTGCCACGACTCTACCGGCCCGCTACTACACGGACCCCGGCCTGTTCCGCGACGAACTGGAACGCTTCTACTGCCAAACCTGGATCTCCGTTGGCCGCGCTAATCAAGTGGCGGCGCCGGGAGACTATTTTCTGCGCGAGGTCGGGGATGAAAGCATCATCATTACTCGCGACGAGAGTGGCTCGTTGCGGGCGTTTTTCAACGTGTGCCGGCATCGCGGCACCCGCATCTGCGCCCGCGCCGAAGGGCATTTCGACGGACGCATCCAGTGCGGCTATCACGGTTGGACTTACGGACTCGACGGGCGCCTGATCGGCGCTCCCCATGTACAGGACGGCTTCTGCCGCGAAGACTATCCCCTCAATCGCGTTCATGTTGACGTGTGGGATGGACATGTCTTCATCAACCTCAACCCAGATCCCTCCCCGCTGGCCAGCCAGTTAGAAGATCTGCGGCAGAAGGTGCTGCATTGGCAAATGGCTGAGCTCGGCACCTATCGGCGCGTCGCCTATGAGGTAAACGCCAACTGGAAGCTGATTGTGCTGAACTACAACGAGTGCCTGCACTGTCCGATTCTGCATCCGGCGCTCAATGCCATCACCGATTATCTCTCTGGGGAAAACGACCCACCCCATCGCGGATATATCGGCGGCTCGATGGAATTTCGGGGCGGCGCCAAGACGATGAGTAAAGACGGTCAGCTGCGGCGCGCGTACCTTCCCGGACTCACCGCGGACGAACGCAACCGGGTTTATTACTACGCGATTTTTCCTAATCTGCTGCTGAGCCTCCACCCGGATTACATCATGACGCACACGCTGTGGCCGCGGGCCGTGGATCGTACGGATGTGATCTGCGAATGGCATTTCCATCCTGACGAAATGGCGAAGCCTGGCTTCGAAGGCGATGATGCGGTTGAATTTTGGGACATCACCAACCGTGAAGACTGGGCGATCGCAGAGCTGTCACAGGCCGGCATCAAGTCCCGCGCCTACAAACCCGGTCCCTACTCCCGCGGCGAGTCGCTGCCCCATGCCTTCGACCAAATGGTGCTGGATCGCGAAAAGCAGGGACTCAAGAAAGAGGGCCGCTAAACGACCGCGGTAAACCGGGAGTGTTCCCGGGATTGCGCCACCGATGGTAAAAGAGAAACCCGCGTTATACTTCCCCGTTAAAGTGTCCCACCCGCCGAAGCTCGCCTGAGTTCCCTCAGTTACTCTCCGCCGCGAAACAGTGCCGGGACGATTTTCTTGCCGAGAGATCTCAGGCCGCGCACTGAATTGCCCTGACCACGCGTTGCACGGCCTCAGTCTTCGAGCGTCGGCAAGGTCTTCAGCACTTCGCTCGCCCTGGGACGAGTGAGAATCGCATCATCCTTGCGGATCTTTCCGTCCCGGAAGACCAGCACACGCTTGGCGAATTGTGCGATGTCGTGTTCGTGGGTCACCAGGACTATGGTCAGGCCTTTGTCGTTCAGGTTCTGGAAGATTTCCATGATCTCGACCGACGTACGGCTGTCGAGATTGCCGGTGGGCTCGTCGGCCAGAAGGATAGACGGGCGATTTACCAGGGCTCGAGCTATGGCGACTCGCTGTTGTTGCCCACCAGACATCTGCGACGGGAAATGTTGTGCGCGTTCGGCCAGACCTACCATGGTCAACGCATCGGCGGCGCGCTTTCGGCGCTCTGTTTTATCGATCTTCGCGTAGAGCGTGGGCAATTCCGTGTTTTCGAGCGCCGTTGTGCGGGCCAGCAGATTGAAGCCCTGGAACACAAATCCAATCTTTTCGTTCCGAATCAACGCCAGAGCCTTCTTGTCATGCTCGGAAACATCGATCCCTTCCAGTAAGTATCGTCCGGAGCTGAGGCGGTCGAGACAACCAAGAATGTTCATGAAGGTGGACTTGCCACTGCCGCTCGCCCCCATGATCGCTACGAATTCGCCTCGCTGAATTTCGAGGCCTACACCGCGCAGCGCATGCACCCTTGTCTCGCCCAGTTCGTAGTACTTATGCGCGTCTTCCACACGGATGACCGCACTTGCCGCGGAGGCGGCTGGCGCGGTTCCGAGTTGGTCGCGAACAGGTATCGATCCCATGGGATAGTTCCGACTTGCGGATTCTTACTTACTCTTCATAAATCGTCATCCTGAGTGAAGCTAAGGACCTGCTTGTTTCTCGCTGCAAAAGACAGCAGGTCCTTCGCTTCGCTCAGGATGACAAATCTAGTAATAGTGAATTGAGAATTGCACACAGTATCTCAATTTGCATCACGGGCTGTTAGCGCCGTAGGCTGCCTGGAGCTTGGGTTTTGGAGGTCACCGATCGAATAATCAAGTCGTCTCCTTCTTTCAGTTCCCCTCTGAGAATTGCGCTGACTTCCGTGTAGGCATGGTCGGTGATCCCCAGAGAAACCCTGACCGGTTCCATCGTGTGATCGGGATGGAGCCTCCAAACCACGGCCGTCTCGGCTTTCGGGGCGCGCGGCAGATTCTGGGCGCCGCCAGCCGGCTTTTCACTCTGCACTGCAGCGGAGTCGTCACCGGCCGGTTGCCCCTCGCCTCCTTCGATCCCAAAGCGCTTATAAAGAGCCAGAACTTCCTCAGCCGCCATCGGGGGCTTGTACCGCAGCGCAGTGTTTGGCAGTTTCAATACGTTCTGCACGGTGGCCACGGGAATGGTCACGTACGCCGTCATGCCAGGAAATAGCTTTAGTTCGGGGTTCGCAAATTCGATGATGGTGTCGTAGGTGACCACGGTTTGCACTGTCATCGGGTTCATGCGGATCTGGCTGACCACTCCCTGAAACGTTTGCTTGGGGAGGGCATCCACCTTAAAGGTGACTACCTTGCCCACCTTAATGTTGTCCACGTCGGACTCGTCGGTCTTGGCATACACCCACATCTTGGTGAGATCCTGCGCGATAGTAAAAATGGTTGGGGCTTGCAGGGATGCCGCCACGGTTTGTCCCACATCCACATTTCGCGCCACCACCGTGCCGTCGATGGGCGAACGAATCACAGTGTAATCGAGATTGGTTTGGGCTACGGCGACCGCAGCTTGCTTCTGACTGATTTGCGCCACGCCTTGCGTGATGTTGGCGGCGGCGGCATCGACGGATGCGCTGGCTGCGTCGTAGTTCGATTTGGCAAGGTCCAGTTGTTGCTGGCTCATGACGCCGTCTTTGGTCAAGCCAACGGCACGATCATAGTCGGCCTTAGTCTGGACCAACGCGGCTTTCGCCTTTTCGAGGTTGGCTCGGGCCGCTTGCAGGTTGGCTTCCGCGTTTTTCAAGTCAGCGGTCGCTTGCAGCAGGGCCCCCTTGAACAATGCAGGGTCGATGAGTGCGACAACATCCCCCTTATGCACGCGGGAATTGAAGTCGGCATTGAGTTTCGCGATGGTGCCGGAAACTTGCGATCCCACCTGGACGGTGATTACCGAGTTGATGGTTCCGGTGGCCTCCACCACGTCGCTGATCGGACCTCGCTCGACCTTTGCGGTAAAGTGCTGCGCTTGCGGGCTGCGATTCAGGCCTAAGGCAACGAACAATCCAGCCGCGACTGCAACACCCGCCAAGATGAGCCACTTGCGCTTTGTCATTATGTCCAGTTCCGGGAATCAACCAAAGGTATTTTCACTCATAGCGCAGCGCTTCGATGGGATCCAGCAGCGATGCTTTGCGGGCTGGGTAGTAACCGAAGAAGACTCCGACCGCGACCGAGAACATCGCGGCCACCACGACCGCTTCGATCGACATCTCGATGGGCCAACCCAGAGTCTGCCCAACCAAATAGGAGCCGAAGATCCCAACCAGTACACCCGCAGCGCCCCCAACCAGGCTGAGCATGATCGATTCTCCCAGGAACTGAAGCTGGATGGCTGCTTCGGTCGCTCCCACCGCCACTCGGACTCCAATCTCACGCGTGCGTTCGGTCACCGAAACGAGCATCACGTTCATGATGCCAATTCCTCCCACGATCAGGGAAACGGATGCGATTGCGATCAGCAGAATGGTCAGAGTCTTGCTGGCGTCGAGCTGGGCCTGAATGATGTCCTCAGGATTTCGAATATTAAAGTCATCCTCTTCTTCGGGACGCAGATGGTGCCGATCCCGGAGCACGGCGGTGGCTTCCTGTCCGGCCATCTTGACCGCGTCTTGTGACACTGCGGAGCACAGAATGTCGTCCAGCCAGGTAATGCCCTTCAGCTTCTTCTGAGCAGTCGTGTAGGGCAAGATCACTGTGTCGTCCTGGTCTTGCCCGGAAAGCGAGAGCCCTTTTGGATTCAGCGTAGCCACCACCTTGCAGGGAATGCTGTTGACGCGGATTACCTTCCCAACCGGTGGTTCGACACCAAACAGCAGTTGCCGAACCGTGCGGCCAATCACACAAACGTCGGCCGCTCGATCTACGTCTTCCTGCGAAAATATGGCGCCCTGATCCACGTACCAGCGCTTGATGTCGAAGTACTCGGGCGAAACGCCGCGGTAGGACGTGTGCCAATTCTGATTGCCGTAGATGACCTGAACCGGATCATCCACATTCGGCGAAACGCTTTTGATGAGCGAAATCTGGTTTTTGACGGCTATGGCATCGGCCATCACCAGCGTCTTCGTATCATGCGTGCCCGTACGCACGCCGTTGACGGCGCGGCCGCCAGCTTCAATCCAGACGAAGTTGTCTCCCAGGTTGTTCAGTTGTTGCTGGACTCGCGCTTGTCCGGCTTTGCCGATGGCCACGACACAGATCACCGCCGCAATCCCGATGGTGATCCCCAGAACCGTCAGGACGCTTCTCATCTTGTTTCTGAGCAGTGCCACCAATGCGGATCGAAAGAGAGCCCCGTAGTT
>JAIQFO010000010.1 GCA_020073215.1 Terriglobia bacterium | reverse complement strand
ACCATGCGGGCGCAGTCGCTGATCAGGCCGTCGACCAGCGTGACGTGCGCGCCGTAGTAGTCGGATTCCATGCGATTCGCCGTCGGCACATCTCTCGGCATGAAGATGTGGGCTTCGATTCCGGCCGCCGCCGCGTAGGCTGCCAGCGCGCCACCAGCGTTTCCGGCGGAAGGAACGGCCAGCTTCTTCAATCCATAATGTTTTGCCATGGTCACGGCGGCGGACATGCCGCGCGCTTTGAACGATCCCGTGGGATTCAGACCTTCGTCCTTGATGAAGACATTTGGGTACTCGCGGCTGGCGAGCATGGGCGTGAATCCTTCGCCGAGCGTCACGGGCTTTTCATTTTCGGGAAGTTCTGGGAAGACTTCGGCGTAACGCCACATGCTGGCTACCCGGCCCGACAAAGTTTCGGGGCGGAACTTCCCTTTCAGGCTGGCGAGGTCGTAGCGGACGTAAAGGACTCCACCGTCTTTAGGGCAGATATGCTGCGGGCGGTCGGCGGAGAGATGCTCTCCGCAGCGGGTGCACTCGAGGTAGGCAATTCGCATCCAGGGAAGGATAGCATTTTGGCTCTTGGCGGTTGGCTCTTGGCTTTTCGTTTTTAGCCGTCAGCGCCAAACTTTAAGCGCAACGGTCGCAGTCATCGCGCGCGTGAACTGCGATCCAGCAAGCGGACCGAATTAGTCGTTTTGGTCAAGTGATGTTGGGTAGAATTGGAAACCACCCAGGTGTAGAATACCGCCTGCTCCGGATTACTCCGGCACCCTGTTGGAACTTTGCGGAGGACAGATATGCGAGCCCTGAGGACAGTTTTCGCGGTTGCGGTATCGCTGCTGGTGATCGGAACTACGGCTAAGGCTCAGCAAGGGAAGGTCTCAGACTCCGAGTACAGCACCCGGGCTCTGTCCGCGGCTCCCGAATCCGTGGCCAAAGAAGCAGCCGTCGTGCGCATGGAGGAGGACGGCAGCATGCGGACCCTGCGCGCTGGAAAGAACGGTTTTACCTGCATGGTCGTGGGCACGGACAAGATGTGCAACGACGCCAACAGCATGGAATTTATCAATGCCCTGATGACGCACGTGCCTCCGCCGGATAAGGTGGGGATTTCGTACATGTTGGCTGGCGACGAGGGGGCAAGCAATACCGACCCGTACGCTACGGGCAAGACCGCGGACAATCATTGGATCGTCACCGGCCCGCATATCATGGTTTTCGGTCCTCCCAGCAAGACTTTGGGCTACACCAGGGCCAAGGACCCCGATCCCGGCAAGCCCTACATGATGTGGGCCGGCACTCCCTACGAACATGCCATGATCCCGGTTGCTCCCGCAAAGTGAGTACCAGCAGGACGAGGCTGGAGCGTTTGCACCAACGACCCTGAGGCAATGCCACGGCAAGGCTCGGAGCCGCAAGACCGCTGCCGGGTTGGAATTCCGCGCCGCCGGCGACCCAGTCACAATGGCAAACGTTTCAGCACTTCCTTCGCCCGCCGGAACCACGGCCGCTCGCGCCGGCGCAGGTAGCCGGGCATGGTGGGTTTCTTGTCGAGCACCTTCTGCGCCCACTCGCGGGCTTCGGCGTTGCGACCCTCGGAGGCCAGCAAGTCCGCGAAATTCAAATACGTTTCCGACAAGGTCGAGGTGATCGTTACTTGCCGGAAAAGCTTCTCGGCTTTTTCTTTTTGTCCGGTCTGCGCGTAGACGTGGGCGAGCAATCCGGCGGCGCGCTGGAAATCGTAGTCGGGGTCTTTCGCGACCACTCGTTCCAGGTCGGGTAATGCGGCTGCGGCATCGCCCAGGTGGATGGCGCACACGGCGCGGCGGTAAAAAGGATCGGGCGTATCAGCGCGCGCGGCGATGGCTTTGTCGAAAGCGGCTCGCGCTTGCTGGAGCTTGCCATCGTCCATGTACAGGTCGCCGAGTTCTTCGTAGTTTCCGGCTGACGGGTTGTCGTGGATGGCGGCTTCGAGTTCGCGAATGCGTTTACGACGCGGGAAGACTTTGAAAGATTGGCCGACCAGGCCAAGATCAGGAAGCGCCTCAACGGCGAGATAGATAATCGCGCCGGGCGCTCCCAGAAACAGGATGATAAAAATCCAGTAGTTATCCGGCCGCCGCCGGATGAAATGGACGATCGCAATTCCTTGGAGCAGAAAGCCCCACGGGTATAGAAGGTAGCTTAGAAATCCCATGCCGGTATCAGTCCTAGCGTGAGATTACACATTTGTGGAAGATGGAGGAAGTGACCGCCGGGTGGCGAGGAGCGAGGATGTCGATCGAGAACGATGAGAAGCAGAACGACGAACAGGAGATTCTGGCGCTGCACGAGGCTGGAGACCGGGCGCTGATGAGCGCGGATCTCGCCGGGCTGGCGCGGATTTTTGCCGATGATTATGTGCAGTACAACGAGGCTGGCCGGGCTTTTACTAAGCAGGATGTGCTGGACAATTTTCGGACTGGGACGATTCGTTACCCGTCGATTGTGTCTACCGGGCGCAGGATTCGCGTGTTTGGCGACACTGCGGTCGTGCATGGATCGGAATCGGACGAGGTCGAGATCAAGGGGAAGCGCTTCGCCGTGCGCTACGTTTATCTTGACGTTCTGCGGAAATGCGATGGGGAGTGGAAGCTGGTGGCTTCGCAGTTGGCGAGGCCGGTAGGGGTGTGACTTGATGATGAGTGCAAACGCTGGTTACAACAGTTGTCATCCGAGTCCCACACAAGAGAACTGCTGAAGGTGCCACGATCAGGCTTGAAGCTTCATCTTGCGCAATAGCCTATCAAAGCGAGGGTCGGACCGGAGTGGATCGAAATGCGCATAGCTCAGGATCGGCATCATGTTTTGATCGCGTTCTTCTACGGCGCGATCGAGCCAGTCGAACGCAGTGTCGATTTCCCTTAGACCGAGGTATACGTGCGCGAAATTGGTTGGAAGGATGTAATGCTCTGACCGCTGAAATTGCTTCAGGATCCTCCGCGCCTCGGCCTTTCTCCCGCATACACCCAACGCAAAGCCGAGCCACGCGAGGAGGTGGTCCGCTCCCGGTGCCAATTCCATTGCCCGGCGGTGCCCGGCTATAGCTTTCTCCGCGAAGTCCGACCGTATCTTTCCGCGAAGAGACTCTTCGAAGTATTTCTGCCGGTATGCGATTCCCTGAATAAACGGAGGCCAGCAAGAGTTCGGCTCTAATTCGCGCATGTAGTTGGCTTCGTCGATTCCGGCATCATAGTCTCGGCCGAGGAGCAGCATGATTCCAAGCCAGCAACGGACACCGGTGTCCAGCGGATCCGATTCAAGCGCACCTCGGAGCTCGGTAACGGCCTCTTCGATGCGGTTGTGCGGCATCAGAATGACCATGGCGTTGGAGAATCTGACGAAAGGGGACGTATGATTGAGTTCGAGCGCCCTCGCCATTGAACGCTGGGCAGCGGGCCAGTTGTAGTCAAGCTGCTTGTGGTACGAAGCGAGCACTGCGTGCGCTTCGGCCAGTGTGTCATCAATCTCGACTGCACGTAACGCGTAGGTGATGCCAATGGCGTAGGCGTCTTTGGGGCGCATGTAGCCCTTGTACCCAAGCCACGAGAAGAGATCGGCCAAGGCCATGTGAGCGAGCGCGAACTCCGGGTCGTATCGAATCGCGTCTTCGAAATGCTGCTTGGCCTTTGCCATTTCTTCAGGAATTAGTCTTTCGGCGAGGTACCGTCCTTGAATGTACTCGTTATAGGCTGCGATGTTGTTCGTCGCCTGCCTTCTGCCCGCAACCCAAGCCGAAGTGCGATGGACTTCTTCGGCAATTCCGGGCAGGTTTAGATGGATGGCGATGTCTTTTGCAATCGAGCTGTGCAGTTGGAAAATGTCACGCAGCGCCGCCTCATATCGCCGAGCAAACACGTGTGACTGGTCGCTGGTCTGAATGACTTGCACGTTCACCGATGCGTGATCGTTGTCCCGCCTGATCCCGCCTTCCACCACGTAGCTGGCGGCCAACTCGCGGCCGATGCGGCCCACGTCCTTGTGGGTTCCCTTGTAGTGCATCGCCGTCGTGCGGGCAATCACGGCCAAGTGCTCGGGAACCAAGCTGGCCAGTGCGGTGATTATCTCGTCGGTCATCGCATCGCTACAGTAGTTCTGCGCCGACTCGCTCATATTCACAAACGGCAGCACTACCAGCCGCACTCGACCTGCGTTTCGCTGTGGTTCGGGCGGCGCATAAGCTTCGGCGAGAAAACGGTAGCCGCGCCTTGGCAATGTCTCTATAAAGCGTGGATGCTCGGCTGAGTCGTTCAGTGCCTCGCGCAAGTGGCCGACTGCAGCATTCAGGTTGGTTTCGAAATCGACGAAAACGTTGTCGTGCCACAGCAACTGCTGAAGGTTTTCGCGGGTGACCACTTCGCCGGGATGTTCCAGAAGAGCAGCGAGAACCTGGAACGATTGGTTCCGAAGGCCTATTCGAATTCCCCGCTTGCGCAGTTCACCGGATTGCAAATCAGCTTCGAAGCAGTCAAAGCGCACAACGCGTGACGTCTTCGGCTGCTGAACTAGCGTGGCCATTATTGCGCACCCCCCGTTTCTCAGTTGCTGAGGACTGGGTAGGCTCGGCTGCTAGCTCCAGCATACGCCGGTAACCTTCAGCGTCAAGGCCAAGCCGCGTTTTATCAAATGGTTGCGTGCCAAGACGGATTTCATCCGGAAGCAAGTTCGGTTCCATTTACTCCGAATTCGTGAAGCGTTGAAATGTTAATGCGCTAATTCGCATGCACATCAACACTTGAGAGATAAGGAGGCAACCGCAAATGCGAAACATCGGTGTTCTCATGATTGTAATCGCGATCGTAGCCCTTCCGTGCGTCGCCCAGGGATTCGGAAATGAGTGTAATCCCGTGGGTACCTGGTACGGGGGCAGCGACGCTACTCCTGGAATGAAGTACCTGCTCAGGATCACGGCTGGTCCCGCCGACCGCTACGCCGTAACGTACGAGATTGGCTTCATTCCGAAGATCCCTAGGGTCTCAGCGTATTCGGGCGAAATGGTGAAAACACGCGACGGCTTTGTTGTTTATTCCCTCGCCTTGGCAAACTTGGATCCAACTCCTCCACCGTTGGGAGGTCCACCGCCCGACATTTGGGCCGTGCGCGCTCACATGCAATTCGAAGGGTGCGACACATTGAAATCCACGATTGATTTTATTGGCCTATACAAATGGGGTGTCAAAGTGCCGTTCTTAGATGTCCCTGACACTTCGGTACCGGGTGGTACAGAGTCGTACCGGCGAATGCCAACCACCTGCTCCGCAGGGCTCTGCCCGCAGTAGATGCTCCAAGGACGACCGCGAGTGGTCGTGGCGTTACGCGAGCGCACTTCGCCACGACCGCTTGATTCACCCGCATCCTGCCGATTACTGGCGAACAATCGCGATTACACTCATTGCCCCATAGGTTCCAAACAATCCCCGCTTCCCTATTCTTCACTCACCCGCATCCGGTTCTGCCAGTGCGACCACAGAAACCAGACAATCCCGGCCAGCAGCAAGACTCCGATGATGGCGTCGAATTTGTGGAAGTACTTGCCTAGCGAGCGCCAGTTCTCTCCTAGTTTCATGCCGAAGTAGGCCAGCATGAAACACCAGGGCCACGATCCCAGGAAAGTATAGACGTGGAATTTACCGCGCGGCATGCGGGCGATTCCGGCGGGCAGCGCGATGAATGTGCGAATGACTGGCAGCAGGCGCGCAATGAACACGGCCATGTATCCCCAGCGCAGAAAGAATCGGTCGGCCCAGTCGAGCTCACGGCGGCCCATCAGGATCCAGCGTCCGTAACGCTCGACCAGCGGGCGCCCGCCGTAGCATCCGATTTCGTAGGCGACCAGCGAGCCCAGATTGCAGCCGATCGCTCCGGCGGTTGCCACCCAGACCAGCTTCATGGCGCCGGTCGAGACGAGGTAGCCGGCGAACGGCATGATCAGTTCGGAGGGCAGCGGAATACACGCGGACTCAATCGCCATGAGCAGCACGATGCCAGCGTAGCCGGTCGTGGCCACGATGGAATTGATGAAGACGAAGAGGATGGTGAGGATTTTCTCGGTCATGCGATCAGCGGAATTGCGGGTATAGGAAAAGCAGATCCTTCGCTTCGCTCAGGATGACAATTCGTGAAGTGGAAGTCCGTCAACCACCGTCTAGTGAAGTGGAAGTCCATCAGCCGGCGTCAGAATGCCCCTTCCTGGGTGAAGCTGAAGCCGGGCAAGGTTACGCCCTCCGCGGATTTTGTTACCTTCACTTTCACCACCGGCGCGTCGGGCGCGGTGACCTCGGCGGGACGGAGCACGGCGTACTGCGTGAAAACTTCGCTGTAAATCTTGGTGACAAGATGATCCTGGCCGGTTGCGTCCTGGCGCCAGACTTGTCCGAGTTGAATGTTCTTTACGGCCACAAGTTTTTTCCTTAGTAGAGACGCGGCTTGCCGCGTCTCGGCAGACGGGATTGTCGCTGCTCCCGGCGGGAGACGGGGCAAGCCCCGTCTCTACAGAAGACTACTCACCCTGCTGGCACATCGTCAATTCCTGCGGAGTTACCTTGGTCGACGTGTGGCGCCACAAGCCCAGCGCGTTTGTTACCATGAACCACTACTCAGGAGGAAAACAATGCCTCGCGGAAATGTGCCGCGCCAGCCCAGTCGCAGCGGACGACAGGAAGGTGCGCGCCGGACGATGGGCGCGCCGTTATTGAAGAAGCGTACGCCGGCGAAGACTGCGGCTTCGGATGTCAGTAGCGGCCGGGGCGCAGTTTCTGCCGGGAACGCATCGAAGCTTGCGGTCGGCAAAAGAGGATCTTCTCCCCGGGCGGGAGACGCGGCGAGCCGCGTCTCTACTGATCCTTTGGCGCCGGAGCGTGTGCGTCAGATCATCGCGGGTCTGGACTCTCTATATCCCGGGGTGACTTGTGCTCTCACCCACCGCAGCGCGTGGGAACTGCTGGTGGCTACGATCCTTTCCGCGCAATGTACCGACGTGCGCGTGAATATGGTCACGCCCGTGCTGTTTGAGAAATATCCGACGGTCGAGGACTTCGCGGCGCTTGCACCGGAACAGTTGGAACCGGACATCCGCTCGACCGGCTTCTTTCGCAACAAGTCGAAGTCGGTGGTGGGCGCGGCGCGGAAGGTGGTCGCGGACTTTGGCGGGAACGTACCGCAGACGATGGACGAGTTGCTGAGTCTGCCGGGCGTGGCGCGCAAAACAGCGAACGTCGTGCTGGGGACGTGGTTCAAGAAAAATGAAGGGGTGGTCGTGGATACGCACGTGACGCGAATTTCACGGCGCCTGGAACTGACGAAACAGGACGACGCCCGCAAGATTGAAGAAGACCTGATGCGGATTATTCCTCGCGAGCGCTGGACGGATTTTTCTCACGAAGTGATCTGGCATGGGCGGAAGCTTTGCGTGGCGCGCGGTCCGAAGTGCGCCGACTGCGGGCTGGAGAAACTGTGCCACGCCGCGGATAAGACCTGGTCCACGGTCGAGATTCATCCCGGCGCGAAGCCTTAGAGCCGAGCTGCGCTCGGCTGGACGGGCGAGGCGCCCGTCCCCAGACTAGCTCTTTCCACAAGAGCCCAGGCTTAGCTGCCGGTGTACGAGAGTTCGACTACGGTGCAATCGTCGTTGAGCGGTGTGCCTCCGCAAAAATCGGCGACCGCACGGAACACGTCCTCCATCGACGAACTCTTGCCGGCTACTTGTTCGAGGCGTTCGCTGTCGAACATATCTCCGCGGGCGTTCTCGGCTTCGGTGACGCCATCGGTAACCAGGATCAGGCGATCCCCGGGCCGCATCTGGCATCGGTCGCTCGAATAAGTTGCATCCGCCAGCAGGCCCACGGGCAGGTTGCCGTGGGATGGACGGAGCACTTCGTTGCCACAAATCCAGACGGGCGGAACGTGCCCGCAGTTGACGTATTCGAGGTCACCGTCGCTGCGCAGGCGCGTAATGATCATGGTCGCGTATTTCTCACCGATGTGTTTGTAGGTGAAGAAGCGATTGACGGCATCGACAATTTCCACCAGCGGCATGCCGGAGATCAGCTGCGAGTAAACCATGCCCTGAAGGATGGAGGCGAGCAGCGCGGCCGAGACTCCTTTGCCGCTCACGTCGGCCAAAACGACGGCCAGACCTTGCGGGGTGTTCACGGCTTCGAAGAAATCGCCTCCGATTTCCTTACACGACAGGTTGCGGCCGTTCACGCGCGCAAACGGAACTTCGGGGAGAGTCACGGCCAGCAGCCGCTGCTGAATGGAGGCCGCGATCGAGAGTTCCTGCTGATAGCGGCGCCCGGCTTCTTCCGCCTGCACCAAACGCGCGTTCTCGATCAACTGGGCCGCTTCGGTCGCGATCGCCCGGAGAATGTCCTTGCCCACATCGCCGATGTTGCGGGAGGCAAAGCGCGAATCCACGTAGAGAGCCCCCATCACCTCGCCTCCGGTTCGCTGATCGTCACGCGAGGTCTGCACAATCGGCTTGCGCAGCGGCATGCAGATCACGGTTCGCAGATCGAAAGCGACAATGCTGTGACGCTCTTTCACGTCTAGCTCCTGACTGGTATCGGTCACCAGATATTCGGAGTCCGAAGTCAACGCGCCGTCCAGCACCGAGCGTGAAATGGTCTTGTCGTCGAGCAGGGGCTCTCCCTTCGAATTGCGTCCGGCGGCGAGCGTGAGGGTGCCGCCGAGGTCGCGCAGGAAGATGTAGCCGCGTTCGGCGCGCGTCAGTTTCAGCGTGGCCTCGATCAGGGTGACCAGGATTTCGTCAAGCACGCCGATGGTGTTGAGTTTGCGCGCCGCTTCCATGAACAGCGTGAGTTTCTCGAGATCGCTGGCCTCGGGGGCAATCTGGATGCCCGAGATCTGGCTGAGAAATTCCCGCGCGGTGTTCGAGGTGGTCTGAAGGGGGTGGAAGATGAGGTAGGCGACATCGCGCGCGCCAAATTCCAGGCGGTCGTTGCGCTGCAGTTTGTGGCGGTCCACCTTCTCGCCATTGACGAAGGTGCCGTGCTTGCTGCCCAGGTCGACGACAAAAAACTCGCCGTTTTCCGCCACGATGGAAGCATGCTCGCGCGAGACGCGCGGGTCGGCGATGACGAGGTCGCGATCGACCTTGCGGCCCACCGTGTACGGAGTGTGATTCAGCGACAGCGTCTGCTGATCGTTTCCCGAAACAAAGATCGCGATGGGAAAAATGCTGGATATGCCCGAATGCGACGATGCCGACATGTACCCTGGACTCTCCTACGGCCGTCGTGCCAACCAAAGACGCCAGCAACCGACACAGCCCCCCAGCATTCTACGACGGGCCCGGCCCCGCCGACGCGGTAAAAGTCGTCTGATAATAATGGGCCAGCATCAAGGCTGCCACTGCCACGGGGATCTGGATCACAGTCCAGAAAGGAATCGCCCAGCCGCGCTCGACCGTGGGCGGCGGCAAAACGAAGGAAAGGCCAGCCAAAACGGTGCTCGATAGCCACGGCCACAGAACCAGAGTGCCGGTGAGCAGGAAGAGTATCCGGTTGACAAAACTTCTTTGCCAAATCGTCCGGCGCTCCCTGGCCAGCACCAGTAAAGCCGGGATCACCAGCACCTGATTGTAGTTGGCACAGGTTGGTACGATGAGGATGGTTGTGGCCAGCGCCAGGCTGAGGGTGAACGCAAACGAGTTGGTGCTCGCCGCCTGCCGGCGTTCCCTCCAGCAAACACCCACTACCGCGGCGCAGGCGAGCAGTTCGAACACCCAACTCCAGGGAGCGCCCAGCAAATTATCCATCACCGAGGCGGACGCGGTGTAATGCTCATATTCCTGAATTGCCCGCCAGAAGCGGGGAATCCAGTGGGGCAGGTACCACTCCGAGGCGGCGACCAAGACGGTCATGGTGGCAAGAAATGAAACCGCCAAGCGATAGCGGCGACGCCAGTCTCCCAGGGTCCAAAGGGCGAGCCAACACAGTAACAGCACCACCAGTTGCGGCTTGATGGTCGCCAAAGCCAGTAAGAATCCGGCGGCGATCTGGTAATCCGCGACCAGAAGCGTGATCGCGATGGCAATCAGGCCGGCGACCAGAAGGGTCATCTGTCGCAGCTTCAAGCCTTGCATAACGGCGGGGCTGCCCAGGGTGAGCGCGAGCAGGCTGAATTGCATCCACAGCGGCGCCGCGCGGCGCAGGATGCGGAGCCAGAGGAGGGTGGTCGCGCAGGTAAGAAGAAACAGTACCCAGTAGCAGCCCTGGTGGAGGATGGCAAACGGCAATCCAATCGTCGGAGCCAGACAGAAAACCACATAGACGGGGTAAGCAAATCCCTCCTGGTCGCGCGGATCGTCGGGACGAGACGGATCGAGTGGGCGACCGTAGAAGCCGACTTGAATTTCGCGGGTGACTTCCGGACTGTAGGGATCACGTCCATGGAGAAGCAGTTCGCGGGCGCCCAGCCAGCGGGGATAGAGATCGGAAAGATTGCCGCGCGGGCGGTCGTGGGCAGCGGCATCGACCTTCTGGTATGGAATCAACACCCGGTCGGCGTACGTCCACATGCCCACCATGAAGAGCACGGCCGCGAAGACCACCCAGTGCGGCTTGTAAGAAACGCCAGGTCTCATGCGAATCTGAGAGAATCTGGATATTACAACGCTCTCGTGAACATTTCGAGTCCAACCAGAAATTTCGCAATGGCGGCGGCCATTGGCATGGTCAGCGGCACGCTATGCTGGGCGTTTCTGCACCACTTCAGGCTGGGCGGAGCGGATTTCACCTGGGCCCATCACGCCGCGCGCGCGCTGTTGTCGGGCGAGAATCCCTACTCCGACACTCCGCCGGGAGTAATTCCATACCCACTGCCCGCGGCTCTTGCTGCACTGCCGTTCGCGCCCTTCCCGCTTGAAATTGCCGGGGCCCTCTTTTTTGGTGCCAGTTCTGGACTGCTCGCTCTCGGACTCATCCGGCAAGGTCCGGAACGGCTGTTAGTTTTTTTCGCCTATCCCTACTGGGCCGCGCTCATGACGGTGCAGTGGTCGCCGCTGGTCATGTGTTCGGCGTTCTTCCCGTTGGCATTCGCATTCTGCGTGGCCAAGCCCCAGATCGGTGCGCCGGTCGCACTCACTCACTCTTCCCGTACAGGATGGTGGGCGGCAGCCTTTTTGCTGTTTGCAAGTCTTGCGCTCAGACCCCGTTGGCCACTGGAATGGATTCCTCAACTCCACGGTTATCAGCGCTTCGTTCCATTGTTGGTTGGGCCGGGACCGCTGCTGGCCCTGGCGCTTTGGCGCTGGCGCGACCGCGATGCCCAGCTGCTTTTCCTGGCCTGCGTTCTGCCGCAGCGCTGGTTTTACGATTCGTTCATCTTGTGGCTGATTCCAAAAACGCGCCGGAGCATTGTCGCCACCGTGGCGTGCAGCTGGGTGGTCGGACTCTGGCGTTCGTATCACATGCCGCACACGATGCAGCAAGTCGGAGTCTGGTGCGTCCTGGGCTTTTATGTACCGATGCTGATGGTGGTCTTGATTCGTCCGCGAAGTGACGATCTTCCACGCCAAACCAATGGGGACAAGAAGGTGGAGTAGTTCAGGCTCAGGCCGGCACCTCCGCCGGACCCGGGGTCAAAACGAGCCGTAGATAAAGCCAGAGCAGTAGGAGCGCAAACCACACAAAACCGTCGACCACCAGCCACAAGAAAACGTAGAGCGGGGTCAGAAACAGAAGGATCATCAGCAGAATCGTCCAGCCGTCGATTTTCGCTCCGGCAACACCGAGGATTCGGGAAAGCAGGAACAATACCATCGGAAGCAGCAGACTGACGTCGTACACAAGGGCATGAAAGCTGATAAGGATGGTCGTGACCGCGGCCAGGACGGACAAGAAGATTACGGAATCACGCCCGTTGTGGATCCGGCGCAGCGTCACGAAGAACACAAGCAGTGACGAGGCGAGGATCAGCAGGAGAGCCCCCTGGCCAGAGGGGCTGATCCCAGGCAATTGCTCGACCAGACCCCGGAGGTTCGGTACAGCCTGTGGGCCAAACGCGCGGGCTCCGGTGCCTTCTAAATGCAGAACAAAGCGCGCATAGTCAAGAGGACCGCGCCACCCCATGATGGCCACGGAAATGGCGCCCAGAACCAGAGCAACGGGTGTGAAGCCAACGAGAACACGCCAGCGGCGTATGGCGACGAAGACAACCAAAGGCACGACCAGTTGCGGCCGGAAGAGACCCGCAGCCAGAAACGCACCGGCCACCGCGTCATTCCCTCGATCGAGGGAGATGACCGCCAGCACAAAGAGGAAGAGCAGGAGAATTACGTCTTGCCCTTGAACGATGCCGATCGCCACCGGAAAGAATGCGGTGGCGCCAAGACCCAGGACGAGAGGAGAAACCGCCGCGAGCTGGGAGAAGTGCCTTCTCAGAAGAGCTACGCTCACGGCCAGCATGACCACGTTGAGCGCGGTCCAAACGAGGTAGGCCGGCCAATAATCGAGCACAGTGAAGGGGACGAACAGAAGGGCCTCGAACGGCGGATGATTGAAGGGCAGCGGTCCATGCCGGATGGGGACGTCGGTAAACGTGAGTTGCATCCGGTATTGAGCGGCCAGATCGTAAAGAGCGGAAGCCTGGCCGTTTCGAAGGAGACGAGCGCTCGTGTAGAAGATAGTGAAATCCTGGTATCCCTTTCGCAGCAAGGGTGTCACTCGAACCAGCAGCGCAACGTTGCAGAGCGTCATCGCCAGCAGAAAGGCCGCGACGAGAAACTTCCGCTGTTGAGCCAACCAAGGCATGAGGCGCTTTTGTGGACAACTGATTCTATAATCCCGTCCGATGGTGAAGTTCGGAATTTCTCGATGGAGTGGACGCGCCGTTTTCGGCGGCATCCTGTTTTTCGGGCTGCTGGCGATGACGGCTCGCAACGCGGTCGATCCCGATCTGTGGTGGCATCTGCGCACCGGGCAGTGGATCGCGGAAAACGGCCGCATCCCGCACTCCGATCATTTCTCCTTCACTCGCGCCAGACAGCCATGGATTTCGCATGAGTGGTTGTCGGAGGTTGTGTTTTACGAACTCTGGAAACACGGCGGGGCCGCTGCGCTGATCGTATTTTCGGCGATCGTTACGACCGCCGGGTTCATGCTGCTCTATCTGCGCTGTCCTCCGCTGGGAGGAAACTGGCACTGGGCAGCCGCAGCAACCGCCTTCGGCGCCCTGGCCGCGGCTCCCTCGTGGGGTGTGCGGCCGCAGATGTTCACTTTTGCGCTAACCAGCCTGCTGCTATGGCTGGTCGAAGGCGGCGTGGATCGGCCCAGGCTCCTGTTTTGGATACCGCCGCTGTTTCTCGTATGGCTAAACCTTCACGCCGGATTTGCACTCGGCCCGGCGCTGATGTTGGCGTATGGCGTCGGTCTGCTTTTGGAGACTGCCGTGGGCACTACGCCGTGGCCTCAGGCGCGTCCTATTCTCTTGCGGGTGCTCCTGCTCCTGCTCGCCTGTTTAGCGCTGGTGCCTCTCAACCCCAGCGGCGCGCAACTCTACCGGTATCCGTTCGATACTTTACGTTCGCCGGGGATGCGGTCGTTCATTGTCGAGTGGTTTTCACCGGATTTTCATCGATGGCTCTATCGTCCATTCTTGCTGCTGTGGCTGCTGGTTCTGGCCGCGCTCGCCAGTTCCCGCTGGCGACCGAAGGGACGGGTGATCGTGCCCTTGCTCCTCACCGGATTCGCTGCGCTGGACGCTGTCCGCCACATACCTATTTTCGTTTTGGTGGCGATGCCGGGGATCGCCGCGGCTCTCGCGGCGGCTGGAGCGAATCTAGGATTGTTGTGCCCGCCGAGAACTGCCGAGCTGCGCTCGGCTTGGACGGGCGGGGACGCCCGTCCCCGCATGAGCGGCTCCTCGCGGTTCCTCCCAGTTTTCAACACTGTCGTTCTGGTTTTAATGGCTGGGTTTGCATTCGCGAACTGGGTCAGCCTGGCTCGTAACCAGGAGGCTCGCGAGGCGGAGCGGTTTCCGGAAAGAGCCGTCTCGTTTCTGCGGGGCGGCCACTATCCCGAGAAAATTTTCGTTTACTACGACTGGGGAGGCTACACCATCTGGAAGCTTTATCCTGAATATCGAGTGTTCGTGGATGGCCGCGCCGATCTCTATGGCGACGACCTGCTGCGGCAGTCGATTCAGACCGTGGTGGAGATCCGGACCGGCTGGCGCGAGGTGCTTGACCGCTGGAAGGTGGAGGCGGTACTGGTGCCGCCTTCCTGCGCGCTGGCTCAAGCCCTTCTGCTTGATCCGAACTGGCAGGCCGCATTCCACGATTCCCAGGCAATCATCCTGTTCCGGACGCGCCCGGCCGCCGAAAATGCCGAAAAATCGATGGACCTCTCGTCCGAGAGGCAAAATAGTGAAAAAATGTTTCCCAGAGCCATGCGGAATCTGCGAAACTAGGGCGCATAACGGGAAGTGGTTCCCCCACTCGCCCGGATCGGGATGTTCTAGCGAAAAGCCCGAAGGAGCCTCGAATGACAGATCTGGTTAAACTCTTGTGGCGCAATGAAGAAGGACAGGACATCGCGGAGTACGCTGTGATGCTGGCCGTGATTCTGGTGATCGTGATCGGCACGGTCCGGTTGATCGGCGGCAACGCCAACAACGTGTTCTCGTCGGTCGCCAGCACCATCCAGTAGGCCACCGCCTTGCGGAAATCGATCGAGGCCGCCTGGGCAACGAACCGATCCGGAGCTGTCTGAAGGAGAGGAATGAACCGAAGCCGTTTGTTGATGATCGGAGGCCTGGCAATCGCCATCGGCCTGCTCGTCAGCTACAGCGTCTATAACAAACTGCGGACCTCGCCCGGGGCAAGCAACAATGAGCGCGCGGTGAGTGTCGTGGTGGCGGCCAACGATGTTCCGGTCGGAGCTAAATTGGCAGATCAGGATGTGGGCATGGTCACCATCCCGCAATCCGCGGTTCCTCCAGGCTTCTTCTCCGAGAAATCGAAAGTGGTGGGGCGCGGTGCGGTGCTGCCGATCAGCAAAGGCGACTTTATTCTGCCCAGCAAATTGGCGGCGGTGAACGCCGGAGGCGGCCTACCCTCGCTCATCCCGCAGGGAATGCGCGCGGTTTCGGTGCGGGTCAACGACGTGGTTTCGGTGGCGGGCTTCGTGCAACCGGGCACGCGTGTGGATGTGCTGGCCACCGGGACTCAGGGTGGGGGCAACGAACGTCAAACCACCACCGTCCTCGAGAACGTCGCGGTCATCGCCGTGGGCAAGAGCCTGGACCGGAGCGCTTCCACCGAGGCCCAAACCGCCCCGGTGATTACCCTGCTGGTTTCTCCGGACGACGCCCAAAAGCTGGCGCTGGTTTCTCAGGAAGGCCGGATTCAGCTCTCTTTGCGCAATCCGCTGGACACAAAAAAGGGGGGCATTGGCGCGACCCGGACCAGTTCCCTGTACCTGGGGGCGACTCCGGCAGCGACCGAGCCCAAACCCAAAGCTCGTAAGCTGGTTGCGAAAGTTCCGGCGCCTGCACCAGCGACGACCTATCAGGTGGAAATGATCCGTGGCAGCAAACGGGATGAAACCAAGCTTGAAGACAAATAGGAAGAGTGAAAACAAATCGTTTTGAGCCGTCTATAACCGAACCCATTGCGTCCGCTCATTTTTTCGATGGATCTGCTCGTGCATCTTCGCCGAGGTCCGAATTCATGAAAGCTCTTACCCTGGTCGCAGCCGTCTTAGTTCTCGGTGCGACAACAACAACCCTGTTCGCGGGCGCCGGAGGTCCACAAAGCAACCCGGGGACCGGCGCCGCTCCGGCAACACCTTCGGCTTCTTCTCAGAACCCTCCTTCGCAAAATACTCCCGCACCGAACCAGGACAATGCGTCCGCCGCGCAGCCCTCCACGCCTTCTGGAGCCCCACAGAGCGTTACGGCGGGGGCAGCGCCGCTGCGGGTGATGGTGGGAAAGTCCCTTTTGATCAACACCACCGAAAGACTGAAGCGGGTCTCGGTCACCGACCCTACGGTGGCCGATGCTCTGGTCGTCACCCCAAAGCAAATTCTGGTCAACGGACTCAATCCGGGCGAGGTTTCACTGCTGATTTGGGACGAACTGGAGCGCTCCCGCAGCTTTGACCTGCGAGTGGATGTGGATATCACAGCGGCTACGGAAGAAATGCATCGTCTTTTTCCCGACGAACAGATTAACGTGACGCCTTCGCGTTCCGCGATTGTGCTCTCGGGCCACGTGACCACCGAGGACGTTGCCAAGCATGCCGGCGCGCTGGCCTCGGCGTATACCAAGAACGTTGTGAACGTGCTCACCTTCGGCCCGGTGGGGGCGGAGGAAGTGCTTTTGGAAGTCAGGTTTGCCGAAGTGGATCGGACGGCGGTGACCCAACTGGGAGCGAACTTATTCATGCCCGGACTGGGCAACACCATAGCCCTCAGCCAGACCGGACAATTCGGCACCCTCACCGTGCACAACACGGCTCAGACCACGACCACCTCCCCTGGCGGCACGACCACCACGACCACCACCGCCACGCCGCCGACCGTGAACATCAGCGACTTTTTGAATATTTTCGTGGCCCGCACCGACATCAATCTGGGCGCTGTCATCAAAGCTCTGCAACAGAAGAATCTGCTCCAGATCCTGGCCGAGCCCAACCTGATTGCGGTGAATGGCAAGGAGGCCAGCTTTCTGGCGGGCGGCGAATTCCCTTTTCCGGTGGCCCAACCCAGCGGCCAGGGGCTCTCGACCATCACGATTCAGTTCCGCGAATTTGGGGTGCGCTTGAAGTTCACGCCTGTGATCCAGCCCAACGGTAACATCCACCTGCACGTGGTTCCCGAAGTGAGTACGCTGGACTTCACCAATGCGGTCACGGTCTCCGGAACCACAATCCCCGCCATCAGCACGCGCAAAGCGGATACCGAATTCGAACTGCAGGACGGGCAAAGCTTCGTGATCGCCGGGCTGATCGACAACCGGGTGACCAACATCACCAGCAAGGTTCCCTTGCTGGGAGACCTCCCGATCCTGGGCAATTTTTTCAAGAGCACCAGCGCGCAAAAGAGCAAGGGAGAATTGATGGTTCTGTGCACGGCGCACCGGGTCACGCCCACGGCGCAAGCGCCCGCGGGTCCCGTCAATCCCATGCCGATGCTCGACAAAGAGAGTTTCGACAGCAAGAAGCCGAAGGACGGCAAGAAGTAAAATCGGGCGATCGGATCATCGGGCCATCGGGTGATCGGTTGCCGATGACCGGATGATGAGATCGCACGATCTCATCGAGTCAGTGCTTTAGAAGGGACAGTGGGGAGCGAGTCATGCCGGAATTGTCAGTCGCCGTATTCGCCACGGACAATGACCAGCGCGCGGTGTTGCAGGTACTGGTGGATGGCACCAGCGTAGCCCGCACCGTTTGCAGCAACCCCACCATGCCTCTGGCCGCCAACGACCCGGTCATCCGCAGGACGCAAGCCTTTGCCCCCGACGTGATTCTGGTCGATATCGCCGCCGAGGGCATCACCGCGGCGCTGCGAGCGGTTGAGTTGCTGCACCAGGAACTTCCCAACGCGGCGGTGTTCGCGGTGGGCCCCATGACCCAACCGCAGTTGATTGTCAGCGCCATGCGGGCGGGAGTGCGCGAATACATCGAGCGCCCCACCACCACCACCGACCTGCTGGAAGCTTTCGTTCGCCTGACGTCAGCTCGACGCAAGCCCGGACGTGAAAGTTCACGGGGAAAGGTGTTCACCATCGTGAACGCCAAAGGCGGCAGCGGCTCGACCACCGTCGCCGTCAATCTGGCCCTGGCCTTGCAATCGGTTCACGAGAGCACGGCACTGGTGGACTTGGCGCCGCTGGGCCATTGTGCTCTGCACCTTAATCTCAAGCCGGCGTTCACGGTTTCGAACGCGATTACCAACCTGCACCGCCTGGACTCGGAGCTGCTCCACAGCTTCATGGCCCGGCACGACCGGGGCCTGCAGTTGCTGGCCGGCCCCGCGGCTCCCCTGGCCCTCGAACCCTCCGCTGCCGACTTTGCCCGTCTGTTTGACATGATGGTGGGTCTGTTTCGCTACATCGTGGTCGACGCTTCCTCGCGGCTCGACAGCGCGACGCGTCTAGTCAGCAGCCTTTCGGAGAAAATTCTGCTCATCGCCCACGCCGACGTCGCTTCCCTGTGGAGCGCGGGAAGAGTGGCCCAGTATCTCGGCGAGAGTGGATCGCGGGACCGTTTTGCACTGGTGCTGAACCGTTATCGAAAAGTGGCGGGTTTCAATGAAGCGGAGACGGAGGCCGCCATCGGCGCCCCCGTACTCTGGCGCATTCCCAATCAGTACTTCGCGGTCTCGACCGCGATTGATCGTGGGATTCCGCTGATGCAGCAAGGAACGACCGAAATTGCCCGCTCCATTGCCGGGCTGGCGGAACTGTTGACCAAAGATGACTTGGATGTAAAGCGCACGAAGTTTTCGCTGTTTAAGACGGTGTAGATTAGCTCTCAGCTGTCAGCTCTCAGCTGTCAGTTCGTGGCCTTCTACCCGAGAATCAAAAGCTGAAAACTGAGAGCTGACAGCTGAGAGCTGAGAGCTAACCTATGGCCAATCTGCAAGCTTTCGAACGGAGCGAGTACCAGCAGGTCAAGGCGGACCTGCACCGCAAGATTCTCGATCGCCTCGACCTGGAAAAACTCGGCCGCTCGACCGGAGATTCGGCGCGCGAAGAAGTCCTCATCCTGATCCGCAGTTCGGTGAACAGTGAGGCCGTTCCGCTCAGCTTCGCCGAGCGCGAACAGTTGTCGCGGGAAATCCTCGACGAAATCTTCGGACTCGGCCCGCTGGAGCCGCTGCTCAAAGACCCGACCATTTCCGACATCCTGGTCAACCGCTTCGACCGGGTCTACGTCGAACGCGCGGGCAAGCTCGAAATCACCGGCTTGTCATTCAAAGACAACCAGCACCTGATGCAGATCATCGACCGCATCGTCTCGCGCATTGGGCGCCGCGTCGATGAGTCTTCGCCGATGGTGGATGCCCGCCTGCAGGATGGCTCGCGCGTCAACGCCATCATTCCGCCCCTGGCGCTCGACGGCGCCTGCCTTTCCATCCGCCGCTTTGGCCGCGATCCGATCACCGCGCGCAACATGCTCGACAACAAAACCCTGACCGAGCCCATGCTCGAAATGCTCTCGGCCATGGTCAAAGGCCGCCTCAACCTGCTCATCTCCGGAGGAACCGGCGCGGGCAAGACGACCGTGCTCAACGTTCTTTCGGGTTACATTCCGAATTCGGAGCGCATCGTGACCATCGAAGACGCGGCCGAATTGCAGCTCAAGCAGGAACACGTCGTCCGACTCGAGACCCGTCCTCCCAACATCGAGGGCAAAGGATCGGTCCGCATGCGCCAGCTCGTGATCAACAGCCTGCGTATGCGTCCGGATCGGATCGTGGTGGGCGAGGTGCGCGGGGAAGAAGCCTTCGACATGCTGCAGGCGATGAACACCGGCCACGAGGGTTCGCTGACCACCGTGCACGCGAACTCGCCGCGCGACGCACTGTCGCGCGTCGAGAACATGGTTTCCATGGCCAACCTGAACATTCCCGAGCGGGCCATTCGCCAGCAGATCGCAAATGCGGTCCACGCCATAGTCCAAGTCGCGCGTCTCTCCGACGGTTCGCGCAAGGTGATTACGGTTTCCGAGGTCATCGGGATGGACGGAGACTCGATCACGCTGCAGGACATTTTTTCTTTTGACCGCAGCGGCATCGACGAGAGTGGGAAGGTGCGGGGTGTCTTCCATTCCACTGGGCATCCACCGCATTTCGCGGAGCGTTTGGCCACGGCTGGTTGCCGATTGAGTCCCGCCCTCTTCGAGTCGCGGATGGAGGTCTAGCGGATGCACTTGCTGACCGCTTTGCTGGTGTTCGTGGTGGTTACGGTGGCGGTTTTTTCCGCCGTGTCGTTGCTGGATGAGCGCCAGGCACGGGCCCGCGTTCTTCGCGATCGCCTCTCTTTGGTTCAGCAACCCGGCGCCGAGCCTACGCCGGAAGTGGCTTTGCTGCGCGACGAAGTGCTCAGCCGAATACCGGCCTTCGACACCTGGCTTCGCCGCTCGGAGCGAGTCTCGCTTCTGCAGAAAATGCTGGCGCAGGGAAATGTGGACGTTCGCGCGGGAAACTTCCTGATGCTTTGCGCCGTGTCGGCGTTGGTTCTCGCCCCCGTCGCATTTTTTGCGGGCGGCAACCTCATGTTCGGCTGGGCCGGCGCTCTGCTCGGTTTTTTTGTTCCCTACGCCTATGCCTCCCATAAGCGGAACAAACGCTTCCAGAAATTTGAGGAGAAGTTTCCCGAGGCGATCGACACCCTGGCCCGCGCGGTCCGCGCCGGACACGCCTTTACCACCGCCGTCGAGTTGATTGCCAACGAGGTCGCGGAACCCGTGGGCGGAGAATTTCGCCAGCTCTTCGAAGAACAGAAATTCGGCCTGCCGGTCCGCGATGCCCTGCTCAACCTGGCCGATCGCATTCCTCTGGTGGACGTCAAGTTCTTCGTGACGGCGGTGATGTTGCAGCGGGAAACCGGTGGCAATCTTGCCGAGATTCTTGACAACCTTTCTTACGTCATCCGCGAACGCTTCAAAATCCTGCGCCAGGTCCGCGTCCACACCGCCCAGGGACGTCTCACCATGCTGCTGCTCATGGCGCTTCCACCCACCATTGTGGTGATGATGCTCATCATCAACCCGAGTTTCATCCTCCCCCTGTTCAAGGAATGGCTGGGACACGTCGCCATTGTCGTCGCCATTACTTTGCAGACGCTGGGCTACTTTGTGATTCGCAGAATTATCCGGATTCAGGTGTAGAAATGAAGTTCTCAGTTTTCAGTTCTCAGTTCTCAGTAAGACCGGCGAACCTTAGGTTTGGCTCTTACTGAGAACTGAGAACTGAGAACTGGGAACTGAGAACTGGGAACTGACCCATGGCGCTGTCGCTGATACTCTCGATTGTCGTTTTCATCACCATTGCCGTGGTCGTGTTCGCCTTTGCGGCAGCCACGGTTGTTCCCTCTTCGGTGCTCGGATCGCGGTTGCGCGAAATCGGCTGGCAGCGCCCCAAAACTGAGGTAAAACCCGCTATCCGCGAACGTATGCAGCAGGCGCTCGATCCCCTCAGCCGCGCCTTGCCGGTCTCGTCCGCCGAGGGTTCCCAGACCCGAACGTGGCTGATACAGGCGGGATATCGCAACCCGCAACACGTCACCATCTATCGTGGTTTGCGCGTCTTCTGCGCCGCCCTTGGCTTCTTCTCGGTTTTTGTGTTTACCGGATTCGATTCGCTCCTGCTGCTCGCAGGGGTCACCGGGTTCGGCTTTTTCCTTCCGCGATTCATTCTGAAGAAGAAGCTGCAGGAACGGCAACGACGGATTCGCCTCGGCCTGCCCGATGGCTTGGACTTAACCGTGATCTGCGTGGAAGCAGGCCTCTCTCTGGATCAGGCCCTGCTGCGGGTGGGCCAGGACCTGGCCACCGCGCACCCGGAACTGAGCGCGGAATTCCACTTGTTCAACCTCGAAACCCGGGCGGGAAAACCTCGCGTCGAAGCGCTCCGCAATCTCGCCGAGCGCACCGGGGTCGAGGACATCCACTCGCTGGTCGGCACGCTGATTCAGACCGATCGCTTCGGCACCAGCGTGGCCCAGGCCTTGCGCGTGCATTCCGATTCCCTGCGCACCGAACGCCGCCAGCGCGCCGAAGAACAGGCTGCCAAGACGACCGTCAAAATGATCATTCCGCTGGTGCTGTTTGTGATGCCTTCCCTGATTGTGGTCACCGTCGGGCCGGCCGTTATTCAGTTGTTGCACATCTTCATGCCGGCCGCCGCCGGGATAAAACGGTAAAGTATTGAGTCATTGAATCATTGAGGTGTTGAGTCAATGATTCAATGTCTCAATGATTAAATGATTCAATGGCTCTGCCAAAGGGATACGCTTTCAATCGCACCCGCACCACCTATCTCGCAACCGATCTCCTGATCGCGCGGACCCACTGGTCGCGCTTTCGCGGCCTTATGGCTACGGATTCGTCGCGCTTCTCCCGTGGCCAGGGACTGTGGATTAACCCTTCCCACGGCATTCATACCTTCGCCATGCGGTTCGCCATCGACGCCGTGTATCTGGATCGTGAGCGTGTTGTTGTCCACATTGAAGAGGGCCTCAAGCCCTGGCGCATGGCCGCCGTTTTCATCCGCGCCGCTTCCGTGCTCGAGCTTCCCACGGGCGCCGTCCGCGAGTCGATGACCGTAGTAGGCGACCAGGTAGATATTTCCTTCGAAGAACGCCCCGTTCACACCGAAGCCGCCTGAACCAAGTCAAGAAGTAACAAGAGATCGGAAGGCGCGGGGAGGTGCAAGGTGCCCCAGGTTCGCGCCCGTCTTTTGGGCGCTAACCTGGGAACCCTGGGAAGAGCAATCGCGGGCGAAGGCAGCAGGCTCGCTCAACAGCAGATGAACGTGCTCCGGCATGACAACGTACCCATACACACAGACATCGAAATGGAGGCGCATATCCTCCAGGCACTGAACGAACAGATCGAACACCTCGGCGGATACGAAATAGGGACGACGGCGGTAACAACTAAAAGTTACAAAATGACATTGCCCGGATTCGTGAAAGCGCCGAACACCGCTGGGCATGACCAAAACTTACGCCGCGCAGCAACTCCCGGGAAGTACACGATTGTAGGTACGCCACCCAGTTTCGCCGTCGCCCAGGTTAGCGCCCAAAAGACGGGCGCGAACCTGGGGCACCTTGCCATCCAACGTCGCGAGAGCACACCCCCCTTCATGACCGCTAAAGTATTTATTTCTCAAAGACTTGGCTGGGAACGGTCCGGAGAATAAACTTGAAATTCGACCTAAGTTATTGATTTATAAATACCTTACCTATAAGTCCTTATTCCTCAAAGACCTGGCGTCTCGTAAGCGCTAAGTCCTTGATTTTGAAAGACCGCTACCAGAGGGGTCCAGGCCCGATTCCCACCACCTAGGCCGAGTCATCCTGACATCCAGCCCACCTTGACCAGCAATTCGAGCGCGACGTTCCAAGCGCCCGTAAGATTCCGTTCCATGGGTTCGAGAAAAAAAAGGCACAAAACACTGCGGTCGCCGCGATAATCAGAGCATCCTTCTGGCACACTAGACTACTACGAACCCCCGAGAAATAACGTAGCCCAAAACGCAGTCGAAACCATGTCCGAAGTCGTCACCATTCCCGAGATAGTCGACCAGTGGCCCGAGCCGCCCCACCTGCTGATCGAATGGTCTTCTCGCTGGGACGAGTTCAAGACCGCGTTCCGCCCCGCGCTCGCCCGCCCTCCAAAGGCTTTGGCCGGAGAAGCGCCCATTGGCATCTTCCCCTATCGCGGCATGCTGGCCTGCTGGCTGCTCGAATGCCTGCTCGTGATTGCGATCATCGTGCTCCCCGAACGCTTTGCGAGTCTTCAGGTGCCGGCTCCTCCCGTTCGTCTGCAATGGGACGTCATCTATTACTCCGCCGACGAGTTGCCGCGAACCGAAGACCGAGGCGGAGCCGAAGCTGGCAAGTCGGGACGCGCCGGTGGCGAGCAGGCCCACCACCGTACTCAGACCATCCGCGTGGCGCGCGGCGACAAGCCCGTCGAGAAAGTTGTGGACGCTCCCAAGGTCAATCTGCCTCATTCGGATTCCGCGGTCGCCAATCTACTCGCCCTCAAAGCGAATCCTGGACCACCGCCCGCTGAAGGATTGCGCTCTGCTCTCACAGCGCCGATTCTGCCTGCGCTGAGCCCCGTGGCTCCAACGCCGGAGCTGAACGCATCGGCAAGACACATTACCAACACGCTGGCGACTAACATCGTCCCTCCCGCGCCCGAGGTTTCTCACGCCAGCACGCGCACTTCGCCCACCCTGAGCGCGTCTATCGTCAATTCGATAGTCATTCCACCAGCGCCTAATGTCTCGCGCGACAAGATGCCGACTTCAACGCCGCTGGCGCCGACGGTCATCGCTCCGGCTCCGCGCGATGCGCAGCGTGACTTGGCGAGTTCCCGCGTTCCAATGGCGCAAACCGCGGACGTGGTCGCGCCTCCGGTTTCCGCGCCCGCGCGCGACGTGTCATCCACTTCCAAGATGGCGCTGCCAGCTCCGGCCGTCATTGCGCCGCCGCCGTCGCAGGTGAGCCGCGATCTCAACAGTTGGGGAAGCTCCAACACTGGCGACCTGCGGGCCATGCCCGTGCCTCCGCCACCCAGCGCGTCGGGCGGAGGTTCACTGGCGAGATCGGGCGCGGCCAGCCTTACGCCGCAGGTTGTGCCCCCTCCGGCTAGCATTGGTGGCGCAGGCTCTCAGCGAGGAAACAGCGGCGCACGGTCCGGCAATTCCGCGGGTTCGCTGCTGGGCTCGGCTAACGTCGTACCACCTCCGCCGAGCCTCGGCGGAGGCAAGGGCCTCTCCGGCAGCGGACGCGGCAATAAGGGAGCCGGCGCCGGCGGTCCGCTCGACCTCGGTTCTTCCGTCGCTCCACCGAGTAATAGCGGAGGAAACGCCGCCGGCAACGGGGTCGTCATGTCGAATAAACCTGGAACAAAAGTTGGACTCCCGAACTCGACCGGCGGGGGCGCGCTTGCCATGTCGCCCGGCGGCACCGCAAAAACTGGTCTCGGCGGCAGCGGCGGCGGAGCGGGCATCGGCAAGGGCAATGGTCCCGGCAGCGGATTGCAAGGCGAAGGCTCAGGCGCGGGAAAAGCAGGCGCAGGACGCGGCTCCGATCCCAACGCACGCGGCGGCATTTCGCCGTATCCTGGCGCGGGCGGAGCGGGATCGGGCACCAGCGGCACGCCCGCTGTTCCCGGCGTATCGGTCGAGGGCGGCACTACCACCGTCAATCTGCCGAGCTTCGGATCTCCCGACGACGCCCAGGCGAGCGGTCCCGGCCGCTCTTCGACCAGGGCTCACGGTGGGCCTAGCTACACGGTGAAAGCCACCTCAAGCTCCGGCGGCGTCTTCAATCGCTACGGTCAATTGAAGGGCGACAACTACTCTATTTACATCGAAACGTCGCTCGGAACTGCCGTGATGCAGTATGCCGACGCTTCCTCCGCCGCGCACCCTTACTCGGGAGACCTGACGAAGCCGGAGCCGATACGCGATGAACTGCCCCATGGACTGCGTCCGACTTACGTGGTGTTTGCCTGCATTCTTGACCGGTCGGGGAACCTCAAAGACGTCAAGGTGCTTGAGCCCGGCGCGGCCGAGACGACTTCGCGGATTCTGGTGGCTCTGCAGAACTGGAAATTCCGTCCGGCATTTCGGGGGAATGAGCCGGTGGAAGTAAATGCATTTTTAGGGTTCGGGATCGATACGCGATAGGGTGTCCTAGGAGCCGCAAATTCCGTGACAAGGATTTAGTTTGTCATCCTGAGCGAAGGACCTGCTTTCTTAATTAGTGCAAGAGACAGCAGGTCCTTCGCTTCGCTCAGGATGACAACGTGTTCTTGTGCCACGAACTCCGGAAAATGGCAAGGTTTCGAAATCAGTATCCTTTGTGCTTATCCACCACTGCCAGCAGAGGTTGGCCGGTTATATAGAGGCGGAGATTTTCTGAGAACAGGGCGTAATGGCGCTCCCATACCCTGTCGGTCAGCGCTGCTGTGTGTGGGGTGATCAGGAGATTGGGAACGTCCCACAATGGAGAATCGGCGGCCAGCGGTTCTTTCGGAAACACGTCGAGCGCGGCACCGCCGATTTTCTTTTCACGCAAAGCGGCGGCGAGCGCGGGTTCATCCACCAGCGGGCCGCGGCCGACGTTGATCAGGCAGGCGCCGGGGTTCATGAGCGCAAGGCGTTCGGCGTTCACAATTGCCTTGGTGCCGGCGGTAACGGGCGCGGCCAGCACGATGTAATCGGCTTGGCGGAAGATTTCGTCGATTTGTGCCGGGCCGAATACTTTGTCCGCGCCTTCACTCCCCTTCTCCGGATGCTCGCGCACTGCGATCACCCGCATGGCTAGAGCTTTCGCGCTCTTGACCACCGGCCGCCCGATGCTGCCCAGGCCCACTATGCCGACGGTTGCGCCCGCAACCTCTCGGACTCGAGGCAGTTCATCCCACAGGATTTGCTGCCCCCAAATGTGCTTTTCCTGCAGGCGCACCGATCCTGGAATTTTCTTGGCTAGTGCAAAGATGAGCGCGATGACGTGCTCCGCCACCACCGGGCCGTGCACTTCACGCGCGTTGGTTAGGATGATCTTGCTGTTGACAAGTTCCGGAAAGATCAGCTGATGAACCGCCGCCGCCGTGGAATGAATCCATCGGAGATTCTTTGCGGCGGTAATCTGTTGGGGCCGAACCGACCAAGCGACGACAATTTCCGCATCGACGATTTCTTCGTCCATGCGTTTGTAGTCTGGCAAATGCACAACCTTGACTTGCGGAAACATCTGCTGCAACCGCTCTGCAAACCAATCCGGCACGTTCCATTGATCAAACGGATGGCGAACGCAAATCAGAATACGAATTGTGTGATCGGGTGATGGGTTCATCAAAAGATCTTCTTCGGCGTGCTCGGCGTCTCGGCGGTTCAAGATTTTCGCGGTGCCCGCAAATCCGCGCCCGTCATCTCCTTCGGCTCGGTGATTCCCAGCATGCCCAGCATCGTCGGGGAAATGTCGCGCAGAGAGCCATTGGGCTTGAGCGTGAATTGCTTTGCGTCTTCGGCAATCACTATGAACGGCACCGGATTCGTGGTGTGCGCTGTGTGCGGACCTCCAGTTTCGGGATCGATCATCATTTCGGCATTGCCGTGGTCGGCGGTGATCAGCATCGCTCCGCCCCTGGCGCGGACCGCTTTTTCGATTTCGCCCAGGCAGGCATCGACCGCCTCGACCGCCTTGATGGTGGGCTCGATTTTTCCCGAGTGACCGACCATGTCGGCGTTGGCGAAGTTTACGATGATCACGTCGAAGGTGCCGTCGTTGGTGGCTTTGACGACGGCCTCGGCAACTCCGGAGGCGCTCATTTCCGGCTTAAGATCGTAGGTGGCAACCTTGGGCGACTGCACCAGTACACGGTCTTCTCCCGGGAAAGGCTGTTCCACACCGCCATTGAAGAAGTAGGTCACGTGCGCGTATTTCTCGGTCTCGGCAACGCGCAGATTGCGCATTTTCAGCCCGCCCATGACGTTGGCCAGAATGTTGGCCATAGACTCCGGTGGAATCACGACGGGCAAACTGAAATTCTGGTCGTAGCGCGTCATGCAAACGCAGGTCAGGTTCTTCGGCGCTCGGTCGCGGGCGATGGTGGCGTCAAGATCGGCGGCGCCGGGCAGATCGCTTCCGCCCTTATCGTTCAGTCCGCTGTTACGGCATAGCGCGCGCGTGATCTCGCGTACGCGGTCGGCGCGGAAGTTGAAGCAGATGCAGGAATCGTCGTCGCCGATTTTCGCGAGCGGCACGCCGCGCCCATCCGTGCAAACAAATGGCAGCACGAACTCGTCGGTCACGCCCTTGTTGTAGGACTCTTTCATGCCCTGCACGGCGTCGGCTTGCGTTCCTCCCTCGGCTTTGCCCTCGACGATCGCGCTGTAAGCTTTGGCAATGCGCTCCCAGCGGCGGTCGCGATCCATGGCGTAGTAGCGTCCGCTGACGGTCGCGATTTTGCCGGAGTTATATTCGCGCATTTTCTGCTGCAGTTGTTCGACGTAGCCTGCGCCGTTGGTGGGCAGCGTGTCGCGGCCATCCATGAAAGCGTGAACGGAAACGCGATCGACTCCGTTTTGCCTGGCCATCTTCAGGAGGGCGTAGAGATGCTCCTGGCGCGAATGCACGCCGCCGTCGGACAGCAGTCCAAACAGGTGCAGCTTGCGGCCGCTGATGCAGGCGTTCTTCATCGCTGCAACCAGCACCGGATGGGAGAAGAACTCGCCGTTCTGGATCATCAGGTCGAGGCGGGTGATGTCCATGTGCACGATGCGCCCGGCGCCGATATTCAGGTGGCCGACTTCACTGTTGCCCATTTGGCCTTCCGGCAAGCCGACGAACGGGCCGCTGGTGTGAATCAGCGTGTTCGGATAGTCGCGCAGCAAACGATCGTAGGTTGGCTTGCGCGCCAGGGCGATGGCGTTGGCCTTGGTTTCGGCGCGGTATCCCCAGCCGTCGAGAATGATGAGGACGAGAGGTTTCGGACGGGACATAAGATCGGCTCTTAGCTCCTGGCTTTTGGCTGTTGGCTATTCGCTCCGAGAAAAATCCACACGGAGGCTCGCGAGACACTGAGACAAAGGCAAAAGAAGAATCTATAGGAGGGCCCTCGGCTTTTCAAATCAGGCGCAGATAGAACAATGGGAATGTTCGTGAATCCCGACGGCCCGACACGGCATCTGAATTCTTTCACCGAGGATAATCATGTCAATCAGCGAACTGCTCCTGCTGGAATTCGATGAAGAAATGAACAAGACCCATACGATGCTGGAACGCGTTCCGGCAGACAGGAAAGACTTCGCGCCGCATCCCAAGTCCATGCCGCTGAACAAACTCGCGCCGCACATCGCGCAGCTTTCCGGCTTCGGGGTGACGGTGCTGACCACTCCCGAACTGGACTTTTCCAAGGGCAGCATTCAGCCCGTGCCGTTCGAATCCGCAGCCCAATTGGTCAAGGCCTTCGATGAGGGCGCAGCTAAAGCTCGCACCGCGCTCGCGAGCACTCCGGATAATGCCTGGACACAGAACTGGAAGCTCAGCTTTCAGGGCAAGCCCATTTTCAACGGGTCGCGTTTTCTGGCTTACCGGCAGATGTTTCTGAATCACCTGGTGCACCACCGCGCTCAACTTGGGGTGTATCTGCGCTTGAATGAAAAGCCGGTGCCGGCGACTTATGGGCCCTCGGCGGACGACACGATGGGGTTCTAGCTAGGTAGTGGCTGTCATCTGAGCGAAGGATCTGCGTTTTGTGGGCCCGAGACAGCAGGTCCTTCGCTTCGCTCAGGATGGCAAATTCGTCTGGGATGACCTTTTGCCCGGTGATGACAAATTATCGTCTGATGACAAAGTATCCTCTGTAGTTCGCGCTTCCAGGTCAGCGCTTGCAGCTCAACGCTTTCAGCCCCAGGAAGCGCGATGCCCCGCCCAACTCCTCTTCCATCCGCAGCAACTGGTTGTACTTGGCGATTCGGTCGGTGCGCGATGCTGATCCCGTCTTGATCTGTCCCGCGCCAGTCGCCACCGCAAAGTCCGCGATGAAGGTGTCTTCGGTCTCGCCTGATCGATGCGAGATCACCGAGGTGTATCCGTTCCGACGCGCCAAGGCGATGGCATCGAGCGTCTCACTGACCGTGCCGATCTGGTTCAGCTTGATCAGGATTGAATTGGCGACGTGCTTGTCAATGCCTTGCTGCAGGCGCTCGATGTTGGTCACGAATATGTCGTCACCCACCAACTGAATCTTGCCCCCCAGTTCTTTGGTGAGCAGCGCCCAGCCGTCCCAGTCGTCTTCGGCAAGTCCGTCTTCGAGCGAAACGATGGGGTAGTCCTTCGTCCATTTCGCATAGAAGCGCACCATGTCTTCGGAACTCTTGACCGACTGATCCGATTTCTTGAAGACATATTTTCCGTCCTGATAAAAGCCGCTGGCCGCCGGATCGAGTGCAATGGCAATCTGCTCGCCCGGCTTGTAGCCCGCCTGCTGAATCGCCTCCAGCACCACTTCAATGGCCTCGGAGTTCGACTTCAGCGACGGAGCAAAGCCGCCCTCGTCGCCGACTGCCGTGTTGCAGCCGCGCTTTTTCAGAACGCCTTTGAGGGTATGGAAGACTTCGACGCCCCAGCGCAGCGCCTCAGAAAACGACGGCGCGCCTACCGGCATTACCATGAACTCCTGGAAGTCGACGTTGGTATCGGCGTGCGCGCCGCCGTTTAGGATGTTCATCATGGGCACCGGAATGGTGTTGGCGCCGGCGCCGCCTAAATAGCGGTAGAGCGGCAACTCACACGCCCGGGCCGAGGCGCGAGCCGCCGCCATCGAGACCGCCAGGATGGCATTGGCTCCGAGGCGCCCCTTGTTGGGCGTGCCATCGAGCGCGATCATTTCGACGTCGAGGGTGCGCTGGTCGGCCGAGTCCATGCCGGTGAGCGCGGCCGCAATCTCGCCATTCACATTCTCGACGGCCTTGCGCACTCCCTTGCCCATGTACCGTTGCTCGTCGCCATCACGCAACTCGACGGCTTCGTGCTCTCCAGTGGACGCGCCACTGGGCACGATGGCGCGCGCACTGGCACCGCCCTCGAGAAAAATTTCAGCTTCGACAGTCGGATTGCCACGCGAGTCGAGCACCTGGCGTCCGCGGATTTCAGCGATAGTGGTAAGAGGCATTAAGTGCATCTTTTTCCTTTGTTCACGAATTTAGAAACGCCGTCGCGATCGTAGAGACGCGGCTTGCTGCGTTTGGTGACTGCGAACTGAAATTATATCGGACGTGGAGGAAGCTGGTTTGGGCGCTGGGACGCGTCCCGATGGATTCGCCACCAGGACCCTCCCCAGTACCCCATCCGTTATTGTTCCTGATTTCCACCTCGCTTAGAGTCGAGTCAACATGAAGAACCGCACCGAAACTTTGGAGGTCGGCTCGCGCGCCCCGGATTTTTCTCTGACGGCGGCCAACCGTGAGGGCCCATTCACTCTCGCTGGCTTGCTGGCGCAGGGCACGCTGATTCTTGAGTTTCTGCGGGGCACCTGGTGACCGAACTGCGTGAAGCGTATGACTCAGGTCGAGTCGCGGAGGCCGGAAATTGAGGCAACGGGAGCGAAGTTGGTGTTCATCGCCGCCGAAAAGCGGGATGGCATCTGGAAACCGGGAAAATTTCTGGAGAAGCATCCCGTCTCCAGCGTGTTTCTGCTCGATGAGGATCGGGCGGTAACCAAAGCCTACGGGCTCCATCACGCGCTGGGCACTGACGCGCTCAACATCGCGCACCCGGCTACGGTCGTCATCGATCGCGGCGGCATAGTCCGCTACATCTATCGCGGCTCAAACCAACTCGACCGTGCGCCACTCGATGAGGTTCTTGGGGCTTTGCACGGAGTCTGAAAGAGATACACAACTGATTCCTGGAGGTAAGACGCAACATGAAAAAGACACTTTCGCTGACATCGCTCATCCTGCTGGCAGGTTTCGCGTGGGGACAAACTGCTCTTCCCCCTGGCACTGCCGTCAAGATGAAACTGGAAACCACGCTCGCAACCTTCAGTTCGAAAGCTGGAGATTCGTTCTCTGCCAGAGTGACGGAGCCGGTCGTAGTGGGAGGCAAGACGGTAATTCCCATCGGCTCGACCGTCGAGGGCCGGGTCACCAAAACGACCCAACCCCGCCGCATTGCCGGCAAGCCCACCATCGGCATCTTTCCGGAACACCTGATCCTTCCGAATGGAGACAGGTTCATGTTTAACGCATCGCTGGTTGACACGAACCGGCGCCTGGGCACCGACGTCAACACCGAGGGTCAGTTCAAAGGAGATGGCCACGATGGAAGGGATCTGACTGAAATCGGCATCGGCACGGGAGGTGGAATGCTTCTCGGCGGTCTGGCGGGCGGCGGCAAAGGCTTGATCATCGGCGGAGCCATCGGGGCTACCGTGACCGTTGCGCACTGGCTCAGCAAGCACCGGGCTGCGATGCTTCCGGCCGGCACAGAGCTGGTGATGGAGTTGAATCGCCCCTTGACCATGACCACAGCGAGCGGCGGGCAATAGAAGGGTTCGGCCCTCAGGGGCTGAAGCCCATGTCTTTTGCGTTCTGGGTGGCACGGCTGAACAGCTTGCGGAAAAAGTCGTCCGTGAGCGAGGGCCGTGCCCTCAGCGGCTAAAGCCGGAATTAAAACATGCACTTACTGCAGCGGTAAACCGCTGCTCCACCCAAAATCAAGTACAACACCGACTTTTCCCGCAACTGTGAAGCCGTGCCCTTCCCTAAGTTCGATTGGAACAGAGTTTCGTTCGTCCTCACCCGCTTACGGCTTGCAAATCTTCTTCCGCCAGCAACTCCAGTTCGATCCATCCTTCCACGGGCAATGCATCCACGGGCAGATGGTTCTGCCAGAGACTGAACCGCAAACGCAGGCGCGTGGTCAGGACATCGGAGCTCGCCGGACCGCGAACTTTATCAATCGCCAGTGGAGCGGCGAGCAGCCAGGTGAGGGGGAGGCGAAATTCAAAATTGCGGACCAGCGCCACCCGCGCCAGATCCTTGGTGTCGGTCGAATCGGCGACTGCCTTGCCGGCCCCCTCGGTCACTTTCCACGACTGCAAGCGGCCGGCATCGACGGCCGCATCCAACCGCAGTTCGCGCCGGGGCTTGGCGGCATGGTTGGCCCACGACTCCAGGTTCACCACCACCTCGAATGCGCCTTCCGGAACTTTGCCCAGGAAATCCAAGCGGCCGTAGACATACTGCTCGTCGATCCCGGCAAGCACTTCATCAGTCATAAACTGTTTGCCGTGCATCGAGCCCGAGCGCTGGTCCGCCGTGTAACACGCCGCGCCCAGCCATTCGAAGTAGCGGACCACGTCGCCTGAGACCTGGGGATGGATATAGGCGCTCTGCGGCGCAAACGTTGGCCGCGCCACTGCTCCGCTGATCGGCTGGGCCAGATAATCCGGCGGAATTCCACCCAGCACCTGGTAAACATTCGACAGGTGTTTGCGGTAGAGTTCGTCAAAGTCGCGATCGTTGGCGCTGTGGTGTTCGGGTCCGTACCACCAATTCCAGTCGCTGCCCTCGGCGATCAAGATATCTTCTAGCGCTAGCTTGCGTTGCTTCTCGGTCGCGTCCGGGGACCGCTGGGCGTAGAAATTACGGGCGTGATAGAGGTAGTCCCAGGCCTTGTTGTCTTCCGGCGCTCCAATCCAAACGTTGAAGTTGGCTCCAATCCACGAGCCCGGCACCAACGACTTCAGAGGACTGACGTTCTTGTGGCGGGCAATCGCCTCCGACACCGTGACCGCTTCGATCTCCGGATCGGTCTGCAAGCCCTCGTAGAATCTGCGCAAGAATTCCCGCCCCGACTGCGGGTAATACTCCCAGGCGTTCTCGCCGTCGAGAATGATCGAGAGCACGGCATCTTGTCCCTTTGCGAGAACCGGCTGCGCGGCTTCCTTAATCTTGTGGACGAGGTTAATCGCAGCCTCCCGCGGCGGCATTCCCGAATACACAAATCCGATCAAGTCGGAGAGCGCGTGATCGCGGAAGAGCAGATTCATCCGCGTATTGCCGTTTTCGTAACGATAAATGGTGTACAGCCGCCCTGCCGATTCCGAATCCAAGTGGCCATAACCATCGCGTGAAAAACTGGTCCCCAGGCTTCGGATCAGCACGCCCTCGTCGGTCGCCATCCACTGCACTCCCAGTTGGTGGGCGATGGCCAAGGCCTCCTCGGAAACGCTGCCCTCCGACGGCCACACGCCGCGCGGCCTCATGCCAAACACTTCTTCGTGCAGATCCAGTCCGCGCTGCAATTGCTCGCGAGCGTCTTCGGGATGGCGATAGCGGTTCTGCGGCATAGGCAGACCCGGGGTGGAAACCGCTCCCATCTGCGTGTCGCACACCAGCGGCAGAATGGGATGATAAAAGGGCGAGGTCGAGATCTCGATCGCGCCTTTCTTGGCGGCCTCAGCATGAACCGGCAGAACCCGGTTGAGCAGGTCGCGCTCCCGCGCAATCACAAACTGCTGGTCTTCGAGCGTATAGTTCCGGCCTTTGCGGACCAATTCGGCAACGTCTTTCTCGGCCAGAAAATATTCGTCGAACCAGCCGATCTGCGAGAGCACTTGCAAGTCGGTGAAATCCTGGGCCTGAAAATATTTTTCCGCGCGCTCGGGCGCTCCGCCCGCGAGGTGAAATCGCTCCCACAACTCACGGTAGCGGGGATAGCGTCCGATCACATTCACCGGATTCGCCTGAAACAAATATTGCAGCGCGAACTGGCGCTCTTCGCGAGTGAGGTCTTTGGCGGGTTTGGCCGCGACCTCGAGAAAAGGATCGTGGGCCTCGCCCGACGCATAGTCTTGAATCTGCGTGATCAGTGAGGGCACCAGATTGAACGTCTGATGGACTCGCGGGAACTCGTCCAGCAACTTCACCATGCCGTAATAGTCTTTCAGGGCATGGAGGCGCGTCCAAGGCAGGCGGTACTGCCCGGTCACCAGGTCTTTGTAGAACGGCTGGTGCTGGTGCCACAGAACGACCACTCGCAGTTGCGCCATGACTTACGGTTCCACCTAATCCATCGGCAATTTTTTCAGTTTAATTCATTCGGAAGGTCTACAGCGTAGTGTGACCGGGCAGCCCGAACAGCTACGACCGGCGGGCCTGCAGGACGCGGGCCGCCAATTTCCGCTACTCTATTCCCAGAGGGAGCACCTGACTTCCGGCGCCGACGCGGCTTGCCGCATCTGGTTCGCGGCGGGAGACGGGGCAAACCCCGCCTCTACTACTAAGCAATGAACCCGAAAGTCAAGGTCGTCTTCTTCGATGTGGGCAACACCCTGCTGTTCCCGAACCGCGAGCGGATTCACGCGCCTCTTACGCAACGCGGATTCACGCCCGATGCCGAGCACCTGCGCGATCTGGAATGCCGCACCAAGAATCGTTTCGACGGCCTCATGGTCGCGGATGGCGCCGCGGACCACAGCTTCTGGTGGATGTTCTATTCCCGGTTGCTCTCCGAGGTCGGACTTGAAGATGACGCCGTCCGCGACCAGCTCGTCACCGGCGTCCGCAACTCGGCCAACTGGGACCAGATTCGCCCCGGCACCGCGGAACAACTGCATGACATCGGCAAGCGGTACCGGATCGCGGTCATTTCCAATGCCGATGGGGGAATCGAAGACGTGCTCGACCGGTGCGGGATCGCTCGCTGTTTCCTCACCATTACCGACTCCGGAGTGGTTGGCTACGAGAAGCCGCACCCGGAGATTTTCCGCCAGGCCCTTAAGAGCATGAATGCCGCGCCCGAAGAGAGCCTCTACGTCGGCGATGTTTATTCAGTGGATTACCTGGGCGCGACCGGCGCCGGCATGCACGCCGTGCTGATGGACGTCGCGGGCGCCTACCGCGACAAGGGAGTGCCGCGCGTGGAGTCGCTCGCAGAGTTGCAGGCCGCGCTGCGGAACGGAGAAGTCACCAAGAGTTAGCCGCACCGAAGCAGCTGCAGCTACAATCGTCAAACCATGCTTCATCAGACCGTATTCGATTCTGCTCGCTTTTTCATTTTCCTGAGCGCGGCGATTCTGCTGGCGATTGCACCCGGCCCGGGAATGCTTTACGTTCTCGCACGCGCGCTCGGCGGGGGACGACGGGAAGGCCTGCTTTCCGCGCTGGGTACATTCCTGGGTGGCATGGTCCATGTGTTCGCCGCGGCGGCCGGTATTTCTATCGTTCTGGCCAAATCCGCCATGGCCTTTGCCACGGTGTAATATCTTGGTGCGGGCTCTCTTTGCTTTCTCGGGATTCGCATGATTCTTGACGCTCGAAAGGATGAGCGCGTTTCTCTCGCTGAGCTGCCGCGCGGTAGAAATCCGTTCTGGCAAGGGGGCATGACCGAGGTGCTGAATCCGAAGACGGCTCTGTTTTTTCTGTCTTTTATTCCTCAATTCGTGAACCGGGGCGGCGGACACGTCTTTCTGCAGTTTGTTCTGTTGGGAACGCTCTCGGTAACGCTTAACACCTCGGCCGATATTGTTGTGACTTTGCTTGCCGGACCGCTTGGGCAGCGTATTCGCGGGTCGGCGCGGTTCCGCCGGCGCCAGCGTACACTGACCGGCGCGGTCATGATTGGGCTGGGAAGTTATCTGGCTCTTGGCGAGTCGAAATAGCAGGATCTTCATATCAGGCGGGAGCAGGACTCGGAGAATTGATACTCTCGAAAATAACCCGTTACATCTTGGTCAGCGTGGCGCTAGTTCTTTTCTACTTAGCGGGAATCATCACTCGTGGGCGGCTCGGGGCCATGATCACCATTCACAACCAGAGTGGCCAGACGCTGCGGAAGGTCTCAGTGACGGTTGAGAACGCAGGAAAAAGGTACGACGTGGGTGAGCTCGCGCCGGGCAGTAGTTCGCGCGTGTTTGCTCAGCCTCAAGGTGAGTCTCAAATCAACTTGGAATTCAGAGACACGCAAACTCTGCGGCACGTCGCCACAGTAATCGGATACGTCGAGGCGGGGGAAGCTTACTGCGCACGTGGCGACGCGACGATATTGCCCTCGGGCGAAGTCGAAGTGCACAACCACACCACTCTGGGTCTGTGCTGGAAAAGCTGGTTTGACTTTATTGGTTAGAAATTGGTCCTACTACACCACAATCACCTGGTGATCGTGGCAATCGGGATGGATCGTCGGATAGAGATTCGCCAGCAGTTCGGGTCCGTATCGCGCCACGAAGGTCACGCCTGCCACCTCGCGCTCCTGCAGCGCTTTATGCGGAAATAGCGCGTCGTTCAAAGTATCCGCGTGTCTTGTGATGACATCGTTGCGCAGGCCTTCGGCTCGTGATACCCGCGCTTGCAGACGGTCGATTTGATGCCGCATGCTGGCCTGAGTGCTTTCCGCGGTGTCGAGAAGGGTCGAATCCAGTCTGCCGATCGATTCACGAAGCGCGGTCATTGACTGCTCAACGCTGGCGTAGGCTTCCGAAAAGCGTGCCTGCAAGTCCGAGGGTAGCGATCGAGCGGCAATGGCTTCGCGAACTTTTTCCGGGCCTTGTAATAAATCGGGTAGTCCCAGTTCGTAGCGGGTGAGAATGCGCTCTGGCTTGGGTTCTACCAACGTTGCCGAGAATCGCGGCAGGATCGGTGTCACACGTCCCAGCAGTTTCTCGTAGACTACGGCCACCTGCGCGAAGTATGCGACTTCGGCCGATCCACCGGTATAGACAAGCGTCGGGAGCAGGTAGTCCTGCACCACGGGACGAAGCAGCACATTCGGGTTGAACCTCTCTGGAGCCTGTTCGATCCGGTCGAGCAGCTCTCGGTGAGAGATCCGCTCCTCCCCGACGACGTACTCGCCACCGTTGTTGCCATTATTCCTGCGCCGCACCACGGTGCGCGCTCCGTCCTTTACTTCAAAGAGCAGCGTGGTCGCTGAAGTCACTTTCACCTGCTGGTGATATCCCGCCTGCTCCAGCGCCTTGCCCCGGCCTAGCAGCGCTTCGTCGAGTTCGGAAGCGCGTTCAATGGCGGCGCGGAACAAGGGTTTGGCGAGATCATGAAAATCTTTGTCTGACGGATCGAGCAAGATGACGCCCCAATCTGCAAACAGCCGCGCGAACAACAGGGCAAATGCGCTGCCTAGGGTCTCTCCCGGGCGGTAGGCTTGGCGCAGCCACGTCGTGACTTCGGAATCTCCCAACCGTGCGGCGGCGCGCTCGACCACCGGCTCGATTCCCGGCCCGAACTTGACCGTCCCCACGGGCGCGTCCGTCACCGCGTCGTTTTCAAAGGCGTGGCTTTCCGCAACGAAAGGTTCCGGAAGGCCTTGCTCGGAGAGCAGGGCCACGTGGTTGACCTCCGCCAAATCGTGATCCTCGGTCGCGAGCCAGAAGATCGGGACACAGTCTACCCCCGCCTCTGTCGCCTGCTCCGCCAGTTTGACCGCCGTCAGCGCTTTGAAAATCGAAAACAGCGGCCCGCCAAAAAGGCCGACTTGCTGTCCCGTAACTGCCGCGAGGGCTCCTTGCCGGAGCCGGTCGATATTGGCCAGCGTCTTCGGAGAAGCGGCCCAGGCACGATTTTGCCGCTCAAGAATTTCGCTCACCTTGTGGCGACGAGCGGCGTCGTAAACGACGCGCTGCGATTCGTCTTTCAGCCACTCGGGAAAAATCGGCGACCGCGGATACATCCCTCGAACGGAAGGAGCGTAGGAAAGATAGTCGAGGAAGAGACGTGTGCTGTGCGGAATCTGCTGGAATGGCAAACACTGCGACTTCATCGGCAGCGCTCCGGACAGCGCTGGATACACCGGCGTATTCTTGCCATCCGCATATACTCCCACTCTCTAGGACGCCCTCGCACGGGAATTGTCACCCGCGTCAACAATAGCCCTTCCAAGCAGCCAGCGCCAAACTCAACTACATCTGATGATTCGAACGCGCCCAGGTTGCAGAGAGTGACGGAGAATTCAGGCTTTGAGGCGGGCCTGGATCGTTTCCAGCAACCCGGCGCCGGCCTCACCGGCATGGCTGGTGGAAAACTCGCTGCCCAGTTCGATCACCGGGAGCTTAGCGCACGCGGCCTGGAAGGCGGGCGGCGAGGCGGGGGAAGCGGTCATGCCGGGTCCCGCGAGCAAGAGATCGAAATGCGCTACGCGCATCAGGAGCAGAGCGTCGCTCACGCGACTGCTGGACTGGACGTCGTATCCGGCGCGGCGCAGCAGTTCGCGTAAATAGGCGAGCACGTCGGCATTAGAGTCGAGGCACAGAACGCTGCGGCCGGCGGGCAGCGGTGTTTCGGCGCGGGCCTCGGGGCGGTAGAAGGCGGCGACTGCCTTCTCCTCCGATTCGTGCGAATCGAACACCGACGTCAGGCGCGACATCTCCAGAACTTTGCGGACGAAGTCGGGCACGTTGCAAAGTTTCAGGTCTCCGTGGGCCTGGCGCGTGCTGGCGAGGACTCGGACCATGGTGCCGAGGCCGCTGCTGTCAATGAATCCGACTTCGCCCAGGTGCAGAACGATGGAGCGGCGGTCGCGCAACAACCAGGTAACGTGCGCGCGCAGAGATTCGCTCTCGGTGCCGGCAACGATGCGTCCGTGGCAGCGCACGATGGTGACGCGTCCAACCTCGCGAGTGTCAAGCGACAAGGGCAATAGGCCTCCGACGCGGCTGAAATCCAGCCGGAGAAATCGACACATTATATTCCTGAGGTCGCGCGAACCGGCGGCGGGAAAGCGCGGGAGGGGCGCGGGCTGAGGTGATCGCGGTTGGAATTCCGGCAATTCCATTCGCGGCGCAGGTTGTTGACGTAATGACGATATTTCAACAGCGACGTTTGGTTTGCGCTGTGGTTTTGGCGAGCGCAGCGCGTTAATCCAATTGATATGGGGCAATTATCCCCTGTGCTGCCAATTGGTTAACGGTTGATCACTATTTGATCTCCAGTGCATTGCCTTTCCTTCCATTGCAGCGAAAATGGCGGCCGGAGGCTAGGAGGATAAAGTGCAAACTATGCCGGAGATCTGGCTGCTTGTGTTCGGTTTGCACCCCTCCGTTGCCGGTGCCGATTTTACTTCGGCAACACGGAAACGCTCTATCTTTCTTTATGGTCTGCCAGGAAAGGACAAACACCATGCGACAACTCATGATTCTCGCGCTGTCTTTGGGCCTGCTTTCTCTGCCGGCTATGGCCCAGGATTTTCCCAAGGCAGAAATTTTCGGGGGCTATCAATACACTCATCTTGAGCCCGGCGTGGATGCCAACGGGTGGAATGCGTCGCTGACGGGCAATGTCGACCGGTGGTTCGGCATCACGGCCGATTTCAGCGGAGCCTACAAGTCCGGGGGTCACTTCCATACTTACATGTTCGGCCCGGTCTTCTCGGCCCGCACGGACAAGGTAACGCCTTTCGCGCACGCATTGTTTGGCGGTGCGTCGGGAGGCACTTTTGCCATGGCCTTCGGTGGCGGCGCTGACGTGAAGATGGCCGACAAGGTTGCCTTCCGTTTGATCCAGGCCGACTGGCTGGTGCTTCGTTCGGAGGGCTTCACTTCGAAGAAGAACGTGCGTGTCTCGACTGGACTTGTCTTTCGCTTTTAGTCCGTGGCCCGTTCCGGGGCTGGAATACTGCGCTGACACGCCAGAACAAAGCACGCCGCCCGAGGTCTGGGCGGCTTTTCATTTTGTGGCGCGAGGGTTGGGGTGGGCTACCTGTCGTAAACAGGATTTCACGCATTGAGAATGGGGCGAACCAGGGTCAATGAGCGTAAACGGGATTTTTCGCCACCTACTAAGAGCGGTTCGGTGTGTCACCGAAGTGATCCTTACTTGCTTCGGAACCCGTATAGCGTCAGCGGTTCAGTGGGCCGAACGGATTATGCGGAAGGTGAATCGCCAGTGTTCAGGACGAACGTGACCACAACCCATCTTGCGCGTTCGAGTTCGGCCAGAAGGTCGATAGGACCGCCGCCATTACCCGCCTCGAATGAGGACTTTACCTGCCGAACTCAGAACGGGTAAATGTTTCTGTGTAAGCTGCTTGACTCCGAATCGGACTGGGTTCATGATTTGCGAATTCGGCGCTGGCAAGAATGGCCATGCAAAAGGAGGCCCCGATGTCCTTAGCCTACGCAGTTCGCATCGCCTCTGTATCGCTGTTTCTGTCCATCGCGAGCTGCATGGCAGATACAATCATCAACTTCGAGCCGCCGTTACCAGGTGGACTCACACCAGTCTCTTACCTTGAGGATACGCCGGTCACCCTGCAAGCCAGGATCACAACTCAGTACGGCAACTTGGGAGTACTGCTGGCGAATGCTGCACTAGTCAACTTGGGACTGGGTCACGCAACTTCCGGGACTAACGGTATCGCTGGCATCAGCGCCATCGGCACCGTCGATTACGGCTCGCCAGTGATTTTCACATTTGTCGATCCGTTGAACAACACCTTGCCATGGGTCACAAATCACTTTGCCATCTCGACAGACCAAGCGGGCGGCAGTATGAATACGACTACCCTTTCCGCCTACGGTATTGCCGGAAACTTTCTCGGTTCTGTATCTCACCTGGAAACTGGAGGATCGGTGACGCTCCAGCTTCAGGGCATCGGTGGGATTCATACTGTCATTGTTAGCTCAACCCTCATCAATCATCTCAATGGTGGGATTGGGCTCGATGATGTCCGGTTCGGGCCAGTATCGCCCACTCCCGTCCCCGAACCTAGTTCCTATGCCCTTACAGGTATTGGGCTGGCCTGCCTCTATTGGCTTTGCAATCGCAGTAAGAAAACGACTGCCTAACACCACCGTTGCATTGCCTTCGCCGCCTTTCGCCGGGTAGCTTGTCAATGCGCGATTGAAAATCAGGCGTTCGCACCCACGAAGCAGGAACCGATCCGCGGTTGACGCCCGCGACCAAGCTAACGTCTCTCAAACACCACCGCAACTTTGTCTTCGTAGGCTATCCGCCAATCTTGCGGAAGGTCGCGGAGCAGGTTGGCTAGCGTTGACCCGGTGGGCAAGAGCGCCGTCCGAATCTGCCATTGCTGGAGCACGCTCTGCCATCCCGGCTCGGCCTGAATCAGTATCAGGTACTGACGAATCCGGTCCGAGCCATAGAGATCGTGACGGTCATCGACCAAGACTTTGCGCGCGGGATACATCCGGTAGATGAGATATCCGCCCCAGCTATCGGTCGAAAAGACCGGGCTCGCGTTCGGCGGCTTCGCTTGGAATTCTCTCTGCAGGAAGATCACGGCTGCGACTGGCATCTTCGTGGAATCGAATTGCGCATCGATCAGATGGCGCGAGCCTAGCCATCCTCCTTGAAGGCAGATCGCGAGGGCTAGAAACACCGAGATGACGGGCCATAAGTGTCCCCGAAGCTCGATTTCCTGCGCGCCCATGCGATCGGAGAATTGTGAAATTCGGGCGGCGGCACTGCGCACCCACGCCCAGGCACCGGGCTTATCAGCCAGCGAAGTAAAGTCTTCCCATAGGATCGGCCCTGCCACCAACACCAGCAGCATCGACGAAACGGGAAGATTGCGGGACGAATAAAATCCCGCGTACACAGCCAGCAGCACGACTAACAGGTGACTGATCCGCAGCTTTCTGTAGCTGCCGGCGAACGCGATCAGCACCAGCACCAAGATCACCGCAAACGAACGCTGCGCCCAACCATGAAAGTCGGGCGATTTGAACTCTTCGATCCGGTTCATCAGATAGCGATCGGTCAGATATCGATAGATGTGCGCGTGCAATCGCCAGCCAAACGGATTCACCAGCGTCGCTGCCGCCGAGGCTGCCCAGGCGGCCGCCATGGCACGCGCGCGGTGAGCGATGCGAATCGCGGCAAAGGCATCGGGCGTGCGCCAACTCTCGACGAATGCGGCGAAGGCGTAGATACCGAGCAGCGCGATTCCAAACAACCATCCGCCATGCAGGTTTACCCAGAGGAGCATTGAAGCGGGAAAGAACCAGGGTATCCAGCGCGGCGGCTGCCCGTGTTCCCAGCCTTCCCATCGCTCCAGAGCTACAAACCAGAGCAGAGAAAAGAGCCAGCTCACAATATGCGGACGCGCATAGAGATGAATCGTCGAGGCGGCCTCCGCCAGCAGCATCAGCAGAACCGCCAAAAGCAGGCCGGTGCCGCGCTCGAGCAGGTGCGAGAGCAGGAGCACGAAAATCGCGGCTACCAGCAAGGCGCACAACCAAACCACTCCATTCAGTCGGCAAGCCCGGTGCAGAAGCCCTAGCGCCAGGTCGTACAACCATTCCCAGGCAAACCAGGGCTGACCCTGCATGGTGGACGAAAACGGATCGGTGCGCGGAACCGCGCGCGTCGCCAGAATCTGCTCGCCGGTTCGGATGTGCCATCCGATATCCGAGTCTGCGAGCGGCCGATTCGATAGCGGCCCCGCCAGCAGCGACCAGAAAAGAAAAATGAAAATGATGTCGCGGACTGAAGGCAGGAGGAAACGCAGAGCTTGCGAACTGGGCGGCGGGGAGGGCATCAAAGTGTGAAGGAGGAGTGTACAAGAATATCGGGTGATCGGGTGATCGGGCCATCGGGTGATCTAAATTCAAAAACATCGATCAATATCGCAGATAGCCGATCCCAACGCGCATGTGGTGCAAGACGCTGTCGGGCATCGTCAGTGCAACCGTCAGGCCGAGCACCGCGTGCACGATACCGATGGGATATATACTGCGATAGCGGCGGAACATCTCGCAAAAGAACAGTCCTCCCACCAGAGTAAAAGTCGTCAGGATGGGGCTGGGCAAATGAGCCGCGGCAAACAATATTGCCGTCACCCAGACCGCCAGCGAACTCCCAAACAGTTCTTCGCAACGGGTGAAGAAAAATGATTGCAGAATGAATTGCTGAATCGTCGCCCAGACAAAGTACTGCCACATCAGGTGAAGGTTCGGCCAGGTCGGATTCGCCGGAATCTCGCCGCCCGCCCAGTGCACCATCGCAACCAGGAAAACGGCCGTCGCAAAACTGATCCCCAGCGCGATGCTGGCTCCAAACGTCTTCGGCAATCGCAGGCCGAGCCGCTGTAGCGAGGGGCGGTCAATCAGCACCAGGACCAGAATCGCGATTGCGGCCACTCCGACCCAGCGGTTGCGGGTCTCCAGCCGCGGCTCCCAGAACGCAAACTCCAGAAAGAGAAATGCGACGATGATCTGGGCCCAGACGAAGAGGCGGCGGTAGGCGGCCGGGGTGGCAACGCTCTGGACCCCAAGGGCCTCCGGAGCCGCGGCCGGTGTTGCGGGAAAAGTTTTCGTCGGAACCGCCATTCTGTGAATCTCTATATAGTAGATGCCAACCCAAGTACGATCTGAGTTACCACGACGAACGACCGGCACGCCGAGACCGAAGGTGGTGATCGTCGGCGCCGGCTTCGCAGGCCTGGCGGCAGCCCGCCTCATCGCGCGGCTCCCCGTTCAGGTCACGGTTATTGACCGGAAAAACCACCACACCTTCCAACCTCTGCTCTACCAGGTCGCTACCGCGGGCCTGTCTCCCGGTGAAATCGCGGCCCCTATTCGCTGGATACTTCGAGGCCACCGCAATATTGAAGTGTTGCTTGAAGAAGTGGTCGATTTCAAGCTGGAACAGAAGCAAGTGACTACCCGGGAGGGGACGCTGGACTATGACTTTCTGGTGATCGCCTCGGGCGCGACTCATGCCTACTTCGGTCACCCGGAGTGGGAACCGCTGGCGCCCGGTTTGAAGACGATCGAAGATGCCCTGGAGATCCGCCGCCGGGTTCTGCTGGCCTTCGAACTGGCCGAGCGCCAGACTGCCGACGCCCAAAGCGTATCTCCGCTTCAGTTTGTCGTCGTTGGAGGTGGCCCCACCGGCGTCGAACTTGCGGGCATGCTTGCTGAAATCGCGCGCCACGCGCTGAACCACGAGTTCCGCAACATCGACCCAAAACAAACCCGCATTCTGCTTCTTGAAGGCGGGCGACGGGTTTTGGGGTCCTATTCTGAGGAACTATCTGGAAAAACCGCAGACCAACTTCGACACTTGGGGGTGGAGGTTCACACCTCGAGCATCGTAACCCGCATTGAGCCGGGCGCGGTCTGGGTGGGCGACGAGAGGATTCCGGCGCCGGTGGTTCTGTGGGCGGCCGGGGTGGCCGCTTCGCCACTGGGCCGAAAGTTGGGTGTTGCGGTCGACCGCGCCGGGCGCGTGCTGGTCGAACCCGACCTCAGCATTCCCGGACGCCGGGAAGTATTTGTGATTGGCGACCTGGCGTCGCTTAACGACGAAAACGGCAAGATGCTTCCCGGAGTCGCGCAGGTTGCCATCCAGCAAGGCGATTGGGTTGCGGAAACCATCGCGCGTGACCTGGAACATCAGCCACGACGCAATTTTGTTTATCACGATAAGGGCAGCCTGGCCACGATCGGCCGCGCGGCGGCGGTTGCGCAATTCGGGAAGTTCGAGTTATCCGGATATTTCGCCTGGCTGGCGTGGCTGTTCGTCCACATCTTCTTCCTGATTGGATTCCGCAACCGGCTGCTGGTGATGATCCAGTGGGCATGGTCGTATCTCACGTACGAGCGCGGGGCGCGGCTGATTACCGGCAGCGATGAACTGCCGGGCTGGAACCTGCCTAAGTCGCAGGTCCAAGCCGAGGAAGACCCGGCCTCTGAGCCGGCGACTCCCCGAATTCAGCGGCGCGCGTGATGCTCCATCTCCCATGCCGATATAATTGAGACGTGGTAAAACGCGGCTCGGTTTTCGTCTTTGTGGTTTCGCTGCTCTTCTGGCATTCGCTTCGCGCCCAGGACGTTCCCGCCTCCGGGCGCGGTGTCGCTGGCCAGACCGTTGCCGGCCAGACGGTTGCCGGGCACACCTTGGTCGTGATTCCCTTCGAGAATGCTTCTCCGACTCCGGGTCTGGAATGGCTGGGTGAATCCTTTCCTGAAATCTTTCACCAGCAACTCAATTCTCCGGTTTTGTATGTGGCCAGCCGTGAGGAGCGCCTCCGAGCTTATGATCGCCAAGGCATTCCGGCGGGGGTTCATGCTTCGCGCGCCACTCTCTACCGGCTTGCCGAGCAGATGGATGTGGATTACGCCGTGCTCGGGTCTTATAAGTATGACGGCGTTCACCTGACGGCAAGCGCGCAGTTGCTCGACATGCGGGGGGAGAAGCTTTCGCCCGTCGTAACCGAATCCGCAGCCCTGGCCGGTCTCGGCACGCTGCAGTCCGCGCTGGCTTGGGACCTGCTTCGGGTGATCCGCACCGACTTCTCCGTGCCTAAGGACAAGTACATCTCGAGCGTTGCTTCGGTGCGCCTTGACGCGCTGGAAAATTACATCCGCGGCGTACTGGCTTCTACGGCGGAAGAAAAAGTGCAGCACTATCGCGAAGCCGTCCGCCTGAATCCGGAGTATGCCGAAGCCTGGCTGGAACTGGGCAAGACTTACTACGGGCAACGGGCTTACGAACCGGCAATCGCCGCTCTCGGCCAAGTGCAGCAAACTTCTTTGGCGTCAGGCTTAATGTCAGGCGCGGTCGTCCGCGAGGCAAATTTCTATCTTGGGCTGGCGGCTTACGCTCACGGAGACTTCTCGAAATCGGAAAGCGCCTTTGTTTTCGTCGCCGCCCGCCTGCCTCTGGCCGAGGTCTATAACAACCTTGGGGTGGTCGCGGCGCGGCGCGGGCGCAGCCAGAAGACCGCCGCCGACTATTTCGATAAAGCGATTCAGAACGATCCCAGCGACCCGGACTATCACTTCAACCTGGGAGTGACTCTTACGCAGGCTGGCGATCGCGCCGGCGCGGCGCGCGAGTTGCACACGTCTCTCGATCGCCGCCCGAATGACTCCGAAGCGAAAATGTTGCTCGACTCCCTGACTCCGGCCTCTGCCGGCAGCGGGATCGTGGCGAGCAGCGCGACGTCGAAGGCTCCGGTTGAACGCATCAAGCGCAACTATGAAGAAGACGCCTTCCGCCAGATGACCACGCAAATGGGGAACTGGGCGGAGGAGCGCTTTGCCCGATCCGATCCTCGGGCCCATGCGCGCTTTCACCTGGAACTCGGCAAAGAACTTTTGGCCCACGGATTCACCACCGAAGCCGAAGCCGAATTCCGCCACGCCGCCGCGGTCGATCCCTCGAGCCCGGCGCCCCTCACCGCCCTGGCTGCGGCTCTGGCGGGAGACTACGATACACGAGGCGACGCCCGCGAGGCCCGAGCCCAGGCCGAGGCCGCGCTGCGGCTTCGCGAGTCGGCGGAGGCCTACCTGATTCTTGCCCGCCTCGATTTGAGAGAAAATAGAATGGAGGCAGCCGCCCAGAGCATCGATCGGGCGTTGCAACTGGAGCCCGGGAACGCAGCGGGCCTGGGCCTGAAGCGCACCCTAGCAGCCAAGCTCGCGGAGAAAGCGCAGCCGCTGCCGCAGCCATGAAGCCGTTCAAACCAGTTCTCCGTTCCCGGTTCTCAGTTCTCAGAGGCAGAATTGCATCGCGTTTTTGGTTCGCGGTCCTTGTTTCTGCATTTCTTGCTGTGCCCTGCCCGGCCGACGTGTTGAAGATTGTGGTCAACGATGCCATCCAACCGGTCACTGCCGAATATATTGGGCGCGCACTTGATTCAGCAGCGGCCAACCACGACCAGGCGGTCCTGATCGAGATGAACACGCCCGGCGGGCTGGTCGAGTCGACGCGCGACATCATCGACAAGATCGTGGGATCCCACGTGCCCGTGATCGTCTACGTCACTCCGAGTGGCAGCCGTGCCGGCTCGGCAGGTATCTTCATCCTGGAAGCCGCCGATGTTGCGGCCATGACTCCGGGAACCAATGCCGGGGCGGCGCATCCGGTAACTCTGTTCGGCAAGCCCGACGAGACCATGATGAAGAAGATCGAGAACGATGCGGCGGCTCTGATGCGTTCGGTCGCGGCCAAGCGCGGGCGCAACGTCGAACTGGCGGAGAGCGCGGTGCGCGAGTCGAAGTCGTTCACCGAACAGGAGGCGTTGGAGAAGAAGCTGATCGACTACGTGGCCACCGATCAGCAGGATCTGTTTCGCCAGATCAGCGGCAAGGGTTTCAAACGTTTCGACGGAACCGCCGTCACGCTCAACTTGACCGGCCAAGCAGTGCGCAATTATCCGATGACGCTGAAGCAGCAGATCCTTTCCTACATCATGGATCCGAATATCACGCTGATCATTCTGATGATTGGCGCCTTATGTTTGTATGTCGAATTTAATCACCCGGGGGCCGTCGTGCCCGGCACAATCGGAGTGATCTTCATCGTATTGGCGGCTTTTGCCATGCATCTGTTGCCGATCCGGTTCGCGGCGCTGGCCATGATTCTGGTGGCGTTCGCGCTCTTCGCGGCGGAGGCGAAGTTCGCCAGTCATGGGGTGCTGACGGCGGGCGGAATCGTCCTTCTGGCTCTGGGTGGATTGCTTTTGGTCGATGGTCCCATCCCTGAAATGAGGGTTCGCTGGCTGACCGCGGTTGCGGTGAGCGTGCCGTTGGGAATCATCACCGCCTTCCTGATGACCATAGCGGTGCGCGCGCGCCGCAACAAGGTCGTCACCGGAGAACAAGGATTGGTAGGCGAAATCGGGATTGCGCAAACCGCGTTGTCGCCTTCGGGAAAAATCTTCGTGCACGGCGAGTTATGGGACGCGGTTTCCGCCGTCCCCATCCCCGCCGGAGAACGCGTCATTGTGCGGCGGGTCGATGGACTTACGCTACGAGTCGATCCTGTGGCCGCAGCGAGACCAGTCATGGCGTGAGTTGGACCGGTGCAGCGGCCCACTCATTCGCAACCGATGCGAATGAGTGGGGCACCCGGCGGCCTGGGAGCTGGCGAGACCAGACTCAGAGGCCCCGCAATAGGGCGGCGAGCGTGTCCATTGCGAGGTGGCTGGCGTGGGCCGAAGCTTGCGGCAGGCCACCGACTTTGCGAACCAAGTCTCCCCTGCTCAGTTGCCGCGCCTGCTCGATGCTCTTGCCCTGGATCAGCTCGGTGAGGGCGGATGCGCAGGCCATCGCGGGGACGCAGCCCTTGGCGCGGAAGCGGATGTCGACGATGCGCTTCCCTTTCAACTTCGTCTTTTCTACTCGGACGCTGAGTTCCAGGATGTCTCCGCAGGCGGGGTTCTCTAACCGCGCGGTGGCGTCGGGAGCTTCCACCTCACCCGCGTTTCGCGGGTTCTGAAAATGGTCGAGGAGTTCAGCGGAATACACAAGGGCGATTGTAATCGGCGGGACCGCATGATTTCGCATTCTCTGGAAACACTCCCTACAATTAGGACATGCCCGACTCGCGCTTACCTCGCCGCATCGCTTGCCTGCAACCGAGCGCGACCGCGATTCTCGCCAGCGTGGGCGAACTGAATCGCGTGGTCGCGTGCACCAAGTATTGCCTGGATGTGGTTCCGGAGCTGCGAACTGCGGCGAGGGGCGGCAACCGGCTGATTATTGCCGACTCGTGGAACTCGAAGGCCAGCGAGATTCTTGCCGCCGCGCCCGACCTGGTGATCGCGGCCGTTCCCTACCAGGAGGCCGCGGTGGTGGAGATCCTTAAGGCGGGCATTCGCTTTCTTGGACTGGCTCCGCGCACGCTCGACGACATCTACTCCGACATCGCGTTGATCGCGGGGTGCGTCGGTGCCGGCGAGGGTGGTGCGAAGGTAATTTCCGAGATGCAAGCGGCAATCGGCGACGTGCAGCGTCAGACCGGGGGCCTCCCCAGAAAACGCGTGTTCTCGGAGGAGTGGGGCAAGCCCGTCATTGCATCGCAACCTTGGGTGGCCGAACTGGTGGAGGCGGCCGGTGGCGACTTTCTGGGCAAGGCGGGGGCGCGGTGTTCCGCCGAAGAGATCGCTGGGCTGGACCCGGAGGTGATCATCGCGGCCTGGTGCGGTGCCGGCGACCGCGTGCCGCTCGCAAAGATCACCGCTGAGAGAGGCTGGTCGAATACCACGGCGGTGCGGAATTCGCGGGTCTATTGCATCTCCGACGAACTTTTGAACACTCCCGCACCTACGCTGGTTTCGGGGTTGCGCGCGCTGGCCGGCGCGATTCATCCCGCGGCATTCGGCCCGCATCCCGGACTTCGCTCGATTGTGCAGGACCCTCGCCCGCAGAGTTCCGTGTAGAGATGGGGCAGGACCCTCCAGACGCGGCAAGCCGCGTCTCTACCGGGAAAGGCTGAATCGCAACCGCATGGTTTAGGATTAACATCATGGCCACCAGTTCAAGTCCCCACGGGATCGAAGAAGCGCGCAAAGCAGTGGACCGCTCGAATTCCGAAGCGCGTACGGCGGACCAACTGATGAAAGACATCACGCTGGTTCTGAACCAACACATGCTGAAGTACAACTGGGTGGGCTTCTACATGCTGGAGCCCGGGGCCAATCCGCCCATGCTGGTGTTGGGACATTATCAGGGAGCGATGACTCCGCATACGCGCATTCCGCTGAACCAAGGTATCTGCGGTGCAGCAGCTTCGTCGGGCAAGACGGTGGTCGTGGATGACGTACACAATGATTCACGCTATCTTGCCTGTTCTCTGGAAACCAAGTCTGAGATCGTGGTTCCGGTGTTTGTGCAGGGCCGGGTGGCCGGCGAGCTCGATATCGACAGTCATTTCCCGGCAGCATTCACGGTCGCGGACCGCGAACTCGTGGAATATTGCGCGCAACTGGTTGGGAAGCGACTGGAAAGCGCCTGAAGCGAACCTGCCAGCTTCCAGTCCTGGCTACTGGCTGCCGGCAACCCTCCGCGAAAGAACAGCTTGCTAGAAGCCAGAGACTAGCAGCCGGAAGCGCCTTTTCGTCCATGAAACGAGTTGTAGCCGCGCTGATCGTGAAAGATGACCTCATCCTCGCTTGCCAGAGGACGCGGCACCAGCCTATGCCGCTCAAATGGGAATTTCCCGGAGGCAAGATCGAGGAAGGCGAGCAGCCTCGCGCTGCCATGCGCCGGGAACTGGAGGAAGAACTGGGCATCGTGGCCGAAGTGGGCACCGAGGTCGCCCGCATTGTCCACGTATATCCGGGCGGGGGGTCGGTAGAACTGCGGTTCTTCGAAGTGCGCAATTACCAGGGGGAAATCGAGAACCGGATTTTTCGCGAAATACGATGGGTGGCGCGGCGGGAACTGCCGGAACTGGACTTCCTCGAAGCGGACCTGGGACTAGTGAAGGATCTGGCGGCGGGAAAAATCATCTGAGGGCTGAGACACTTGACCGCAGAGCTCGCCGAGTACGCAGAGGAATTCAGAAGAGAAACCTCATTGTTCTCCGCGCGCTCGGCGATCTCTGCGGTTCAACGCTTTTGAGCTATCCCGTACCGCCGCGCACCTGGCCATACACATACACCACGGTGAGTCCAATCATAATCACCGTGGTCGCCCACGCGATGATGTTGAACGTGCGCTTGTTCACGAACTCGCCCATCAGTTCTTTCTTGTTAATCAGCAGCAACATGAAAATCAGCACAAAAGGCAATACCGCGCCGTTGACCACTTGCGAAAATAAAGCGATCTTGATGTACGGAAGCCCTGGTATCAGGACCACGGCTGCTCCGGCGGCGATGAGTGCGGTATAAAGCCAGTAAAAAACCGGGGCTTCCGAAAATTTCTGCCCCACGCCCGATTCGAATCCTAATCCTTCACAAACTGTGTAGGCGGTCGAAAGCGGAAGAATTGAGGCTGCAAACAGCGACGCGTTGAAAAGCCCCAGCGCAAACAGGATGTACGCCCAATCTCCGGCCAGCGGACGCAGCGCTTGGGCGGCGTCGGCTGCGTCACGAATGTCACGAACCCCATGCAGGTAGAGCGTGGCCGCGCAGGCCACAATGATGAACCATGCAACCACGTCGGTGAAGATGCATCCCACGATCACATCGAGCCGCGAGGCTTTGTACTGTCGCCGCGTGACTCCTTTCTCCACAATCGACGACTGCAAATAGAACTGCATCCAGGGGGCGATCGTGGTTCCAACAACGCCGATCACCATGTAAACATACGCGCTGTGCTTGAAGGCGGCGATCCCCGGAGGCTTTATCGTGGCCTTAACCGCTTCAATCCACGCGGGTTTCGCCAGCACTCCGGCAAATACGTAAGTGATATAGAAGAACGACGCCACGAGAAACACTTTCTCAACGCTCTTGTATTGCCCCTTGACGGCAATCAACCAAACGATCACGGCACAGATTGGCACCGAGTAGTACCTTGAAACCCCGAACAGCTCCATGCTTCCGGCAATGCCAACAAACTCGCCCACGACGTTTCCGAAATTTGTAATCAGAATGCCCAGCATCATGAGGAACGTAATTCGCAGGCCGTATTCTTCCCGGATCAGATCGCTCAGGCCCTTGCCGGTGACCGCTCCCATGCGCGCACACATCTCCTGCACAACGATCAGGGCGATGGTGGTCGGAATCATCGTCCACAAGAGCAGGTAGCCGAACTGTGCGCCAGCCTGCGAATAGGTCAAGATGCCGTTGGCATCGTTGTCGACATTCGCGGTGATGAAGCCGGGCCCCACGACGGCAAAAAACAGCAGGATCCGGAACTTCCAGCTTCTCAGGAATTTCATGCGCACGGGCTACAGGAACGATCGAGTTGGCAAAATAGAACGATCAGAATAAATGCTGAAAGCGTTGTCTGGATAGGCGAAACTGCAGAACTGAGAAATTTTTATCGTTGGATGGGGCTTGCCGCTTTCCAGGAACGTGATACCTGTTACAGCTTGGCGCGTAACAGCGCGATTACGTCATCGGGCGTGATCACACCGGCTAGGCGATTGTGTTCGTCGATGACCGGCAAGGTCAGCAGGTTGTACTTGTCGAAGAGCTCGGCGAATTCGGTCTCTTTCGCGTCTTCGTGGCAGGAAATGAGGGGCTCCTGCGACAAAGCCAGGAGCGGCGTCGAGGGTGGCGCCAGAACGATCTTCACCAGCGGCACGGCACCCGCGAGCGTGCCGTGAGAATCGGTAAGGTAAACCGTGCTCATGTTCTCCATGCGGCCCTCGAAGGTGCGCATGGCGTCGATCGCCTGGCTGGCGGTGGCGGTCACGGGGAGTGCAATGTACTCGGTGGTCATGCGGCCGGCGGCGGTGTTCTCTTTGAACTCCAGCAACTCGGCGACTTCCTGGCGCTCTTCGGGCTGCATCTGCACCAGGATTTCTTCGCTCCGTTCATCCGAGAGGTCACCCAAAAGGTCGGCGGCGGCGTCGGGCTCCATCTCTTCGACAATGTCGGCGGCCCGGTCGGAATCTAGCGACTCCACGACCGACTTCTGTACTTTGGGTTCGAGTTCTTCCAATGCTCCGGCGGCTACGCCCTCGTCGAGGGTTTCGAATACGGCTTCGCGCTCATCGGGAGCCAGATCTTCCACAATGTCGGCAATGTCGGCGGGATGGAGTTTGGCCAGGCGTTCATGGGAAATTTTGAGCTTGACGCGACGGGCGGGGTCGGTCTCGATGAGATCCACAAAATCCCACGGGATCTCGCGCGGAGGGATGCGCAGGAGCAAGGGTCGAAGGGCGATGGCCGGGACCATGCCTTTGAGAAGGCGGCGAATGGCGCCCCGCGCGCCCACATCCACACCACCTACTTTCAACACATGGCGGTTCTGCGCGACCTCGTGATGAAAATCGACGTCGTTCACGCGCACAACTTTGCGGCCGTGCACGTCAATCACCTGCTGATCCAGCAGATCGCGACTGAGCAACAAGAGGCCTTCGGAGCCATCGGCCGCGGTCCAATCCGCGGCCGCGGTGGAAGCCCGAATGCCGCCATTGATCGCAGAAATAGCGGTCAAGGGCAAGACGCGGTTTCCGGCCGGCGTTTTGACGATGAGCAGGGCCACGCGGGAGCGGTCCTCCTGCGGAGCGAGGGCCACTTCGCGCACCCGGCCGCTGGCGGCGCCGGAGGCGTCATAGACGGTCGAGCCCAACAGTTCGCTCAAGGAAACGGTGGCCATCCCCAAGAGAATACTCAAGAGCGCGTACGGATGCCAGGTGAATGAGCCGGCTCGTCCAAGAAATCGTTATCTTCTGCTGAGGTGGCGGGACTGGTTGACACTCCGCTACGGGCTGACTAAACTCTGCCTTCCTCACTTCAAAGGCGCGCCGGCTGTTTGAGCGTGCCGGCGGCAACGGGAGTCTATGGCAAAGCGTCCTCGCATTGCGGTGGTGGGTAGTGCCAATGTCGATTTGACCACGTTCTCAGACCAGTTTCCCAAGGCGGGGGAAACCATCTTCGGCCAGAGATTCGATCTGGGATTTGGCGGGAAGGGCGCGAACCAGGCGGTTGCCGCCCGCCTTTGCGGAGCCGAGGTCTTCATGGTGGCGCGAGTTGGGGACGACCTGTTTGGTCCGTCAACTATCAAAAACTTTGAAAGCCTGGGTATCGACGCCACGCACGTGCGGCAGGTGAGCGGTGTCTCGAGCGGGGTGGCGCCGATCTTTGTCGATCCTTCGGGACAGAATCGGATCATCGTCGTCAAAGGCGCCAACGACGCATTGAAGCCGGCCGACGTGGATGCCGCAGCCGACATGCTGAAGAGCGCCGACTGCATCGTCCTCCAGTTCGAGATCCCGCTTGAGACCGTGTACTACACCATCAAGTTTGCGCGGCGGAACGGCATCCGCTGCATCTTGAATCCAGCACCCGCGCAGCCTATCGACATCAAGGCGGTCGCGGATCTCGATTACTTTGTTCCCAATGAGAGTGAGGCGGAGACGATTTCCGGCATGGCGGTGCGCGGTCTCGACGATGCCAAGAGCTGCGCGGGCAAGCTTCTGGCCAGCGGCATCCGGCGAGTGATTATTACGCTGGGGGCGAATGGTTCGTTGCTTGCCGGAAGCGAGGGCATGGAGCACGTGCCCGCGTTTAAGGTGAAGAGCGTGGATAGCACCGGCGCGGGGGACGCGTTTATTGGCAGCTTTGCGACATTCCTGGGCGAGGGTCTGCCGGAGCGGGAAGCGGTCCGGCGCGCGAACCTTTACGCTGGGCTTTCGACCACAGGAGTGGGAACGCAGAAGTCTTTCTATGAGCGGGCGCGCTTCGAGGCGGAGTGGGTTGGAAGAAGCAAGGCCTAGACCTCGGTTCTTAACTTAATTTTAATTTAAGGTTAGATGATGTCCTCTGCGAAGTGGTTATGGTTAAGTCTTCTGCTGGGCGGAACTGTCTTCTGGATTCCCGATGTGGTAATCCCCGCCTTGGCCCCGAATGAGCAAGGGGGAGCGGTGACAGTCGCGTGTCCGGCCGCATTAATCGTGTTCTACGTGCTTGTGCTCCGACGTAGAAGAGCTGAGCGCTCGGGACCTTCAACGGCGATTTTTGCCCTTATTGGCGTGTGGGTGTTAGCCCTCTCGTTCACTTTACTGGCTCAGAGGGTTCGCGGAGGCGAAGGGTCAGGATTCGGGTGGGGCGAGTTTGGCTACCTTCTTGTTTCGAGCTTTCTGCCCACACGAATTGTTTTATTCGTGACTCTGGAGGGCAGTATCTTCGCCCTATGGCTAGGAACCATAGCCATGATCATCTGCCATCTAATAGAGGAAAGAGCCCGCTGGATCATTCCTCCGAGCATTTGGTCCTTCGTTAAGCTACTCCATTCGAAGAAGAATTGAATAGGTCGCCTGATTTCACCTCTCCATCAACAGCACTTTCTCCGCGTCGTCGATCTCGGTCAACTTCACTTCGATCACTTCCCTTGCGGTGGTCTGCACAATTCGGCCGATGAAGGTGGCCTCGACCGGCAATTCGCGATGGCCGCGATCAATGAGCACCAGCAACTGCACCAGGCTCGGACGGCCATGCGAAAAAAGGGCGTCGAGGGCGGCGCGGGTGGTGCGGCCGGTATAAAGCACGTCGTCGACGAGCACGACCTTCTTGCCTTCGATGGGAAAGCCGATTTCCGCATGCTGCACGACGGGCTTGGGCCCGAGGGTAGAAAGGTCGTCGCGATAGAACGTGATATCGAGCGTGCCCACGGGAACTTTCTTCTTTTCCACCCGCTGAATCATTTTGCCTAAACGCTCGGCAATGGGCACTCCGCGGCGGCGGATCCCGACCAGCCCCAAGCCGTCAATGCCATGGTTCTTTTCGAGGATTTCGTGAGCGAGACGCACCAGCGTGCGTTCGATCTCGGAAGCCGACATTAACTGCGCTTTTTGCCTGAGGGTTGTATTGGGGCCTGCGTTCTTCTTCGTCGTCATGGCACGAGTACCTTACCAAACTTAGGTTGGGTTCGGGAACTCTTAGGAACTTCGCAGGGCCCGGCGGGTGACGAAGAGGTGGACGGCGGGGGTGATGATCAGCGACAGAACCATGGACAGGAGCACGCCGCCGATCACGGCAATCGCCAGGGGCTTCAACATCTGCGATCCCGCGCCCATGGCAAACGCCAGCGGCAACATTCCCGCCACCGCGGCGAGCGCGGTCATGACGATCGGGCGCAACCTGCGGCGGCCTGCCTGAATGACCGACTCTTCCAGCGATAATCCCGCGGCGCGAAATTTCTGCTCGGCATCGAGGAGCAGAATTCCGTTCTTGGCCACGATGCCAATCACCATGATCATCCCCATGAACGAGGAGATGTTGAAGGTGGTGCGGGTGATGAACAGGGCCAGAAAGACTCCGCAGGTCGAGAGCAGGGCCGACGAGAGAATCGCGAGGGGCGCGGCGAAGGTGCGGAACTCAAACAGCAACACGATGAAGACCAGCACCACCGCCAGGATGAGCACGAAAACGAGGTCGCGAAACGATTTTTGCTGGGTCTGGTAGGTTCCGCCGTATAACACCCGGATCGAAGACGGCAGATGCAACAGGTCCACGCTTTTCTTGACGCTGGCAATACCGGTGCCCAGGTCGACGCCCTCGAGCCGTGCCGAGACAACCACGTTCCGCAGCAGGTTCTCGCGGCGGATTTCCGTCTGTCCAGGGATCTCGGTCATCGTGGCCAGCGATCCGAGCGTGGCCGTTTTGCCCGTCGAACTGACCAGCAGCGTGTCGCGCATGGCCTCCAGCGAAGCCCGATTCCCTTCCGGAAAGCGCACACGCACGGTGTAGGTGCGGTCATGAGCGACCACGGGAGTCGTCGACGGTTCGCCTTCCAGAATGGCCGCCGCGTCGGTCGCCACCTCTTCGGGGGTGAACCCGGCTCGTGCCGCGATCGTCGGGTCCACCTGAAACATCACGGCCGGACCGCTGATGGTGTTATCGATTCCATTCAGGATGTCGACCACGCCTTTGTCTTTGGTGATCGCATCCGCTATCTTCGGGGCCCACTCCTCGATGAGGGGGGCATCCTGCGAGAACAACTTGATCTCTACCGGCTGCGGCTCTCCCGTCAGATCGTTAATCATGTCCTGGAGAACCTGGACGAATTCCACGTCGATCGCGGGTTCTTCCAGCTTGATTTTCGCGCGCACGTCGGCGATGACCTCTTCGATATCACGGCTGCGGGAGGGTTTCAGTTTCACCGAAATGTCTCCGGTGTTGGCCTCGGTCACGGCCGCCAGGCCCAGTTGCAGGCCGGTGCGGCGCGAGGTGTACTCGACCTCGGGAGTTTCGCGCAAGATCTGTTCGAGGTGGCGGATCACGCGATTCGTCTCCGCCAAGGAACTGCCCGCGGGCATGATGTAGTCGAGAATGAAGCCGCCTTCGTCCATCTCCGGCAGCAGGTCGGAGCCGGAAAACTGGTAGCAGACGAAAGCGATGACAATCAGAACGAGACTGAAAGCGGCCAGCCAGCGTGGGCGCTCCAGCGCGCGGCGCAGCCAGCGCTCATGAAAGGCGATCACCTTGCGGAAGAAGCCGCTGAGCGAGGCCTCTTCCACTTCCATCAATCGGCGGATCGACTCGACTTCGGGCTCGGGAGCGATCTGGTCCAGGGCGTCTTCTTTGTTTTCAGCTGTGCCGTCGGGGAGGTCGGAGGAATCGCCGGTGGATCTCCTGATGAGAAACTGGCTTAGCGCCGGCGTCCAACTGAGCGCCAGGGCCAGCGACGTGAGCAGTGAGACTGACATGGTGACGGCGAGGGCGCGGAAGAAGGTGCCGGTGACTCCGGTGATGGAGACGAGTGGAAGGAAAACCACAATCGGAGTGATGGTCGAGCCGATCAGCGGGATGGTGATCTCGCCGAGGGCGCTGTGGATCGCCTGCAGCCGGGTCTGGCCGGCGTCGCGGTGCAGCACGATGTTCTCCACCACCACGATGGCATCATCGATTACCAAGCCAACGGCCGCAGCCAGGCCGCCGAGGGTCATCAGGTTGAAACTCTGGCCCATCCACTTGAGGGCGATGAAGGTCACCGCGATGGTCACCGGGATGACCAGGCCAGCCACGATCGACGTGCCCCAGTCGCGCAGAAAGATCACGAGAATAATGGACGCCAGGATAAGGCCGATGAGGATGGCGTCGCGGACGCTGGCAATCGATTGCTTGACGATATCCGACTGGTCGTAAAAAGGATCAATCTCTACCCCGGGCGGCAGCGATTTGCGGATGCTCTCGACTTCGGTGTGCGCTTCTTCCGCCACCTGCACGGTGTTGCTGTCCGGCTGACGGTTGATGCTCAGCAGGACGGCCGGCTTTCCATTCGCCGAAACAATCGTATATAGGGGACGCACTGCCGACTCTACTTTCGCGACGTCGCCCACACGCACCGGCACGCCGGCGGCGGTTGTCTTGATGACGGTCGCCGCAATCTGTTGCGGATCGCGCACCTGCCCGCTGATCAGCCCAAGGTAAAGCTGGTGGTTGCGTTCGAGGAGACCGGGAGAGTCAATCAGATTAGTGCGCCGCACCGCATCGAGCAGGTCGGTAACTGTAACGCTCGCCTGCAAGAGTTTGGCGGGATCGGGCACGATGTGAAACTCGGGCTCCTGGCCGCCTTGCACGAGCACGCGCGCCACGCCATTCAGGCGGTTGAGCCGGGGCTTGATTTCATAGGTGGCAAGTTCCCAGAGTTGGGTCTGCGGGACCGTGTCAGAAGTCAAGCTATAGCCGATAATCGGAAAGCTGGCGAAGGTCATGCGATGGGCTTCTACCTTCGCGGTCGGGGGCAGTTCACGTTGTGCGTTGGATAGGGCCGCGTTGACGTACTGCAAGGTCTGGAACATGTCGACGTTCCAGTCGAAGAAGAGATCGATTTCGGCGGATCCACGGCTGGTAATGGAACGCACCTGCTGCAGGCCCGGAACGCTGTTCACCGCCTCTTCGAGAGGCCGCGTGACCGTCACCATCATCTGGTCGATGGGCATAACGCCGTTGTCGACAGCGATGAGGATGCGGGGAAAATTGGTGCTCGGAAAAACGGAAACCGGAATGTTGAAGGCGACGAAGATGCCCACCATCGCCAGCGTGATGATCAAGACGAGGATGGAGCGGGAGTGGCGCGCAAACCAGTAATGGGATTCGCCTTGGGTCGCGGCCATCGAGCTATTTGGCATCCTTTTCCGTCTCTTGTTCCGGAGATGGCTTGTTCGAGGGCTGATCCGCCTTGTCAGATTCGGTGGCGGCTTCGACGCGAATCTTAGTATTGTCGGGCAGGCCATAGGCTCCGGAGGCGATTACACGATCGCCTTCCGCGAGGCCATCGAGAATCTGCACTTGATCCTCCTGCCGGATTCCGGTCTTCACCGTCTTCTGGTGGGCCTTGTTGTCGGAGCCGGCGAGCATCACGTAGCTGCTTCCGTCGGGGGCGGTGAGGACGGCGGCGGCCGGAATGACGACTGCGTTCGGCACCGTTCGCGCCAGCATGGAAATCTTCACGCTCGTTCCCGGGCGTAACCGTCCCTTCGGATTCTTTGCTTGTATCCAGACTTCGACGGTCGTGCTGTTGGGATCAAGCGCCGGACTGACGACCGTCACCTTCCCTTCGATCGCATCGTCTCCGCCTGCCGCCTTGTCTGAGGCCCCGCCTGCAACGGCGCCCGAAAGAATGATCGTGGCCTTGCCACCAAGCTTCAGCAATGCGGCCTGATCTTGCGGAATATGGGCGCGGGCCACCACCGAACTGGTGTCCATGACGGTGAGCAGGGGGCTTCCGGCCGCGGCCATTTCTCCGGGATACAAGGGACGGTCGGTAACCACTCCGTTGATCGGGCTGCGGATGTCCGAATAGTTCAACTGCGCCGCGGCGCCGAGATACTTGCCCTTGGCCGATTGCAATTGGCCCTTGGCAGACTTGATTTCCTCTTGCTTGCCCCCGGCCATAAGGGCATCGAGGTGGTGCTGCGCAATTTCATACTGCGTCCGTGCCTGGGCGAGACTGACGGTGGCTTGATCGAGGTCTTTGCGCGGCAGGGCGCCTTGCTTGTAGAGATCCTGACGGCTGTCGTAGAGCTTCTGCTCGGCTTCCAGGGCGAGCTTCGCGGCCTTGGTATCGCCCTGCGCTTTTTGAATCTCTTCCGGCAAAGTGGACGCGGTCGCGATCGCGTAGGCGGCTTGCGCCTGATCGTAGGCTCCCTGGTTGTCTTCGGCAGCCGCGGCTAGATCGCGGTTCTCTAATTTGGCGAGCAACTGTCCTTCATGCACCTTGCTGCCGCGATTCACGTAGAAGGCTTTGACCGGCGCGCTGATCTTGGGAACAATCGCGGACTGCGCCAGCGGAAACAAAATCGCCTCGGAGGTCATGGTCTGCTCGATGGTTGCCTTCTTGACCGGGACCACCTGGACGCCGACGATCGGCTCCGGCGCCTTTTCGCCAGAGCAGCCCAGCAGAGAGACGAGAACAAGAATGATGGAGGCCCGTGAAACCAGGCGCCGACGCCGCTGAGCGGTACAGGTTCCTTTCCCACAAATCGATAGGTGAAACACGCTTTAGAAGCTCCCGGTCAGGGTTTCGAGGTTCGCGAGGGCGACCTGGAAACGGACCTGACCATCATCATACGCATTGCGAGCCAGGGTCAGGGTGTTTTGAGCGTCCACCACTTCCAGCACCGTGGCCTCCCCCGCCTGGTAGCGCAAAGTAGTTAAACGTAGACTGTCGGAGGCAAGTTCCGCGGTTTGAGCGAGCGATTCGAGCTGCGCGCGCGAGGTTTCAGTTTCGTCATAGAACGACCGCAGATCGGCCAGCAGCCGGCGTTGCGCGAAGCTCAGCTCGACATGGGCCTGCTGCCGCCGCAAATCCGCCTGCTTCACCTTGCTGTAACCCGCTCCCCAGTTCCAGATGGGCAACTGTAGTGTCGCGGTGGCCGAGTATCCCAGGTTGCGAAAGTGGTCCGGAGCGGGGCCGCGCACCGCGAACTGATTGGCGTCAATGCCATAGAAATAATCGAGGCCGACCGATGGCAACATGGCCGCCCACGCGACTTTCACTTCCTGGTCGCTTTGCCGCAGCGAGGCAAGCGCTACACGAAGTTCCGGATTGTTCCTGGTTCCGGCAGCTTGTACTTCCACGAAAGGGGGCAACGGATTGGGCAGGCGCAAGTCATCTACGACAGAGAAATTCTGGTCGAAATTCGGGAACAGCAACACGGCAAGATCGAGGCGGGTCTTGTTCATCTCCAACAGAGCATCCTGCAGTGAGCGCTGCTGCTGCTGATCCTGAATCTGGGCCTTGATCACGTCGGAACGCGCTACCTCGCCTCCGTTCTGCAGTTTCTGGCTGATATCGAAAAAGCGATCCGCTTCGGCGGCGGCTTTCTGCGCCGTAGCATACTTGCGCTCGGCCACGACATATCCGTAGTAGGACTGCACAACGGTGACGACCAAGCCGCGGGTCGCAATCTCTGACTTGGCGCGCGATAGAGCCTCGGCGGCCTCGACTTTTCGATAGTCCGCCAACATGCCCGGCGAGAGCGCCTGGTGAATGTTGCCCTGCGCGATGTATTCGTGGACACCGTTGTTGGCAATGTAGCGGACGCCGTTGTTGGCAACGAGGCCTCCGCCCTGGGTGTAGATGTACTGCATGTTGTAGTTGACGTTGGGAAGCAGTTGAGCGCGGCTTTGCACGGTATCCTGATGCGCCAGTCCCAGTTCCGTCAGAGCTGCCCGGAATTGGGGATCGTTCGCCTTAGCGCGTGCCAGGGCATCCTGCAGTGTGAGGACCAGCGGCGCTTGCGTGGTATTGGTGTCCGCGGTTGTGGCCGGCGTCTGGACTTGTCCGTAGACTTTGGAAGTGGCCGCGCTTTGGGGTTGATCCTGTCCATGTGCTGGAACAGCCAGCAGGATTCCCAGCGACACGATTCTCGATTGTCTGGCAAATTTTCTACACGCGGCGGTGAACATTGATCCTCCCAAACGCGGGCCGGTGATCTCAGGTCGATCACCCGCTACGCAGTCCCTTTCTCCTCATATACTGCGATTCGCGTTTACCATTGTAAACAACAGCCCCGACCCGATCGTTACCCATACCGCTACATCCAGCGCCGGCACCCATCCTTGATGAACCGCAATCGACGCGGTCACGGTGGAAGAGACGACTCCTCCGATACTTCCCATAGTGTTCATTAGTGCGGACAACGACGCGGAATATCCGGGGGCCAGATCAATGCACGCGGCCCAGAAATTGGCGGCTCCAAACATGGTGAAGCCGGCCGCCAACGCGATCATGGGCAGGGCCACGACGGTGAGGGTGAGATGATTGCCGGTGTACAACAACAGGGCGGCGGCGCCCATGCCCAGCCATACTGACGCCAGGCGCCCCTTGCGACGATCGGAGACGCGGGCGACGCGGTCGGAAAACCATCCGCCGACCGGAGACAACACCGCCATCGCCAGGAATGGCGCCGAGGTCCAGGCCGCGGCATGCATGAGGTCCAGGCCGCGCAGTTTTACCGCGTAGAAGTAGAACCAGTTGTAATAAACGTAGAAGGCGTAACCCTGAAAACCATAGCCTAGAATCAAGGCCCACACGGAGACACTGGTGAGCATCTTGATCCAGGGAATTTTTGTCGCGGCTTGTTGTGGACGGGGGTTACCGTTCTGCCATCCGGGGTGAATGGTTTGCAATTCGTGCTGGTTCACGCGCGGATTTTCTTCCGGCCAGTCGGTGGCGTACCAGTGCCAGAGGGCGACGACGGCAAAGGCGAGCGCGGCGGAAATTGCGAATGAGACGCGCCAGCCCCAGTGGATCATCGTCCAGGCGATGGCGATGGGAGTGAGGGTTCCGCCCAGGCCCAGCCCGCAGACTTGCAAGCCGCTGGCAAACCCGCGTTCGTGCACTGCGGTCCAGGAGGCAATGACTCGGGTTACGTTGGAGGAAACCGCCGCCTCTCCGACTCCGGTTAGAAAGCGCACGATGCTAAAGATCGCGAGTGCGCTGACTCCCGTTGCCGCCGCGAACCTGGGTGCGACAACCATGGCGCCGGAACCGACCGCGAAACAGAAGATAGACGCGGTCAGGGTTCGGCGCGGGCCGAAGCGATCGCAGACGTATCCCCAGGGAATCTGAAACAAGCCATATCCCCAGAGGAAAGCGCTGAAGACGCCTCCCATGGCAATCGTGCTGAAGGAGAATTCTTCTTCGATGTACTTTCCAGCAATGCTCAGGTTAAGGCGGTTGAGGGCGGTGACCGCCATGATGGCCATGACGATGCCCATGACCACCCAGCGGACGCTTGTAGCGTGGGCGGGTGACACGCTCTGATCGAGTTGATGGGATGGTTGCCTTGCGGCAATTCTCGTGTCCAAGCGAGTCCTCAATTCCGCCTACGCGATTTCTGCCGCACTACGACCGTTGCAGGTCGGGAACGATGAGATTGCACGATCCCCTTTTTGGGGGAGGGGGAACCTTGGCCTTGCGGCCGCGGTTCCCCTGTGGTTGTTACCAGATCAGCTTCAGGCCGAGTTGGATTTGCCGTGAGAGCGTCGAAGTAGAGGCCAGCACACCATCGGATGCGTCCATATTGCCGTCGTTGAGAAAGTTTGGGGAGGCAAAATTTGGATGGTTGAGCACGTTGAAAAACTCGGCACGAAACTGCGCTTTCAGCCTCTCCGTCAACGGCAGATTCTTGAAGACAGAGAAGTCCACGGATTTCAAGCCGGGGCCGTAGAAACGGTTACGTCCAGCGTTACCCACGAGAGTCCCACCCGCGACGTTTGGGGGCGTCGCAAAGCAGGCCGGATTGAACCCTTCGAGCTTCCCCTGCGCATTCCTGAATACTCCAGGGGTCGCGTTGCATCCGGGTATGAGGTCGGGGAAGTCCATGGAAAAATCACCATTGAAGCCCGTGTTGAGCGGGTCGCCGCCGCCGCCAATGGTCACCGAGAACGGGGAGCCAGTGGTCGCAGTGACAATAGTGCCGAGTTCCCAGCCTCCCGCCACCCACGACATAGCTCCTGACTTGGGGCCAGGAACATCCCAGATCAAGGTTCCTACGGCTACATGTCGCAAATCAAAGTCGCAGGCGCCGATCCGGTATTGCTTACTCAGCAAGAGCGGTACAGCGATTGAAGTTGAGTAAGTATCCCCCGTCACAGGAGCAGAGCTTGTATCGCGACACTTGCTCCAGGTATAGGAGATCTGACCTTGGAAGCCATAACTCATGGTCTTCTTGAGTTGCGCCTGCAGGCCGTGGTAGGTGGACTCACCGTCGAACAATACTGGACGAATCCCGCTGCCCCCCGGCCCACCAGGTACTAAGCCGCCGTTTGCATGCGCCCAGTTTGGATCAACTTGATACGTGTTTAACGGTATGACTATGCCCTGGGGTGTCAAAACCGGCGGAACGAGGTTGATGTCATCAGCAGCTACTGACAGATGTGTAGAGCGAGATCCGACATATCCGATGATGAAGGTCGTGTTCGAGGCGACCTCTCGCTGGATATTGAAGTTCCAATTCATAACCAGCGCGCGTTTCGGATCCTGTTGCACATAGCGATTGCGGACGTTGTTTAAGACAAAGCTGACGTTCGGATCGATGCCACTGCCAAGGAAAACGTTTGGATCAGCTCCGACGATTTGGAAAGGATAAGTTGCCGCCGTGTTCAAACCGAACTCGTAAGGAAGGGGGAGGACGTCGAACATGCCGAACCCGCCGCGGATCGCGGTCTTACTGTCCTTGAACGGGTCATACGAGAAGCCGATGCGCGGCTCGAAATTCTTGGTGGTCGGGTTACTGGCGATGAAGCTGCCGACATGCTGTGGCCCGCACGGACTGCTCGGGCTCGGCAACACACCCGGCGTGGCGCAATTCACCAAAGTTGTGATTTCCTGAATGTTGTTGCCCGCATCGTTGGGGAGGGTGGTGAACTCGTAGCGGAGACCCAGATTGACAGTTAGATTGGGGCGGGCGCGCCAATCGTCCTGCAGATAGCCGGCGACCAAACTCTGCCGAATTTGCACCTCGTGCGACCCTCCGGGTGCAAGGGCGTTGAGCTGGTTGGGATTTCCATTAATTGGGTCGGGCGTCAGGCAGTTGTGTGTTGGGTCCGGGTCGACTAGGCCGAGGAGACAGTCAAGCGACTTATACGTGTTCATTCTGCCGTTGGGGCTGAGCTTCTCAGTCACGTTGTACCGCATGCGTTCAAACGCAAAGCCCATTTTGATAGAGTGTGTGCCGTGGGTGAGAAAAGCATCGTCGTAGAACTGGCCGGATGTCCAACGGTGGAGGAAGCGATTCAGTCCGCCCAGTCCAATTGCAGTCGTGATGTGGGTAGGTCCCCCAACGGCGATTTGCGGGGGCGCGGCGGCTCCGGGTGCGATCGCCAGCGTCGGGTCAATAGCGGCACCGTGTCCCGAAACAGGAGTGTTGATGTCTCCCCGGACACGGCTGATGCCGCCTCGAATTGCGTTGACTAACGCGGAACTGAATGTGTGCGTTTCTTCGACGCTCGCCATCTGCCGGCGGGAGAAGACCTGGTGAGTTGTGTTCTGCAGCGGATCCTCCTGTGATTGCGGCCCGGAATCCCAGAAGTAGCTCCCCGCCAGGGTATCGCTCTTGCCAATCTTCTGGTCGACACGACCAGTGAAATAGTTCTCATTCGAAATGGAGGGGAAGGCAGTGCCGAACGTCTGCGTAACCCCATTGGAGTCAATCGCCGTTCCTGCTGGCGCCTCGGGCCACAACTTCATATAAGGCGCAACCGCCGGAACCGCCAGGGCGCGCTCGGCATCGCTGGGGACGGTGATGAGCTGCGACACCGGCCGGTTCTGCCGAACTCCTTCATAGGTTCCGTAGACGAAGGTCTTATCTTTGATTAGGGCGGTTCCGGCCGACCCACCAAACTGAACGCGCCGGAAGGGCGGAATGGGGGCGCTCGCGGAGTCAAAGAAGTTCTTCGCGTCGAACACTTTGTCTCGGTCGAAGAAGAAAGCGGTTCCGTGAAGCTCATTGACTCCGCTCTTGGTGATGGCGTTGATCACCGCGCCCGACGTGCGACCATATTCGGCCGTGTAGTCGCTGGTGAGGACGGAAAACTCCTGAATGCCGTCTACCCCGAGATTAAGACCAGAAGCGCCGCCCGGAGCGCCGTTCGAATAGTCATTGATCGCGACGCCGTTGATCCGGTAGGTATTTTCGTTGGCACGGTGGCCACCGTTGCTCAACTGGTTGCCAAAACCACGGTTTCCTTTGTTCGCGCTGAATCCGGTCCCCACCTGGTTCTGGATGCTGGAAACGCCGGGCTCCAGCGCCGCCAGAGACGTCCAGTCGCGTCCGTTCAACGGCAGTTCCCGCACCGTTGTTGCGTCCACCGTGGAGCTGATGGTCGACGAAGAGGTCTGCACTTCGGGGGGCGCCGCCGTTACTTCCATGGTCTGGTTGACCTGTCCGACCTTCAGGCTGAGATTGAGCGCCTGCTGCTCGCCGACGCTGAGGGTAATCCCCTTCTGCACGAGTTTGTTGAAACCCTGGGCCGTTATGGTGGCCTCGTATTTCCCTGGCAAGAGGTTCGGGGCGGAATAGAAGCCGTTTGCGTTCGTTGGCACTTCGCGCACTTCCCCGGTGCCCGTATTCTTGATGGAAACGTTGGCGTTTGGGATACCCGCGCCTGACGGGTCCGTGATCAGACCCGACATGGTGGCGCCGGACACCTGGGCTTTGGCTGGAGCCGAGCAGAGCATGGTCAGGCAAAGCGCGAGCGCCAGGCAGGTCAGCAAACCAAAGGCTGTCTCAATTCTTTTTTCGAGCGTCGTTGTTGTCGTTGTCGTTGCCCCCATCGTCGTTGCCCCCGTTTCGTGGTTTGGAAGTGACTGTGTGCCGCAATCTGCAAAAAGACATCGGCCGTCGCAGAAAGAGGACTTTCTCGGCCGCGACAATCTGCACCGCAGCCGTGCCTTAGCGCAATACTCGATGAGTCCAATCGGAACCATTTCTGCATCTCTGCGCTTGTCATTGAAAAAAGGAAGGATATAGCTTTCACTCTCCAACTTTGACCTGGCGCGCCAGCGGAGATATACTCCCAGCCTGACGCATGGGTAGCCCCGCAGCGGTCGCGAGAATCTTGCATTTCGGCGTTTTCGAAGTGGATCTGAAAGCTTGCGAGCTTCGCAAGCATGGTCTCCGACTCAAACTTCCCGAACAACCTTTCCAGGTTCTGGTCGTGCTGCTGGAGAAGCCGGGCGAGATTATCACGCGAGAGGAATTGCGCAATCGCCTCTGGCCCGGAGACACCTTTGTCGATTTCGACCACGGGTTGAACAATGCCGTCATGCGGCTGCGCGAAGTGCTGGGCGATGCATCCGAGAACCCTCGCTTCGTGGAGACGATTCCTCGACGCGGCTACCGTTTCATTGCGCCGGTCGCAGGTTCTGCCTTGCCAGAACCCACCACTACTGAGTCGGAAGTGGAGTCCGGACCCGTCCCTGTCGCGACTGCGTCACCAACGGTCGAGCGGGCGGGCTTGGCCGATACTCCTCAGGCAGCAAGTGTCCGACGACGGCCGGTCACGATCCGTTTCGCGATCTTGATCGCTGCGATTTTGGTCTTGGCGGGCCTGCTGGGCGCGGGTTTATCCCACTACACTCGGGCGGGTACTCCCAATAGCAATCGCGTACAAAACAAATCTTTGATCGTGCTGCCGATCGAAAACCTCTCCGGCGACAAAGACCAGGAATACTTTGCGGACGGCATGACGGACGACCTGATTGCCAACCTGGCGAAGATCCGCTCGCTGCGCGTGATTTCCCGTTCGACGGCCATGGCTTACAAAGGTACGCGCAAGCCCCTGTCGCAGATCGCCAGCGAACTGAATGTGGATGCCGTGTTCGAGGGTACCGTTCTACGGGTGGGCGACCGCGTGAGAATCACTGCCGAACTGGTGCAGGTGTCGACCGACCGGCACTTGTGGGCCGAGACGTATGAGAGCCAGATGGGGGATATCCTGGCTCTGCAGAATCGTGTTTCTTCGGCCATTGTGAACGAAATCCGCATCAACCTGACGCCGGAGGATCAAGAGCGGCTGGCCAGAAATCCAGCGGTGGCGCCGGAGGGGTATGAAAATTATCTGAAAGGGCGTTACTACTGGAACAAGAGATCGGATGAGAACCTGACCCGGGCCATCGGATACTTTGAACAGGCGACCAAGCAAGATCCGCGGTACGCCCTGGCTTATGCGGGTTTGTCCGATTGCTACGCCATTATCAGCGCCGAGATCTTCGGAACCATGCCGGCGTCGGAAACCGCTCCCAAGGCAAAGGCCGCGGCTTTGAAGGCGCTCGAGATCGATCCCACACTTTCAGAGGCGGAGACTTCCCTGGCCACGGTGAAGTTTAACTACGATTGGGACTGGAGCGGCGCCGCGGCGGGCTTCGCGAAGTCGATTGAGGATAACCCGAGCTATGCGACCGCCTACCAGAGATATTCCCTTTACCTGATGGCGATGGGTCGCACGGAGGATAGCGTCGAGCAGATCGACAAAGCCCGAGAACTTGATCCGCTCTCCATCAGCATCAATTTCAGCCTGGGATGGCGATTTTATATGGCGCGACAGTACGACCGAGCCATCCAACAACTTCGCAATACTCTGGAAATGGATCCCTCCTACGAACTGCCGCATCTGGTGCTCGGTTTGTCGTACGCCGAGAAGCGCGATTTTGGTCACGCCATTCCGGAATTGCGGAAGGCGGTGGAGTTGTCCCACGGAACGCCCCTGATGGTCTCGGCTTTGGCCAATGTTTATGGGCGGTCGGGAAACAAGGCGGATGCCGAGAAACTTCTTGCCGATCTTTCCGCGGAGTCGAAACGGCAGTACGTCTCTCCCTACTACTTCGCGGTGGTGTATGCGGGCCTGGGGAGACCGGAAGAAGCCATCAATTGGCTGGAGAAGGCTTTCGCCGATCGCTCGAACGGTCTGGTGTTTCTGAAAGTGGAACCCGAACTCGACGGCCTTCGTTCCAACCCGCGTTTTGTTGCCCTACAACAGAAACTCAACTTTCCCGGCTGAGAGTGGCGGGGACGATCCGCATTGCCTTCGCAAACCTTGCACGGATGACCCACCGCGGATGGGGGCGGAAGTCCGCGGCCGCATGCCGGGAATTGTTGAACATTTGACAAATTGAACACTTGACACAGTTAACATTTGGGCGGAAAATGGCGAACCAACTTTGCCTTTCTGTGCCCGAATGGAACGCTCCCAAATTCACCGCATCAGCGTCGCCGACCAGGTGGCCGGCATTCTCCGGCAAAAGGTCCTACGCGGCGAGTTTCGCCCCGGAACCTCCCTGCAGGAGATTCCCCTGGCGGAAGAACTGGGAGTGTCGAGGAACACGATGCGTGAAGCCATGCGCATCCTTTCCCTGGAAGGTCTGCTCAAAAGAAGCATCCATCGGGGCATTGCGGTGGCGCAGTTGTCGCTGAAGGATGTGCAGGAGATTTATCACGTTCGGCGGGTGCTGGAGATTTCGGCCGTGCTCGCGGCCAGGAAACCCGGACCCGAGCTGATACGGGAAATCCGCGCTGCTCTCGAACTGTATGAGGACGCGGTGCGCGCCAGCGACTGGGTCAGCGCCGTCAGCCACGACTTGCATTTTCACAGCTTGCTGATTCGTTTTCTCGAAAACAAGCGCTTCGAATCCTTCTACCAGAAGACTATCGGGGAATTGCGCATGGGAATGGTGCTGGTCGACCGCCGACATGACCGTCCCGACATCCTGGTCCCGGCGCACCGCAAGCTGTATCAGTTGCTCACGGCGGGAAAGCTGAAGGAATGTGCCGCCGTCCTGGCCCGGCACCTGGACGATTCGGAGTCGCGGCTGTCTCGAGTCATGGACAGCCACCGATCGGGCGAGGCCGCCGTTAGGGCGGTATCGAAATTGAAGAGTTCCGTAAGATCAATTGCTCGTGTTCACGATTAAGGAGACGACTTATGCGGTCGATGCGCCGTTCCGCCACTAGAATGCAGTTCTCGCGCTCGCTAACCTGGGTCTTTTGTCTTGTCGCGGTGATCGTTGCCGCTCTGCCTGGCATGGGCCAGGTGGTCACGGTCACGGTGCAGGGGCGGGTCAATGACTCGAGCGGCGCCGCGATCGCGCAAGCCAGCGTCACGGCCGTGAACGCCGCCACCGGGCTCAGTCGGGTGGCCAGCGCCAATGCCGTCGGTGACTATCAGATCGCCCTTCTGCCTCCCGGCGACTACACGGTGACGGCGGAGAAGGCCGGCTTCCAGAAGTCCGCCAAGAAAATTCATCTCGACCTGGGAGCGACGGGAAGCCTGGATTTCTCGCTCTCTCCCGGACAGGTGCAGACCCAAGTCGAGGTGCAGGATGTGGGTGAGCTTGCCGAGCCGACTCGCACCATGGTCAGTTCGGTCATCGACACACAGAAGATTGAAAGTCTGCCGGTGAATGGCCGCCAGTTTATCGACTTTGCGCTGCTGGCCCCAGGCGTGACGATCGGCGACACGACTTCGGGTAGCACCGACGTGATCATCGAACCGGTCACCAAGCTGTCGTTTGCGGGACAGAATATTCACTACAACTTCGTGGCCATCGATGGCGCCGACAACATGTCCACGGCCTCCGGCATTCAGAAGACGACCCCATCCCAGGAAGCGGTCCAGGAGTTCCGCGTCATCAACAGCGAGTACGGCACAGAGTTCGGACGTGCGGTGGGCGGCATTGTAAACATCATCACCAAAAGTGGCACCAATAGCATGCACGGCGCCGCATACGAGTATTTCCGTAACGACGCGATGGACGCCAAGAATGCGCTGGCCGCCGGATTCAACAAGCTGCGCCAGAACCAGTATGGCGTCACCCTGGGCGGGCCGATCCGGAAAGACAAGACTTTTTTCTTTGGCAACTATGAAGGGCAGCGCCACGTGGAATCGCCGTTCTACAACTCCGCTGTCCTCTCGAATCTCACCGACATCAACAACGTGAAGGTAAACGTCTTCGGCTTGCCGGAGGAAAACCTTCATGTGAATCGCGCCATCAACTACGACAATTTGCTAGCCAGGGTCGACCACAGTTTCAACGACAAGGAGACAATATTCGTGCGCTACTTCTTCAACGATCAGCGCTCGACCAATCTCTCCCCTCTGAACGACGGGTTCGACTTGCCCTCGGGTTTCAAGAACAACAATTTCCGCGACCAGTCTGTGGTCGGGAACCTCACCTCGGTCTTCTCCAGTTCTCTGGTCAACGAACTGCGTATCCAGTACGCCAACCGCAACTTCAATTTTCCCACGGTAAGCACCCAGCCTCACCTGGAAGTGTCCAACGTTTTCACCATGGGGGCCAACCGCGGGAATCCCGACCTGTACACCGAAAACCGCTTCGAGATCGTCGAGAGCGTGAGCAAAACACTGGGCTCGCACACTTTCTCTTTTGGGGGAGATTTCAACCATGTGAACACGACCGAGTCGTTTCCCTTGTTCTATCCCTTTGAGGCCGACTTCGGGAGTCTTGATGCGTTCAAGGGCACGGATTTTGTCGGAGCGCCACATCCGTTCGTGATCTTCTTCGAGCGCTTTGATGCCGCTTCCGGTTTCAACGAGCCCTCGTTCAGCACCTCGGTGTACCAGGGATCGGACATTTCTCCCACACTCCGCAATCAGGCCGAAGGCACCTTGGGACACACGTATGAAGGCCTGTTCGTTCAGGACAAATGGCGAGCGACCAGCAACCTGACCCTCAACTACGGCCTGCGCTGGCAAGGAGAGACTTGGCCGAGCGCCGCGATCAACAATCCGATGAAGAACTTTGATCCGCGCGCCGGCTTTTCCTACGCCCTTCCCGGTAACCACACGATCATATTCCGCGGGGGTGCTGGACTCTTCCACGGGATGATTCCGTCGCCCCTGCTCATGTGCCAGATTCCATCTTGCGGCGGCACCATCGGGAAGTTTCCCGGGCGGGAGAACAAACAGGATGACCTGAATGCCAAGACGCGCCTCTCGGCGTTTGGCACCGATCCCTTCACTATGGCGACAGCATTGGCCAGCATGCTGGGGCCCGATCTGACGACCGCCACCTACCCGAATCCATCCCTGGACGCGGTCATTGTGCGCTTCGCCAAAGACCACAAGCCCCCCTACGGCGCTCAGGTGAGCTTCGGAGTTGAGGTGCAGCCCTTCAAGGACGCAGTCCTCGACATCACCGGCCTGCATGTTCGAGGAATTCATCTGGGAAGTTTCTATAACGTCAACCAGCCCGACCCCAGCGGTCAACTGCCGTTTCACGATTCCAGGGGTGACATCGGGATGAAGAATTTGTATTGTACGAATTTCCCGTGTACTCCGCCGGTGATACTGCCTGGAGTACGCTGTGCGGTCTTTACCGGCTGCCCTGTGCCTGCGGGGTTCCTGGGTTTTGCCGTGGATTTCGAGGCAGACTCGAAGTGGGATTCGCAGTGGGACGGCTTGTTGGTTACGTTCAACAAGCGCATGACGAAGCACGTTGGGTGGGGTTTAAGCTACACCTGGTCCAAAGGCATCGACAATGGGCCGAACCCGAGTTTCGTGTTGATCCCGCAAGACACCTGCTGCTTTAACAAGGAACGAGCCATCTCCGCCGATCATGTCGCGAATCGGTTTGTAGGCAACGTGACCCTGGCCGGGCCGACTCATAGGAATGCTCTCGTCGACAACTGGGAGTTGGGGATGATCGTGAGCCTGCAGACACCGCACTATTTCACGAAGTTTGTGGGCTTTGATGCGAATGGAGACATCTTCGGAAACAACGATCGCGTCGGGATTGAGGGTCGGAACACCTTCAAGGGCGACGGCTATCAAAGCGTAGATATGAGGATCTCCCGGACCTTCGCACTCGGCGAAAAGCTTCACCTGCAGACGATAGCCGAGGCATTTAACCTGCTGAACACACTGAATGTGAACTACTACAACACGGCCTATGGGGCCTCCGACTTTTGCCCGGCGGGCGGTGCGACCTATTGTCAGGGGACACTCTTCCGGGAGGGATCACCGAACCCCTCGTATGGAACTCCGCGGTCGATTTTCAATCCGCGTCAGCTTCAAATAGCGCTGAGGATTACCTGGTAGCGGTGAAGGTGGTACCAGCAACCCTTGAACCGGAATGTCTACTCAAGTAATACCGGCCCAGATCGCTGCGACGTTTGCGCCCATGAGCGGGCGCCGTCTGCTGATTTTCGGCGGCATCGCCTTGATCGCTGGCGGCATGCTGTTTGGGGACATCTTCGCTGTGTTTGTCCTGCACCAGAACGGCGGGCAAACCGGGCAGACCCTGCTCGCTGCGACCGAAGCTGTGCGGGCGGGAAATTCGCTCGCGGTGAAGGAAGCCTTCCAGCATCTGGGCGGGTTGCTCGAGGATCATGGGACAAAGCTCGATGCGCACGTTCACATGACGGATGCCGGGTACCTGGCGATCCTTTTGGCGCTGATTCAACCTTATGTGGCCCTTCCCTACCGTCGTAAGAAACTACTGGCAGGATTATTCGTCAGCGGCGGGCTGTTCCTGCCAGTGGGCATTTTCCTGATCCACTATGTCGGGCTGGCTTACAGTCCCTTTGCCGCGATTGGCTGGGCGAGTGTGCTGGCGGATACCGCCGGCGCTGTGTTGATCGTCGTGCTGATGGGGGAGGCTTGGGGGCTGTGGGCATTTATGCGCGACAGCAGCAACGCAGGCGAACCAGCATTGCCCGTGGATCGGACGTGGGAGCGTCGCGCGCTGATGGGCGGAGGGGTTGTTCTGGTCTTGCTTGGATTTCTTTACGGCGCCTGGTATGCCGGCTTCGATCTCTACCGGCATGAAGCTCGCGAAGTTGGAATTCTGAAGACGATGCTCGAGGGGGCAACCGTGGGGCAGAGCGGTGCCGTTGTGGCGGTCGCAGATTACGAATCGCTGGCAGCGGAGAAAGCGGTCAAAATCGCGGCCCATTCCCACCTGATCGAGTTCGGCCTTCTGGCTATGCTACTGTCGTTCGTGCAGCCGTACGTTCAGCTCAGCGATACCTGGAAGCGACGCTGGGTGAGTGTCCTGCTGGTGGGTTCGATCGTGCTTCCGGTTTTCGTGTTGCTGGAATTGAATCTGGGTCTTGTGGGGGGCGGCATCGCCGATCTCGGCGGCTTGCTGGTGATTGTGGGCCTTATCGGAATGCTGGCGGGGGTGCTCCGCTATAGCGGCAGCCTGGACGCGGCTTCGGGAGCATCCAGATGAGCAGGGCGCGCAAGTTGCTGGTGTTTGGGGGCATCACGCTGGCCGTCTTCGGCATGCTCTACGGTTTGCACTATGCCGTCTTCGTAGAGCACCAAACGCTCGATCAAATGGGCGGCTCGCTGGCCGAGGCGTTCGTGGGGGCAGCCGAAGGAAATGCGCCTGAGGTGGATCACGCCATCGATGCGTACGCTTCCACCAAGTACAACTATGTACGGCAGGTAGACGTCCACTCGCACTGGATTGGACTTGCGATGTTGATGATTGTGCTGGGTGCAGCTTTGGATGGCGTCGCCTTCGAAGAGCGTTTACAAACCTGGATGGCTGTAGCGCTGCTAGCAGGGTCGGTTGTTTTCCCGTTGGGGGTAGCATTGCAGACGGTAAGTCACGGCGCGGTGTGGGCGTCGACGCTGGCTATTCTTGGGTCGGGGCTGGTCACCGTGGCTCTGGCGGTTTTTGCGTGGGGATTCATTCGTCAGAGGGCGTGAGCCCCTGATTTAGATTGAGATTCAGAATTGAGGTGTGGGAGCACCGATGTACCCCCGATCATTTCACTATCATCGCGCGAGTTCGCTGCCCGAGGCGGCGACGATGCTTGCCCAGTTAGGGGAAGAGGCCAAGCTGCTCGCTGGCGGCCAGAGCCTGATTCCGCTGATGAAATTGCGCTTTGCGAATCCCAGCCATTTGGTGGATTTGAACTTCGTTCCGGGGACCACCTATATAAAGGAAGAGAACGGAGCGTTGCGCTTCGGAGCCCTCACCCGGCACAGCGAGATCGAGAAATCCGCGATCGCTGCCAGAGTCCCTATTCTCCATGATTGTGCGGCGGGAATTGCCGATGTACAGATTCGCAATCGCGGCACCATTGGGGGCTCTCTGGCGGAAGCAGACCCGAGCGGAGATTGGGCCACGGTTCTGCTCACCCAGAATACCGAGCTCCACTGTCTAGGCCCGAAAGGCGAGCGCACGATTCCTCTCCCGGATTTCATCACCGATGCCTACACCACCGCCCTCGATCATGATGAACTGGTGCGCGAGGTGGTGGTCAAGGTTCCTGCGAAAGGAAGCGGCGGTGCCTACCTGGCATTCAAGCGTTCGGCCCCGGTGTATCCGACAGCCAGCGCGGCGGTCCAATTGACCATGGAAAAAGAAGTCTGCCAGGACGCCGCGATCTTCCTGGGCTGTGTGGGGTTGATGCCGGTGCGAGCTCCAGAGGCGGAGGCGGCTCTGCGCGGGCGCAACATTGACGGCAAGGTTCTGGGCGCGGCGATGGAAGCCACCCGTGCAGCGGCGGATCCCCAGCCCGACATGCGCGGGTCAGCGGAATACAAGCGGTCGCTGGTCGCGGCCCTGGTGAAGCGGGCGATTGGAGTGGCGGTGCAGCGAGCGCGGGGCCAACAGGTTGAGGTCAGCCATATTTATGCCTGAACCATTTATGCCTGAAACAGTCGAAAAGGTCGCGATCCATCTGAAGGTGAACGGCAAGTCGCATTCGGTGACGGTGGAACCCCGAATGTTGCTGGTGCAACTGCTGCGCGAAGAGCTGGACCTTACCGGCACGCATGTTGGATGTGACACCACATATTGCGGAGCGTGTACCGTCCTAATGAATGGCGAGGCGGTGAAGTCCTGCACCATGTTCGCGGTGCAGGCCGATGGTGCGGAGATCGTAACGGTGGAAGGACTGGAAAAAGACGGTCAACTCCATCCCATCCAGAAGGCTTTTGGAGACTCGTACGGCCTGCAATGCGGCTACTGTACGCCGGGCCTGATGCTCTCAACCTTTCAGTTGGTCACAAAGAATCCGGAGCCGAGCGAAAACGAGATCCGCAAAGCCATCGCCGGGAATACCTGCCGCTGCACCGGATACCAGAACATTTTCAAGGCGATTCGGCGGGCAAGCCAGAATATGAAAGGGGAATAGGGAGTGGCCATCAAATTTGCCGGCGAGTTTGAGGTGCAGCGCCAACCGCAGGACGTCTATGACTTCCTCACGGACCCCCATAAGTTTTGCCCGCTGCTGCCGGAGTTCCGCGGGGTCACCGTCGACGATGCAGAGCACTTCACGGTCCAGGTCAATGTGGGGATCTCCTACATCAAAGGTGTTGCCAGCGTGAAATTGCATCTGGCCGAGTCGCAGCGTCCCAGTCATGCGCAGTTCAAGGGTCAAGGCAGCGTGGCAGGCGGCAATGTGAGCATGGTCGCGACCTTTGACCTGATGCCGGTGGCCAGCAGCACAAAGGTCTCGTGGCAAGGAGAGGCGCAGGTCTTCGGGCGCCTCACCTCTGTATCAGGAGGGCTGCTGGAGCCCCTCGGAAGAAAACAGGTTCAGAAGCTCATTGATGGGCTGCAGGCCGCCCTGCACAACACGAGTGGGAGCATAGTGTGAGCGTCGAAGGAAAAGGCTGGGTAGGCAAAGCGGTGCCGCGCAAAGAGGAGGACCGGCTTCTGCGTGGACGCGGCAAGTTTGCCGACGATATCAAGCTGCGGGAAATGCTCTATCTGCGGTTTGTGCGGTCTTCCTACGCGCACGCGAACATTGTCAGTGTCGATACCTCGGCGGCGGAAAAAATTCCCGGCGTGATCTGCATCCTGACCGGTCCCGAGATTGCCGCACAGACCCAGCCGTTCATTGAGATGGCTCCCGATCCCGGCGGCAAAATCCGGGACTATCCCCTGGCCGTCTCCAAGGTCCGATATCAGGGTGAGCCGGTCGCGGCGGTGGTGGCCGTTTCTCCGGGCGTTGCCGATGATGGCGCTGAAGCGGTCCAGGTCGAGTACGCGGAACTCGACCCGGTCGTGGATGCAGAGCAGGCCCTGACCGATGCCAGCATCCTGCACGAGGAAGCCGGCACGAACCAGGTTTGGCGCGGGGTGTTCGAGTATGGAGATGTCGAGAAGGCGTTCAAGGAGGCTGCCTCGGTGGTCGCCATCGACCGCATGCACTTCCATCGCTTCTCCAGCACGCCGCTCGAAACCAACGTAATCATTGCGCAGTGGGATCCGAAGGATGAGCGCATCTATTATTGGTGCAATAATTCGTTTCCATCGTTCGCCATCCAATTCCTGGCCGCCCATTTGAATGTTCACATCGACCGGATCCGCGTGCAGACTTCCGATATCGGCGGAAGTTTTGGCATCAAGATCACCAGCTATCCGCAGATGGCGGTGTGCGCGTTCGCTTCGAAGAAGGCGGGCGGACGTCCGATCAAGTGGGTTGAAACGCGCTCGGAGCACATGATTTCGAGCGCGCACGGGAACGAGCGAACTTTCCGCGACACGCGCGTGGCGCTCGATAAGGACGGCGTGATCACTGCCATCACGTCACGCCACATCGACGATTGCGGCGCGTATCCGCGCTACGAACCCTTGGGATGCGTGATCTGGTCCCAGGTGTTCCCGGGCGTCTATCGGTTCAAGAACGCGCGGATCGACTTCAGCCAGGCAGTCACGAATAAGTGTCCGGTCGGCCCCAACCGCGGCTATTCGCGCATGCAGCATCTGTGGTTCCTGGAGCGAGTGGTCGATGTTTGCGCGCACGAACTGGGAATTCCCGCGGACGAGATGCGGCTGCGCAATTACATCCGCCCGCAAGAATTTCCATACACGACACCAAACGGCTGCATCTACGACTCGGGTGATTACCCGAAGATGCTGGAGGTGGCCAAGCAACTGATCGGATGGGATGCCTGGAAGAAAAAACAGGCTGAGGCTCGCAAGGAAGGACGGATGCTGGGGATCGGCATCGGAACCACACTTGACTCCGGCACTAATAATTTTGGGCAGTCACAGATCGTCAATCCCGGAGCTCCCTTCTCGGGCAACTCACAAGGCGCGAACTGCAAGCTCGACATCTACGGAGAAGTGGTGGTAGCGGTCGGGTCGTGTCCGCAAGGGCAGGGGCACGAGACCACGGCCGCCCAGGTGGTAGCCGACGTACTGAATATCCATCCCGATCTAATCACCGTGCGTACCGGTTTCGATACCGAGCGCAACGTGCACACGGGATTCTCCGGCACCTACGCCAGTCAGTTTGCGGTTTCGGGCCTGTCGGCGGTTCACGGCGCCGCGCAGAAGCTGAAGGCCGAGATGAAGCGTCTTGCGGCCTTCGTGCTCGAGAGCAAAGAGGAGGACCTCGAGTTCGAAGTCGGAGCCCAAGGGCCCGAAGTTCGCTCGAAAAGCAACGGCAAGTCGATCAACTACTGGGGCCTGGCGAATATCGTGAACGTCAACAGCGCAGTGCTCCCGGTCGAAATGCACGACGTGACCCTGAATTGCCGATACATCTGGCGAGCGCCGTTCAAGGTTCCCGACGTAAAGAAGAAATATGGCAATCTGACGATGACCTATGCGTCGCAACTGCACATCGCGATCGTGGAAATCGATCGGGAGACCTTCATCCCGAAGATCCTGGACTATGTCGCGGTGGACGACTGCGGAACCGTCATTAACCCGCCAATTGTGGAAGGCCAGGTGTACGGTGCTACCGCTCATGGGATCGGGGCTGCGCTGCTGGAGACTTGTGTCTATGACGCGGTGGGAAACATGATGACCAGCACCTTCAGCGATTACATTCCGATCACGGCCATGAATATGCCGGCTCTGAAATACGGCCACATCGAAACGCCGTCGCCGCACAGTTACAGTGGCGCCAAAGGAATGGGAGAGGGCGGGGCCGCGCCCATTCATACGATTTCTGCCGCGCTGCAGGATGCTCTGTTCGACAAGGGAATCTTCATTCAAGATTCGTTCAACAATCCCGACAGCCTGTTCCGAGCGCTCAAGGGAGAGATTGGCCGGATGGACGATATCGTGAAAGTAGAGCGGCGAGCGTAGCGCGAGGGAATGAAACGCGTTTGCATCATCGGGTGCGGGGCCATCGGGAGTCTGTACGCCGCGCATCTGGCACGGGTCGCCGAGGTTTGGGCTCTGGTGCGGCGCAGGGATCATGCCGAGGCCCTGAATCGGGAGGGTTTGCGCGTGTCAGGAACGCACAACTTCTCCGTGTCGCTACGGGCGACAACGGATGCCGCGGATTTGCCCGATTTCGATCTGGGCATCGTGGCCACCAAGGCAACGCAGGTCGAGGAGTCGATGGCGAAGGTTGGCAACCGGTTCGATCGAGGCGCACTGATTTCGGCGCAGAACGGCTTGGGGAGCGAAGAGATTCTCGCCGAACATACTCGGGGCTATGTGATCCGCGGAACGACGTTCATGAGTGGGACACGGCACAGCGACACGCACGTCCAATACGAACTGAACACGGCCACATGGCTTGGACCCTTTGAACCACGGCAGACACCATTCGCCGTGGTGGAGGAAGCTGCGGACTTGCTGGTGAAGAGTGGACTGAAAGCGGAGGCGCTCCAGGACGCGCGTCCGGCGCAATGGTCGAAGCTCATTTTCAACGCGTCGGTCAATGGCGTGTCGGCGCTGACCGGGCTTCCGCATTCACCCCATTTTGCGGCGGAGAAGGAGTTCGCCGACCTGGGACACTTGCTGCACGCGTTGATGGATGAAGGAAAGCGAGTGGCCGCGGCGGCCGGGATCGAGCTCCACGACGACCCCTGGGAGATGAACAAGATTGGCGCAATGACAAATCATCCAACGTCGATGCTGACCGATGTGCGCCAGCAGTCGCGCACCGAGGCGGATTTCCTCAGCGGCGCGATTGCACGCGAGGCAGAGCGCGCGGGTGTGCCGGCCCCCTTACACGCGGCAATTTATCGCCTGATTCGAGGGAAGGAGGCTGGTTGGACCTTCAAGGACGAGAACCAGCCGGTGGTCGCGCACGAGAACGCTGGAAAGAACTGATTTGCGAGCGGCGCCGTGTGTGTGGGCGCGGAGACAATTATGGCGTGGCCAATCGATGAGTCGAAGCTGAATCGGGTACGTGGCATGATGAAGGAACAGGACGTCAGCGCGCTCGTCGTCCGCGCGCCCGACAACGTTCTTTACCTCACGAACTACTGGTGTATGAAGGGCTACGACGCGGTCGTGTTTCCGCGTGAGGGAGACCCGACCCTCATCGTGCTGGAACCCCAGCTGGCGGATGCGCAGCGCAACTCCTGGACCAAGAACCTGCTCTTGTTCAAAGGATATGACGAGCGAGATCCCCGTCCGCCGTACTTCCGGTCGCTCGACCTTGCTCTCGACGTTCTGAAGAGCCGTGGCTTGACGGATAAAGTGGCGGTCGAACTCAACATGGGAACTCAGAGTGCCGATCGCATGGTCGGCGAGCCAACCACCCCGACGCAGTTTTTTTTCGACGCCTTCCGCGAGGTTTCCGGGCAGGTGGTGGACGCTACTCCTCTGCTGAGCGAAGCCCGGGCCATCAAGACTCCCCAGGAAATTGAGCGCATGCGCTTGGCGAACGAACTGGCGGCGCTGGCCATGGACTATACGCGCGAACACATGAAGCCGGGCATGAAGGAAAGTGAAGTCGGCGGCATGTACGAGGGCTTCGTCCATGGTCTGGGCGTGGGCTACAAAGGCAAGGTCGAGATGGCGCGTGCGTTCACGCTCGTATGGTCGGGGAAAGGGATTGCGACCTTTACCGCCACCGGGGATCGCCCGATTCAGAAGAATGAGCCGACACTGTTTGAAATATGGGTGTGCGCCGACGGCTACTGGACCGACCTGACCAAGAATGCTTGTCCGGGCGAACTCACTCCGGTGTATCAGAAGCTGTTGGATTTGTTGTTGAAGGTGTTCAACGCGGCGGTAGCGTTCTCGCGGGATGGTGCCAGCTTCCCGGAGTTGGACCGCCTGGTCCGCGCTCGTATTGCGGAAGGCGGCTATCCCGGACAGCCCTCCCATCCCATCTGTCATGGGGTTGGAGCGCGGGCGCATGAGCCCCCGTACGCACACCAGGCGGGCACGGGCACGATGAAAAAAGGAATGGTGCTGGCCATCGAGCCCGGAATCTACTGGCCCGGCGGCGGCGGCTTGCGCCTGGAAGACAACTTCTACATCACCGCCGGCGGCAACGAAAAGCTTTGCTCCGATCCAGACGATTTTCGCCTGGCCTACAAACATTGAGCATTAGGAAAAGTGAAGGTAGAGTCTTGCCCACAGTGAACAAAGAACCAAGCTCGAGCCTGGACGCGAAGCTGGTCAAAAAGGTTCTTGCCGAGGTGAAGGAAGAGGAGATCGTCGCGATGGCGTGCGACGTGATCAACATCCCCAGCCCCACCGGCGAAGAACTGCAGATGGCGCAGTACATGCGGAGTGCGCTCGAGCAGATCGGCTTGCAGGTCACGTGGCAGGAGGTGGAAGACAGTCGCGCGAACGTGGTGGGGCGTTGGCTCGGCGGCGGTGGCGGAAAGAACCTCATGTTTAACGGCCACATGGATACGTCGAACACCGGCCGCGAAGATTTCCTGACCGGCCTCGGCTACAAGCCGAACGCGGTGGTCAAGAATGGATTCATCTACGGACTCGGAATCTACAACATGAAGGGAGCCCTGGTCTGCTACACGCATGCAGTGAAAGCATTGCAGAGAGCGGGCGTCCGGCTGAAGGGCGATGTAATCATTGCGGCAGTCGCCGGTGAAATCGAAAAGACGCAGTGGGGCGAGTTCAAGGGTAAGGAATATCGCGGCTACGGTTTCGGCACCCACTATTTGGTGAACCACGGAATCCTGCCGGATATGTGCATTCTCGGGGAGCCCACGGATATGCACCTCGTCCTCGAGCACTTCGGATCCATGTGGGTTCGTATCTCGTGCATCGGTATCTACGTACACACCGCGTTCTGTGAAGGCCGGGAAGAGATGAACTCCATTCGCCGGATGCATGCGCTGATGGAGCCGATTCTGAAATGGATCGCTGGCTGGGAAAGCAAGGCGTCCTATGGAGGGAAGAAGGCGATCGTCAACCTGGGCGGGATTCGCGGCGGCCACGCCTGGCGCGCGAGTCGCACGCCGGAAAAGACGGACCTGTTCCTGGATGTGCGCGTCCCGCCGACAATTTCCATGAGCGACGCGCGCCGGGAAGTACAAAGCCTGTTTCTGGAATTGGAGAAGCAGCATCCGGACTGGGGGCTGGAGTTTGAAACCTACGTTTCCGTTCCGGGCGCTCGAATCGACGAGCGGCACGAAATGATCCGTGCTATCGATGCGAATCATGAACGGATCATGGGCAAGCCTCCCGAGCGCGAGGTGGTTACCTGGTGTTCGGATGCGAGCGTGCTCAGTCGTTACGGCGTTGAAACGGTGAACTACGGGCCTTCCAGCGGTCCCCGGGACAAAGAAGGCGAGAAGGTAAAGATTCAGACGCTGGTCGACATCACCAGGATTTATGCACTGACTGCCGCGGAACTTTGCGGAATCGATTCATGACGGCCGATTGGCCCCCGAGGTCGCATTTGCCAAGCAAGCAAGAAATTGAACTGCGGTACAAGAACGTCCGGTCGCGCATGGAGAAGGATGGCCTGGACGCGCTGCTCGTGTGCGGAAACCAATATGCAGGTTTCGAAGGCGCGGTTCTCTATATGTCGGGGTTTGAAATCGTCCATCGCTATGTGTACGTCTTGTTTCCGCTGGAGGGCGAACCCACACTGGTGTTTCCACGAGAGGCACGCTGGATTGGCGACAAAGGCAAGCCGTGGGTGAGGGACCAGGTATGGCCCGACTCCCCCGGCCAATGGATTCGGGACAAGGCCATCGAACGGCGATGGAAGCGACTAGGCGTTTACGGCATGGATTTTGTGATGGCCGTGCGCGATTACCGGGAACTCGCTCGCGGATCGGTGGAACTGGTTCCATTCGACAAGCAGTTCGACCTGGCTCGCGCCGTCAAGAGCGCAGAAGAACTCGCGGAAGTGCGCGACGCGATGGACATTATTCTCGACGGATTCTGGGCGCTGGTTGGGGCCTACCAAGCGGGCAAGACCGAGGCGCAAATCATGGCGCCTGCGGTCGAACGGTTTTTCGCCCGGGGCGCTGGTCCGCGCATGATGAATATTCTCCTCTCGGGTGAGCACGGCCAGGCGGACGCATTCTTCAAGGTTCCTGGTCATCGAGTGGTCGAAGCGAACGACCTCCTGCTGTACTCCCTCGAAGTAACCGGAGCCGGCGGATACTGGGTGGAGTTTTCACGCCCCTTGCTGCAAGGCAAGCCCAGCGCGACCACGCAAAAGATGGCAGACGCCTACCCCCTGGCCCTCGAAAAGGCTCGCAAGGCTATGAATGCGGGCGAATTGGCCAGCAATGTACATCGCGCGGTAGCCGAGACTTTTGGGAAGCACGGCTTCGCGTTGGGACACCTGTCGGGACACTCCATCGGCACCACCATGCTCGAATATCCCGCGATCGGCGCTAACACCGACGTCCCGCTCGAGGAGAACATGATCTTCTCCCTCCACCCGCAGGTTGTGGATCTTGACGGCAAGGTCTGTCTCTACACGCAGGACACGTATCGCGTTGGCAAAACAGAAGGCGAGTGCCTGGCGGATGTCCCGTGGCGTTTCTTTGCCGGGCAGGAGACTCCTGAAACCGTAAGCGCGTGAAAGGGACGAAGACGAAGAGGAGCTTTTCGCATGAGGATTTGCATCGTAGGATGCGGAGCGGTAGGAAGCCTGTTCGCGGCGCACCTGGCCAAAGCCGGAGAGGCGGAGGTCTGGGCCTACGATGTCTGGAAAGATCATACCGATGCGATTCGCAGGAATGGTTTGAAACTCTCTGGCGCGGCTGAGTTCACGGCCAAGGTCAATGCCACCAGCGATCCCGGGGAGTTGCCGCGGTGCGACTATGGAATCGTAGCTACCAAAGCCATTCACACCCGCCACGCCATTGCGCAAACGGCTCATGCTTTTGGGGATGCCTCGGCGGTGTGTTCCGTCCAGAACGGGGTGGGGAATGAAGAGATTCTCGCGGAGCATGTGAAGTACGTGATTCGAGGCACGACATTTCCGGCGGGTCATCCGATTGCTCCCGGACACATCGGGTACGACATCAAGGGCGATACCTGGATTGGGCCGTTCGAGCCGACCCGGACGCCGATGAACAAAGTGGAAGAGCTTGCCGGCCTGATGTCGCGGGCGGGCATGAACACGATCGCCCTGGCCGATGCCCGCGGGGCGCAATGGACCAAGCTCATCTTCAATGCCTCGACGAATCCGGTGGGCGCGCTGACCCAGCTTCATCACGGAGCGGCAACACGTTTCCCCGCGACTGGAAAACTGTTTGAGGATCTGATTGCGGAAGGTGAAGCCGTAGCGAAAGCGATGAGCATCGAGTTGCATGGAGATCCCCGGCACATGGTGCAAAAGGGCGCGAACGCACCTGGCAAACATCGCGCCAGCATGCTGCAGGATGTGCTGGCCAAGCGTCCAACCGAGGTCGATTTCATGAACGGGGCGATTGTTCGCTGGGGTGATCAACTCGGCGTCCCCACGCCCCTCAATCGCGCAATGTGGGAGCTGGTCAAAGGACTGGAACACGCCTGGACCGATCCAGATTGAGCTCTCGATCAAACACAAACGATCTTCAAACATAAATAGGAGCGAGTGGTACAGACATGACCAATCCCTTCAACATCGGCGTGTTGCAACTGAGCATGGAACCGGTACGCGAGACAGTTGCCATGGCGAGAGCCTGTGAGCAGGCGGGCTTTGACGCTTTCTGGATTGCGGAGGCTTATCCGTGGTGGCGGAAACACGGCTTCGAGGCGCGCTCCTCCACGGCGGTGCTGGCCGTGATCGCGGCGGAAACGCGGCGCATCCAGCTGGGCTGGGGAATCATCTCGCCCTACACCCGCCACCCCGTGCAGATCGCCATGGAAGCGCGGGTGATGCAGGATTTGGCCGGCGATCGCTTCATGTTGGGCCTGGGCGCCTCCAAAATCTTTATGAAGGAAATCGGCGAGGGCGAAGGCGAGAAAGTGGGCCCGGCAACGGTCATGCGCGAAAGCATCGAGATCGTGAAGGGCGTTCTACGAGGGGAAGCATTTCAGTATGAAGGCAAAGTGTTTCAGGCAAGCGTCCCACCCCTCAAGCCCGAAGCGCACACGCCGCGCGGAATTCCACCGATTTATGTTGCCGGAACCGGCCCCGTCCTGCAGAAGATGTCCGGCTCGATCAGCGACGGTCTGCTGACCGCCAGCATCACCACGCCGGCGTTCGTCCGCTATTCGCGCAAGAACATGGAAGAAGGAGCAAGAAAGGCCGGGAAGGATCCCAGCAATCTGATCTTAGGCTCGGTAATCGTGGGCAGTATTGGCCGGGACTCGGCGAAAGGCAAAGAAGGCGCTCGCGAACAAGCTGCGATGTACTTGGCCAACAAGGTGCAGAACATCAAGGGCGCAGCGGACGTTCTGCTTCAGAGTGCGGGCCTGACTTTTGAGGAGCTTCAGCCCATCGCGGACGCAATGGAAAAGGGCGGCCGAAAAGCCGCTGCCAAAGCCGTTACCGACGAGATCCTCCGCAAAGTATGTGCCATCGCCGGGACGCCGGAGGAGTGCATTCAGCAAATTGAGGAATATCGGGCCGCTGGTTGTACTCACATCATGCTTGAAATTTGGGGCGATGACCGCACCGGGCAGGCCAAGCTATTCGGCGAAGCAGTGCTGCCGCATTTCAGGAAATAGCCACTGCGCTCGCCGATTTGACGATCTGAAGGAATTCCTCATCTGAAAGCAGGCCGCGCTTCGCGATTGCCCGCTTTTTGACCGCGGCCAGGATTGGTCCGCGCTGCTCCTGGGCAATCGCCACCCCCAGTTCTTTCGCCTTGAGATCAATGCTGTCGAGGCCGCTCTTTTTCCCCAGCACGATGCGCCGATCAGCGCCTACGAGTTCGGAGGAATACGGCTCGATCGCTTCGGGAATATGAAACTGGCTTGCCACGGCTCCACTCTCGCGGGTGAAGAGATTCTCGCCGACCAGGGGCTTCCAGGCTTCGAGCCGGTAACCGCCCGCCTTCTGGACAACCTCGGAGACCTCGCGAACCTTGGCAAGATCCAAAGCCACGGGCACATCGTAGAGGCAGCGAAGCGCCAGTGCGATCTCGCAGATGTCCGCGTTTCCGGCGCGTTCGCCCATGCCGTTGATCGTGCCCTGGATCCACGAAGCGCCCGCGCGCACGGCTGCGACCGCGCAGGCGGTCGCCACTCCAAAATCGTTGTGTCCGTGAAAGTGCACTGGAACCGAGGGTCCAACCCACTCGCGAGTTTGGCGAACAAGGAACTCCACCGCTTCCGGCCCGCACGCGCCAATCGTGTCTACGACAACGATCTCCGCCGCCCCCGCTTCCAACGCAGTCAGATAGATCTTCCTCAGGAAATCGAGGTCCGTCCGGGTGCCGTCGACCGCGAAGAAGGCAACGGTGATAGCGTTCGCTTTGGCGAAGGATACGGCCTCTGAGACACGGCGGACGACCTCGTCGCGCGTGATCCCATAGGCCTTGAGTTTGATGTCGCTGGTCGGCGCTTCGATCACCGAGGCGCGTAGCCCAAGCCGAACCAATTCTTCCACGTCCCCTCGCACCGCTCGCGAAAAGCCCCAAAGCTCGGCCTTCAGTCCCGCGGCCTGCATGAGTTGAATGGCTTCGACATCGTCGGGAGAGACCTTGGGAAAGCCGGCTTCGATGCGGCTCACGCCCAGAGTATCCAGGTGGCGGGCGATTTCCAGTTTCTGCTGCGGGGAAAGCACGACTCCGACCGTCTGCTCTCCGTCCCGCAGAGTCGTGTCATAGAAGCGCACGGTGCCACTCGGAAAAGCAGAGCGAATTTCCGGCCGCGCATTCAGTTCGCTGACCCAGACTTGATCCTTACCAGCGCTCGCCATCGTGAGGTTCCCTACCTTAATGTCTCCTGCGTCGCCATGGCTTCCGGCTTGTGACCGTAGGCCTCTTCCCAGGAAATAACCCGATTGCGCAGGACCCCGATCTTCTCAATCTCGCATTCCATCACGTCCCCCACCTTCAGGTACCAGGCCTTGGGATCGCCGCTGAAAGCGGCCACGCCTGAGACGGTGCCGGTCGACACGACGTCTCCGGCGCTATATCCCATGGGCGAGTAATGGGAAAGGATTTCGGGGATCTTCACCGACATCTTGCTTGAATGAGAGCGCTGGCGCGGTTCACCATTGACGCGCAGTTCCATGGCCAGGTTGTGCGGATCGGGGATTTCGTCGGCCGTGACGATCCAGGGCCCCAGAGGGCAGAACGTGTCAATGCCTTTGCAGAAGCTGAAGACGCCGGATTTCATCTCGCGCCGCTGGATGTCCCGTGCCGTGATGTCGTTGAAAATGACATAGCCGCCAACGTAGCTGCCGGCTTCCTCCGGCGTGAAGTGCTTGCCGGCTTTCTTCAACACCACGGCCAGTTCCAGTTCATAGTCGAGTTCCTGCGTGAGTTGCTCCGGATAAACCACCGGTTCTTCGTGGCCAATGATGGCGTCGACGTTCTGAAAGAACACAATCCAGGGCATCACGGGATGGGAGAATCCTGCCTTGGTGGCCTCTTCGTGGTGCTCTCGAAAATTGCCTGCGGTATGAAAGAACTTCTTGGGGATGATGGGCGCCTTCAACCGAACCTCGGAGGCAGTGTAGAACACAGGCTCGCCGTGCACTCCGACCAGGTTGTCCTTCTGGTCCAAGGCGTGCTCAAATGCCAGACGGGCAGCGTCAAGACTCGAGTCACCGCCCTCAAACAGCGCGCGCATGCAGGCAGGTACGAGGGCGTCCGCTAATCTGGCATAGGCTCCCTCGTGGCGGACGTCACGCAAGTAGAGAGCGGCGGCGGAATTCAGGTCGACGATCCGGCCGTCGCGCGTCATGGCGCCAATCCGCGGCTGGCGGACAGTGTTTTCAAAGGTCACGAGTCTCATGAGAAGAAGGGTTCGCGGCGGGCGACCGCGAATCTTAAGAGTTTATTGCTCCCGCCCGCGCGTTGTCCACAGGAGTTGCAACCATGTCGTGGTTCCCATACCGCTTATGGAACCGTAATCACAATCTTGCCCACTTGCGCATTGGACTCGAGGTACTTGTAAGCATCCACCGTCTGCGAAAAGGAGAATATTTTTGCGAGCCTCGGACGGAAGCGCCCATCCTGCAGCCGGTCATAAACGTACTTCCTGGCGACCGCAAGTTTCTCGGGAACGCTGGTGATTTCCATCAGGGTATAACCGCGAATCGTTAGCCACTTGGAGAGCGCTGCGAAGAGCGGGAACGGCGTGGGCTGACCGGCAAGAGCGCCATACTCGAAGATAATTCCATGCGGCGCCGCAGCCTCGGCCAGCGTCTCCAGCATTGGTCCGGCCACCGGATCGAAGATAATACGCACGCCTTGGCCTTCGGTTATTTCCTTTACGCGCGCCGCCAGGTCTTCTTCTTGGGTAGCAATCACGTGATCAGCCCCCAATTCGATGATCTCTTTTCTCTTGCTGCTGGTCCGCGTCGTCGCGATCGTGATGGCGCCCTCGGCCCGCGCAATCTCGATTGCTGCAATGCCTACGCTGCTCGACGCTGCCGTGATGAGAACAAAGTCGCCCTTCTGCAACCGGCCAAATTCCATCAGCGCGCCATACGCGGTCAGATATTGCATCCATATTGCAGCGCCTTCCACCGGGGACAACCTGGCCGGATACTCACCCAACGCAGCCACCGGAGAAAGAGCTTCCTCACCTAAGACGCCATAGGCATTCATCGAAAAGGCAGGAATGGTAGCGACCTGCCTTCCCAGCCAGCTTTTGTCTACACCCGGGCCTACGGCCTCTACCACGCCTGCAGCCTCATAGCCGAGGCGCGCTGGAAGTTGCGGGGCCTCCAGGTACTGCCCGTGGAAGAACATGGACTCTGCGCGGTTCAGCCCAATCGCCTGCACCTTTAACCGCACTTCGCCCTTGCCGGGCTCCCGGGAGGGAAGATCTTCGATCTTTAAGACTTCCGGTCCACCTAACTCATGAAAACGCACAATCTTCGGCATCTGGCCTCCTCGTCGATTTGATCCGCAGGTCGTCGGTAGGATTCATTAGGGATTATTTCTTCGAGAGCAGTGGGAACGGAATAGAGCCTTCCTCCGTCACCATCCGAGGATTACGCCTGCACGAACCGTTTGCTCAGCTATCATATTCCCTACTTTCAACGAAGGTGAGAACGCATGCACTATCGCCAACTCGGACGCACACCTTGGAAAGTCTCGGACATCAGCTTTGGAGCTTGGGCGATCGGCGGAGCGTGGGGACAAGTCTCGGACGAGGAATCGCTGGCCGCTCTCAACCGCGCCGTCGATTGCGGCGTCAACTTCATTGACACCGCGGATGTTTACGGGGATGGCCGGAGCGAACGTCTGATCGCTCGTCTGACGAAAGACCGTAGAGAAGAGATCGTGGTGGCGACCAAGGCGGGCCGCCGCCTTCCACGCCAGACCGTCGAAGGTTACAGCCGCCAGAACTTGACTGCCTGGGTTGAGGACAGCCTGCGCAACCTTGCGACCGACACTCTTGACCTGCTGCAACTGCACTGTCCGCCCATGGCGCTTTACGATCACGCCGAGATCTTTGGCATGCTGGATGACCTGGTCAAGGCCGGGAAGCTCTGCTATTACGGCGTGAGCGTGGAGAAGGTCGACGAGGCACTGAAAGCGATCGAGTATCCCAACGTGCAAACGGTCCAGATCATCTTCAATTGTTTTCGCCAACGCCCCGCTGATGTATTTTTTGCGCGAGCCCGGCAGAAACAAGTGGGAATTCTCGCACGGGTGCCCTTGGCAAGCGGCTTGCTTACCGGCAAATTCCGCCCGGATTCTACCTTTGCGGCCGATGACCACCGCAACTTCAATCGCCAGGGAGAGGCCTTCGACGTGGGAGAGACTTTTTCCGGGGTGGATTATCAGGCAGGTCTGGAAGCGGTTGAGGAAATTCGCAAACTCCTCCCGCAGGGCATGACCATGACTCAACTGGCCTTGCGATGGATCCTGATGTTTGACGCTGTCACGTGCGCCATACCCGGCGGCAAGCGTTCGGCGCAGATTACCGAGAACTGCCACGCCTCGGACTTGCCGGCGCTCTCGCCTGCGCTCATGGAGGGGGTACGCCGCATCTACGCCGAACGGATCCGGCCGCAGGTCGAGAATCGCTGGTAGCGAGGATCGCGATTGACAAGAAATCGCGTTTTTGCCATAGTGTCAAAGCGGTTAGACGGGCAAAAACCCGGTTTTACTGGCCCCGTCCAGGTGCCGCCACAAGCATCCATGAGCGAACGCGAAAGTCTGGTCCATTCCCGAGATTTACCAGCGAATGATTCCGGCGAACTCCTGTCGCTGCCTCGGACTGAAGCGCGATGGGAGTGGATGAGTTTTTTTGTCCGGCGGCTGCAGCCGGGCGAGTCCTATCGTTCGTCCACCGAACATGAGGAAGCCGCCTTCGTGCTGCTCGGCGGGAAATGTCGTGCTGACTGGGGACAGGGCGCGCAGAAAATTGGGCAGCGAAAGAACGTTTTTGATGGCTTGCCTTACACTCTCTACCTGCCGGCCGGGCATAGCGTCACCTTCACCGCGGAAACCTGCTGTGAGATCGCCGAGTGCAGGGTGCCTTCGGAGGCGCGGTTTGAGCCTCGCTTGATTACGCCGGAAGGTGTAGCCACGGGCTTGCGCGGCGGGGGCAACGTCTCGCGGCAGATCGTCGACATCATGCCGCCGTCATTTCCGGCCGACAAGCTGATGGTGATTGAGGTGTACACGCCCGGCGGCAACTGGTCCAGCTATCCGCCTCACAAGCACGACGTGCACAACCCGCCGGCAGAGGTCGACCTGGACGAAATTTACTATTACCGGATTCAGCAGCCCGAAGGGTTTGCCTTTCAGCATCTCTACTCCGGCGATGGCGGACCGGAACGGACGGTGAAGGCCCGCAACGGAGATGCCGTCCTGGTGCGGAGCGGTTTTCATCCCGTGGTTGCAGGACCGGGATACGACGTCTACTATTTGAATCTTCTTGCCGGATCGGCCCGCGCCCTGGCCGTAACCGAAGATACGAAGCATGTCTGGATCCGGTCAACCTGGAAAGAAACCGACCCCCGGCTGCCTCTTGTGAAATGACGGTGCGGCAGGGACCTTGCTAATCGCTTAGACAGGTTGCGGCCGCTTCGATCCAGATGCGTTGCCGACCGCTCCAGGAGTGACGTTTCATGACAACTCGACTCACCGTCGCCCAAGCCATCATTTCGTTTCTCAGGCATCAATATTCCGAACGGGACGGCTCCGAGCACCGTCTGTTTGAAGGATGCCTGGGAATTTTCGGCCACGGCAATGTTGCCGGGCTGGGACAGGCCCTGGAGCAGGATTCCGGCCTGCCGTATTACCTGTTCCGCAATGAGCAAGCGATGGTGCACGCCGCCGCGGCATTCGCGAAAATGAGCAATCGGCTTCGCTGCCTGGCCTGCACCAGTTCCATCGGACCGGGCGCCACCAACATGGTCACGGGGGCCGCAGTCGCTACAGTTAACCGCTTGCCCGTTCTGCTTCTGCCCGGCGATATTTTCGCGCGCCGCAACGTTGCGCCTGTCCTGCAGCAACTGGAATCGGCTGTTACGCAGGACATCTCTGTGAACGATTGCTTTAAGCCGGTCGCTCGTTACTGGGACCGCATCGAGCGTCCAGAGCAAATTTTGACCTCGTTGCCCGCGGCCATGCGCATATTGACTTCGCCCGCGGAAACCGGCGCGGTCGTTCTCTCGCTGCCGCAAGACGTCCAACCCGAAGCGTTTGATTTTCCGGCCCAGTTCTTCGAAAAGCGCGTCTGGACGATTCCGCGTGCCCGGTGTGACAGCAACCTTCTTGCGCAAGCGGTGCAATGGATCCGCTCCGCGCGCAAGCCACTGCTTATCGCCGGCGGAGGAGTGATTTATTCGGAAGCCACCTCGGCGCTGGCAGCTTTCGCATCGCAAACGGGAATCCCGGTGGTCGAAACGCAGGCAGGCAAGGGTTCTCTGAAATACGATCACCCGCAAGCACTCGGCGCCATGGGTGTGACCGGCACCCCCGGGGCCAACGTCCTGGCGCGTGAGGCTGATTTGATTCTTGGAGTCGGCACCCGCTACTCCGATTTCACTACGGCCTCCCAAACCGCCTTTCAGAACCCGGCTGCCAGGTTCATCAATATCAACGTGAGCGAGTTCGATGCCGGCAAACAACTGGCCTTGCCATTGACGGGCGATGCGCGGGCTACTTTGCAGGAGACTGCCAAGGCGCTCGAAGGCTACGCCGTCGACGCAGCGTACGCGGCTCGCATGCAATCGTTCCGCGAGGAATGGGAGAAGGAAGTGGATCGCCTCTATCACCTGAACTGGGGTCCGCCGATCAGCCAGGGAGAAGTGATTGGCGTGGTCAACGAAGTTTCCGCTGCTCGCGACGTTCTGGTCTGCGCCGCCGGCAGTCTTCCTGGCGACCTGCACAAGCTGTGGCGGACGCGCGATCCGAAGGGATACCACCTCGAGTATGGCTACTCGTGCATGGGCTATGAAATCAGCGGCGGATTGGGCGTGAAAATGGCCGCTCCCGATCGCGAAGTGTATGTCATGGTCGGGGACGGCTCCTACTTGATGATGGCGCAGGAGATCGTGACTTCCCTGCAGGAAGGTTACAAGCTGAACATCATCGTGCTCGACAATCATGGATTCTCGAGCATTGGCGGACTCAGCCGCGCCTGCGGCAACCAAGGCATGGGCACCGAGTATCGCTACCGCAGCAACGGCAAACTGAACGGCGAGGTGATCGCAGTCGATTTTGCCGCCAACGCCAAGAGTCTTGGCGCCGAGGTGGTTCGCGCTAAGACCCGCGACGATCTCCGGCAGGCTCTAGTCGACGCCCGGAAGAATTCCAAGACGTCGGTCGTGGTGATCGAAACAGCCTATGCCCAGCGGGTTCCGGGATATGAATCGTGGTGGGACGTTCCGATCTCGGAGGTTTCTGAAATCAAATCAGTGCAAGAAGCTCGGGCAAAGTACGTAGAGGCGAGAAAGAAACAGCGGGCGTTCTAAGAACAATCGCCAGATCAATTGTTCGCGGAACGTTCTTCCGCCTGCGCTTTCGACACGTGAAGCGCAAACCCGCACGATTCCCGGATCCGCAGTTCCGGCTGCAGTTTTCTGACTACCGCCTTCTGGCGGCTGCCGGACATGCGTGCAATCAGCAATTCCGCGGCTTCACTTCCAAGCTGATGCTTGGGCAACTCCACGGTGGTCAGCTTCGGGCGGAAGACGCCCAGCCAGGGATAGTCATCAAAGCTCACCAGCCCGAAATCGTCCGGACATGTCAGCCCCATTTCCTCGGCCGCCCTCAGCAAACCCACCGTCATGAGATGGTTGGCGACGTACACCCCATCGGGCCGGTGCGAAAGCAGCGCATGACCGGCGCGAAACCCCGATTCGATCCGGTAATCTCCCTCGACCATCAGCTCCTTTTCAAAAGGGAGACCTTTTGCCTTGAGCGCGTCGTGAAACCCCTGCCAACGCGCCATGGCATTGCTCACTTTCAACGGGCCGCTGATCAGCCCAATGCGCCGCCGGCCGGCTCGTGCAAGATGGCATACGGCGTCGTAAGCACCCTGGTAGTCGTCGGTGATGACGGCATCTTTCGTAAGCTTCGGGTAGGTGCGCATCACCAGCACAAACGGAACGCCGGCTTCTTTGATCATTTGGCGCAGCGGGGGGCGGAAGTCCTCCGCCGCTTTGGTCAGCAGGATTCCGTCCACTCGTTTGGATAACAGCACTTCGATCGCTTGTTCCTCTTTATCGAGGCTGTCATCGCTGTTACACAGTAATAAGTTGTATCCGTGCTTCTGCGCGGCATCCTCGGCGCCGCGAACGACCATCGGAAAAAATGGATTGGCGATGTCGGGAACGATCATTCCGATGGTGTGGGTGCGCTGTTTGGCCAGGCTGCGCGCAATCAGATTAGGCCTGTACTTCAGCTTGCGGATCGCTTCTTCCACGCGCTCCCGCAGCTTCTTGCCCACATGGCTCTTGTTGTTGACGACGGCGGAGACAGTAAAGACCGATACGCCCGATTCGCGGGCGACATCGTAAATGCTCGCGGCCTTTCCAGCTTTCTGACGGTTATTTTGGCGAGGTGACATACCTTCTACTTCTCAATCGTATCGGTAATTTACCGCGACCGCTTTCCCGCTCCTGCCGGACTCATAAATCGCGCTCATGATCTCAACATCCCGGTGTCCTTGCTCGCCGTCAGGTTCTACGTTGTCGCCGCGCTGGACTGCCGTTGCGAAGGCATCCAGTTCCAGCGCGAACTCATCGATCACAGGGAAGACTCGCTCGATCCAGCGCCCACGTATCTTCCCTGTCAGCCTGCGCTCTTCTTCAAATGGGAACGCGGGGTTCAGGGACGCCCATCCTTTCGTTCCCTGCACAGTGATGAACGAAGAGGCGGATGCTCCATAACTCGAACTTCCTTGCACGACCACGCCGCTTGCGAAATTCATTCGAAAGGCGACGCCCTCTTCCACCTTGCGGAACCGAATAGCATGGTTTCGCCACAGCTGCGCCGAAACCTCAACCGGGTCCTCATCGACAAGCCAGCGACAGGTGTTCACGCAGTAGACGCCCAAATCCATGAGCGGACCTCCGCCGGCCAGACTTTTATCGAGCAGCCATTGCGCTGAAATATTCGGCACATACAACTCGCTGAATGCGGTGTGAATTACATCGATGCGGCCCAGGTCCCCATCGCGAATCAGCTTCTTCAAATAACGCGCGGCCGGCTCGAAATACTTCCGGTAGGCCGTCATCAAAACCACGCCATTCCGGCGGCAAGCCTTTACCATTTCTCCAGACTGCTCGACGGTGGCTGCAAGCGGCTTCTCGCAGAGAACATGCCTGCCGGCCTCGGCCGCCTGCACTGCAAATCCAGCGTGCTCGCCGGGCGGAGTCGCGATATAAACGGCCGCCACCTCCGGGTTGGCCAGGCAATCCGCGTACTCGTCGTTGCGGTACGCAGCGCCCTTGAACATCCGCGCAATCCGCGCGGCCTTGCCCTTATCACGGCTGACCAGCGCCGTGAGCTTCGCTCGCTTGCAGTTCGCGAAAGCGGGCAGAATTGAACCCTGGGCAATGCTGCCCAACCCCACAACCGCGACGCCAATTCTCGCCGCCTTCACCCTAACTCTCGCGGTCCGCGCGGCTCAGGCGCTGGTTCCGAATCGCCTTGTGATCCAGTCCGCGCAGCTCTTCGATATTCGCCAGCACTTTTTGGATCGCTTCGGCAATCGCGTCCACATCCTTCTGGCTCCCGAGGAAAAGCTGATGCGGGAACCACACCGCCTCGTGATAAGCAGCCCGCTCGGCCTCGGGACACGATGATATCTTCCGCAAATCGAGAGGCTTCTCGCGTCCCCAGCACAGTGCGGGGAAATCGCAGGGGTTCAACGGGAAGAGAGAACTCTTGTAGACGGGTTCGTAGAACAGACCGTCGCAGGGAATTCCTTCCAACTGCAGGGCCCCGACGAACGCGGCTCTAGGAATGTCTTTCGCCCGTACGGCAAAATATTTGATTACGTAGCCGTACGGTGCGAGGCGCGTAATGCGCGGATCAGGCTTCAGCAGCCCGATCTCCGGCATATTCTTCAGGCGCGACTCAAAGTACGCCATGTTCTTGGCACGCACCTTTGCCTGGGCCGGCAACCTGTCGATCTGGGCCCCGAGCACCGCCGCCTGGAATTCCCCCAGTCGGTAGTTAAAACCGATGATGCGATGATGGAACTGGTCGGTCACGCTGGCGCGACCGGCGTTGATGTAACTCTGCACTTTCTCCATGTATTCCAAATTGTTGGTAATGACGGCCCCGCCCTCTCCGCAGGTAAGCAGTTTGCTCGACTGGAAGCTGAACGCTCCCAAGTCGCCCATCGAGCCGGCACCCTTGCCCTTCCACATTCCGCCGTGGGCGTGGGCGCAGTCCTCGATGACTTTCAAATTGTGCTTGGCCGCGATGCGCAGGATCTCATCCATGTCCGCGAACCGCATCCCGAGATGAACCGGGAGAATCGCCTTGGTTTTTGGCGTGATTGCCTGCTCGATCTTTCGCGCATCCAGGCAATAGGTATCGGGATCAACGTCAACGAACACCGGCACAGCATTCAGCAGCAGCACCGGACCAACCGTTCCCTCCCACGTGTAGGCGGGAGCGATGACTTCATCGCCGGGCTGGATCTCGATTGCCTTCAGCGCCGCCTGAATCGCAACCGTCCCGGTGTTTACGCATTGCGCGTATTTTGCGGTGTGCAGTTTCGCAAATTTCCTGGCAAACGCCATGGAATGCTTGCCGGGAAACGGCTGGCCTCCCCACTTCGAACTGGTCAAGACGTCCGCGAGAGCGCGCTTTTCTTCGACGCCTCCATACGGCCACTGGGTAAAAGGAGTTTTTCGTAACGCTTTACCGCCTGTAATCGCGAGCTTGCCCACGTGCGCAGGCCTCCTATAGAAAGATTGCAGTGCAAGCCAAAGCCGCTGCCATAGCGGCTGCTCGTCAATTCGTGTCCGGGTTCGGAATCAGAAACTCTCGCACCAGCCCATCCAGATCATGGCAGGCCGCGACAAACTGCCGCAGCGTGCGGCGCGTCGGGCCAAACGAATCGAACTCTTCGATGGCCAGGCCTCCTTCCGTGTTCGCGCGCCGGAAATCCTTAAATTTGCGGGTCAACTCGTCGACCATCTTGGGATCGACGGGATCATCGATCCGGTTTCGTACCTCGATATCGCTGGCATTGAAGCGCACCTGCCAGGAGTAGGGCGGAGAAATCACGACCTCGCCTCCGATCATCTCGCTCCAATGCATGTGATTGCGAAACGCCGCCGATAACAGGCGCAACCTGTATCCCCGCTCGCGAAAGAGCTGGTAGGTTTTCTTGAACACAGCTACGCCTGCCCACTCCAGATATCCCGGGTCGATGGCGATGTTCTCTTTTTCGACGAGCACCTTGAGCCAATCATCGAGCCGCCCGACCATGATGGTGCACACAGGGCCCATACTGGCAACTTCCCTGCCCTCGCGCTCGCGCCGCTTCAATCCGCGTTCGACGGCCTCCGCCACGGCGACACATTGCGGCAGAGAGAAAGAAACGGTCGCGTTAATGCTGACTCCGCGGTAGGTCGCTTCCTCAATCGCGGGAATACCGGCGCGCGTGACCGGGATCTTCACGATCATGTTCGGCGCAAGCCGGCTGAATTCCACCGCCTGTTCGACGATCGCCTGCGTATCGCGAAACAGCCGGGGATCGGTTTGTATGGAAAGCCTCCCATTTCTGCCGCGCTGCGCATCGAAGATCGGCCGCAGCAAGGCTGCACCTCTGATCGAAACCTCCCGCACCAGCTGCCAGGCAATTTCGTCTTCGGTTGCCGTGGGGCGTTCGTTAATCAGCGCGTGGATCCGCTCTTTCCATTGGCTCATCTCCTTCTTGAGGACAGCGAGCACAATGACCGGATTGCAGGTTGCTCCGGTTGCGCCGTGTTCGATTGAGTAGGTCAGCTCCTGAATGGAAGCGGAATCGTTCCACAGGCACGTCGGAGTGGACTGGGTCATCTCATGCAGAGGGCTCTTATAAGCGACAGCCGTCGTGCGATTCATATGCTCCTCCCGTCGATATCAGCCACACAGGTTGCGGTGCGCTACGAAGCGGGCCGCGAGACAGTCAATCTCCGCTGCGGGTTTCTGCCGCGCGAAGCAGCTCCACATCAGTGGTCTCGACTTTCCGTGGTGTGCCTTGCAGATGTGATTCTTCCGCTGCGATCGCAATTTCCAGCGCCCGCATTCCATCGTCTCCAGTGACGCGGGGCGCACGATCGTGCAGCATGTTGTGAACGAAATCTCGCACCTCGCCCAGATATGCGTCAGCAAAGCGACTAAGGAAATGATCGGCGAGAATGGTGGCGCCGCCGGCGGCGCTCAGAAACGTTGCCGGTGTTTTCTCAAGGCTCCCGACAAAAATCGACCCCTTCGAGCCCACAATCTCCGTGCGGACGTCATACCCGTAAATGGCCTGCACATACGATTCGACGTTACCGATCGCGCCATGGGCGTATTTCAGATTCACCACACTCGCGACCACATCTCCGTATTGCGCCACTTCGGGGCGGATCGCCACGGTCGTGTACGCCTGAACTTCCGCGACCTCATCGCGCATGAGCCAGCGGGCCAGGTCGAAGTCATGAATCGTGTTGTTGTAAAACAACATGCCGTTGATGTTGGATTGATAGGCGGCGATGGGCGGAACATCTTTGTCACGGCCAATGGATTTGAACAGTACCGGCTCGCCAATCTCGCCCGCGTCGACTCTCTTCATAGCGGCCTCGTAGGCGGGGTCGTAGCGGCGCATAAAGCCGATCTGCAGACGAACCCCAGCGTTCGCGACCGCCCGAAGAGCGCTATGGGCATCCGTGCGAGTGATGGCCAGTGGTTTCTCGCAAAGAATGTCTTTGCCGGCGCCTGCGGCAGTTTCAATCGCTTTCGCATGAAACTTATCGGGGGTGGCGATCAGCACCGCATCGACTTCTTTACACGCCAGCATTTCTTCCAGGCTGCGAAACGACTTGTCGATCTCGAGTTCCTCGGCGGCTTGCCGGGCCCGATCGGCGGCCACGTCGGCGACGGCGACCAGACGGGCCTCAGGAACAAGGCGGCGCAGGTTCTCCGCATGACGCCTTCCCATCTCCCCAACCCCAAGCACGCCGACTCCGAGCTTCGCCACGTCATTCCTCCATTATTTTCTTACCGCTTTGACCGAAGACCAGCCATTGCGGGTAGCTGGCCGAATGATCAGAATGTCCTAAAGCAGCAGCGATTCTATCAACAAGGCCCGAAATCCACAAATCCATTGATTCCGACAAATGCATAGGAGAAACTGCATATCTGCTAACCGATTAGATCGGACGGCTTTGCTTGCTGCGCGAAGGGCCAATCCCGCTTCCGCCACGCCAGAATCAAGTACGCGGTGAAACCCATCCCGATCGTGCCAAAGGCGTAGGCCATAAACTCCCAGCCCCCGGGTTGCAGCGCGGGAGTTACGAACACTCCCAGCCATCCCACCAGGGCAAACAGTGCGGGCAGCGGATACAGCCACATCCGGAACGGCCGGGGAGCATCGGGCTGGTACTTGCGATAGACGAGCAGTCCGATAATCTGCGCCACGAACATCGAGAAGATACGCGCCAGGATCAGCGCCGTGATGATCTGCACCAGGTCAAAGAAGCACGCTCCAATCACCAGGAAGCCCACCAACAGTAACGAGCGGTGGGGAAAGCGCTTGGTCGGATGCAGTTCACCGAACCAGCGGAAGAAGGCTCCATCGAGCGCCGCCGCGTACGGGATCCGCGAGTAACCCAGGATCATCGCGTAGGTCGCGGCAAACGCCGTAAACTCGACCATGAAGGTCATCAGCGCCGACGCCCAATGCCCGCTGATTCTTTCCATGTACACCGAGCCGATGGCGTTGAATGCCTGCGTTCCCGGCCGAATCATCTCCCGCCACGGCACAACTCCAACGAAGCTCACCGAAATCAGAAAGTCGATCACAGTCACCAGCAGAATCGAGATAATCACGCCATAGGGAATGGTCCGCTCCGGCCGTTTCACTTCGTCCCCCAGGTAACAAATCTGGTAATAGCCGAGAAAATTGAACATCACCAGCATGGTTCCGTTGCCCAGTCCCAACAGGAACGGCAAGCCGATGTGCCACGCTCCGGGCGGGAAATCGACCAGCATTTTGGGATGAACGTGCATCGCCCCGGTCACAATCACCCAACCCGCGGTCACCAGCATGCCGATCCAGAGCACGAGCATCAGGCGCGCAATATCCTGAATTTTGCGATAGAGAGCCACCAGGGCGAGGGCGGTGATGCCCGCCGCCAGGAACTTCATTCCCCACGGGTGCGCCAGCAACTTCGGCCAGAGAAAGCCCGCGTACTCGGCCATGCCAATACTGCTGGTGGCAATCTCGAGCGTGCCGCTGAACAAGAACTGCCACACGAAGATCCACGCCATCATGTGGCCCCAGTCCTTGCGGCCGAGACATTCGCGCAAGAAGCTGTACGACCCTCCCGAAGCCGGAATCGAAGCGCCCAACTCCGCGAAGACCAAACCATCAGCAATGGCGAGGAGCGCGCCTACGCCCCAGGCGATCAGCGACTGCGGACCGCCGAGCGTCGCCAGGATCGCCGGCACCGTAATGAACGGCCCGGTTCCGACCATGTTCGACATGTTGATCGAAATGGCATTGACCAGATTCAGCCGTCGCGGCAACCGGCCGTGTTCGTGCCCGGATTGTGCGACAACCGTCTCGGTTTCCGTACTCAAGCGAGAACCATCCCGATCCCAGGTGTGGACATGTCAACTGTGTCCGCCATTAGCGTGATGCGGCACCGGCCATTTCGGCCACCACTGCGTTCAGATAGCGCAAGCTGGCGGCCACGCTCTCCGAGGGTGGGGTGACCGTGGCTCCAAACTTCACGTCCTGCTCGATCACCATCCAACCGGAGTAGTTATTCTTTTCCAGCAGCCGGAACAGCCCGGGAAAATCTATCGATCCCTGTCCGATGATCGTGAACACTTTGTCTTCGATCGCTTCTTCGAACCTGAGTTTCTTCCGCCGCGATTCTTCCAGGATCTTCTTGTCCACATCCTTGATGTGCAGGAACCGCAACACACTCGCGAACTTCGCCGCCTCGGTCACCGTGTCGCCATGCCCGTATTCGCAGTGTCCGGTGTCGAGGCACAATCCAATTCCGGTATGCGACGTTACATCGAAGAACCGCTCGCACTCTTCCGGCGTCTCGACGTAGGTGGCCACATGCGGATGGAACACCAGGTCCAACCCGAACTCGGCCGAAACTTTCGCCGCTTCCTCCACCACGTGCGCAACATTTTTCCACTGGGCGGCCGTGAGTCCGGCGCTTCCATCTCTGGGGACGCGTCCGGAGATCCGGTTCCGCTCATCCGATTGCGCGTCGGCCAGCACCAGAAATGGCGCCTTCAACGTTGCCAGCAGATCGCCAACCTTCCGAATGTGCTCGACCGCAACCCCCGCCGACGCCGGATCGCTGAGCACCACTGGAACAAAGGATCCGAGCAGTTTGAGCTTTCGCTTGTCGAGTTGCGGCTTGAGCACCGCCGGATCAGTCGGAAAAAATCCATACGGCCCCAGTTCTGTTCCCGTATATCCTGCCCAAACCATCTCGTCCAGCATCTTCTCGTAGGACTGATCCCACGAGGGCCCGGGATAATCCAGCACGCCCCAGCTATCGGGCGCGCAAGCAAAATGAAAACGTGATGACACATCATTCATAGAGCTCACCTCGAATTAGATTATTTCTAACTTGCAATCAACTCACGACCACGGATCGATCACTACTTTCATCGAATCCGCGGCCATCGACTTCTTCATCGCCGCCTCGACCTGCGTCAATCCAAAGCGGTGAGTCACAAACTCTACCAGTGGATAATGCCGCATGTAGCGCGCCATCTGCCGCATACTCGGACCATAGGCCGCGGGCTCTTCTCCACCGACGCCCAGAATCCGTACATTCTTCGCACACAAATGCCGATGCGGGCTGATCGAAATCTCTCCCATATCCGAAAAATTTCCCGCCTCGACCAGGAGCCCGCCGACACGCAAGATTTCCAGCGCCTCGCGCACTGCTCCGGGTACTCCCGCGCACTCAACGACTACATCCGCCCTGCGGCCCTGCGTCAAGTCACGAATCTGCGCCAGTCGCTCGGCTTCCGTGGTCTTTCCGGCGTGAATGGTATGGTCCGCACCCAGCTTTCGCGCAAAGTCCAGTCGATAGTCCGACAAGTCCACGGCAATGATGGTGCCGGCGCCCAGCATGCGCGCTTTCATCACGAAGCACATGCCCAGCGGCCCCGCTCCCAGCACCACCACCGAGTCGTCGAAGCGGAACGACTCGTTCGGGAACGCCGAGATCTGCTTGGCGCGATCGAGCCCGACCGTCACCGCCATGATCTCGGTCAGCACCGCAATTTCCGATGGCAGTTCGCCGGGCACTTTCACCAGGAAACTGCCGGGCACCACATAAAGGTATTGCGACCATCCGCCAAAAAGGTGCGGAGGATCCTTGGCGCTGATGTTGTTCCCATAGTCAACTGTGTTCTCACAACAGTAGTAGGGAAAATCATGGCGGCAGTAATAGCAAGTCCCGCAACTGACATTGGGGCCGACCACGACCCGGTCCCCGACCTTGAGCGCGACGCCTTCGAAATCCGTATACCGCCCGTCGCCGCCGATCGCGGCAATCGTGCCCACGTTCTCGTGTCCCTGAATAATCGGAAACGGAACGGTCCGCGGCGTCCCCGTCCCGCCATACTGCCCGACATAACCCTGGTAGGTATGCTTGTCGGTCCCGCAAATTCCCGACACCTCCATCTTCACCAGCAAGCACCCGGGCGCAGGAGCGGGCAACGGATACTCGCGGATTTCGTAGTGTCCGGGTTCTACCAGGGTCGCCGCGAGCACGGTCTGGGCCGACATACTCGGGAACTCGTTTCCTTATCGCCAGAGTGCGTGCGCTGTCTGAACCACTCTCTCAGAAAATTTCGGGGAACCGCAGTCCCCCGTGGTGTTTTCCTGTTGTTCTGCAGCTCTCTAGAAGCTCAACTTCAGCGAGAGCTGGCCGGTGCGAGGCAGCAATGAAGTTGACGTTACTTGGCCGAAATTGCCCGAGGTCGAGCAGTTGACCACGCTTGTAGGGGGCCCCCCGCAGAGGCCAAGAGGTGTCGCGAACTGCGCGTGGTTGAAGAAATTGAAGAAATCTGCCCGGAATTGAAGGTTTACTCGCTCCGTAAGCGCAGTGTCCTTGTGGAAAGCCATATTCCAGTTGTTGATTCCAGGACCACTAAAGAACCTCCGCCTAGCATTTCCTTCCACACCGATCGTAGAGGTCTGAAAGGCAGTTGTGTCGAAATACAGATGGTTGCTTGTTTTTCGTGGGTCCATGATGTGAAGTGGACCAATTTGGTCCGGGGTATCTACCGATTGAACAATGGGACCACCAAAGGCTGTGCCCAACAGAGAATGATCATCGGTTTCAACCAAGGTGATCGGAAGCCCGGTGGCAAGAGTGGTTACACCGCTGATTGACCAGCCGTTCGTCAGGCGTTTTGGCCCCCCTAGCCGGTCGATAGGGAGGACATAGGTGTAGCTCACAACAAAATTGTGTCTTGTATCAAAAGCTGCCAGCCCGCGGCTGAGGCTTGGATTCACCGGATTCATCTGCTCGCCATAGCCAGAGGCGTTATCCAGAGCCTTGCTGTAGGTGTAACCGAGAAGTACCTGCGAACGGGTTGACGTGTGCCGGAAATTCACTTGAGCGGAATTGTAGGAAGACTTGCCCGAGGTGATGAAGTAGGAGTCGTTCCCAAACGGCACGATTGCGCCAAGTGTTGGATCTATGACCCCAGGAAACGCCAGGCGTGTTCCAGGCTGAAAGCTACCGTCCGGAAGTTGATAGACCGCGTTTTCGAGGCCTGCGCCACAAGTGGTGGGGGGATTTGATCCAACGACAATGGCACCTTCAGTCGCGAGTTGTTTACATAGCGCGGGGCTGCCTGGATTCGCCGACCTCGAAGACAAGAGCCGATGTCCCTGAGTCCCCACATAACTCACCGTTAGCAAATCCTTTGCGCTGATCTGCCTTTGCAAAGAGAGCTCGTAGTTCTCCGCGTACGGCAACCGATTTCCATTGAAGAAAGCCGGAGAGCTGCCGATTGTCCCAAAGGCCGTAAAGAACTCAGGAAGTGTGTCATATGGGGGACCGCTCGCCGGGTGGCTCGCTGAGAAGTGCTTTGGCGGAGGAGCGACCGGGAACAGATTCTGAATCGACGTCCCGCTCGCCCGGTTTGTGAACGGTGCCGCAAACCTTGATTCGTTCTGTCCGGTGTAGTTGCCAAAGGGTGCGTCTCCGATTTCATTGAAGTCGGTCGCGCCCTCGAAGGCGGAGTACGAAATTGTGTAACCGGCACGAATACTTGAGGAACCCGACTTGCCGAGGATCTTGCCCATCGCCCCGTCGTGATCTCCGAACGAATAGGCCAGCCCGATCCGAGGGGCAAAGTTATTCCAGCGGGTGGGAGCCAGAGTACGAGGCACATGCGGGTCGCCAGGAAAAACCCAGCCTTTCGGAGAGCCAGGAAATACAACGGATTGTTCGCCCGGAATCAAGGTTTGAATTTCATTGAACTTCTCCCACCAGGGAGAGCTGACGTCGTAACGCAGCCCGAAGTTCAAGGTCAGATTCGGACGCGCACGCCAGCTGTCCTGGCCGTAGAACCCCATGTAGAAGCTGCGCCCGTAAGAGGGATAGGACTGTCCCTGTACATAGGAAGCAGGAGCCCCAAGCAGGAAGTCCACGAAGTCGCTCCCGGTTTCGCTCGCCTGGCCACTGAAATTCGGGCCAAAGAAGAAATTTCCATTCGCGACGTTGGAAAGATTCTCTTCGAGCTGGTTAAAGTGAAATTGTCCGCCAAACTTGATCGTGTGCGTGCCAATCACCTTACTGAAGCCGTCGGAAACCTGGTAGATATTGTCGATCAGTTGATTGGGGCGGCTCGGCACCCCGATGATGAAATTGTTAAAATCAATTTCTGGGACGCCTTCGACGCTCGGTGTTCCAACAAAGATGCCGGGAGCTCCACCAGCGCCAGAGTCGAAGCCAAGATCCGAAAGTTTCGTATTCGTGCCGCCCAGCGGCTGATTCAGAGTTGTGTTCAACCGGAAGTAACCGATGCGCAGTTCGTTCACCGATGCCGCGCTCAGGGTTTTTGTGGCGCCCAGGTTGATGTTGTGAGTCTGACCTTTTCCCTCGATGGCGAATCCCGGATAGACCGGAGCATTTCCTGGCCAATAAGGGTCAACTCGATCGAAACGGTCAAAGTAGTAATATCCACTCAACAAACCAAACCGTGAGTTGGCGTCCAGTCGTCCACTGAACTTGTTATCGTGGATATTGACCTTGCCCGCACTCGTCGAAAACGTAGTCAAGCCCGTTGTAGGATCGATGGAAGAATCGGGACCGGGCACGATGTATTGCAGGAGCTTCTGTGAAATAAACGAAAACGCAAGGGGTGACAACTGTGCATTCGGGAACACACACTGCGCAGATGTCGTGCAGCCCGCAACGTAGTAATGCTCGCCCGCGGTCACAGTCTGGCCTAGCTGTGAGGTCAATTGCGTCGCCCATGCGGGTCCACTCACAACTCCAGTCAGACTTTCTGCAATAATCCCCGAGAAATCGCCCGATTCCATGGCCGTAGTCGGTGCACCCGTAATCGTTTGGGGTTTCGCTTGAATGACTCGATCGCCCTGGTAATCCGCAAAGAAGAACATTTTGTCCCGAACGATGGGGCCACCGAATGTTCCGCCAAACTGGTTCTCGTGATAAGCCCCCTTTACTCCGGGCTGATCGAAATAGTTTCGCGCGTTCAAGCTAGTGTTACGAACAAACTCGAAGAGGTTGCCGTGCCACTGGTTCGTGCCCGACTTGGTCACGACGTTGATTTGGGCTCCGGCATAGTTGCCGTATTCGGCATCGACGTTGTTGGTCAGAATTCGAAATTCGTCAATCGAGTCCAGGTTCGGTATCGCTCCCGCCCCCGAATAGCCGATTTCTTGAACAAGGATGCCGTTTAAGATGAACCCATTCGCCGATTCGCGCATTCCGTTGACGGAGAGTGCTCCCGAGCCCAAGTCACCCGATACGAGCGGCACGGTGAACCCGGCGGAAATGAACGGTCCCCCATAAGCTCCGCTCATCGGTGAGGCAGATGGAACTACTCCTGGCTGGAGGGCCAACAGGTCCGTGTAACTTCTGGAGATTAGCGGTACATCCGTTATCCGCTTGCCTTCGATCACCTCTCCCATTTGCGAGGAAATCGTTTCCACGTGCAGCATGTCGGCGGAGACCTCGACCTTTTCAGTCATTTGTCCCACCTGCAACGTCGCGTCCACGGTCAGTGCAGCGTTCACATCCAGCGCGACGCCAGTCTGCCGATAGATCTTAAAACCCTTCTGTGCCACATCAATGGTGTATTTCCCCAAGGGCAAAGACTGGAAGGAATAGAACCCTTGGCTGTTCGAGGTCTGGGTCAGTGCGATAGCAGTTTCGACATTCGTCGCGGTTACGGTCGCGCCTGCGATCGCAGCCCCGCTCGTGTCTTTCACCGTTCCCGAAATGCTGGCCGTCACGCCGGCGAATACCTGCCCGCACACCAGCAGCACGACCGCCAATACCAGAATGCTTTCCCGCCGATTCCACCGTGTCAGGTGCATATCCCCCCTCCGAAATGCGGCCCCTGGGGCGTCGCCGTGCAACGCCCGGGTTCCCGCCGACCTCTTGTAGCTTTCGCGGCCGCCCCCGCCGCGCACAAAACAAATCTAACCGCTTATTCCTGATCAAGGGCTTATAGTGTAGGGCCGCCCTCTTTGTCAAGATATTTTTCGGATACCCACAAGGAGCGGCTACCAACTTACGGAGAGCGGATTTCGCACTATGGAAAATCGTATAACGTGCTATTGAAACAATTTAATAAGCGGGATTTTGGAGGAAGCTGGTTGACATTTTCGTAGCGAGCCGGTGATTTTGCGAGGGACGCGATCCGGTTTACGGTGACTGTGTTTTGTTGTGTCAAACCGCTCTGAGAAAAGAGCCGTGAAGGCGCCAGCGAGGGAACTTGGAGGCTGCCAAGCCGAACCCACAAATCTGCGCCGCCCGGCTCTCGATCATGCGGCCTGGTAACAGAGCGACCCCGCCAGAGTGGACTAAGCTTTGAATTGGATCGGGGCTTCGGTGCCCCACATAATCCGCCATTGTGATCTTGATCACAGCGAGATGTTTCCGGGCCGGATACGATTTCCGCCATCGGACGGGGGAACCTGGGGCCGCCGCGACACGATGGATTCATGAGCGACGACATTCCTGAGCGGCGGTGGTTTTGGGCCACGCTGGCGCTTTCCAGCATCAGCATTATCGGACTTGTGTTCGCGGTCTGGGAACTGCTGGAATCCCATTTCTTCCGCGATGTGGATTACCTCACTCTGCACTACCTGTACGTGAGCCGGGGCGTGGTTTCCTCGTTACTGCTGGCGTTCTGGGCCGCCTGGTTCGTGTTGCGGGCGCGCCGTGCCAGCGAGCGGCAGCTCCGGCGATCGCGGGCACGCTATCGCGGAATTCTCAATTGCTCTCCCGCGGCCATCGCGCTTTTCGACTCCGACCTCAGGGTCGTGGAATGGAACGCCGCGGCTGAGGATCTCTACGGCTACACGCGCGCGGAAGTGTTGGGGAACATGCTGCCGACCATCCCCGCCGAAAAGCAAAGCGAGATGCAGGGGTTTCTCGCGCAAGCCTCCCAAGGCAAGCCGGTGCTGGATGTCGAGACCCGACATTCGACCAAGCAGGGCACCCTGGTTGACGTGCAAACCAACGTGCTTCCCTACCACGAAGAAGAGCCCGGACGTTACTTCCTGGAGGTCAGCACGGATATTCGGGAACGGATCCGTCTGCGGCAAACGTTGCTGCAGGTCGAGAAACTGACCACCATGGGCCAGATGGCGGCTGGCACGGCGCACCACCTGAATACGCCGCTGGCCTCCATGCTCTTGCGGGTGGAGCTCGCGCGCAAGCATGCCCAGAACGCCGGCGTGGACGCCGATCTTGGCGATCTGGAGAGCAGCATTCGTTACTGCCAGCAGTTTGTCCGCCGGTTGTTGGACTTCAGCCGCCGGCCACAACTAACCCGGCGTGTGGAAGCAATCACAGACACACTTGATTCGGTCTTAAGTTTCCTGAGCCCGCAACTGATGGCGAAGCAGATCCACCTGACGCTCGATATGGATCCGGCGAACGGGTGTGCGGTCATGGCCGATCGCAACCAGATTGAGGCTTTGTTCCTGATTCTTATCACGAACGCCCTGGACGCCGTTCCGCCGAAGGGAAATATCACGGTTCGCTGCCACCCGACAGATGATCGGGTTCACATCTCCGTGGAAGACGACGGCTGCGGGATTGGGCCGGAGAACTTGCCGCACATTTTCGAGCCGTTTTTCACCACCAAGCCAGTGGGCAAAGGCACGGGGTTGGGCTTGTCGATTGCCGCAACCATCTTGCAGGAGCACGAAGGCTCCATTCGGATCGATAGCGTGCCGAACCAGGGAACGGCGGTGCGAATCGAGTTGCCGCTCTCGCGGCAAGCGGCGGCTACAGAGAAGGTTATGGCATGAGCGAAGCGGCGACAAAGTGCACGGTGCTGGTGGTGGACGACGATCCCAGCCTCACCCGGACCCTGAAGGAGTTCCTGGTGGAAGAGGGATACGAGGTCGAAACTGCGCATGATGGCGAGCAGGCGTTGGCCATCCAGCAGAGAAACCCCGGCATTTGCCTGGCGCTGTTGGATCTGATGATGCCCGCGACCGACGGAATCACGCTGATGGAGCAGTTGCGCCGCCAGAATCCTGATCTGCCGGTGATGATCATGACCGGCTTCGGCACGATTGAAACCGCGGTCGAGGCCATCAAGCGCGGAGCCGAAGACTATCTGACCAAGCCGCTGGAACCCGATGCGGTGAAGAAGAAGGTGGGGAGAATCTTGGAGGTATTCCGGTTGCGCAGCCGCGTCTCGCAACTGGAGAGCAATCTGCATCGCTACTGCCCGTCGTTTGACTCGCTCGTGTACGTGTCGCCAGTGATGCAGCGGGTGGTAGAGAAGGCACGAACCGTCGCGGAGTCGGATTCGCCGGTCCTCGTATTGGGAGAGACCGGCACCGGGAAAGAACTGCTGGCGCGCGCCATTCATGCCGCCAGTGGGCGCGCGGCGAACCAGTTCGTTCCGGTGAATTGCGCTGCCTTGCCGCGAGAGCTGGTCGAGAGCGAACTGTTTGGCTATCGCCGCGGCGCTTTCACCGGCGCGTTCGCGGACGGAGTGGGCATCTTTGCTTCCGCGGCACGGGGGACATTGTTCCTCGACGAGGTCGGCGAGATGCCGAAAGAGGTTCAGGCGAAGCTGTTGCGCGTGCTGCAGGATAAAGAGGTGCGGCCGGTGGGCGGCACTCGGGCAATTCCCGTGGATGTGCGAATCGTCGCCGCAACCAATCACACCAACGCCGAGCTTCGCAGCGATCAGCTTCGCCAGGATTTCTATTTTCGAATCGCCACGGTAGTCATCGAAATTCCTCCATTGCGCGCTCGTCCCGAGGACATTCTGGTGTTGACTCAACACACATTGCAGAAGCTCGAACAACGCTACGAACGGGCGATCGCCCTCCAGCGTGGCGCCATGGAACTGCTGTTGCGGTACTCGTTTCCGGGCAACGTCCGTGAACTGGAGAATCTGCTCGAAAGTCTGGCCGCGTTGTCGCACGACAATCCGCAGACCATCACGGAAAAAGACCTGTGGCCTCTGCTCGATCCGGCTGGGCTGGCAGACCTACCCGCCAAGGGTGTCGAACAGACCTTAGCCATTGAACCGCTGGAGCGGATGGCGATCGAGCGGGCGCTCCGGATCGCGGAAGGAAATCGGAGCAAGGCCGCAGCCCTGCTGGGTATTTCTCGCGACACGCTTTATCGGAAGCTAAAGGAGTATCGAACCGAGACCTAGCACGGGCCCGGGAACTGTCCGATTTTCTGACAGGTACCGGAGCCAGGCCAGCCGCGGTTCACCACCGCTACCACTAAATGCCTCCATGATCAGAGGTTGGAAATACGTTGATGTCCAGCTGTGGCCAAGCGATTGCGGGAGTTTTCCACCGGAGGCTGACTGTGTCACGTAGCGAGGGTTCCGATGGGCGCCTGCCGCTTCCGTTGATGGTGTGGACGCTGCTGGCTGCAGTCGCCGTCCTTGCCTTCACCGGAGCCGTCGTTACCCAAAGCCGGCGCGCGCGCGAACGCTGGTCCGCTTTTCTGGAGGGCAGCCCCCAACAAGGCAGCGTAGTGTTCCGCGACAAAGGCTGCGTGCGATGCCACTCGGTCAATGGCGAGGGCGGCAAAGTGGGGCCCGACCTGGGCCGCAAGAGACCCGCGCAATCAAGTCTGCCCCAGCTGGTCACGGCCATGTGGAATCACGCGCCCCGGATGTGGGAACGCATGCACGCCGACGGGGTTTCCTACCCCGATCTCAGCTACGACGACGTCGCCCAGCTGCTCGCCTACCTTTACATGTCCCGCCACGTGGATGATCCGGGAGATCCGGCGCGCGGGCACGAGCTCTTTACCAGCAAAGGCTGCATACGTTGCCATGCCGCGGACGGAGTGGGCGGGAGGATCGGGCCCGACCTGACGGCGGCTAGCGATCTGACCGGGCCCATGGAGTGGACCGAAGCCCTCTGGAATCACGCCTCGGGCATGCGTCAGGCCGCCGAGCGCGAAGGCATTGCCTGGCCGCAATTTCAGGGTCATGAGCTGCGGGACCTGTATGCGTTCGTGCGGCAAAACAGCCCGCACGGCCCGGTTCCACATGGCGATCCCGCGCGCGGATGGCAGGTATTTCAGCAGAAGTCCTGCACCGGGTGTCACTCGATTCGCGCCGCGGACCAGATGGAGGGACCAAACCTTGGGCCGGAGCAGCCCTTGCCCGAGACCTTTACCGAACTGGGCGGCACCATGGTCAGCCATTCTCCGCTCATGGAACAGGCGATGACGCGGCAAGGCATCGCGCGCCCGCAACTGTCAGCACAAGAGATGACCGATGTTTTTGCGTTCCTCTACAGCCTTCGCTACGTTGATCCGGCCGGTTCGCCGCATGTTGGAGCCAGCGTGTTCAAGTGGCGAGGTTGCAGCCGCTGTCATGGTGAAAATGCCGAAGGGACCGCGCGCGCGCCCGGGCTCCGAGGACGTACTTACAACTCCATCAATTTGTCGGTTGCGCTCTGGCGCCACGGCCAGCAGATGAACACGGAGACGCAGTCGGTAGGCATTGGCTGGCCTACGCTGGAGGAAAGCGATGTCGGCGATTTGCTTGCCTTCCTGAACTCGCCGCCGGAAGAGCAGCGCTAACCTGTCCGAGTATCGGACACAAACTGTCCGATCCCCTTCCGCAACCGCGCGGCAGAAATCTGTACACCCTCATCTCGCCCACCCCAAACTTCGCCCTGCCAGCGCCGTTCCGGTATGAGTTTGCAGGCATTTGGCGCTGGTCCGGGCGAGTAAAGAGTTTTCGACAGCGGACTGGATTCCGGATTGCATCAGCGGAGGTGGACCGACATGAAGGAGAGGTGGGCCTTGTCAAGAACAAATCGAATTCTGCTGCCAGTCGTGTTTGCCTGTGTGCTGGGTATCCTGTCTCCGCTCGCCATCGCAGGCGCCGCACCGCGGCTGATCACCGTGGTCGCCGACAAGGACAACCGGTACAAAATCGCCGGCCAGAAGCTCCCGGTGATCACCTTGAAGGTCAACGAGGTGGTGCACCTGCGCATCACCGCCAACAAGAGCACCGAGTGGGACAAGGATGGCACCGTCCATACCTTCACCGTCAATGCGCTCAAGGACCAGGGCTGGGATCTGCGCCTGAAGGAAGGCACGCAGGACTTCACTCTGGTGGCTCCCGCGGAGCCGGGCAGTTATGTGGTGGAGTGTACGGTCAAATGCGGCCAAGGCCACGACGACATGAAGATGAGGCTGGTCGTCATACCGTGAGCAAACACAAACCTTCGTGGGGTGAGCCATGACAATAACGCGGCGCGGGTTCGTGCACTTTCTGGCACGGGGGACAGGGGCCGCCGTGGCGGTGGGCGTGGCCTGGAAGGCAAGCGTCTCGAAGGTGTTTCGCGAGGTGCTGCCTTCCCGGTCGCTGGCTCCCGGCAACCAGAAATGGGTGATGGTGATTGACCTGGCCAAGTGCGATGGCTGCCGCGACTGCACCAAGGCCTGCACCGCGATGCACTTCGTTCCGCCCATGCAGGAGTGGATCAAGGTTTTTGAAATCACCGACAACGAGGCGGCCGGGCCTTACTTTCTGCCCCGTCCCTGTATGCAGTGCGACAACCCGCCGTGCGTGCGCGGTTGTCCCGTGGGCGCCACCTACAAACGCACCGACGGCGTTGTCATCCAGGATGACGATCGCTGCATCGGCTGCCGCAATTGCATCGCGCAATGCCCGTACTCGGCGCGCTCGTTCAACTGGGGAGAGCCACCGCACACGCGCGAAGAATTCGCGCGTCCTTACAACGTGGAATACAACTACCCGCACCGCAAAGGCACGGTAGAAAAGTGCATCTTCTGCCCCGAACATCTCCGCATGGGCAAGCTTCCCGCCTGTGCCGCGACCTGCAAGATGGGCGCGATCTATTTTGGCGACAAATTGGATGATGCGGTGACCAACGGCAAGGGCGAGACCATCCAGTTCACCAAGATCGCCAAGCGCGGGGCCAGTTTCCGGCTGATGGAAGAACTGGGAACGGAGCCCAGCGTTTACTATCTGCCTCCGGCCAGCCGCAAATACCCGTCTCCGGACGAGAAGGCGCAAACCGAAACCGCCCAAGCCGCAATGCCGGGAATGGAGCACTGATACTGATGATGAGAGGTGCGCATGGAAGCTCGTGAGCAGAACCTGTTGCGTTCTGTGCTGGAGAACACCTGGCGGTTCTATGTCTGGGTGGGATTCCTGATCGTCGTCCTCCTCTGGGGGCTCTACGCCTACATCCAGCAACTGCGGAACGGGCTCATCGTCACCGGCATGCGCGACCAGATTTCCTGGGGACTGTACATCACTAATTTCGTCTTCTTCATCGGTATCAGCCACGCCGGCACTCTGATCTCGGCCATCCTGCGCGTCACCGACACCGCGTGGCGCACCCCGATTACGCGCATGGCCGAGGCCATCACCGTGTTTGCCCTCTGCATCGGCGGCCCCATGGTCATGATCGATATGGGGCGGCCCGACCGCATGCTCAACCTGTTCCGCTACGGCCGTATCCAGTCGCCCATCATCTGGGACGTGCTGGGCGTGAGCACCTACCTGACCGGCTGCATCCTGTATTTCTATATCCCGATGATCCCGGATCTGGCCTTCCTGGCCGAGCAACCGCGGCTTGCTTCCTGGCGCCGCCGCCTCTACAGCACGCTGGCCATCGGCTGGACCGGAACGCCACAGCAGAAAGCCTTGCTCGAGAAAGCCATTTCCTTCATGGCTATTTTCATCATCCCGCTGGCGGTTTCCGTTCACACCGTGGTCTCGTGGATCTTCGCCATGACTCTCCGGCCGGGATGGAACAGCAGCATTTTTGGTCCCTACTTTGTGATTGGCGCCATTTATTCCGGAACCGCGGGCGTGATCTTCTCCATGTACGTGCTGCGGCGCGTCTTTCACCTGCACGACTACGTCGAAGAGTTGCACTTCCGCAACCTTGGCCTGCTGCTGCTGGCCTTCTCGCTCATGTATCTGTATTTCAATATCAACGAATATCTGACGGCGGGCTACAAGCTGGAGGGCAGCGAGCGCATGCTGATGCAGCGGCTCTTCGTCGGCGACTACGCCGTGTTGTTCTGGGTCGCGCAGAGCCTGTGCGTGTTTATTCCGCTAGTCCTCATGATCGCTGTGCTCGGCCTCAAGCGCTATCACCGCTATACCATCCCCGGCGTGGTGCTCTCTTCGGCACTGGTGATTGTGGGCGCATGGGCTAAGCGCTACATCATCGTGGTGCCCACCCTGCGCAGCCCTTATCTGCCCTCGGGACAGAGATTGCCTTGGGAATGGACTCATTACCATCCCACCTGGGTGGAGTGGTCGATAACCGCGGCTGCGGTGGCCGGCTTTGCCCTGATCTACACCTTAATGGTCAAGCTGTTCCCCATCGTTTCGATCTGGGAGACGCGCGAACAGCCGGAGGAGGTTGCCGTGTCCGACCTACCCAACGAGTCCGTGCCTTCGCGCTGGTGGAAACCGGGAGCGGTGTTTCCAATTCTGGCGGTCGCGGCGCTGTTGCTGTATGGCAGATCCGCGAACGCCGCTGGCCCTGCCAAGCCCAAAACGCCGAAGCCAACAGCGATTACAGTGGAATGGAAAACCGTTCCGGCGGCGCAGGCCAACCGCGAATCTGCCACCGACGAAAGCACGTCTCTTCTACCGCGCGCGCCCGCCTTCATGTACACCGGCCGGCTGTTCACTCTGGAAACGTCCCCAGACCACCCCGCTGAAGAGGACTTGAAACCGTCGCCGCCGGTTTCTGTCACTGCCACCTTGCGCGACTCGACCGGCGCGCCCATCAGCTTCAAGCCTGTGGAGTTTTCGGCCAAAACACCTCTCGGTACCCTGTCCTTCGGCAGCCGTCCCACCCTCGCGGACGGCAAAGCACAACTGGTCATCAAGGACCATCGCTACGGCACTTATCCCGTCGAGGCCGTCTTCCACGGCGACGACGAGTATGCTCCCGCAACCTTCAATATCTCCGTCGATTTTGGCGCGCGCCCGGCGCCTTCCCTGCCCCGGGCCGGCGTGTTGATCACGCCTTACGCCACACCGTATATCGCCGCTCCGTTTCTGCTGTTTTACGGCATGATGTGGGCGGCTTTTATCTATGCTTTTGGATACCTCATCTTGTTTAAGATGCGCAAGTTCTCCCAAGGGGCGGCTCCGGCTCACGTTAAGGCAGCGCCCGCCGCGACGGGTACTTAATATTCACCGAGGTTTGCGGTCCAAATTTTGAAGGTGATTTCGTCATTCCATTCCGTAATTCGAATGAGGGGCACGCCATGAAACGGACATTTGCTATTTTCGCAGTCGCGGCAACCCTGGCGGTGGCTGGGCTGCTGGCTTCGGTTTACGCTCAGAACGTAACCGCCAATAAGGAACACGGGATTGCGCTCCGGCCCACGGCCACAGCCGTCTCGGAAGCAACCGTTCGTGAGTATTCCATTCCCTCCGCCAAGGGGCCGAGCTGTATTAAGCATCTCGGCCTCACGGTGTCACAAACTCGCATGGGCCAGGTGGGAGGAACCGGCGCCCTCGCCGCCAACCCGCAAGTCAATCCGCAACCGCCGGGCGGAGATCCTGCCGGGCCAGCCAACTTGAACTCGCTCATTCAACGCTTTCTGTCAACCTTCCGCTCCAGCCCGGAAAAGGCTGGGGCAATCCTGAATGAAAACTTCTCGGCATCGGGCGCCGACCTGTACCGCTGGAATTGCCAGTCGTGTCATGGGCCCGATGGGCAAGGAGCGCCGCCGGAAATCAACTCCGTGCTTGGCCCGGTGCAAGGGACTTCCCCCGTACTGTCGCGAAGGCGCATGGAGGCGAGGGGACTCGACGTGGATGATGACGTGATTCAACAGACGACGGAACTGGCGGAAGCCTCTCTGCGTGACCGCTTCCAACACGGTGGAAAGAACATGCCGTCGTTCGAATACCTGCGTGCCGACGAGGTGGAAGCTTTGTTCGGTTATCTGGAGAAGCTGGCGTCGGTCCCGCCCACCAAGCGCGATGGACTTCGGGTCCCGGAATCAGCGGCCCGCGTCGGAGAGCACATCGTGAGAGGAACCTGCCATGTCTGTCACGACGCGACCGGTCCTGGAAGCGGGCATTCGGCCATGACGCAAGGGACCATACCGTCGCTGGCCAGCATCCCCAGAGATCACTCTCTCAGCGGCGTCGTTCATCAGGTGCAATATGGTTCTTGCGCCACGATGAAAATGACGGGAGGGGATACGATGCCCGCCTATCCGTATTTCACCGAGGAAGAAATCGCGGCAGTGTATCTTGTCCCCTACTCTGCCCGGCCATAACTGTGAAGCTTGCAGCGACCAACTCCACCTCGTGGACTGGAAACAGTCACTTCTACGTGCAGCCGATTTAGCAGGAGTCTGATGCTCAGGGTCCTGAGCGGCTTCCATCAGGCACAGGTCGTCTCCCCATCGCGATCCGGGTCCCCGGTCGCGATACCAGTCGGTACCTGAGAGGACGGTGTTGTAGCCATGGAGCTGGCTGGGGACAGGTCCGCTGACGTTCTGTGCTCGCTTAGCCGGTGTGCTCACCTTGCATGCGACTGATCAACATCGGTGTAAAATTAAAATTCGGTTCGAGGCCTACCTAACATAGAGAAACACCTTACTGACACGCGAAATCTACAAGGTGTCGGAACAGACCCTCTGGATGTAAAGGACGCATGCTTGCCGACCTGCTTCTTCGCCACGGATCTGCATGGACATACCGACCGATACGACAAACTCATCGCGTCGATCATCAGGGATCGCCCCAGTGCAGTGTTCCTCGGTGGAGATTTGCTCCCTCGTGCAGCACACTCTCCGATCCAATCCGAACAGGCTGATTTTGTTCACGACTATCTAGTCCCGACTTTCGCTCGAACCCGCGACGCACTGGACTTCAACTATCCTGACATCTTCCTCATCCTGGGCAACGACGACCCACGACGCGAAGAGGAAGCTTTCGTCGCGGCAGCAACCGATGGCATCTGGCACTACATCCACGGACGGAAGGTTCTCTTGGGAGATTTTCCCGTATATGGCCTCGCCTATGTTCCTCCGACTCCATTCATGCTGAAGGACTGGGAGCATTACGATGTCTCCCGGTACGTGCCTCCTGGCTGTGTTTCTCCGGAGGAGGGCTATAGGAGCGTGCCGGCGGAAGAGAGCGAGATCAAATGGGCAACAATCCAGAAAGACCTAGCTTCACTTGTGGGCGAAGATCCGCTTGATCGCGCGGTATTTCTCTTTCATACGCCGCCGTGCGACACGCCGTTAGACCGCGCGGCGCTGGACGGGAAGACTTATGAGCACGTTCCGCTGGATGTCCACGTCGGCAGCATCGCGGTCCAACGATTTATCGAGGAGCGGCAGCCGCTGCTCACCTTGCACGGGCATGTTCATGAGGCTGCGCGATTGACCGGCGAGTGGAAAATCCGGATCGGACGCACCATCTGCATCAACGGCGCTCACGATGGGCCGGAGTTGGCACTGGTACGTTTTGATCTGGAATCACCTGAGGCTGCTACCCGGGATTTGCTTTAGTTCAAACCTGAGAATCCTTCATCGGCAATTTACGCGCGGGATCCGTGACGGCATCGATTTTGACGGCGAAGCTCGAATGCTCTGCGATGTCCCGATCCGTGACCAGGTGCACATCAAGAAGACCGTCAGAGCGATACCCGGTCCGCAAGAAGTTGATTTCTGCAAGACAGCGGCTCCACCCTTCGAGCCAGAGCATCAGTTCTTTCATCTGTTCGTCGCTTCCCTGAAAATGCAGCAGGATGTCAATATCACTGGCGGGCCCCGCGGTGGCGTTCTTGGTGCTGCCGATAAGGTAGAAGGCCTTCACCCCAAACTTTCGTGGATCGAGATCTGCCGCAATGCTCTGTGCCATGCGAAAACGCCAGCGCCAGTGCTCATTCGTTCCCCGATCAATGGACTCAACCGCGGATTCGATGGATCCGATCTTCTGCTGCGGGGGTGACAGGAACCCAACCGCTTGGTCCAAGTCGGCGTTCATGAGCACCCGCAGGATGAGCCCACCAGTTTCCATCGGTACGTCAGTTACCCGGAGTGTCTCCGCAAGGTGCGCGAATTCTGGGAGCAATTCCTGAAGGACATTGCGTGACCTTCGAAAGAAGACTTCGTTGAACGCTGTCGTTGGATCGTCGGGGTACAGCGGCAGGTAGCGGATCGAGGCCTCTACGAGGTCCTGGAAGAAGTGGGTCCCGAATGACAGTTCGGGCAGGTAATTTCCTCGCTGGCGCGCTACTTCGATTAACATTGCCGTGTTGTTGATATCGGAGTAGGTCACCGGAACGCCCAGTTTAATGTCTCCGCGGCTACCCCAGCGTCCGGGCCCGACCAGGATGAACTGGCGTTTCGGCAACAGCTTATTGAGTCTGCCGACCGCACGCCCGACATCGCGCATGGCCGTCTGATCTGAGAGCTGGCTGTAGCCCTCGAGATCGACGTACACAATGTGCGTGATGTCCGGTACCTTGCCATTCGAAACAAAATGGGCAGCTGAAAAGATGACCTTGTCCGACGGCAGGTTCTGCGGGATCGCGACCGGAACCGCGTCAGCGCCGTAGCTCTGGGGTCGGCACTGAAGCAGATAGAAATCCTCCCCGTCGTAGGCGAACTCAATGTCTACCGGTGTCGCGAGCTTGGATTGCAACAGTTCCAACAATTCGCGGATACAAGTTACAAACGGAGTCTTCCGGATCAGTCCTTCAAAGGTGAAGACCGCATCTTGAGCGCTGAAGTCCGGCAGCGGTCCGATGATTGGCTCGATCCGATCACGGCTCACGAGCGATACCAGGTTGCGAATTTGTGGGTACGTGGCGCCGGAATAGCGCAGGAGTTCCGCCACATCGACGGTCTCGAAAGCGTTGGTTTCCAGATTGATGAGATCAATCCGCTTGGGTGAATACCGCAGCACTTCGTCAGCGGTAACGTTGACTCGCAAACTCGGCTGGCCTGGAGCGATCAGCACGGGATAATCATCGGCGACGCGATCCACAGCACGTGTTCCCAGCCCAGGCACGAGACGTATGAGGCTATCCTCGCGTTTGATGCGGGCGGACCAGCGGAACTCATTGTTGCTGAACGCGACCCCAGAGCACGCGGGCAGGAAGTATTTGCCAACGGCCTTGCCCACAACTTCCTGGATCATGATGCCCATCTCTTCGTGGACATCCAGCAGGCCTCGCTCGGCACGGTATTCGGTGGGGTCCGGGCCGAAGATCGAGGCGTACACCTCGGCGATCGCGTCCATCAAGGCAGCGAGTCGCTCTTCCTTAGTCCCCCGGTTGCCCAAGAACAAACTCTTGTACTTGCCGGAGAAAGCAGAGCCAGGGCGGTCCTCCAGTAAACTCGAACTGCGGACAATCAGCGGAACATCACCGAGATCCTCGAGCGCGAGTGCGAGTCCCTTGGCCAATTCCGAAGGGACAGACGAGCTCTTGAACAGAGCGACCAGATGCGGGTATTCCTGCCGAACCTGGTCGATCTCCATGTATTTCCGGTTGAGAACATCCTCCAGATCGTTATGGTGGACGAAGTTCTGAATCCAATCGGAGGTGAGGTACCAGGTTCGAGGCACCTTGACTTCGTGCAGAAGGGCGCTCGCTTCCGGGGACTTGTCTATGATCTTCTTGGCCAGAAACAAGCCCGCGCTCTTACCGCCCAGCTTGCCGTGGCAACCAGGCGGGAAGATAACCTTACCTAACAGATCATAGAAATCCTTAACGTCGATGAAGTTCTTGGCCACGTTGATGAAGTCGAGGCTTTCGGAAAAGAAGCGGCGGATCAACGATACCCGGAGACCCTTCTGAGTGTAGAGCGAGAGTTCGTCCTCCTCGACACCGGTGTGCCGATAGCGCTCGACACACTCCATAATCTCTCCCAGCGAAGTGTCCTGGTTTTCCAGCGCTCGTACCAAAAAGCTGGCCTTGTCTTCTTTGATCCATCGAGTCACACAATTGAGGATTTCGGTGTCGCTCAAATGCTCCCCGGCGATGCGGAGCGCCTGGGTGGTCAAGTCGGAGGAATGGCCGGGAGCGTCCTGAGGAAGAGGCCGATTCTCATCGGCGGAAAGGCCAGGTTCGGCAGGCAAGGTCGCCCCACCGCGACGCAGGAGTTCCTTGGCCTCCTGGACTCCGCTCCAGCTCAAATGATTGATCAATTTGCGCGAAATTCGCTTCAACAAGGCAGGGTCCGTTTCGCGCAGGAACTCGAGCACGACACGCCACTCCCCTTGAGCGGTCGCTGCTGCATCCGCGGCTGCCCAGCCCTCGAATGCGGTTCTCAGGCGTCGTTGCGTGACCGCGCTTGCGATTCGCTCGGCAATCGTCTCAATCAGCCTGCGCTCTTCTTTGAGAAACGGGCCTTCGTCCGATCTCGGCATCTCTCGCCGGTAGTAAACCTCGACCGTCCCCACCGTCTCATCCTGCGCGACGATGGTGGCTTTCTGAACCCATGGCGTTGCCTGGAAATCCGGCGACTGGATGGTCAAGTTCTCAAAGAGGATCCGAGCTTGACAGTCGTGCGGGTATTGCCAGCCTGGCGGCAGGACTTCGATGATGCCGCGGAAAATCTGCTCGAGAGATTGATCCGACCGACTGAGAAGTTCTCCTACCCGGTACAGGCAATTCAATTCCTTGGCCCGCTCTTGCAGAGCGTGGAGCATGGTTCCGAATTGAGTATCGTCCGGTTTCATTTTCTTGCTCGGCTCGCGTTGTCCCGGGTCTGCGACAGGATTACTCCTTTGGCGGTCCGCCCGTCAACGCGCACTGAGAGTCTCTCTGTCGGACGCACATGGCGGATAAATTCCGTTTCGTACACCAAGGGCTGGCGGTTCAGCCAATCCCAATTGATTCCAGGACGGCTCCCGTGTTGCACCATGAAGTAACTTGCCCGAAAGCTCGACAAGTTGTGAAAAAAGTGCGAGCCCTGGCTCAACTCCACATTCATCTCGGGCAGCGTCGCCTCGACGATCGCCCGCGCCCCAGAGATCTGGCTCCAGTCGACGGGGATGCCGAGCGATGGATGGGAACTGCCCCAGCGGCCGAATCCAATCAGCAGGAAGGGTCGGTGCTGTTGCCGCAGTTCACGGTTCACCGACTCCAATTGCTGAGCGATGGCAGGCGTGTGCAATGGAGAAAATTTGTCGAGCCGCACGAAAACAATATCCTGTATGTCATCCGTAGTGCCGTTGCCCATCACCATATCCGATCCAACAATGGCGCGCGGATCGGATAGATTGACGTCGACCACCTGATCGGAAACCACCATGGAGCGAACCTGCAGGAACCCCAACCGCGCTCGCGGTCGTTCCCCACGCCGCCCTTGAAACGTTACGGCGAACTCGATCTCGACCTTGGCCTTAACGGTCTTCTCCGATGCCTTAAGCAGAGCTTTCACCAAGTCGTTCAGGGGAAACTCGTCGCGCACCAGCATCGGAGCAAAATTCAGGATACGCGGTCCCCGAGATCCAATCCCAGGAACGATTCGGTCGCGTTCCGGATCGTAGGTGGAGGCAAGCAGTGACAAGGCCTCGTCGGCCTCAGCATCGGCCAGATTCCCATGCACCATGTATTCGGTCTCACTGACCGGATCGTAGGCGGGCGGTTTGCCCATGTTGACTGCCCAAAACTCCGTTTGGGTGCCCTTCACCAACTCCTGCACTGTCGCGAATGGGGGCGGCTTCTCCGGATAGGCGGGTGAAAAAGTCCAGGCGATGCCGCCGTCGACAATCGTCTTCCCCAACCCCAGTGCCAACGTTACAACGCCGTCTTCCGGGCGCGCGGGTTCAAAGGCATAGAAGTTGTAGGACCGTGCCACGCCAGAAATGTCCGGATAAAAGCGGTCTCCTCTACGCTGCCCAACTACTTCTTGAATGATGACCGCCATCTTCTCTTCGCCAGGCTTGGTCCCGGTAGTCCGGATATAGTCTCGGGCTTCGCGGAAGTAGGTCGATGCGTACACAAACTTTACGGCCTCCATCAGCCGGCGAAATCGTGCGTCCGGATCGGGCTGGTTGTTAGGGATCATTTTGGTCGCGTAGACGCCAGCAAACGGACGCTCCAACGCGTCCTCAAGCAAGCTCGAAGAGCGGATCGCCAGAGGAGTTTTAACCTGAATAATCAACGCGCGCAGATCACCGACCAGTTCAACCGGGAGGTCGCACTTCTGAAAGGCGTGAGCGATGCGATCGTCCGGCATTTCATCGAAGGGCAGCCCTGCCAGACGGTTCTGCGCGATGAATTGATCAAAACGGTCGGTCGCGATGACCGCCATGGTTGGGACGTTGATATCAACATCGGGAAAGGACTTGGCATCGATGCGCTTGGCCAGCAAATCCTTGATGAACACCAATCCGTTGGCCTTGCCGCCGAGGGATGCAGAGCCGATTTGTGTGCAGCGGAAGGTACCGTCCCAGAACTTGCGGTCAAAGATGGGCAACTCCGCAGCCGGAGGCTTCAGGACGCTCATAGACCCTCCCCGCATCATCCAGCGGACCGTAACGCGCGCGTCGAGATCAGAGCCAGCGACGCTCGTTACACCCAGCCGCGTTCGTGGCACGCCTTGGCGACGCGACCGATCGCGATGGCGTAGGCAGCATCGCGCATGGACAGCTTCTCACGGCGAGCCAGATCGGAGACCGCAAAATATGCGGATGTCATCTTCAGGTCGAGCTTTCCGAGAACTTCGTCTTTCTCCCAGAAGTAGTTCATGTTGCTCTGCACCTGCTCGAAATAGCTGCAGGTCACGCCGCCGGCGTTGGCCAGGAAGTCGGGGATGAGCAAGATGCCGCGTTTCTGAATCTGAGCATCGGCTTCCGGTGTCGTGGGCCCGTTGGCGCCTTCAGCGATGATTCGTACTCGGGGACCTATACGGCTGACATTGTCGCCGGTGATCTGGTTTTCCATCGCCGCAGGGATGAGTATGTCGACATCCTGCTCAAGCCATGCCTCTCCCGGCAGCACTTCATAGCCCAGTTCCTTGGCTTTTCCTTTATTGATTCCACCGAAGTGGTCCGTGATCGACAATAGCTGGCTGAGATCGATTCCGTCACGCTTGCTGTAGGTGTAGGAACACTGCTCCGCCTGGTCCCAGCAGGCGACGGCAATGACTCGTCCTCCCAACTGCTGGTAAAGTTCGATGGCATAGTGGGACACATTGCCGAACCCCTGGACGCTGGCTCGGGTATCCTCGGGCCGGATGCCCAATTCTTTGAGCGCCTCGCGCAATGTCATGACGACGCCATAGCCGGTAGCCTCGGTTCGACCGAGCGAGCCGCCCATGCCGACGGGCTTGCCGGTGATGAACCCGGGAAACCGGCCACCGTGGATCTTCTCAAACTCGTCGAGCATCCAGAGCATGTGTTGCGCGTCTGTCATCACATCCGGGGCCGGCACATCGATCGCTGGGCCGACTTCCCTCGCCACCTGGCGCACCCAGCCACGGCAAATCTGCTCCTGCTCCCGTGCGCTGAGATTATGCGGATCGCAAATCACCCCGCCCTTCGCCCCACCAAGCGGAATATCCACCACGGCACATTTCCACGTCATCCACATGGATAGGGCGCGTACGGTATCGATCGTCTCTTGCGGGTGGAATCGGATGCCACCCTTACCCGGTCCGCGCGCGTCGTTGTGCTGCACGCGGAAGCCCCGGAAAATCTTCACGATCCCGTCGTCCATGCGCACTGGGATAGCAAACTGGAACTCGCGCAGCGGATACCGGAGAAGATCTCTGGTGGCCGAGTCAAGCCCCAGGTATTCGGCTACTTTATCGAACTGAGCCTGTGCCGTCTGAAATGAATTGAATGCCTTGGAAGACTTTCGCGCAGGGGGGCCGGAAACTACGTTCGAAACTTCCTTCTTGATGTTGATCGGTTCCGTCAGTACGCTCTCCGGCATAGACGCCTCCTTGTTCCTTGTTCCTTGTTCTTCGTTCTTTCGCAGGCTAATCCAATTGTCGCCCCTGTAATGGAGGACCAATGTGACCGCGCGCACATCGACTGGTGATACATGTACTTCGCTGTCGCTGAGTTGCGCCTTTTCCGTGTTCTGCTATATCTGCCGACCAAGCACACACCAAGAGAGTATGTCTGTAGTAATTCTTAGGTCGACAGTTCGCAAAGGTCCCACCCAACGCAACTGATTGACATCCAACCGGCACTGGCAGTCGCCCCGGTGATGTGCGCGATTTTTCGAGATTGTTACGGGACCATCCTGTTATGGTGTTGGCCGCCGCCGAACCGCCGGAAAACTTTCGCCAGCCAACTGCGCGCGTTCCGCGAGGCCTTCTCGCATCGCAGTCCCAAAGTTGGGAAGCGATTTCGGATCTTTGCCAATAGCCGGTGGGCCCACACATATTCCGAAGATAGGATGAACAAACCAATCAGCAGGAAAAGCACTCCTTGCAGCACGGGCAAGAAGAGACCAATCACCCCCAATGCAACGAAGCTCCATCCGAGCACCAGGGCGGCGAGTTTCTTAGCTTTCGTTTGCATCGTTGTCAAGTCCTTAATGCCCAGGTTCACCCTGGTCTAAGTTCTCCCCTCCGATAGTTGAGGTTTGGGTCTGTGCGCTTCCCACAGCTTAAATGCTTCAAACCACAGGACGCTGAACGCTGCCGCACCTGCACACACCGCAAGATCGATCGGATGTAGTACGGAGAAGCCAAACAGATCCCGCAAAAAAGGCACAAAGATGACGAACCCCAAGAACCCTATAGTCCCTCCAATAACCCACCAAAGTGAGGGATTGGGGGAGTGCAATCTGGCCAGAATCGTCCTCGCCCACGAGCGGTTCGTGAAGATCAATGCCAGGTTCGCCATCACGAGCGTGGTGAAGGTCAGTGCGCGTGCCTCCTGTTCCCTTCTTCCGCCGTAGTGGGCTGTGGCAAAGACCGCCAAGACCACACCTAACACGCTGAGACCTTGGAGAATGCTGATGGCAAAGGTCCGGCGTCCGAACAATGGTTCGTTGGCAGCCCGCGGAGGATGCTGCATCACGGTTGATTCTTCACGCTCTGCCTCAAGCACTATAGAACAGGCTGGGTCGATGATGAGATGCAGGAAGGCCACGTGAAACGGCAAAAGTATGAGAGGCCATCTCATCATCACCGGAACCAGCGTCAGGCCAATGATAGGAAGATGACTGGCCAGAGTATAGGCAATTGCTTTTTTAAGGTTGTCAAAAATCCTCCGGCCCAGCCTGACGGCGTGGACGATCGAAGAGAAATCATCGTCCAGCAATACCAGGGCTGCGGCTTCGCGGGCTACGTCGGTACCACGGCCACCCATGGCGATGCCAATATCCGCAGCTTTTAGTGCCGGGGCATCATTCACCCCATCCCCTGTCATGGCTACGATCTCGCCGTTTGCCCGGAAAGCACGCACGAGTCGCAATTTTTGTTCAGGAACAACTCGCGCAAAGACGTTCGTGGTACAAACCCGCCGCCGCAGTTCCACATCCTCCATCGAGTCGAGATCGGGGCCGGTGAGGCATTGATCAGGATTTCTCAGTCCAATCTGTCGTCCGATGTTCGTGGCAGTTCCCGCGTAGTCCCCGGTAATCATGACGACCTGGATGCCCGCCGAGTAGCATTCCTTTACAGCCTGCGCGACGCCGGGACGCACCGGATCAGCCAAACCCACCAAGCCGAGGAACTCGAAGTCGAAGTCGTGTTGTTTCTGGGGCAAGTGCGATTCCTGAAAGTAGGCCCTGGCCACGCCGAGCACCCGCAGTCCCTCATTGGCCAATGAGCCGACCTGGTTGAACAGCACGTCCATCTGCTCAGGCTTGAGGTGGCATAGGTCGGCGATGGCTTCCGGTGAGCCTTTCGAGGCAATCACAAAATCCGGTCCAACTGGCGATCTCCAGACCTGCGATAGCGCGAGCAGTTCGGGCGAGAGTGGATATTGGCGTACCAGGCCCCAGTCGCCGTGCAAGTGCTCCGTGTTTGCCAGTCTGGATTTCCCAAACTCGTTCAATGCCCGTTCCATCGGATCAAAAGGATCGCGATGGTTCGCCAGGATGCTGAACTCGATCAGGTTGTGAAACTTCTCCGGGAGCGAAAGATTCGAATTCGTACAGATGTGAAATTCGCCGCCCGCAAATAGGTTTTGGACCGACATCTGATTCATGGTCACAGTGCCGGTTTTGTCCACGCATAAGACCGATGCCGAACCTAGCGTCTCGACCACTGGCACGCGACGAGTAAGGACATGCCGCTTGGACATACGCCAAGCGCCCAGAGCCATGAATATGGTCAACACCACCGGCAATTCGTTCGGAAGAATGGCCATCGCCAGGGTGAGGCCTGACAAGACTCCGTTAAGCCAACTGCCGCGCGTAAGGCCGTGGAGCACAACGACGAGCAGACAGAGCAACCCGCCCGCGATCGCAAGGATGCGGACCCAACGAGCGGTTTCGCGCTGCAGGCGTGTTTTCTCGAGGTGTACGGACTGCAGCGCTTTGCCAATCTTACCGATCTCGGTAAGCAGCCCGACCGCCTCTACAACTCCAATTCCGCGGCCTTGCACCACCAGGCTGCCGGAATAAACAAACGGCAAGTCGTCTCCCCCGGGGCGAACGGCGTCGGCCGGTGCTGCACTCGCAGATTTCCGAACTGGCACCGATTCTCCTGTCAGCAACGATTCGTCACAAGACAAGTTGACGCTGGAGATCACGCGGGAATCAGCGGGAACTCGGTCCCCTTCCGAAAGCACAACCACATCGCCTTTGACCACTTCGCGACCCGGGATGCGCGTGGGCTTGCCGTCGCGGATCACCAAAGCACGGGGGCTTGAGAGATCGCGCAGAGCTTCCAGCGTGCGCTCGGTCTTGTGTTCCTGGTAGAAACTAATGCCGGTTACCACGAACACAAAACCCAGCAGCATCAACGCTTCCTGCACATCGCCGAGAATTAGATAAATGGTTCCACAGGCAACGAGAAGCAGAAAAATTGGCTCTTTCACTACGTCCCATGCGATGGCAGCGACGTTTCGGGGCCTGGACGAAGGCAGTTCATTCGGCCCATCGATTTCCAGGCGCTCTCTTGCTTCCTCTGAAGACAGTCCGGCTAATTGGGACTCATTTTCAAATTCGAGCGCAGAAGGGCTACCGGGGTCGAGACGGGCCCCGGGTGCCGTTGGTAGGTGCACAGAACCAGTATCCATAGCTGAGACATTAAACCGCGGTCGGATTAGGCGGCGAGAATTGTCCTTCGAATCGTTCGACCGGAATGAAGCTCTCGTCGATTTGTTCGATCGGGCCAAATTCTCCTTCTTGCGGTTCGCGGTCTTTGCGATACCCACTCCACTCTCAACCTCCTGGCGCCTCCAGGCACTTTCGTCTCGATGACATCTCCCTGTCTGCGGCCGAGGAGCGCAATTCCTACCGGCGCGAGAACAGAAATTTGACTTGTGGAGATGTCTGCGTTGTCCGGAAAAACCAGCGTGTACAGCTCTTTCTTTCGCGTGTCGAGATCCAGAACACGGATAGTGGAGGTCATCCTGATCACGTCTCTCGCAACGCGCTCCCCAGGCGCCACCTCTGCGCTTGCCAAGGTTTGCTCCAGTGATTCGAGTTGCAGTTGATCTCGAAAAAGAGAGTGCTTCAGAGCCTGAACCAAACGGCTGAGCCTGTCCATATCATCATCAGTAACGACAATAGAGCGGCTTTTCATGATGAACTCCTTCCCGATCCCCGTTCTTAGTCACACCTATGCAGCCTTGGTCTTCTCAATCTCGGATTCCACCTTGGTCTGGGCTTCCTTCGGCAAGGGCTCAAACGTGGATTGAGAGGGCGTCGCCGTTTGCTTCTTCCTGGCTTCGTTTCTGCGAGAGTTGATTTCAAACCACACAAGAAGAGCGGCAACCCCCGCGCACAGAACCAATACCATGATCATTGCCGCATCCATAAGGGCTCCTTCAGCTACTCGTTGTCAGTCTGCTGGACGTCACCGTCAACAGACCCACACGTCGCCCAAATGCTGTTGAACTGTCTTTCCACCTATTGGTCCGGCTTCTCCGCTTCGCAGAATCTCAGCCATCAACGGGCCCGCCACCTGCGGACTTACTTGTCCCGTTGCGACGGCACTCTCCAGAAAGTCCATGGACTGCTCGCCGTTTTCAACCAGGAGATTCCATGCGAGCAAACGTAGGCAGGGGTCAGAAGACTCCAGGCCGTCGACCAATTCCCAACCTGCGTCCGGATCGGCGGTCTTCTGCCAGACGATTCCACATGCGAGCATGTAAACGGGATCCATGGCAACACCTCCAAGAAGGCGGCTTGAAGCATCAATGCGCTCCCACAACCAGCGAGGCCTTTTGGTCGAAAGCAAGACACTCGCTCACAATCTCGACGATCTGTCCGTAGGCATACTTGCAAACAATGTCGCGGGCCCCCAAGGCCTGGAGAACAGTGAAGTCCGTAATTTCGGGCGCGCTCGGCTGCATGACAATCAAAGGCATTTGTGCACCCCTCTTACGCAATGCCTTCAGCAGATCCTCGCATTCCGCATCCGGCAGGTATTCGTTGACCAGCACCAGATCGAAACTTTGCGAATCAACTAGCTGCAATGCGTCTTTGGCGGTCCAGGCGGTAGTTGTGTCAAATCCCGCGTCCTCCAGCATCCTCTCTAGAACGATAAGGACCTCCTCATGGCAGTCCGCGATCAGAACTTTCTTTCGTGTCGTTTTCATGGCCTCGATTTCCTCAGTTGCTGGCGGGCCCGCCATCAGACTCTATTTTCGGAGGACAGCAGTTCAGCGATTTTCATCGACGAACCGCTTCTCCGTGGGCGCTTGAGCCTCCGTCCGATATACCGGTCCGCCTTTCCAGCCACGCGGTCAATCGCAACGTAGACATCCGAATCCCGTTCTTCCATGACCACAGTGGTCGAGGGCGCCAACAGAATCGCCACACGACAGCCTTTATCAATGTCACCCCGAGGCCCGTTCAATTCGCCGACGCATACCAGAACTCTCTTGATTCGTTGAGCGAAGCGTCCGAGTGCGAAGCCGAGCCGGCGCTCAATGTGGTCGCGTAGCTTGTCACTGATGTCTACATCTCTTCCCCGAATCTCAAGTTGCATTTCAGCCCCCTTAGTCCCGAATCTCAGTCACGATCGGTTTCAGCTCCAGATGGTTGAATCGCTGGAGCCGGCACCGTGGTTGGTGCGTTGACCATGGCTGTGACTCCAAATTGGTGGACGAGCAGTCCTCCGTTATGGGCAGTGTTGATTATCAGTTGAGCCGCTCCACCGTAGAGGACTAAGAAGACGACAGAAATAATCGCTGACATGGCACGGCTGGGTTCCCATTTCACCAAACTTGGAACCGTAAGCATCCCAGCCAGGATGACCGTCAACACCGTAAACGTGAGGCGGGTTCTCTCGGCGAGATTCTCGTGACGTTCCAGGACGACGTCGACCTGTGTCGTCCTCTCGGCGAGTTTTCCCGCAGCTTCCCCGGTCGAGAGGGCAACGTACACCGAGGCCGTACCTAGAATCATCAGCACCAGCGCCGAAATCATGAAGGCTTGACGCCTTGGTGCCGAAACCAGCAGCGCCACAATGATGAAGAGCGGCACTACCAGGAGCAGGGCAATCGGGAAATGGATGATAAGCGGATGCAATGCGTCCCAGCTCGGAATCGGTGGCATTAAGAACATGGGAGCCTCCTCACCGTTGTGTTGGCCGCCTTAGCTCACGGCCTGATACTTGTGCTTCGGACTGAAGCACGAAATGCACTTGGCAAAATCCAAGTTCGTTGTGGTGTAACCGCACACCGTACAGACGTAGTAGGTCTGCCCAGTTCCTCGCATGTCCGCCAGGTTGTTCAGCGCAGTTGTGTAGAGCCGGGCGTGTTCGGCCTCTGCGGTTTTGGCAAAATTGAAAGTCTCGACGGCATCTCGGTTGTGCTCGGCACGGGCTTGCTTCAGAAACTGTGGATACATCGTGTCGCGCTCGTAGCTTTCGCCTTTAATTGCAGCCTCAAGATTCTCCGCCGTAGACTTCACCACCGGCGTTTCCACCTTGGCCAGGGGCGTGCCTCCAAGCTTTTTGATCACGACAGCATGATTTCCGGCGTGGATCTCCTCGGCCCGGGCCGCGGCACGAAACAGACTCGCCACCTTGCCATAATCCTCGGTGTCCGCCTTCTGAGCAAAGGCAAGATAACGGGCGTGGGCGTTGCTTTCTCCGTTGTAAGCTGCCTGCAAATTATCGAGAGTGGTGGTGGGGGCGGCGTTCTGAGCAGTTGCCATGGTCTTCATTGTCGTAAACAAAGCTGGAACGCAAAGTACGAAACCAATTAATATCAAAGCTCGCATTGGACCTCTCCCGGCTGCCCTCATCGCGAGGGCGGTTCATGACATCGGTTCTTGAAACCTGATGTCGAAGGTTGTAGTTGCATTCGTGCTCATTGTTAGACCGCTGGTGACACATAGAAAAGTACAAAGTTTAATCTCTATCGGTAGGTTTTCTGAAAGTGTCGAGCCGGCACTAATTTTCTCGACGTTTGAGGGTTGGTCGATCATCTTCAGTATCGGAATCGTCGGTGGTCTTCGGCGCTCGCCGCAAACTGGGTTTGTCGTCTTTTTTCTCATCCGTGATCCGGTGCCGGTTCTCCACGACGGCAAGGCGGGTCCTCACTTCGTCAAACTCCGATCTCGTCACCACGTATTGGACGGACGGTGGAAGTTTGGTATCGATCTGCTTTTGGGTCTTCGCGATCCGGCTCTCGATGGACGGATGGGAGGCAAATATTTTCGACATCGTGCCCGGCTTGATCTTTTCTTTCGCCTGGATCTTCTCGAAGAAAACCATAAACGATTGCGGGTCGTAGCCCGTCTTGTACATGTACTGCAGTCCGAGGTAATCTGCCTCCTCTTCGAATCCGCGGGAGAATTTCATGAAGGTCATGGGCACGCCGATGCCGGCAGCCGACCAAGCTGCGTAACCTATTCCGCCACCCACAAAAATCAAGGGAATCGATGCGATATTCGCGAAATTGGCACGCGTCATTTGCCGGACAGCATGACGGGCGGCCACGTGAGCGATCTCGTGCGCCATGACTCCGGCCAATTCGGCTTCTTCATCGGTAGCCAGCAGCAGTCCCGAATTCACGTACATGAACCCACCCGGCAGCGCAAAAGCGTTCACTTCACTGGCATCAATCACCCTGATGGTAAAGGGCACCTTCGCATCGGAGTTGCGCACGATGTTTTGCCCGACCCGGTTCACGTACTCAATTATGGCCGGGTCCTGAACCAACTTCACGGTGCTGTCGATCATTTGGGCATATTCCCTGCCCATCCGAATCTCTGTTTCCAGTGAGTACCAGTTTCCCAGCCCTCGGCCGCCGATCTCGCGGTTACCGACGGCATCGATGTCATCCTTGCCGCCTTCCTTCACCTTGGGCGGTTGTGCCGGGCGCTGCGACTGGTCGGTCCGACGATCGTCTTCCGGACAGGCCGAGACCGCTTGGGTGAAACACAGGAGGAGCATCAGCGTGGCTGCTACGGTGGTGGCGCTGTGTCGCATCGCGCACCTCCCTCAATTTACGAGGGTCAATTTACTCATAAACTCGAGGCGTGCATTAGAAAAGTAGAAAGTTTAAGATGTCGTCGTAGCTTTTATGAAAGTGTGCCTCGGGGATGGAATGGCTTAACTATCATCACTTGCTCTACTTCTGGACGGTGGCCCGGACGGGCAGCATCTCCGCCGCCAGTAAAGAACTCCGGCTTGCCTCTCCGACGATCAGCAATCAGATTCGCAAGCTGGAAGACGATCTAGGCGAAGAGTTGTTGCGCCGCTCCGGTCGCAAGCTGGTCCTCACCGATATGGGACGGATCGCGATGCGCTACGCAGAAGAAATCTTTTCCCTGGGGCAGGAATTCACCAGCACCATGAAAGAACGGCCGACGGGTCGCCCCGTAAGATTTTGTGTGGGCATCGCCGATGTGTTACCCAAAATCGTTGCCTTTCGCCTGATCGAACCGGCCTTGCACCTGCGTACCCCCATTCATCTCATCTGCCGTGAGGACAGGCCAGACCATTTGCTAGCCGATCTAGCGGTGCACGACGTCGACGTCGTTCTTTCCGATGCTCCGGCCAGTCCTTCCGCGAATATCCGCGCCTTCAACCATTTGCTCGGAGCCTGCGGGGTCACTTTCTTCGCACCCAAGCAATTCGCATTCCTGAAGAAGGGATTCCCTCGATCCCTGGACGGTGCTCCTTTCTTGCTTCCCCTGGGCAATACTGCTCTGCGGCGCGACCTGGATGAGTGGTTTCATTCCCATAACCTGAGGCCCGCCGTCATGGGAGAATTTGCCGATCTGGCGCTGCTCCGGATATTTGCCGAAGAGGCGTTCGGCGCTTTTGCCGTACCGGCCGCGATGGAGGAACAGATGCGGCGGGCTGGATTCCACAGAATCGGCGGCACCCGAGCTATCACGGTCAGTTTTTATGCCATTACGGTCGAACGACAAGTACGGCACCCTGCCGTAGTGGCCGTTTGCGATACGGCCCGCGATGCCATGCTGCGCGTGAACGGCGGCAAACAGCCTCTGAAGAGAAAGTCACGGCGAGGCTGATGCTTCTGTAAAAACTAACGATTGCTCTCAAATTTTCTACTTCTGCACCGCGTCCCCCAAGCGTATCAATGAAGCGTTGGCGTTGACTCGCACGCGAATGCCTTTCTCTGTCACGAACGGGTCCGTGCATGGGAGGGCCCAGGTCGCCCGAGCGACCTGGTGAGAATCCAACTTTTGGCCGGTTCATGGTAATTCTTCGGAAAGCAATCGTAGTGGCGGGAGTTACATGCCTGCTCCTCACGGCTTTCGGTATCGTCAATCTCGATGATGGTGACGATGCAAATGCGCCTGCCATGACTCTGACTGTACACCGCAGTCCCATTCCCGCAAGCACCCGTGGCAAGCTGCCGTCCTTGATCCAGGTTATCGTTGCAGTGGGCACAGCCACGATCTCACGCCGCCACACTGCAGAAGGCGTTTTTGATCTTCGTTCCCGGAACTGCACCTCGAACCTCCAGTCTTTCTGCCTGCTCCGCTGTTAGCTTCACACCCGCTAGTGAATTCCGGCTACTACCTCACCTACGAAAACGTTTCCAGGGTGCGCGCCCCATCAGCAGACCGAGAAAAGGAGGGCTGGATCCAATGTCAGAGACAAGCAAAAACTGGCCGGCGCTTTATCGAGAGGCGGTATTGGAATCGGAACGCGGCAGGTTGCCTGCCCGGATTGACGAGGCTAGCGCAGCGATTCGGCGCCGCGCCAGGGAGTTGTGGTACGTGGGCCCGCTGGAAACAAAGGAGCGACGTGATCTAGATGCGGCGCTTCGTTTCCTGCGATTGCTAAGGATGGTCGGAGCCGAGAAATAAACACTCATCAACTTCTCCTGCCCAAGCGGGAGACCTCCAAGGAGGAAATCATGCATATCTTTCCTGATGTTCGAACCCAGCGATTTTCGCTCGGGTTCCTGCTGACCTTGATCATGGCAGCGACGTTTCTTGCAAGCCCGATGATGGCGCAGAGATTGGATGGCACCCTTCGCGGCGACATAAAGGATCAAACTGGTGCCATGGTCCCCGAAGCCAAGGTAACGGCCACGAACGCAGCCACCAACGTTTCCCAGACCACGGTCTCCACTTCTTCCGGTTCGTACATATTTCCGAACCTTCTGCCCGGCACGTACACTGTGACGGTAGAAGCCAAGCACTTCCGGCGCTACCTGAACAGTGGTGTGACGGTGAGCGCCAATCAGGTAGCGGAAGTTCTGGTCACTTTGACCCTAGGCGCCGCATCCGAGGTGGTTGAGGTGACGGCTGGGGCCGAGGTAATCCAGACCCAAACCTCCCAACTGGCGAACGAATTCAACACCATGTCAGTGGTCTCCCTTCCAAATACCAGCCTCCAGGGTTCGCCGCTGAACCTGGCCATACTCTCGCCTGGGACTACGACACAGGGAGGAGGTGTATTAGGTGAAGGCGGGTCGATTGGGGGCGCTCGGCCCCGCATGAACAGTTTCTCGATCGATGGCGTGGATGATAACCGGATCGACGTCACCGGTCACACTTCTGAAGTCATTCAGGACGCGGTATCTGAGTTCAATTTGATGACAAACCAGTTTAGCGCGGAATACGGGCACTCGGCTGGCGGGCAGTTCAATATCACCACGAAGTCAGGCACCAACAAGTTTCATGGTTCGGCCTGGCTGTTCAACAACAACCGTGACTTCAATGCGATGGACAACCTGGAAAAGGGTGCCGGCCTGACCGCGCCCCGCCGAGTTGACTATAACCGCGCAGGCGGGACCTTTGGCGGCCCGATCATGAAGGACAAAGTCTTTTTCTTCGGGGCCTATCAACGCCAGTGGCAAGGGTTAGCAACTTCTTCAACTCAGTCTACTGCACCGACGGCCGCTGGCCTTGCGACCTTGAAAGGCCTTGCGGGAGACAATGCCCCGGTGCTGGCCATTCTTGACCAGTTCCCAACGGCGAGCCAAGCCAATGCCAGCTGCGCAATCGGTTCGATCAACACGACCGCGATTGAGTCCGGTTGCTTCCAGGCGTCGGCGCCAAACTACCTGAATCAGCACGATTTCAACACCAACGGCGACATCGACTTGGGCAAGCACCAAGTCCGCTTGCGGTTCCTCTACAGCCGCATCCGGCAACCGAACGTCAATCCGGCTATGCCTCAGGCTCAATTTACCGGCGCCTTAACAGCGGACAACCGTAAGGCAATCGTTACCGATGCCTGGGCCATTTCGAATCACCTGGTAAACGACTTCCGGTTAGGGTATTCACGTTTTGTCCAAGGCTATACCGTTCCGTCTGCTTTCAGTAACTTCCCCAATGCGGAAATCGACGATCTGAATTTGAACATCGGCCCAGAGGGCAATTCACCCCAAAGCTATGTTCAAAACAATTATCAGATTGCGGATTCCATCAGCTACGTTCGAGGCAAGCACACCCTCAAATTCGGGGTGGAGGGACGGCGTTACATTCCTCCTTCGAACTTCCTCCCCCGGGCTCGCGGCGAGTGGGATTACGCTAACCTGGCGCAGCTTATCAATGACATTGTGCCAACGGGAAGCAACGGGGCCCTGCGCGGGGCGGGCAGCGGTTTCTTCAACGGGAATCAGAGTGCATTCTACTGGTTTGCTCAGGACGACTTGAGATTGACTCCTCGGCTGACCCTGAACCTTGGTCTGCGGTATGAGTGGGTTGGCAATCCGGCGGATGCAAGCAAACAAACACTGAACGCCATCTCCACGCTGCCGGGTGTGTTTGAGTTTCGCAACCCGAAATCGGACAAGAACAACTACGCTCCTCGGTTCGGCTTTGCCTGGGATCCTTGGGGCAATGCGAAGTGGGCTATCCGCGGTGGGGTTGGCGTGTCCTACGACCTGACAGCGCAGAACTTTACACTGTTGCAACTGCCCCCGCAACTGCAGACGGAGCAAAACCCCGCCATCACCTGTGCACTAGCGAACCCACCTGCCTGGTGTCCTGGTTACCTCGCGGGGGGACCGGGAACAGGCTTCTTGCGTTACGGCGGACTCCTCCAGGAAAACGTACCTCCGGTAACCCAAGCCGACGCTCGCGCGGCGACCGGTTCCATCATTGTTGACTCTGTCCAGCCGAAAGTAATTACCTGGACGCTGGGGGTGCAGCATGAACTCCTCAAGAACAGTAGTATCGAGCTCCGTTATCTGGGAACGTCCAGTCAGCACCTTGTGGTTCAGTCCCGCTTGAACACGATCAGTGCGTTTGATGCAGGACTCGAACCGCTTCCAACCTATTTCAGCTCTTCCGACATCCCGGCCTCGGTGCCCCTCACCGGAATCCCGACGCGAGGGGATTTCGACACTTTCGCGAACAACGGTGACAATTGCCTGCCCGGGGGATACCTGATCCATGCTGCTGACGGCTTCTGTGGACTGGTGACGGCTTTCCCAGCAGCCGGCCAGGGAATTTACCACGGCGGATCGGTAGACTTCATCCACCGTCACAGCCGCGGATTGACGCTGCGGACTAACTACACTTTCGCTAAGAATATTGACAATAGCACCAACGAACTGTTCAGCAGCCTTGTGAACCCACGCCGTCCACAGGATTGGCAGAACCTCGGCCAGGACCGTGGCCGATCGGTGCTGGATGTCAGGCACAAGCTGGCCATCAGCTGGACGTATGAACTGCCAAAGTCAAAAAGCGACAATCGCTTCTTCAACTATATGTTGGACGGCTGGCAATACAACGGGACCTATCTGGCGCAATCCGGCCAGCCGATTACGATTCAGTCGGGCACCGACGCCAATGTGAACGGTGATTCCGCTGGTGACCGGGCAGTGTTTAACCCGCATGGGACTTCGAACAGCGGGTCCGGGGTTAACTGGGTCGTGCGGGATCCGATCACGGGATCCACCAGCGTTTGCGTCGTCGTGCCGGACAATAACACCTGCAACAGTGCCAATACAGTCGGCTATGTTGCAGTTAATCCCGGCGCACGCTACATTTTGGCAGACAGCGGCGCACTCGTCACTGTCGGACGCGACACTTTTACGTCTCCGGGAGTGAACCTCTTCAACATGTCCATGGTCAAGAACACCAAACTCACGGAGAGGTTAAACATGCAGTTCCGCGTCGAGACATTGAACACCTTCAATCACCGGAACTTCACTCTAGCCCAGCCCAGCGTATTTCAAAACGGTGGTGGGACGGTGAACAACGCTCTGAGTTCGTCGTACGCCAACGTGACCGCGGGCGACTTTCTCAATGCAAAACAGTTTAGTGGCGGCAGTCGAACCTTACTGCTCGGAATCAAACTGGAGTTTTAGAAAAGTCGTGTTTCAATTTGCGGGACCCGAAAGGGTCCCGCATTCTCTTGGGCGCACCCCAGTCGTTAGCCAGTACCAGCCTGCAGGAACTCATGCGGGAAATGCGATTCCATTTGAGGTGACTTCTTGAAAAGCTTAAAGATTGTGGTCGGCTTTGTTCTTCTCTCGGCGTTGGCTGTGGGCTCGTATCGCCTGATTGGAGCACAGAGAGCTTCAGCCCAAACACAGGAAAAGGGGGCTGTGCCTTCGGGATTCGACGCTGTGGTTCGTGGCAATCCGGAAGTTTACGCCCGGGCGCTCGGGAATATGTATGGCGGCGCGGAACTTGCGCCTTTCGGCGCTGACGAAACTTTCAGGATATGCGAAAGACATCGCTGAATCTTACAGCTTATGCGGTAATCAAATTTCAGCTTTTCTGGGCTCGATCGGAGTAAGTGATTGACTTTTAACGCACGTGAGTTTCACGTTTTACGCAAATGCACAATCGGGCCGATCTTTCCTTACTCGCCGCTGGCCACGAGATTCAACGCTTTCTTCACCGAGCCCCGCTCGATCATGATCTTTTCCTGCAACAGAGTGATGGCGTAAATCAACTGCTCGGGACGCGGCGGACAACCGGGGACATAGATATCCACGGGGATGACCTGGTTCACACTCTGCACGAGCGCGTAATTATTGAAGACGCCGCCGGACGTTGCGCACGCTCCCATCGAAATCACCCACTTCGGCTCCGGCATCTGCTCCCAGAGCTGGCGAATTACGGGAGCCATTTTTTGCGAGACGCGGCCGGCAATGATCATCAGGTCTGACTGGCGGGGCGAGGGGCGGAACACTTCGGCGCCGAAGCGCGCGATATCGAAGCGCGACGCGCCCATCGACATCATTTCAATGGCGCAGCACGCGAGGCCAAACGTCATCGGCCAGATGGAATTCTTGCGCATCCAGTTGACCGTCGAGTCGAGGGTGGTCATAACGATGCCTTCGGGCACGCCGTCTCCGTAGACGAGTTCCTTGACCACCCGCTTGCCGTTTTCGATGTCAACGTAGGGGCCGAAGCTGAGTTCTTGCGCCATGTGATTATTTTAACCGGAGAGGACGCCGAGTGCGCAGAGGAAACGATCTTCACGTCAACCGCGGAAAGATGTGGGATGTCGCATCACGGACATGTTTTCGGATTTCTGCTTAGGGCATCCGCGGTTGGTCTGGGGGAAAGGTGGGCCAGCCGCGGTCGACCCGTTAGGATTCTCCTCGACATCCGCCACCACCAGTGGGAAAGATTTCCTGTTCCGGGCCGGACTGATCTCGTGTCTTACTTAACGAACGGAAGCCGCAGACACCCGCAAGGAGGGCGACGCGGTTAATGTTCGCAGGCCCCCCTCATCGACTCTCGACCGGAGGTTGGCAACAAGAAGTGACTTTTTTTGGACAATTCCGTGACAACCTAGATCGCACATAGGCTCACTGTGACTTGTAGACGGACAATCTCGCTTCCACACCTGCTTCGGAATGCACCGGACCGTGGCATAAGAGCGAGCACCCAAAAAACAGGAGACTTTCATGAAAAGAAAACTATTGTTGGTGGCTACCATCCTTGCGCTGGCAATTGGGGCGTCGGCCGATGGGCTCCCTGAACTGCTTCAGTTCAACGCAATGCAACCAGTTCAGGGCCCGTTTGTTGGCACTCTTCACCCGATCCGCGGAATCCCCGGTGGCGGCAAGATCTGGAAGATCGCCTCGGCCAAAGCAGAGCTTGACACGGCCGGCAACTTACAAATAACCGTCCGGGGATTGGTGCTGAATGACCCCAGTACGGGGGGCGCGAATGGAACAAATCCTTTGCCCACCTTCCGCGCAACGCTGAGTTGCCAGAGCATCAATGCGTTGGGCAACCCATCGATCGTCAACCTTAGAACGGGCAATTTCGCAGCTACCACAACTGGGAATGCCGTTATTGAACAAACGCTAAGTCTCCACAAGCCGTGCTTCGCTCCGATGGTCTTTGTTACGACTCCGACCGGAGCCTGGCTGGCGGTCAGCGGTTTCTAGCAATGCCGGGGCGAATGGCCCACTTTTCGTTGTTTGCGAGAGAAGTGGGCCTCTCGGCGGCGAGGGTCCCAGTCCTTCGAAACGATAGCCCGACCTAACCACTTATCAGAGCGCTGAAAGCTGGTTCAGCACAATCTTGCCGAACATTTGGCTTTTCTCCATGTACTCGTGGGCAGCACGGATTTCCTTCAAAGGGAACGTATGGTCGATGACGGGCTTGAGGCGTCCGGCGAAGACGTGGCCGAGCACTTCGTGGAGCTCGCTCATCGTGCCCATGTATGAACCGAGCAACGCCAGTTGGCGCGAGAACAGAAACCGCAGATCGAGTTCCACTTTCGGCCCCGTGGTCGCGCCGCAGGTGACGAGCGTGCCTCCGGACTTGAGAGAACGCACGCTCTCGTCCCAGGTCGCATGTCCAACGTGCTCGATGACGATGTCGACACCTTCGGAGTTGGTAATTTTGCGAACTTCCTGCGAAATCTTTTGCTGGTAGTGGTTGATCACGAAATCGGCGCCGAGTTCGCGGGCGCGCTCCATCTTGCGCTCGTCGCCGGCGGTGGTTATGACGCGAGCGTGGAACATTTTCGCGATCTGAATGGCGGCTATCCCAACCCCTGAATTCGCGCCCAGGATCAGCACGGTTTGGCCCTGGCGAATCGCGGCGCGTCCCGTAAGCATGTGCCACGCGGTGAGAAAGACTAGCGAAACGCTGGCGGCCTCATTGAAACCGAGCGAATCGGGGATGGAGATGACGTTCACGGCGGGCACGGCGAACAGTTCACAATTGCTGCCGTCCACGCCGTTGCCCAGCACGGTGAACTGGCGGCACTGATTCTGCAGTCCCGCCACGCACTTGGCGCAGTGATTACAGAAATGCATGGGCGCGATCAGCACGCGCTGTCCGGGCTTGAGGTCGGTGACGTACTCGCCTACCTCGACGATTTCGCCGGCGGCGTCGCTGCCCAGGATGTGCGGCAGGTTGACGCCGGGCAGTCCTTTGCGCACCCAGAGGTCGAGGTGGTTGAGACCGCACGCTCGCACGTGGATGAGGACTTGATCTTTACGCGGTTTCGGATCGGGGACATCTTCGTAGGTGAGGACTTCGGGTCCACCGAACTGATGAATGCGGACGGCTTTCATGAGCAACTCCTGCAACTTCAGACCACGGATTTGAACCCTACAAACTAGCACAAACGGCTAGGCCCTGGCGTAGGGATGCTGACGCTCGTGCACGGACGACCGCCATTGACCTGCGCCCGCTGCCACACCATAATCATCGACATGGATGTGTACGAGGAGATCGTCCGCTTGCGAAAAGACGGCCGCCGGGGCGCGGTGGCCACGATTGTCAATGTGCGCGGGTCGATTCCTTCGTTCAAAACCGCGAAGATGCTGGTGCGGGACGATGGGTCGATTGCCGGCACCATCGGCGGCGGCTGCGTTGAGGCCGAGGTGTGGCAGGCGGCGCGCGAAGTCATGGAATCGGAGAGGCCGCGGACCCTGACGTTCAATCTGAATCAGGATCCGAAGTACGATACCGGACTGGTGTGCGGCGGAACGCTGGAGATTTTCGTGGAGCCGATCTTGCCTCCAGCAAACCTTTATATTTTCGGCGCAGGTCACATAGCAGCAAGCCTTTACAAGGTTGCGCGCATCGCTGGGTTCGACGTCACCGTGGTGGATGATCGCGAAGCCTATGCGAACCGCGAACGCTTTCCCGAGGCGGAGCAAGTGATCGCGGAAGATTTCGACAAAGCTGCGGCGCGGCTCGCGCCCAGCGAGTTTTCGTACATCGTGATCGTCACTCGCGGACACCGCGACGATATGCGCATGCTGCGCTGGGCGGTGCAGACTCCGGCGCGCTACATTGGGATGATCGGGTCGAAGCGGAAGACGATCGCCATCTTCAAGCAACTGCAGGAGGAGGGCCTAGCCGCGCATTTGTTTGACCGCGTCCACGCCCCAGTCGGGCTCGATATTGGGGCAATTACGCCGGAAGAAATTGCCGTTTCGATCGCGGCGGAATTGATCGCCAAACGGCGAAAGGTGGAGCGCGATCTGCCGCACATGAGTTGGTTCCATCGGCGGCCGACTGAAGTGGAACCGAAAGAAAGCCCGTAACCACAGAGGACGCAAAGCACGCGGAGAAAGGCTTGTTCTCAATTTTCCCATCAGAATAATCCTGCTTCGTGAATGGGAGCAATTGCTTCTTCACTCTGAAGTCCCCGTTGTTTTCTCTGCGCTCTCTGCGTCCTCCGCGGTTCATGCTTTTTGCTGGCGCGGCGGTTATGATTTCGGCATGCCGAAGGAAATCGAAATTAAGTTTCGAATTGAGAATCCGCCCGCGCTGACTCGGGCACTGAAGCATGCGGGCTTCAAGCAGCTCACGCGCTCCACCCACGAAATGAATTCACTCTACGACCTGCCCGGCCAGAAGCTGCGCCAGCGAGGGAAACTGCTGCGGCTGCGCGAATACGGCGACGCCTGGGTGCTGACCCACAAGGCGAAGGGCAAGGCGGGCCGCCATAAGATGCGGGTGGAACTGGAAACGCGTGTGGAGAACGGCCAGCAGATGGACGCGATTCTGCGCACGCTCGGCTATGCGCCCACATTCCGCTATGAAAAATATCGCGCTGAGTGGAGCGACGGCGCAGGCCATGTGGTGCTGGATGAGACTCCGATTGGATGGTTCGGCGAGATCGAGGGGCCGGGTCGCTGGATCGACCGCACGGCACGCGCACTCGGCATTGCTCCCGCAGACTACATCACCCAAACTTATGCTGAGCTTTTCTTTTCCTGGAAACGCGCGACCCGCAGCAAGGCCACGGAGATGACGTTTCGGGCGGCCGGCGCCGGGAAACCCTAGAGCGGCTTTCGTGATCGGTCGTGCCTGCCCTCAGCGGCTAAGACCCCGGGCGCTAAAGCGCAATGTACGGTCAGCGACTTACGGCACGACTGAAGTGTGCCCTTCCCAAAAAGCTGCGCGAGTCAGAGTTCTTTCCGCGGGCTGCTAAGCCGTGCCCTGCCCTGTCCGTTCCTGCTTTTTCGATACAGCAAATCGGGAACTGCTCGAAAGCCGGCGTATCCAGCGGCGATTGCCAACACAGGGAATTCCTCTGGCTGGCACCCGTTACACCACCTCACCGTCAAGGTTGGGCCGAATGTCAGGCAGAATGTGCCAGACGCTCGTGCCCTTCTGTCTGCTTTTCGCGCTCGTAGCTTTCGTGTCCGAGTGTCGCAAAGTAGACGGCCTGATCGAAGAACTGGTCGAGCAGACGCAAGAGTTCGAAGCCTCCCAGAATTTCCAGAGGCTTTTCGCGCATGCCTTCCAACTCCAGGAAATCCCAGAGATTCTGTTCCGTCATCACGAGCGCCCAACAGAGCGCACTCATGGTGACTCCCTGGCTGGCGCGGCGACGACCGAGAGGCACATAGACGCGCTCAATATCGTCGTCAGTCTTTGTCAGCAGCCAATCGCTGAGATTGCGGTAAATCTCGCGGGCGCGTTCGCGGATTTCCTGCGGCGGAACTTTTCGCAGGGCAGCCGCCCGGTTGGAGCGTTCCAATTTGTGCAGAAGACTTTCGGCTAGTTCTTCGGAGTGTGACTCAATGAGATGTACAAGACGCAGAGCGATCATGGAGGACCTCCCCGCTACTGCCATGTCTATTTTACGCCCGCAGCCGGGGGTTGGACATGAGAGCACCACTCACGGAGACACTCAGTGGGGAGACTTTTGTCCCGACTTAAACGTCGTCCAAGGGCCTGCTTTCATGTCGCGCAAAACCGGCCTCTCCCATTCATACTCGAGATGTCGGTCGAGAAAATCTTTGGCCAGAAAGTCGGTTCCGCAGGGATGGCCGGCGCGGGCGCGAAGACTCATCTTGCCGGCCATGCTGCTGTCGGTGGCCTTGCCTTGCACGGCGCCGCCGGGATTGTTGGGTCCCCATTCCCATTCCTTCACTCCTCGCGGCGACGTATCGACGTGACCGCACAAGGAGCGTTCGCTGGCCTGCTCCTTCTTCTCGTAGCTGTCGGCGTGGTCGGCGAGAAATTGTTGCGCCATTTCGACGTCGATTTTGCCTTTGTTCTCGAGCATCAACTGCTCCCAGCGCACGCGGCGCGCATTGGGAGAGGAAGAAAGATCCTTGGTGTCAAACGCGTGAGCTTCTTCGGCGAGCACCTTGGCATCCCGCGCAAAATTCGAACTCACGAAATAGCCATCTTTGGTGCGCCACAACGGAGTGTTCTTCAGGCCGAGTTCCAGGTAAGCGATTTCGCCACTCTTGCGATCTCCGATGAGCCAGTCGTTGGCATAGCCTCCGTTGTTACCCTCCTTGATCAAACGGACATAGTCATCGATTGAATTGGCGTATTGCAGAGCTTTCCGGGAGCGCATGAACTCGGGCTTGCCGTTGGGATCCCAGCCTTCGAACTGGGTTATGGTGGTTTCGGCGATCATGATGCCGGCGGAATTGATGCCAAAGTCGTCGTCGCTCGTAATCACTCCGGGGAAGCCATCCATCAGGATGCGATTGCCGCGCGCCGGAACAATGTCGAACATCATGACCCAGCGCGAACCGGCTACGTAGCCAGTCCAATTGTTGTGCGCGATCACGATCTGGTGGTCCCTGGTCATGCTGCCGGTGGCAATGAAGGCGCTGCAATTGCCGGGTGCAACCAGCTTGGGTGAATTCACCGCGTGTTCTCGCTTGTTGAGCCAGGGGACGTAGTAGTCGGGAACTTCTTCGAAGGCGTTGAGCGCGACGACGTCATCCACATCGAGGTTGGTTCCGTGCGCTTTGGCTCCGTCCGCGATGCCCTGTATTTCCTGCTGGTACTCGGGATCGATGCGCGGCCACAGCATCTCGCGGGCGACTTTGCGGAAGAATTCCCAAT
>JAIQFO010000009.1 GCA_020073215.1 Terriglobia bacterium | reverse complement strand
GCCACCCAGACTATTCAGCACCATCGCTTGTCCGCGTTTGTTGCCAAGACGTTGCTCGATGTCGGAGCTCCGCCGAAAAGCGCCCACGGCATCATCGAACTTGCCCTGGCGCTGCAACACGCCACCCAGACTATTCAGCACCATCGCTTGTCCGCGTTTGTTGCCAAGACGTTGCTCGATGTCGGAGCTCCGCCGAAAAGCGCCCACGGCATCATCGAATTTGCCCTGGCGTTGCAACACGCCACCCAGACTATTCAGCACCATCGCTTGTCCACGTTCGTCACCTAGCTTCACCAGAAGATCGTAACTGCGCCGAAAAGCGTCAGCGGCATCATCGAATTTGCCCTGGCGTTGCAACACACCACCCAGACTATTCAGCACCATCGCTTGTCCACGTTGGTTGCCAAGACGTTGCTCGATGTCGGCGCTCCGTCGAAAAGCGTCCACGGCATCATCGAACTTGCCCTGACGCTGCAACACGCCACCCAGACTATTCAGCACCATCGCTTGTCCACGTTGGTTGCCAAGACGTTGCTCGATGTCGGCGCTCCGTCGAAAAACGTCCTCGGCATCATCGAATTTTCCCTGGCGGTGCAACACGCCACCCAGACTATTGAGGTACATCGCCTCGACACGATCTCGACTGGCACTTCGTTCCAGATTCGAAACAAGCCCCTCGACGGGAGACAGGGTGTCCGCAGCGGACGCGTAGTTCCCCATGAGAGTGAGGTATTTTGCTTGTTGTATGCGAAGTTGGATGGCAGCATCCGCGTCGGCCATTCGTTCTGCCAATAAAAGAAACCGAGACATCAGATGAAGGGCTGCATGCCATGCGCCTTGTTCAGTTAGAACGGGTTCCAATCGAATAAGGAACTCATAGTCCACGATCTGCTGATCGACAAGCCACCCCGCCGCCAACAAAAGTTCATCTACCTCCTTCGCGAGCATCGAACCCGATGTTTCCTTGATTGCGCCCACAAATCCAAGAGCGTGCCGACGTCGCGACTCGTCAATCACGCCAGGTGCGACGCTCTCGCGAGCGAGCAACCACAGCAGCGGATGGTAAACAAATCTCTGGCTGCCAGCCGTGAGGTTCAGCAGACATAGTCGATGCAATGTTTCAATGGCTTCATCTAGTACCAAAGAATCCAGGCCTGTAGCGTTTTTCGCGGCGAAAACGGAAAAGCCTTCCTTCGAACAAACCGTCAGGCTTCCGAATACTTCGACAACTTTCGGCTTTGAATCCAATGCCTTCAAACTCAACGCAAGGCATGCCCGCACATTACGCTCTGCGTCGTCCGACAACGCCAACACATTCAGGCGCCGCTGCTCATTCCGAAGGCTCTCAAGATAGTTGGAAACAGCCAGCCAAGGCTGCATCCGAAGTGATGCTCCGACAATCTGAATCGCAAGCGGAAGCCGGCCAACGAGACGGGCGATCTCTGCGGCACTATCAGGTTCCGCTTCGAGGCGCTGGTCGCGATCCAGGATCTTCCGAAGCAACGACGCGCAATCCTCTTGAGGCAGAGGTGGAACGTCGATCGCTCCACGGGCAGACACATTCAGGGAAGCGGGCAAAGACCGGTTTCGGGTCGTGATTATGACACTACAATCTCGACCGCCCGGGCACAGAGCGCGAATCGAAGCATCTTCGGCATTGTCAAAGATCAACAGCATACAGCGCGCGCGAAAGGTGTCCTGCATGAGTGCGGCTGGGGACCGCGTATCGTCAGCAGCCACCGCGATCCCGACACTCAGCAGAAACTCACGAGCGATAGATTCAAGGGACTTACCGTCAACGCGTAGCCCGATCACACCATCGGGAAAGTCCTTTTGGTGCAGTTCGGCGAAGTGGCAGGCAAGAGCTGACTTGCCCATCCCGCCTGAACCCGTTAGGCCCACAATTGAAGAGAGCCTCTCTCCTTCTTGCCGAAGGAGCACGTCTTCCAGAGAGGCAATCTCTGTTAGGCGTCCGGTAAAAGTTGGCTCATCGGTTTGCGGTAGAAGGAAGGGTGTGCCGCTCGGGCCTTTGGTGCCCGGCACCGTATGATTTGTTTTGGGGGGGAGCCGTTCAATGAGTGTGCGGGTGAAAGCCGCCGCCGTTGCCACTGCGTATCTCTTCCACTGAGCACGCTGCTCCTTAGCGAGAACACTAGTTCCCGGTTCGTCCGAGATTCCTCGAATCATAAGGAACCCCACGGCCCGTTCACTCTGGGCTAGCCTGGCGCTCGCCCCTGCGCCGATTCCTTCCATCTCTACGGCGTGGATCTCGGGGAAGGCACTCGCAACGTTTGCGTAGAATGCATGATCCGGGTCATCTACGACCTTATTCGATGACGCTACGTAGCAGTCAACATGCACCTTGAACCCAGCCGGGTCGCCCTGGTCCGGACGGATCTCACGAATAAGATGCCGCCAATCCTGGCCCCTGAGGTCGGCGGCGGCTATTTCTGCCCATGCCAATAGACTTCGATCACAGTTAATGTCATTCTCAGGTCTGCGCTTGAATGTGCCCCCGACGAGTTTTCCGTAGTCGAAGCTGTGGATGACATGGGCAACGATGACGTCCCCGCGTGAGACACCCTGCTGGGGGAAACCTCCTGCAATGCCTACTAGAAACACCCAGAAAGGCTTCGCACGCTCTAGAACCAGTGTGGCTGCAGACGCCGTTTCCTCTTGTCCTTTACCCGAAGCACAGCAGAGGACTGAATGCCTGCCAATGGTTCCCGCCTTCATGGGGAGCGGAACGTCGTCTACCGGGGCGGCGTTGGAAATCTGTTCCAGGACGCCAAGCCACTCAATCCCGGTCGGCGCAATGATCGCGATGTCTGTTTCCGTAAGTTGCAATGGATCAGACCGTAAGCGCTTCGATTGTATCGCACCTTACCTTTACTGCTTTGCAAGCGGCTCAGCGTGAAATTCCGCACGGTTGGCGTGTCAGGCGGGTGATTGTTGTTGGCAGACAGTCCCTCGATGGTTGTGATGGGTCGATTCCCGACCGACGAGACTGGAGTATGGCACGAACGGTCTGCCCCGCCCCGCTAGCGCGCGCGCCCCGGCCCCTGGGTCCAAACCGGGGGCGGGGGTGTAGCCGAATTTTTCCCGAAGTGTACTACCCCCGCGCGCGTTTGACCCTTCTTTTCTTGCGCCTGTAAGATCAAAGATTCCCCTCTGCTGCCGGAAGGTTTTCGGGCTTTGGCCGGTTGGAGAGCCGGGGGCGGCTGTCCCTATGCAGGCCGAACTGCCGAGCTTTGCTCGGCTGGACGGGCGAGTCGCCCGTCCCCACACGAGATCATGCCGCACGAATTGCCGAAAGCTTACGAACCGGGCGCGATTGAGGCGCGCTGGGCCGAGTATTGGGTCCGGGAAAAACTGTTTCAGGTGGAAACGCCGGGGACGCCGGGGACGGGCGAGTCGCCCGCCCCCACACTGTCGCCTGCCCCCACACTGTCGCCCGCCCCCACACTGTCGCCCGCCCCCACACCGTCGCCTGCCCCCACACCGGTGTTCACTCTGCTGTTGCCTCCTCCTAACGTTACGGGGCGGCTGCACATGGGGCACATGATGGAACAGACGCAGATGGACGTCATCGTGCGCTGGCACCGCATGCGCGGCTTCGTTTCGCTCTGGCTGCCGGGGACCGATCACGCCGGCATCGCGACCCAGATGCTGGTGGAGCGGCAGCTTTTGAAAGAAGGCAAGAAGCGGCGGGAGATGGGGCGGGAGAAGTTTCTGGAGCGGGTCTGGGAATGGCGGCGGGAGTACGGCGGCGCGATTCTCGATCAGATGAAACGGCTGGGCGCCTCGGTCGATTGGAGCCGGGAATACTTCACCATGGACGACAGGCTGTCGCACGCGGTGAAGGAAGTGTTCGTGCGGCTTTATGACGAAGGGCTGATCTATCGCGGAAAGTACATTGTCAATTGGTGTTCGGACTGCGGCACGGCGATCTCGGACCTCGAAGTCAAGCACGAAGACGTTGCGGGCAAGCTTTACGAGATTCGGTACCCGGTGGTGGGCGGCGTATCGGGTAAAGACGAGTTTATTACGGTGGCGACTACGCGTCCGGAGACGATGCTGGGCGACACGGCGGTTGCGGTGAATCCTAAAGACGAGCGCTACTTGCATCTCATTGGCAAGCATGTGATTTTGCCGCTGATGAATCGGGAGATACCGATCATTGCGGACGAACTGGCGCAGCCGGAGTTTGGCACGGGCGCGGTTAAGGTCACGCCAGCGCATGATCCTAATGACTTTCTGGCCGGACTGCGGCACAACCTGCCGCAGATTGAAGTGATTGACGAACACTCCAAGATGAATGCGAATGCCGGCCGTTACTCGGGGCTGGATCGCTTTGCGGCGCGCGCGCATGTGGTGGAAGACCTTACCGAGCAAGGGTTCCTGGTGGGCACTAAGGATTACACGATTGCTTTGGGCAAGTGCGACCGCTCGGGGACGATCGTCGAGCCACGACTTTCTACGCAGTGGTTCGTCAAGATTGCGCCGCTGGCTCAGCGCGCCATTGAAGTTGTCGAGAAGGGGTACATACGGTTCACGCCGGAGAATTACGGGCAGATTTATTTGAACTGGATGCGGAACATCCACGACTGGTGTATTTCGCGGCAGTTGTGGTGGGGGCACCGGATTCCGGCGTGGTATTGCCGCTCGTGCAAGGAAGTCATCGTGGCGCGCGAAGCTCCTTCGGCTTGCAAATGCGGCTGCACGGAGCTGGAACAAGATACGGATGTGCTTGACACCTGGTTTTCTTCGGGACTGCTGCCGTTTACTACTTTGGGCTGGCCTGCGGCTACTCGCGACGAGGACGTGTTTTATCCCAATTCGCTGATGATTACCGGCTTCGACATTCTGTTCTTCTGGGTGGCTCGGATGGTTATGCTGGGGTGCTGGTTCATGATGCCGCCGCACAGGCCGCCGGGCGAGGATCCCAGGTTAGCGCCCAAAGAACGGGCGCGAACCTGGGGCACCGATGGGGAGGAAGATGCGCTGCGGGCTAGCGTTCCTTTTCGCGAAGTCTACATCCACGCTTTGGTGCGGGATGCGGACCGGCAGAAGATGTCGAAGACTAAGGGGAACGTGCTGGATCCGATTGAGGTCATCGAGCGGTACGGGACCGATGCTACCCGGTTTACGCTGGCGGCGATGGCTGCGCCGGGGACCGATATTGCGTTCAGTGAGAGCCGCACGGCGGGGTACCGGAATTTTGCCAACAAGATTTGGAATGCGGCGCGGTTCATGTTCATGAATGTGGACCGGATCGACGCGGGCCTGCGGCCCGGCGGGACAGCCGAGGGCGGCCGTCCCCACGCGGACATTACGGGATTCGACGTGCAGACGCTGGAAGACCGGTGGATTCTTTCGCGGTTCAATCGCGCTACGAAAGATGTAAACACGTCTCTGGAGACTTATCGCTTCGATGAGGCGGCTACTCGCATCTACGATTTCTTCTGGGGTGAGTTCTGCGACTGGTACCTGGAACTGGTCAAGCCGCGGCTGAACTTTGAGGAAGGTGCGGACACGCGACCGGCACGCGTCACATGTCGAAATCTGGTCAATCTGTTCGAGGCTTCGTTGCGGTTGCTGCATCCGGTGATGCCGTTTATCACCGAGGAAATCTGGCATGCGATGTACGACGGCAAGCCTCCGCTGAAGTCGATTGCGCTGGCTGCCTATCCGGCGGCGGATGAAGGACAGATTGATCTGGGCGCCGAAACGGAGATGGCGATTCTGCAGGACCTGATCGTGAGCGTGCGCAATCTGCGGGCGGAATTGAAGGTTGAGCCGAAGGTCAAAGTGCCGATCGAGGTGTTCGCCCATGAACCGGAGATTCGCGCGATGCTCGAGAGGAACCTGGCGGCGATCGAGCGGCTGGCGAGTGTGGAGAAGGTCGCGTTCGTGGAACGCTCGCTGGCAAACCTGCCGGGAGCTCGCAGCACTTCGCGGTTCGATGCGCACGTGCTGTACGAAAAGAAGATCGACATTGCGGCGGAATGCGAGCGCCTGAAGAAGGAGTTGGAGAAGATCGAGAAGGAGATCGCTAACGGGCAGCGGCAGCTTTCGAACGAGCAGTTCCTGGCGAAGGCTCCGGCGAAGGTCGTGGAGGGGCTGACGGCGCGGGCGGAAGAGTTGAAGGTGCTGCGGGAGAAGGCCGTGGCTAAGATGAAGGAGTTGGGATGTCGGTAGCATGGTAAGCTGCGGGCCTGCGGCCCGCTGGACGGGCGAGTCGCCCGTCCCCACACTCACTACACAAACATGGACTGGAACTCACGACGCATTACGGCGATTCTGGAGAACGCGCTGACCGAAGATCGGGCGACGCGCGACGCGACCAGCTATGCCTGCATCGATCCTAACCAGCGGGCTTCGGCGACGGTCATCGCCAAGCAGGAGTGCATTCTGGCGGGCCTGGGATGCGTGCCGCGGATTCTTGACGTCTATGCGGCGTTGGATGGGGCGGTCACTTCGCACTACGAGGTGACGAGCCATCCCTCGATGTTTGATGGGATCCGCGTGAAACCGGGACAACAGATCGCGGTGATCCGGCATAACGCGCGGGTGATCCTGTCGTGTGAGCGGGTGATTCTTAATTTTCTGCAGCGCATGGCCGGAATCGCGACCACCACCCGCAAGTTTGTCGATGCGGTGGAAGGCATGCGCGTGCGGATTCTCGATACCCGCAAGACGGCGCCGGGACTGCGCGTGATCGATAAATACGCGGTGCGTTGCGGCGGCGGGCAGAATCATCGGCTGGATCTCTCCGACGGCGTGTTGATTAAGAACAATCACATTGCGCTGGCCGGAGGAGCGATTCCGGCGCTGGAACGGGCGATCCACAACCGGCGCGGGCGACAGCCGATCGAGATTGAAGTGCGATCGCTCGAAGAGCTGCTGCAGGGGCTGGGGCACGGGGCGGAGGCGATCCTGCTCGATAATATGAGCGTTGAGGATGTGCGCAAGGCGGTCGAAATCTGTTCGCGCCAGCCGCGGCGGATTCCGCTGGAGTGCGCGGGCGGAATCACACTGGAGAACGTGCGATCGTACGCGGAGACGGGCGTAGATTTTATTTCGGTGGGGGCGCTGACGCATTCCTCGACGGCGGTGGATATGAGTATGCGGGTGATGCCGGCGTGAAACGAAGAATTTGTAATCTCTGATTTGTAATTTGTAATTGGAAAGCCGTCAGTTCTAAATTGCCAATTACAAATTAGAAAATTGTTTCGACCAGCGACTGGTTATAATCCCTCCATCTCCACTTCCACTAAAACTCGAAGCTTGCCGTCGGTGCACAAGGCGACGGACGTGCGCCTGGGTCGCATCGTGCGGCTGCTGATGGACCACGCGATGGTTGTGGTCAGCGGCACGAAGATTGCCGAAGAGATTGGCACTAGCCGGTCGGAAGTTTGGCGGCTGATTCAGCAACTGCGCGGGCTGGGCGTGGATGTCGCTGGACATCCGGCAACCGGCTATCAACTGCGGGCGGTTCCAGACCTGCTGCTGCCGGAGATGCTGGCGGCGGCGCTGAAAGGGACCGTCTTTGGAAGTGCCCCGGGTGCTGCCAAGCAGATTCATCATTATTACAAGATCGGCTCGACCAATGTGGAGGCGATGCGAGCCGCGATGGAAGGGGCGCCGGAAGGCAGCGTGTTTCTCGCCGAAGAACAACTGGGCGGGCGGGGACGGGGCGCGCATACGTGGCATTCGGCGCGGTCGACGGGGATCTACTGCTCGGTGATTTTGCGCCCGGCGATGCCGCCCTCCGATGCGCTCATTTTCTCGCTGGCTGCGGGACTGGCGGTTCTGGCAGCGGTGGCGGAGATCGCGCCGCAGCTATCCGTCGATCTGAAATGGCCAAACGACCTGCTGCTGGGCGGCAATAAGTTCTGCGGCATTCTCATCGAGATGAATGCCGAGGCCACGCGGGTGCGCCATCTGGTGGTGGGGGTGGGGATCAACGTGAACCAGGTGAAGTTTCCGGCGGAGCTGCGCGAGAGTGCGACCTCGTTGCGCGTCGAGACCGGCACCGAGTGGTCGCGCGTGGAGCTGTGCGCCGCTTTGTTAAAATCGCTCGACCGGGAGTATCGGGGCATGGTGGAAGATGCGGGAGCGCGAGATGCGATCCTGCGCCGGTTCGAGAAGAGTTCTTCGTCGGTGCGCGGGAGAGAAGTGAGCATCGAGGAAAACGGCGGCCTGGCGGGCGTTACCGAGGGATTGGATGAGCGCGGGTTCTTGCGGGTTCGGACGGCAGAGGGGTTACGGACGGTGGTGAGTGGAACGGTGAGAATCATTGATAATTTGTAATTGGTGATTTGTGATTTAAAAGCCAGTTCTTCCGATTACCAATTACAAATTACCAATTACAAATTCTCCTATGCTGCTCGTCATCGATGTCGGAAACACGAATACGGTGCTGGGGGTTTTTGCGCCGGTGGAGCACCGTCCGGGCGAGGACGTGACCGCGGAGGTGGCCCGTTACGAGCGGCTGGTGGCGAACTGGCGCGTCGGTTCGCACCTGACCCGTACCGTCGACGAATACGGAGTCATCTTCCGCAACCTGTTCTCGATGGACAACCTGGAAGTTTCGGATGTCGACGGGATCGTGATTTCATCGGTGGTGCCTCCGCTCGATCCCGTGTTGCGACAGGTGTGCGAGCGCTATTTCAAGATCAAGCCGCTGTTCATCGAGCCGGGCGTCAAGACGGGCATGCAGGTGCTGTATGACAATCCCGCGGAAGTGGGCGCCGACCGGATCGTGAACGCGGTGGCGGCGTTTGAGAAATATGGCGGGCCGTGCGTGATTGTCGATTTTGGCACGGCGACGACGTTCGACTGCATTTCAAAGAAGGGCGAGTACATGGGAGGGGTGATTTGTCCCGGGATTGGGATTTCCGCGGACGCACTGTTTCAGCGGACGGCGCGGCTGCCGCGGGTGGAGATTCGCAAACCGGCTCGGGTGATTGGATCGACCACAGTCGGAAGTCTGCAGTCGGGGCTTTACTACGGGTATCTCGGTCTGGTCGACGGCATTCTGGAGCGACTGGTGGATGAGATGGGGCCGGAGACCCATGTGCTGGCGACAGGCGGCCTGGGATCGCTGCTTGGCACCGCTTCACGCTTCATTAAGAACGTGGACGAGATGCTTACTCTCGAGGGGCTGCGCATTCTGTGGGATCGGAACCAGTCGTTCCGGCGTGAAGCCGCGCCGAAGGCGGCGAGGACTACGGCCAAAGCCTTGGATGCCGCTGCGAAACCCTGGCCCTCGTCCAAGTCTTCCAAGGCGCGGTGACGGGGTTGGCGCCTAGACTGGGTAGGGGTGCTTCGACTGCGGTTGAGCTTCGCGTTGCGAAGCTCAATCCTCGCTCAGCATGACAGAATTCCCGGACGATCCTTAGTTCGACAATAGTTCGACAATCCGGCGGTTGTGGAAAATTACTTCAATTACTTCACCGAAATCGAAGAGCACTATCTGCGGCGGCGTGGGACTCATCTGCTGCTTTCGACGCTCGATTGGGCCCTGATCGAGACTTGGAAGAACGCGGGCTTGCCGCTGGAGGCCGTGCTCCGCGGGGTAGATGACGCGTTTGACAAGTACGATCAGCGTCCCTCGAAATCGAAAAAAGTGAATAGCCTGGCGTACTGCTCGCAGGCCGTGCTGGCGGCAGCGGAAGATATGAAGGAAGCGGCAGTGGGCGCGACCAGCGAGGAAAAAGCTCGGCGAGAACCCGGATTTGAAGCGGCGCAGATTGCGGCGTTTTTGCGGGAGAATGCGGCGAAGCTCGAAAGGGCGAAACTGCCGGAGCGCGCGGGATTCGCGACTGGAGCGCTAGCCCGCGAAGAAGCAGGTTCGCTGCGTGAAATGGCCGAAGGCATCGAAGGCTCCGGGAAAGTTCCGCGGCTGGAAGATTTGGAGCGGCGGCTGACTGTGCTGGAAGAAAAACTGTTCGCGGTGGTGATGGCGGCGACTCCGGACGACGATCTGGTGCAGGTGCGCGCGGAAGCGGATCGGGATATTGCTCCTTACCGGCGGAACATGACGGCGTCGCAGATTGAACAGCTGCACAAGCAGTATGTGCATAAGCGGCTGCTGGAGCGGGGCGGCGTGCCGCGGCTGAGTTTGTTCTATATGCATTGAGATTGTGTAGGGCGGACACTCCTGTCCGCTCGCCTTTCCGCTGAGATAGCCGGCGGACGCATGCTTCTTAAGAGTGACTTTGCCCAAGTCTGGCAGCGTTCGGCGCGGGCAGGAGTGCCCGCGCTACACTTACGACTTGCTTCTCTCCATCGAAAAGCTGATCTACGGCGGTAACGGGCTGGCGCGCACGCCTCCCGGCGCGGACGGGCGCAGCATGGCGGTGTTTGTGCCGTTTGTTTTGCCAGGAGAAAAAATTGAGGCTGAGATCCGGCAAGAGAAGCCCGGATTCGCGCGTGGCTCCGTTGCGCAGTTGATCGTAGCCTCGTCCGATCGCGTCGAAGCTCGCTGTCCGTATTTCCGCCAATGTGGCGGATGCCATTACCAGCACATTCCCTACGAGCGGCAACTGGAATTCAAGGCTGGGATTCTGCGCGAGACGCTGCAGCGGATTGCGAAGATTGAGCTGACGGCTGAGATTCGGTTGCACCCTTCTCCTCCGTGGAATTACCGCAACCGGACGCGGCTGCAGGTGCGAACAATTCCCGAATTTGCGCTGGGGTACTTCCGGTTCGGCTCGCACGAATTTCTTCCCGTCAGCGAATGTCCGATCAGCTCGCCGCTGCTCAACCGGATGATGGCGCGCCTGGTTGAGCTCGGCGGATTGAACTGCCCGGCGGCGGTGGAAGAGATTGAGCTGTTTGCGGATGCGGCGGACGAGCATTTGCTGGCCTGGGCTTTCTGCGGACGCGAGGCTGACCAGAAAGATCTACTGCGCTGGGCGGAGGCTCTTCAGCGCGAGTTGCCGGGAATCAGCGGAGTGACGTTTTTCTCTTCCCGGCGCCGAGGGGAAGAAGATGAAATGCCCGATCCGAAGGCGCTGGCGCAAGCGGGCGCGAGAGCGATTCGCTATCGAACCGTTGGCGATCAAACCAAGGAGCACGAATATCAGGTCAGCGCGGGAGCCTTTTTTCAGGCGAACCGTCATCTGATCGACGAATTGGTTTCGGTCGTGACCGGTAACGTGCGCGGGGACCTTGCACTCGATCTGTATGCGGGTGTGGGATTATTTTCGGCGGCCTTAGCGATCCGTTTTCATCACATTTTTGCTGTAGAGGCATCACAGACATCGCATGCGGACCTGATGCAGAATGTGCCTGCGAACGTGAAAGCGGTCGGCGCGCGAACCGAGGATTACCTAAGGAACGGTTCCCTGAGGAGCGATGATCCGAGACGCCGGCCAGTGCGAAATCGGCCTGATTTGATTGTCCTGGACCCTCCCCGCGCTGGCGGCGGCAAGGCAGTGATCCGTTCTTTGGTGGAACTCGGAGCGCCCCGAGTCCGATATGTTTCGTGCGATCCGGCTACGCTGGCCAGGGACCTCGCCCCCCTCCTGGCGGCCGGCTACCACGTCGAGGAAGCACACTTATTCGATCTCTTCCCCCAGACGTTTCACATCGAATCGGTGATGCTGCTGGCGCGTTGACCGCTTTCACGTCGTCCAAGTTCCTCCTGGAAGACGGGTGGCCGGGGGCCCGCGCAAGTAAGGCATGCGCGGGCCCCGCTCGTCCCACCACGGGAGCGAATCTGCGGCCCGCGGAAAGGAAAGGGCACGACTTTCACAGGCTGCGAAAAACTCTGATTCACGCAGGTTCTTGGGAAGGGCACGACTTCAGTCGTGCCGCAAGCAACGCAAAACCGCTGCGGCTTCAGCCGCCGAGGTGAGCTTTTGAAACCGACGCGCGCAATCTCACTGCCAGGGACATATCTCGTAACCTCGATTACCTGGCAACGAAGAAGCCTGTTCGTAGCCGAACCGATGGCCCGTCTCTTCTTGCTGACTCTCTATTCGTATCGGCGGCAAGGAAAGGTTCAGCTGCACGCGTTCGTGCTCATGCCCGAGCATTTTCATTTACTGCTGACACCATCGGAGATCGCGCTCGAGCGTGCAATGCAATTCATTAAAGGCTGCTTCTCTCATGCCGTGAAAGAAAGATTGGGAAACCCGATCGAGATTTGGGAACGAGGGTTCACGGACCATCGCATACGGGATGCCGAGGATTTCATACATCATCAGATTTACATTCATCGGAATCCGGTCGAGAGAAAACTCGTTATGGAATCGTCCGAGTTTCGCTATGGCTCGGCGTTCCCTGGATTCAAGCTGGACCCTTGGCCCTCAGCGGCTGAAGCCGCACTTCTTTCTTCGGCATGATGGCACGACTGGAAGTCGTGCCCTTCCCTTTCTTGGGTGGCGACTTGGTGACTCACCTACACCCGAGAAGAAGCAACCCCATTACCTCGAACTAGCGAATGATCCCCGACCACAAGCCGCCACGGCAGCCGTTGTTCTGGGCGGCGCTGGTATTTTCAATCGGTCTCTGGACGGGCGTCCGCGCCTGGCGGCCGCCGTCGTGGTGGGTGATCGCAGTCGTGGCGTTCATCTTGGCGGCGTCATTCTTCCTTGCGAGGCGCGCCTGGCTGGCCAAGGCTCTCTCTTTGGGCGCTTGGTTTCTTCTGGGCGCGCTTTTAATTCAGATACGCGGTCAAGGGCCGGTCGAACTAAGGGAGGAACATGCGCACATTCTTACCCTGGCCGATGGGCGGGCCGTCACGCTCACCGGGCATGTGATTCGCGAGGGATATGCTCGGGCGTCGGGGCCGCGGTCGATTCGCGAATCCATCGATGTGGAGACGGAAACGATCGCAAGCCAGGGCGAGACCTGGCCGGTGCGGGCCGGGGTGCGGCTGTCAATTTACGAAAAAGTAGAGCCAGTGGAACGCCGGGCGTCGTCGCCTGACGTGGATGGTATTGATGGTACACGCGGGACGGGCGAGTCGCCCGTCCCCACATTTGCCTTGCCTGCGCTCACCTACGGCACGCGGGTGCGCGTCCTCGCCAAGCTGCATCCGGCTCGCAATTACCGCAATCCTGGAGCTTTCGATTATGAAGGCTATCTGCGCGACAACGGCATTGGTGTGCTGGGGTCGGCGAAGGCGGAGGATATTGATCGGCTTCCCGGGTTCTCGGGCAGCCGGATTCAGCTCTGGCGGACGCGCGTTCACGCCAGCATCATCGCCAAGATTCATCAGCTTTGGCCCGCGTCGCAGGCCGAACTTATGGACGCCATGGTTCTGGGCGAAGAATCATTCCTGCGCAACACAACCCGCACCGAATACCAGCGCTCGGGAACGTATCACGTGCTCGTGGTTTCCGGGATGAACCTGAGCATTCTGGCGTTCGCTATTTTCTGGGTGTTGCGCCAGTTTCGCGTGGATCCGGCAGTGGCGGCGATCACGACCGTGGTGGTTTCGTTCGCCTATGCGTTCGTGGTGGGAGTCGGCCCACCGGTGTGGCGCGCCGCCCTGATGCTGGCGATTTACTTAGGCGCGCGACTGTTGTATCGCGAACGCAACATGATGAACGCAATTGGAGCGGCAGCTCTGGGAGTTCTGATCGCCGATCCACACGCCCTGTTTGGGGCCAGCTTTCAGCTGACGTTTCTTGCCGTCTTCATCATCGCGGGCATCGGCGCGCCAATTCTCGAGCGGACAACGTTGCCCTACGCGCGCGGCATACGGCTGTTGCGAGCGGCCAGCTACGATTTGCATGTCGCTCCCGAAGTGGCGCAGTTCCGGCTCGATCTGCGGATGATCGCAGGGCGGCTGACGAGATTCATGGGGGAGCGCCTCGGCGTTGTGCTGCCCGTGATTTTTATGCGCGTGGCGATTGCTGTGGGCGAGTTGATTTTCATGTCGGCGCTGATGCAGGCGGGACTGGCGCTGCTCATGGCCTACCACTTTCATCGCGCGACCACCATGGGAATGCCGGCCAACCTGGCGGTAATTCCGCTTACCGAGGTGCTGATGCCGAGCGCCGCGGCTGCTGTTGGCCTGGGATACATCTCGACCACACTCGCGAAGCCCGCGGTTTGGATTTCCAGCCTCGCGCTCGAGGGCATCGCGGGAACGGTGCACTGGCTGGGCGGGGCGCAGGTCATCGGTACCTCGATCGCCGACCTACGGGTGGCCATGCCCTCGCTGGCGATGATCCTGGTCTCGATCGGCGCTTTGATGCTGGCCATGCAGGCGGCGCGAATCCGTCGCACGCGACTGGCTGCGTTCGCATCGATCCTGCTGCTGTTCGGGGTTGCGGGCTGGATTGCATTTGTCCCTTCTCGTCCGCATCTGCACGCCGGGGTGATGGAGATGACGGCCATTGACGTTGGGCAAGGCGATTCCATTCTGCTGGTCACGCCCGAGGGCCGCGCGCTGCTCATCGATGCTGGAGGGCTGCCGCGTTGGATGCATTCGGACTTCGATATCGGCGAGCAGGTGGTCTCCTCTTATCTTTGGAATCGCGGCATCGATCGCTTGGACGTGGTCGCGATCACACACCCGCATGCCGACCATCTGGGCGGGATGCCCGCGGTGATGGCAAATTTCCATCCGCGAGAACTCTGGCTGGGCATCGATAAGCCGGCAGGCGAACTGGCGCCGATCGTTGCACAAGCCCAGAGAGAGGGAATGGAAGTTTCCGTTAAGAAGGAGGGCGATGCCTTCGATTACGGCGGAGCGCATTTCCAGGTGCTCGCTCCCGGGCGCGACCAAATCACCGGGTCGATGCGTCCGAACGACGATTGCCTGGTGTTTACGGTTACTTTTGGCGGCACGACCGCTTTGCTGGAGGGTGATGCCGAACGTCCGGTGGAACGGCGGATCGTGGAAGAGCACCCGGAAGCGATGCTGCTGAAAGTCGCCCATCACGGAAGCGCGAGCGGAACTTCCGCCGATCTGCTGGCGACGGTGCATCCGCGCTTTGCGGTCATTTCTGTGGGCGCGCGAAATGTGTATGGACATCCCCGGCGCGAAGTGCTGGAACGGCTGCAGCAGGCCGGGGTGAAAACCTATCGCACCGACAGGGAGGGCGCGGTGAGCTTTTACCTGGATGGCAAGTCGGTGACGCCGGACGTGGCGTTTTTGCACTAGGGTTGTTCTCATAAACGGTTGGCCCTCAGGGGCTAAAGCCCGCATTTCTTGCGGCTCTGAGCGGCACGGCTGAAGCCGTGCCCTTCCCAAACCCATTTATGAGAACAACTGGTTGTGATCTCATATCTACAGAAAGCGTCTATGTACAGAAAACCGCAGCGAGCGGGGAAAACGTCAGTGGGTGGGGTGGGCTTCGAGCCAGGATTGAAGAATTAAGACGGCGGCCATTCGGTCTACCGCTTGCCCTCGCTTTTTGATCGAAAGATCGGTTTCGCGCAGCAGGCGATTGGCTTGTGTTGAGGTCCAACGCTCGTCCCATAGATGGACGGTCAGGCCGAAGTGAGCGTGCAGGCTGTCGGCGAAACTGCGCATCTTTTCCGATTGCGTTCCTTCCGCGCCGCTTAAGCGCAGGGGCAGGCCGACCACAATCTCCCGTACTTCGTATTTCGCCAGCACTTGTCCCAGGGCCTCCAGATCGCGGCGTTTGTTGTGGCGCTGGATCGTATCCAAGCCCTGCGCGGTGATGCCCAAGGGGTCGGTGACGGCGACTCCGATTCTTTTCGAGCCGACATCGAGGGCGAGGATGCGGCTGCGGATGGGTGGGGAGTGCATTTGTCAATTGTAGATGTCTCGGTTCCTGAATTACGCAGCCCTGATCAGGCGTTCCCCTTTTGAACCGCTTTGTCCGGTCCGGTGGACGAGCCGTGCCCTTCCCAAAACCATTTATGAAACCAGTACTGAGTCCCTCCCCTTCGGCTAGCTTAGGAGAGGGACCACGGATGGAATAGAGGCCCTTCGACTCCGGCGGCCGCTCCCTTCGGGCGCGGCCACCTCCGCACAGGGTGACAGAAGTGAAGACTTTCACGCGGTCGCGGTACCAGCTGCGATTCCGGTGATGCAATTCTCGCGGCGCTCAGGCAGAATTGTGGGCCAGCGGGGAGAGTGAGCAAGAGCACAGTATGGAGATCTCTGAGGAACGAAGCGAACATCACTGGTCGCTGACGCTGCTGGGCATCGGGTTGATCGTAATGTTCGCGTACTACGGCGAAATGGTGCTGGCGGTGCTGTTCTTTGCCATCCTGCTGAGCTTCATGCTCTCTCCGATCGTGCAGGCGCTGGAGTATCTGCACGTTCCAAGAGCCCTGGCGGCGTTGATCAGCATGGTCGCGCTGCTGACAGTAATCTATGGCGTCACCTCTGCGTCTTACAATCAAGCGGTTATTTTTGCCGACAACGTTCCGAAGTATTCGCAGAAAATCAGCTCCATCCTGCAGCCGTTCCGGCAGGGGGCGGAGAAGATCGAGAAGACGGGCGAGGCGGTGAGCGCCCCGGAGTCAGTGAATGTTGTGCGCGTGCGGCAGGTGCAGAGCTGGTCGGATCTGCTCACCCGCGGAGCCGGAACTCTGACCGACATCCTGCTGGCGGCAGTGTTTGTTCCATTCCTCGCTTATTTTTTGCTGACCTGGCAGAGCCACGCGCGTTCGGCCACGGTGATGTTGTTTCCTTTGCGTCACCGGAACACTGCATTCGTAACCCTGGGGCTGATCGGGAAGATGTTGCAGAGTTTCATTGTGGGGAACCTGCTGATCGGGCTGCTGATTTCGGGCGTGAGCGTGGCGATTTTCGGGTTGCTGCACGTGCCCTTTTTTTACTTCGTCGGCTTTCTCAGCGGCTTTCTGAGCCTGGTTCCGTACCTGGGAATCGTGCTGGCGATGGTGCCGCCAATTCTGGTTGGCCTGGGGCAGTTGGACGCCGGCGACCTGTTGATCGTGTTGCTTTGCGTGATCGGGTTACATCTTTTCGCGCTGAATGTTCTTTATCCCAAGCTGCTGGGAAACCGTTTGAGAATCAATCCGCTGGCGGTCACGATCGCGTTGCTGTTCTGGGGAGCGGTCTGGGGCGCGATCGGACTGGTGCTCGCCATTCCGATCACGGGCGCGATCAAGATTGTGTTCGACCACGTCGAGTCGATGAAGCCGTATGCGGATTGGCTGGGGGAGTAGGAACCTTTTCACCGCCGAGACCCTGAGAGCGCCGGAGAAAACCTTTCTTTTGGAAAACACCACCGAGCACGTAAAAGCCCGGCCATACCGGCCGGGCTTCGGGCTAATGGGGCCGCCCACGTTAGGCGGCCACGGATCTCTTGTTGCGTCCCTCCGAGGACGTCACAGGTTGCGCTACCTTGCGCACCAAGAAGGGCTGAAGATTCGGCTCGTTGCCAGCCCACTCTATGCTGCTGATTGAGTGTCCGGGTTGGCAGGTGACGAAATAGCGTTCTCCAGTCGGGCTGGTGACTTCAAACTTGCCTTGCTCGCCCTGTAGAGCCTCGGCAATGTCGTAGGTCGTGATGCTATCGTTCAACTTCATGGGGACCTCCTCAGTCTCCGATACGTTGTTGGTTGAGGTTGTCCCCCCTAGGGGAGGTATTCGCTTATCATAAAACAGGGAACGACGGGTCAACGGCGGAATTGCATTTTTTTTGACATCGTTCTAATGCACGGTGTTTTCTGTAGGATGCACTTTGAAAGGACCCGGTTCATAGACCGTGCGGCGCGATCAAGATTGAGTTCGACCACGTCGAATCGATGTAGCCGCTGGCGGGCTTGTCGACGAACGCGGTCCTTCCGGCCTTGTACTCTGGCCACTTTGTGGCAATCGGAAAAGACCTCTACACTGGAACCTTGCGCACGCTGATCACACTGCTCCTGGGTTTGATACTCACCGTTGGCGGCTGGGTGGCCTGGCAGGTCTATGTGCCGGTTGTGCCTCCGGCGAACACCTCGTTGCTGCTTCGTCCCGGCTATACGACGCGCCGGATTGCGGCGGAGTTGAAGAAGGCGGGCGTGATTCGCAGCGAACTGGCTTTCCGGCTCTGGCACGCGTGGCACCGCAAGCCATCGTTGAAGGCGGGCGAGTATCTTTTCGAGCGCGCGGCGACTCTTCCCCAAGTTCACGCGCGGATCGGGCGGGGCGATATCTACTTCCACACCGTCACCATTCCCGAGGGCTACACGATGTTCGACATCGCCAAGGCGATGGAGGACGCGGGACTTGGATCAGCGGCCGATTTTGTTCACGTGGCTGAAACCCAGACCCAGCTGATTTCGGATCTGGCGCCGGATGCCAAGTCGCTCGAGGGCTATCTGTTTCCCAATACTTACGAGTTCACGCGGACCGAGAGCCTGGAGGAAATGGCGGCCACGATGGTCCATCAGTTTCGGCAGGTGGCGCAGCAGATCGGGCTGAATTCCGGGCCGGACTCGGAGGTGTCGAAGATCGTGACCATGGCCTCGATCGTGGAGAAAGAGACGGCGGCTCCAGAGGAGCGTCCCCGCGTGGCCAGCGTGTACTACAACCGGCTGGAGCGAAAGATGGCGCTCGACGCCGATCCGAGCGTGATCTACGCCGAACTGCTGACGGGCACGTATCAGGGAAGCCTTCATCACGCCGATCTGGCGGTGAAGTCGCCCTATAACACGTATCGTTTTCCAGGGCTGCCGCCGGGACCCATCGCGAATCCGGGGAAGGGCGCTCTGGAAGCGGCGTTGCATCCCGAGAGCACCAAATTCCTTTACTTCGTCAGCGATGGCAACGGGCATCACCGCTTCGCCCGCAGCCTGGAAGAGCACAATCGGAACGTGGTCGCCTATCGGCGTGCCCTCGGCTTGCGGTGACCGCTGACCAACGCTCTCTTCAGGGTATGCCGGGCTGCCTATGTTTACTTTATAGTAACTATATCGCATTCGTCACAAAAGAATTCCGGCTTTGCAAGATGGCATTATTAGGCAAAGCCAAAAATTCTTCGCCCGGTCTTTTGGAATCAAGGAGTTAGAAAGAAAATCCCGAAGAATCTTTGAGTTCCGGAGTCTTTCCGCCCGCCTGGGTTTTCCGGCTTTCGGAAAGGCGTGGGAACCCCGGAATTGTCAGGCAGTTAGAGACGGGGCAAGCCCCGTCTCTACAAGGAGCTTCCTCCGGCGGTGGAGGCGTGCGGCAGGACGCGAACCGTATTTGTACACGGACGGCTTCGCGCTGAACCCTTCCGTGGCTTATACTAATCCAATCATCCATAACACAAGGGTTCTCTCAGGTAGCGGCATAGGAATGTATCGTCCTCATCTGCGTTTGCTTCGTCTTTTGCTTCTGACCGCGGCGAGTTTTCCGCTGAGCGGGTGTCTGTTCCGGACGCGCACACTGGACCGCCAGTTCTCCAACCAACCGCTGAAGACCGCGAGCCAGCAGGATCTGATCGAATACGTCAACAGCCAGGCCGCGAAGATTCAGTCGATGCAGGCGACGGTGGACATTGACGCTTCGGCTGGGGACCAGAAGAACGGCCGGGTCACCGATTACAAGGAGATTCGGGGCTACGTGCTGGCGCGCAAGCCGGCCATGCTGCGCATGAAGGGCCTGCTGCCGCTGGTGCGAAACACGGCTTTCGACATGGTGAGTGACGGGCAGGAATTCAAGCTCTGGATTCCTCCGAAGAACAAGTTTTTCGTGGGCCTCGACGATGGCGACAACTACCAGCCCGAGAAGCGGCTGGAGAACATGCGGCCACAGTACATTTACGAAGCGCTGCTGATACCGGAAATCGGACGGGACGAGATTGCGGTAATCGAAAACGGCTATGAAACCGTGCTGGATGCGAAGAAGCACCAGGTGGAGCAGCCGAATTACGCGCTGGCGGTCATCCGCAAGGGGCCCCAGGGCTGGTATTTGTGGCGCAAGATCGAGTTCAGCCGAATGGACCTGCTGCCGCGGCGGCAGAGGATCTACGACCAACAGGGAAACGTCGCCACCGACGTACGCTACCGGGACTACAAAGACTACGCCGGGACCACGTTCCCGAGTACGATTGAGATTGAGCGGCCGCGGGAGGATTACGACATCGCCCTGGGCATGGTCAAGCTGGAAATCAATCGAGCGCTGACTGACGACCAGTTTGCGCTGGAGCAACCGCCGGGAGCTGAGGTGGTACGCCTGGATGGGTCGAACGCCAGGGCGGCGGCGACGAAAGCGTCGCATGGGCGGTAGTTCCAAGTGGCTGGCTGGTGTCTGCTGGTTGTTCGCGGTTTGTCAGGTGTTCACGAACGACTCACGACCTGTGATGAGACTCCAATCGTCGCCCCCAGCGCCTAAAGGCGCATTCATAATGCGTCATTTGCGGTATGCCTGAAGGCATACCCTGATACAAGTCTTACTTTCACCACAGGCTACTAACCACTAACGACCAGCGACTGGTTCTCGGAAACAGCATGATGAATCGCATGATCGTCGGGAATTTGGTGCATCGTCCGGTGCGCTCGCTGATCAGCATTGTGGCGGTGGCGCTGGAAGTGGCGATGATTCTGCTGATTGTCGGGTTCTCGCTGGGCATGCTGCAGGATTCCAGGACGCGGACCGCGGGTATTGGGGCGGATGTGATCGTGCTGCCTCCGGGATCATCTTTCATTGCCGGGCTGACCGGCAGCCCGATGCCGATCAAAGTGGCCGGCGTACTGGCCAAACTGCCGCACGTGGAACATGTCGCCCCGGTGATCACGCAGGTTTCGACCTCTGGTGCGCTGGAGATCATCGCCGGGATCGATCTGGCGAGTTACGAGAGCATGTCGGGCGGTTTCCACTATCTGAAGGGCGGTCCGTTTCAGGGGCCGAATGATGTGATTGTCGACGATCTTTTTGCCCAGTCCAAGCATGCCAAAGTCGGGGACACGATCGAGATTCTCAATAACCCGTTCCACATCTGCGGCATTGTCGAGCGCGGGAAGGGTGGGCGGAAATTCCTTCCGTTAAGCACGTTGCAGGATCTGACCGGCGGGAAGGATAAAGCGTCGGTGATGTACCTTAAGCTTGACGATCCGGCTAACGCGGATGCGGTGGTGGACGAGATCAAGCAGGTGCCGGGGATGGGACGCTACGTCGCCAGTTCGATGGCCACATACCTTTCCATGATGACTCCGACCCACATTCCCGGCCTTTCGACGTTTATCGACGTGGTGATCGGAATTTCGGTGGTCATCGGGGTGCTGGTGATTTTTCAGGCGATGTATACGGCGGTGATGGAGCGGACGCGAGAGATCGGCATCCTGAAGTCGATGGGCGCATCGAAGCCTTATATCGTGAACGTGGTGCTTCGGGAAACGGCGCTGCTGGCCTTGGGTGGGATCGTACTGGGCATCGTCGCCAGCCTGGTGGCGCGGGTCCTGATTCATAATCGGCTGCCGCTCACGCCCATGGTACTGGCCGGGGGATGGATTGCGCGGGCCGCCGTGATCGCGCTGGCGAGCGCGGTCGGGGGGGCGCTGTATCCGGCGTACAAGGCGGCGCAGAAGGATCCTATCGATGCGCTGGCGTACGAGTAGGGGCGCTGTGGCGAACCTCCGGCTCCCAACAACCAGCGCCTAAAAGCGCTCTCCGACCACAGCACTTGCGGTATGCCTGAAGGCATACCCTGATACGCATCCTAGTTGTGCCGCGGACGGAAAGGGGCGCCTCCTCGTTCGCTTTTAGTTCGCCTAGAAGTCGAGGCTCTTTTCTCTTTAATAATTTTCCTCGCAAATCGGTGGAGAATGCACGATACTGCCGATGAAACTGTGCCGTGCTATAATCGCGCGCCGTTCCGAAGAAGCAGTTTTGCAGCCGTTGTCCTTATTCCCTGGCCCTGCTCGCGCATGCGTGCGGGTGACCGCAAATACGCAGGAGGAGATATGCGCTTTGACGATCCGACTCTCTACGGTCGGGACGATGAGACCGATGAGTTCAGCGACAGCGGCGCCTATGGCGAATCGCTGGAAGAAGATCTAGACGAAGAAGAAGAAGAGGAAGAAGAACCAGCCCTGGTGGAGGAAGACGACGAGCTTCCGGCGCCTCTGGTACGGGAGCCGGTGGCGGCACCCGCACCTGTAACTCCGCTGGGCGGCGGCCAGGGTGGCGCGCCGAAGAAGAAGGCGCCGGCTAAGAAGAAGGCGGCTAAGAAGGCTCCAGCCAAGAAGAAAGCGGCCAAGAAGCCGGCCGCCAAGAAAAAGGCCAAACCGGCGAAGAAGAAGAAAGCAACGAAGAAGAAGAAAGCGGCGAAGAAGCCAGCCCGGAAAGCGGCAAAGAAGAAGGCTGCTCGTAAAAGAAGCCGCCGCTAGCGGCGGGCTGCTGAAGAACTCGGCACGGGCGCAAGAAGCTGACCTCGGGCGCTAAAGCGCAACCAAATTTTCGTCGACTAACGGCACGACTGAAGTCGTGCCCTTCCCGAGAACTAGCGTGAATCAGAGCTTTTCCGCAGCCTGTTCGGCGTTCACGCTAGCCACCAAAACGAGGGCGGAAGCCCGGCTTGGCTGCCGACTTTCGCCCTCTCACTCACTTTTCTTTTCTGGTTCGGATACGATCGCTTCCGCTTCGATTTCCACGAGTATTTCAGGAGAGATGAGGGCGGTGAGCGCCATCATGGAGCACGCGGGACGAATGTCGCGGAAGAACTCTCCGTGGGCCTTTCCTACTTTTTCCCAATCGGCAATGTTGGTAAGGAAGATGCGCGTGCGAACCACATCTTTCAATGAGGCTCCAGCCTGCTTCAAAGCGCGTTCAATATTGTTGATGGTCTGAACGGTCTGCGCGTACGCATCGCCTGTGCCGACAATTTTTCCGCCGACGCCGGTTGCGGTTGTGCCCGCCACGTGGATGTGTGGGCCGACGCGAACCGCACGGGAGTAACCGACAATCGGCTCCCAGGGTGTTCCGCTTGAGATGTTGATTCGCTCCACTCTGCCTCCGTCGTTTGAATACTTCTCTGTGAATAGATTCCGGGGACGAACTTTTCGGTCCACGCGATGCGGAAATTAGCAGCCGACCGCGTTGGCTGCCAACAGATAGCCCCGAAACGCCGCACCGTACGGAGGGTTCTAATAGTAGTGGTTCGATGGTCACTTGCATTGGATTACCGATTCACGGTATGTAATCCGCACGAGATCTTGTTCCGATAGGAATGAGAGGGCGAGTTAGGGAAGGAAGTGGGGCCATGGAGATTCCGGAGACGCATCCGCTGCAGCAGTTGTTTGTTGAACTGGTCGGACGCCACTACGCCCAGGAGATTGGGATTCGCGATCCGCAAGTGGTGAGTTACGTCGCGCATCTGCTGTCGGAGTTTTGCGATGCCGAGCAGCTGGTGAAAATCCGGGATGCAGCGGGGAAGCCGTTGAACGATGTGGGCGAGATGCTGATCGAGTCGGACCCGATCTACGGCCCCGCGCCTTCGTTCGATCGCGAGCGCCAGGTGCGCAAACATATTGGCGACTTCACGCTGTTCTACGCGGGCATGTTTCCCGAGAGCATCAACCACTATCGGCTGCGGCGGCAACGCGTCGAGAACTTTGTGGACTGGGTGAAAGCTGGAAAAGAAAGTTACTACATTGTCTCCAAGTTCGAAAACTTCGAATACGCCAAGGTGGCGCCGCTGTTCGCGCAACTGTCGCAGAGATTCGAGCAGTGCGTGTATGGACTGAACCTGGTGAAGAACGAGCTTGAGGTGATGCAGCATCCGATCGCGCGGAGAACAAACGAACTGATCATGTAGGATTGCAGAGGTGAGGGGTCAGATTGCAGAGGTGAAAACCAAGGCCCGTGATTCTTGGATTTTACTTCTGCAATCTGACCTCTGACCTCTGACCTTTCACCAGTCGCCGCCCGGCGATTTCGAAGCGTCCTTCCAACACAATCCTGATCGCTTCCGTGTAGGCAATGTGTTCCTGCTCGAGGATGCGCGCCGCCAGCGTGTGTTCGTCGTCGGAGTCGAGAACGGGGACGGTTTTCTGCACGATGATGGCGCCGTGGTCGAGTTCCTCATCCACAAAATGAACCGTGCAGCCGGATACTTTTACGCCATAGGCGAAGGCTTGCTGCTGGGCTTCGAGTCCGGGGAAGGAGGGCAGGAGCGAGGGATGGATGTTGAGAATTTTCGCCGGGAACTGCCGCACGAACCAGGGCGATAGCAGGCGCATGTAACCGGCGAGGCAGATGAGATCGACTTGGTTATCGAGGAGCGCCGCCACAACTTCGCGGTCGTGCTGCTCGCGCGGCTTGCCTTTCGACGCAATGAAAAGCGCGTTGAGGCCGCGCTGGCGGGCGGTTTCGAGGCCGGGAGCGTCGGCACGGTTCGAGATCACGACGGCTATGCGGGCATTGGGTATTCTGCCGCCTGCAACGCTGTCGGCGATGGCCACGAAATTGGAACCGCGTCCGGAGAGTAGGATGCCGAGGTTTTTCATACGACAACATTATTCACCACGGAGGCACGGAGACGCGGAGAAAAGCTAGAAAAAGCTGGGTTTGTCATTCTGAGCGAAGCTAGAACCTGCAGTTCCTACCGTGCGCAGGAAAGCAGATCCTTCCCCTTCGGCGGGCTCAGGGTCAGGATGACAATTCATGAAGGAGTGGGCAAGAGCGACGGGGGAAGAGCCAAGAACGACGAGCGACGAGCCAAGAACGACGAGCGACGAGCCAGCGACCGGCTTAGCTGAACATTACCTTGCGGTCGCCTTTGACGATGCGGCCTACGCTGTAGAATTTTTCTCCGGCTCGCTCGAGCAGGGTCTGGGCTTTTTTGAATTTCTTGGCGGGCACCACGATCAGCATGCCGAGGCCCATGTTGAAGGTGCGCAGCATTTCTTCCTCGGCTACATTGCCCAGTTTCTGCAGATGTTCAAAGATGGGCAGAACCGGCCAGGTGCCGCGTTCGATCACGGCGGAGGTGCCTTTGGGCAGGACCCGGGGCAGGTTCTCGGTGATGCCGCCTCCGGTGATATGCGCCAGGGCCGCGACACAATCGCCGGCGATCATCTTGCGAATAATCGACCAGTAGCTGCGATGGGTGCGCATGAGTTCGTTGCCGACTTTGTTCTTGATCTCGCTGACAAACGTTTCGAGAGAATAGCCGGCGACTTCAAAGAGCAGTTTGCGGGCCAGCGAGTAGCCGTTGGTGTGCAGGCCGTTGGAGGGCAAACCGAGAACGCAATCGCCCACCTGCACCTCTTTGCCGCTGATGATGCGCTCGCGGTCGACGACTCCGACGATGAATCCGGCTAGATCGTATTCGCCATCGGGATAAAAGCCCGGCATTTCCGCGGTCTCGCCGCCGATCAGGGCGCAGCCGTTATGCTTGCAGGCTTCGGCCAGTCCTCCTACAACTTTTTCGGCGATCTCCGGGTCCAGGGTTCCGGTGGCCAGATAGTCCATGAAAAACAACGGCGCCGCACCCTGCACCGCGATGTCGTTCACGCAGTGATTCACCAAGTCGCCGCCGACGGTGTGGTGCATTTTCATGTCGAAGGCCACTTTTAACTTGGTGCCCACGCCATCGACGCTCGAAACCAGGACGGGATCCAGATATTTTTTGTCGACGGAATACATGCCGCCAAATCCGCCAATCTCGCTCAGCACTCCCTTGGTGAAGGTTTTGTGGGCCAGATACTTGATGCGCTGCTTGGTGCGATTGCCACGATCGATGTTGACTCCGGCATCGGCGTAGGTGATCGGGTCGTTAGGGAGGTTGGGGTTCTGGGCCACGTTTTTAGTCCGTCATTACCAGAGTGGAAAGATCGGGTGCGCCACCCAGCCGGAGGAAGCATTTCAGGCGCAACAAATTCTAGCACGTCTCGACATGCCTCCGGCGGGCGGGGAGTCGGCAAGAAAAAACCCCGACCAGAGCCGGGGCTGAAACCGAAAAGGAACGGAGGGCTTACTTCGCCATGTCGTCTTTCTTCGTCTCGGCTTTCTTCTCTGTTTTGGCTTTCTTCTCTGTCTTGGCCTTCTTTTCTTTCTTGGGTTTTGCTTTCTCTTCCTTCTTGTCGGCCGGTTTGTCCGCGGGCTTGTCAGCTTGGGCGAAAGCAAACGACGACATCGAGAGGGAGAGGGCAAAGGCAAACATCAACGCGAGCAGTTTCTTCATATCTGGAAGCTCCTTTTGAATGTTCCTATCGACACACGAATTCCCGGCACTGCGAAGCGATGTCCCGGGTGCAGCGAAAATTGTAGACCTTGAGCGAGGGTTTTCCAAGCGCAATAGCGATGAGGCTTTATAATGCTGGTCCAACTCTTTTCGGCGGAGACAAGCATGAAGATTCTGGCGGTTCTCTTTTTCGCCCTGCTGATGATTCCGTTTACGGTGGCGCAGCAAGACCAGGACACGGCGCCCGAGAGCGCGAAGCCGGCCGCATCCAAGAAAGATAAGAAGCAAACAACGTCGGCGAGCGCCGCGACTCCGGATAAGAGCGCGGAGAGCAGCAAGCCCGCCGAGCCGGCCAAGACGGACGCAAGCGAAGCTGCCGACAAGGAAGAACATTATGACGTAACGGAAGTTCCGCCCGTCATCACGCATCACCAGATTACGCTCCACGGCAAGACGCTCCGCTATACGGCGACGGCTGGGAGACTTCCCATCAAGCGCGGCGACGGCAAGATGGAAGCGGAAATGTTTTTTGTCGCCTACACGCTCGACGGACAGGAGGCGGCAAAGCGTCCGCTGACGTTCTCGTTCAACGGCGGCCCCGGCTCGGCCTCGGTGTGGCTGCACATGGGGGCGCTGGGACCGAAGCGCGTGGTTCTGCAGGCAAACGGGTTCATGCCGGCAGCACCCTATCGTCTGGAAGACAACCCCGACACGCTGCTCGATGACAGTGACATCGTGATGGTGGATGCGATGGCGACGGGATACTCGCGGGCCGCGACCGCGGAACTCACCAAAACGTTTCTGGGGGTGAAAGGCGACATCCAGGCTTTCGGAGAGTTTATCCGCCTCTACATTTCCCGCTACGATCGTTGGAGCTCTCCGCTGTTCCTGCTGGGGGAAAGCTACGGCACGACTCGGGCCGCAGGCATTGCAGGATATCTGGCCGATCATGGCATCGCGTTCAACGGCGTGACCCTGCTTTCGATGGCGGTGGATTTCCAGACACTGGAATGGAACAAGTCGAACGACCTGCCTTACTTTCTGCTGGTGCCCACGTTTAACATGATCGCCGGCTACCATCACAAGCTGGCTGCCGATCTCACGCAGGATGTGACGAAGACACGCGAGGAGGTGGTGCGCTGGTCGACCCATGATTACGCGCTTGCGCTGGGCAAAGGCGACGCTCTGACGCCGGAAGAACATCGCAAGATTGTCGAGCAACTGTCACGCTACATCGGGCTGCGGCCAGAAGTGGTGGAAGCGCACAACCTGCGGATTGACGTTCCAACCTTCACGCATGAACTGCTGCTCGATCAGAAACTGGTCACCGGCCGCCTCGATGGGCGCTTCAGCAGCCCTAATCCCGACGGCGATCATTACTATGATCCGACGGGCGCTGCCATTCTGCCGCCTTACACCTCGGCGTTCAACAACTACCTGCGCACCGAACTGAACTACAAATCCGACATGCCCTACCGGGTGTTCGCCTACGACCAACCTGGGTTCCAGAAGTGGGAGTGGGGCAACGCGGTACAAGGCTTTCCCAGCACGGCGGGCGGATTGCGGTCGGCCATGATCAAGAATCCGTATATGAAGATTCTGGTGATGGAAGGCTACTATGACCTGGCGACTCCGTTTGCGGCTGCGAACTGGACAATGGATCACTTAGACCTCGGTCCGCAGTTGCGCCAGAATATTTCGTACGCGACCTACAACTCGGGACACATGGTGTACGTCGATCGCGCCGAACATGACAAGATGAAGAAGGATCTGCTCGACTTCATGGAGAAGTGTTTGCCGAGGTGAGGAAGGTCTCAGGTCTCAGTTGAACCTTAGATGCGCAGCGGTGCCGGGAGAAAGGCGGCGCGGGGCAGGTCGGGCTGGTTTCTCTGGGACCTAAGACCTTCGCGGCCGGTCATCGGCACCGAAAATGGTCTAATGCTGAACGCATGCGCGCCGCCGTCATTTTCGGGTTGGGAACCTCGCCGGCTGACTTGAAGCTGTTTCAAGCCGGCTCGACGACCGAGTGGTCGCAGGGACTGCCCACTTCTTCTGGCGATGCTGATGCCATCCTGATTTTTGGCGGGGACGGCACGATTCATCGTCATCTTCCGGCGCTGGTACGGCTGAAGCTTCCGGTTCTGATTGTTCCCTCCGGCAGTGGAAATGATTTTGCCCGCGCGCTCAAATTACGTTCGATGCGAGACTCGTTGGGTGCCTGGCGTGATTTTGAATCGGGAGCCATTCAAGCTCAGGCGCTTGATCTCGGGGTCGTCATTCCCTCGGCCGCGCCGGAGCGCACGCACTATTTCTGCTGCGTGGCCGGGTGCGGGCTGGACTCTGCCGCCGCTCGGAGCGCCAATCGGATGCCACGCTGGCTGCGCGGGCATGGCGGCTATGCTTTGGCGCTATTGCCACTGCTGGCAAGGTTTCCGGCTTTTTCTCTCCTGCTGACACAGGACACGCGCACGCAACTCAACGATCACGATCGTACCGACGCCGGAAAGCTTACTTTGCTCGCCGCCTTCGCCAACACGCAGTTCTATGGCGACGGCATGCGCATCGCGCCGAATGCGGATCCCACCGATGGCAAGCTCGACATTTGCCGCATCAATAAGTTGAGCCCGCTTAAGCTGCTCAGCTTGTTTCCGACGGTGTACTTCGGGCAGCATCTTCTTGTGCCCGAAGTGGAGTATTCGCGGGCAGAACGAGTGCATGTGCAGACCGAGACTCCGATCGAAATCTACGCTGACGGAGAGTTTGTGTGTGAGACACCCGCTGAGATTTCCGTGGCCGCGGGTGCGCTGCGGGTGATTTATTCGGCGCGGTAGAACTGCCGCTTCATGCGACGCTCTGTCGTCCTGCACATTCCCTCGCGGCGGGCGAATTGCATAGAACTGGTTTCATAAATGATTCTTGCGGGCAGGGGCTCGGCCCTCAGGGGCTAAAGCCCGCGTGTTTATTGGATCTGGGCGGCACGGCTGAAGCCGTGCCCTTCCCAGGAACCATTTATGAAACCAGTTCTAGGTCCTTCCCCTTCGGCTACGCTCAGGGTCAGGATGACAGTGTGGAGTGGGAACCTCCTAGTGAACCCGGCCGTAGCGGGCGTCGAGCGCGAGGTTCAATTCGAGGACGTTCACGCGGGGCTCGCCGAGGAATCCCCATTGGCGGTTCTCGGAGTTTTCGAGAACCCGACGGGCGACTTCAGATTCCGGAATCTTGCGTTCCGAGGCCACGCGCCGAATCTGGAACTGGGCGGCCGCGGGCGTGATGTTCGGGTCGAGTCCCGATCCCGATGTGGTCACCAGGTCGACCGGGATGGGAACACCGGGATTTTCGGCTTGCAGCTTGGCGACGTCTGCATGGACGCGGGTGATCAACTGGGCGTTGGTGGGGCCAAGGCTTGATCCGCCCGAGGCACTGGCGTCGTAGCCTGCGGCGCCCGCGGCGGATGGCCGCGAATGAAAGTAGCCCGGCCCGGAAAATGGCTGCCCGATCAGGCGCGAGCCAATCACCACTCCTTCTCGCTGGATTAGCTGGCCGTTGGCCTGCTTGGGGAAGATCAACTGCGCGAGTCCGGTGACCAGCAAGGGATACAGGAACCCTAAGAGGACCGTTGTTGCAATCGTCATGAGTACCGCGGTGGTCAGATTTTTCTTCATTTCAATGTTTCCCTATATCAGCTTGATGCCGGTGATGAACATGTCGATCAGCTTGATACCAATGAACGGGACTACCAGGCCGCCGAATCCGTACACCAGCAGATTCTGCCGCAGGAGAGATTCGGCGCTCATCGGCTTGTATGCGACTCCCCGCAGGGCCAGCGGAATGAGGGCTACGATGATGAGCGCGTTAAAGATCACGGCCGAAAGCACCGCCGACTGCGGCGTCTGCAGGCGCATTATGTTGAGCGCATTGAGGACGGGAAAGGTTCCGGCAAACATCGCTGGAATAATGGCGAAATACTTGGCCACGTCGTTCGCGATCGAGAAGGTGGTGAGCGCCCCGCGCGTCATCAGCAGTTGTTTTCCGATGGCTACGACTTCGATGAGCTTGGTGGGATTCGAGTCCAGATCCACCATGTTGCCGGCTTCTTTTGCGGCTTGCGTTCCGGTGTTCATGGCCACTCCCACATCGGCCTGAGCGAGGGCGGGAGCATCGTTGGTGCCGTCGCCAGTCATGGCGACCAGTTTGCCGTCGGCCTGTTCGCGCCGGATCAGATCCATCTTCTCTTTCGGGGTCGCTTCGGCCAGAAAATCGTCGACGCCCGCTTCGCGGGCGATCGCGGCCGCGGTCAGGGGATTGTCTCCGGTGATCATGACGGTTTTGATTCCCATGGCGCGCAGTTGATTGAAGCGCTCGCGCATGCCGCCTTTGACGATGTCTTTCAGGTAGATCACTCCCAGGGCGCGCTGATTTTCGGCGACCACCAGCGGAGTTCCTCCCGAGCGCGCGATCTGCTCCACGCTCGCCTGAATCTCGCGGGGCAGCGAGGTGCCAAACGGATGCAGGTACCTGGTGATGGCGTCGACCGCTCCTTTGCGAATTTCACGGCCGTCGAGGTTCACACCCGACATGCGGGTTTGCGCGGTGAAGGGGACGAATACGGCTTCGTGGGAAGCGAGATCACGTCCGCGCAGGTTGTACTTCTCTTTCGCCAGCACAACAATCGAGCGGCCTTCCGGGGTCTCGTCGGCGAGCGAAGAGAGTTGCGCCGCATCCGCCATCTCGGCCTCGGTAATTCCAGGAGCGGGAATGAACTCGGCGGCCTGGCGGTTGCCGAGCGTAATGGTTCCCGTCTTATCGAGCAGCAACGTGTTTACGTCTCCGGCCGCTTCCACGGCGCGCCCGGACATGGCGAGCACGTTGTGCTGCACCAGGCGGTCCATGCCGGCAATGCCGATCGCGGAGAGCAGACCGCCAATCGTAGTTGGAATAAGACAGACCAGCAGCGAGACCAGCACAAATACCGTTTGCGGCGATCCGGAGTAAATCGCGAAGGGCTGCAAGGTAACCACCGCCAATAGAAAAATGATCGTGAGGCCCGCCAGCAGGATGTTGAGCGCGATCTCGTTTGGAGTCTTCTGGCGCTCGGCGCCTTCGACCAACGCGATCATTCGGTCGAGGAAGGTTTCGCCGGGATTCGAGGTAATGCGGACTTTGATCACGTCCGAAAGCACGCGCGTGCCGCCGGTGACCGCCGAACGGTCACCTCCGGCTTCGCGGATGACGGGTGCGGATTCGCCGGTGATGGCGGACTCGTCCACGGAGGCAACGCCTTCGATGACTTCACCATCGCCGGGGACGAGTTCGCTCGCAGTTACGATCACGACGTCGCCGGAACGCAGCTTTGCGCTCGGCACGGTCTCTGTCGTCCCGTTCGCCAGCAAGCGCTTAGCTACAGTTTCAGAGCGGGCTTTGCGGAGCGTGTCGGCCTGCGCTTTGCCGCGTCCTTCGGCCATGGCTTCGGCGAAATTCGCGAACAGGACCGTGAACCACAGCCAGAGCGTGATCTGGAGATTGAAGGCGAAGCTCTGCTTCTCGCGGAACAAGAGCACGGTGGTCAGCACGGCACCAACCTCGACCACGAACATCACCGGATTTTTCATCATGGTGCGGGGGTCGAGCTTGACCAGGGCATCGACCAGGGCCCGGCGGATGATTTTTGCATCCCATAAACTCTTGCTTTTCTTTTCTGCCATCTCTTACCTCAGAAAGTTTTCCCTGCCATCATCAGCAGGTGTTCCAGTACAGGCCCCAAGCTAAGAGCCGGGAAAAATGTGAGCGCGCCCACGATCACAATCACCGACACCAGCAGAACGGCAAACAGGGGCGTGGTTACCGGGAACGTGCCCGCCGAAGCAGGCACCGTTTTCTTCTTCGCCAGGTTGCCGGCAATCGCCAACATGGGAATGATCATGAAGAATCGTCCAACCAGCATCGTCATCGCGCCCGCGGTGTTGTACCAAAGCGTGTTGCCGTTTAATCCGGCAAACGCGGAGCCGTTGTTCCCTGCCTGGGACGTGAACGAGTAGAGGATCTGCGTTAAGCCGTGCGGACCCGCATTGCTAATGCTCGAGGTGCCAAATCCCTCGACCGATGAAATACCGGTGAGCGTGAGAATAATCAGCGGGAACACGAGCGTGACGAGCATTGCCATCTTCACGTCGTAGGCCTCGATCTTCTTGCCCAGATACTCCGGGGTTCGCCCGACCATGAGGCCGGCGATAAACACAGAGAGCACGACGTAGATCAGAATGCCGTAGAGGCCCGCGCCCACTCCGCCAAAGACGGTCTCGCTGAGCATGATGTTGACCAGCGGAATCATGCCGCCCAGCGGAGTATAGGAATCGTGCACGCCGTTGATGGCGCCACAACTCGCGTCCGTCGTGACGGTGGCAAACAGCGCGGAATTGGCAATGCCAAAGCGCACTTCCTTGCCTTCCATGTTGCCGCCCGACTGCGTTGCGGTGGCGCGCTGGTCAACTCCGTGGAGCAGCGGATTGCCTCTCGCCTCGGCCCAGTAAGCCGCCGTCACCCCACACACAAAAAGAATCGCCATCGCCGCCCAGACCGCCCAGCCATGACGCTGCGATCCGGTCATTCGGCCCAGCGTGTAAGTAAGACCTGCCGGGATGGCGAAGATAGAAAGCATCTGCAGGAAGTTACTAAGTGGCGTGGGATTCTCAAAGGGGTGAGAGCTATTGGCATTGAAGAATCCACCGCCGTTGGTGCCCAGCATCTTGATCGCTTCTTGAGAGGCAACCGGGCCTTGGGCAATGGTCTGGCCGGTGACGGTATCCATGACCGGTTTACCGTCCGGCCCAACCATGGGCTTGCCGTCGGTTCCCATCTTCTGGACCTGTTGGGGCTCGATCAGTTTGGCCGTGTCGTATGGCTTGAGGTTTTGCACGACGCCCTGCGAAACCAGAACCAGGGCATAGACGATGCAGATGGGCAGCAGCACCCACAAAGCGGAACGGGTCATGTCGACCCAGAAGTTTCCGATGGTTTCTTTTTCCTTGCGCGCGATGCCACGAATGAAGGCGACCGCCAGCGCGATCCCCACTGCCGCGGAGGCGAAGTTGTGGTAAGCCAGGCCCGCCATCTGCGTGAGATAGCTCATGGTCGACTCGCCCGAATAGTTCTGCCAATTGGTGTTGGTGGTGAACGACGCGGCGGTGTTAAAGGCGAGCGCGGGTGGGACGGCGGCAAACTTCTGCGGGTTCCACCAGGGCAACAATGGTTGCATCCGCTGCAGTAGATAAAGCAGCAGCATGGAAACGGCGCTGAACAGCAGCATGGTGACGGCGTATTCGGTCCAGCGCATCTCGCGTTCTTCATCGACGCCGGTGACGCGGTACAGCAGGCGCTCGATCGGGCGGACCACGGGGTCGAGAAACGTGCGTTCCCGGCTGAACACTTTCGCCATGAATACGCCGAGCGGCTTGGTGATCGCGAGAATCAGAGCCAGGAATAGGCCGATCTGTATCCAGCCATTGGTTGTCATTTCAGAATTTCTCCGGCCTTAGCAAGGCGTACAGGAGGTAGACCATCAACCCTGCACTTACGATCAGCATGATGATCGATTCAGTATTCATATTGATTTGCCTCAGGCGACTTATCCTCAATGGATTCGATCGCAGAATTGCACGTAAGCCAGCGACAGCAGGAAAAAGGCTATCGCTACGACGACGAAGATCAGGTCTTGCACGGAACCTCCTCTAAATCTCAACTAACTTCTACCGGTCTCATAAGTGCTCTTCAGAGAAAGCGGCCTGGCCCCAGCGGCTAAAGCCGGATCCGAAACTATGCATTTACTGCAGCGGTGAACCGCTGCTCCACCCAAAATCAAGTACAACACCGACTCTCTCCGCAGGCTGTGACGCCGTGCCCTTCCCAAATCTATTCACAAGATACCTACCTTTTGTTGCGTCAGAACTTAACCATGATGGCGAAGTCGACGAACGACTCGTTTTTGCGCAGATCGGGAAACCACACGCTGCTGCCTTGGGCGGCGCAGGCCGTTTGCGCGGCGCTCAGAGTCAGTGCCCCGGACGTATTCCCGTCGTTGCAGGCGAAGAATTGGGGGAACCCATTGTTGGTATAGGGCACTCCGCCCGAGCCCGGCGGCGTAATTCCGCCGCGACCCGTCCAATACGGCACGCTCGCGTGGCGATAGTCATATTCCCAACGGAAGGTGATCCACTGCCTGGGCATGTAATCGAACGTAATCGAAGAATCCCAGGCCTTAAAGGGGTCCCCGGGGCTTCCGGTGAAGTAGGGTGAGTTGATCGCGGCAGAGGGGGCGGTCTCACCGTTGATGGGCGGGATCAGAACCAGGTAGCGTCCCGGATTGTTGATCGCGCCACCGCCAATGGTCAGTCCGTATGTGTCCTTCTTGAACCACGTGCGGTCATAGAGCATGAAGCCGACAAAGCTTTGCTTGGGGCCGCCCTTCGTATTGCCGTGGCAGCTCACGCCGCCGCCAAATTCGCAACCCAGGTCGCCGGTGAACGTGAATGCCATCTTGTCGAGGCGGTTCCCGGGTTTGTCGTAATACTTGATCTCAATACTGTCGTCGGTGTGGATGCGTCCGCGGTTCGGTATATACAGATCGTCGTGGCCGAGCCCGTAATTGTTGGAGATGACGTTCATCCAGGGATACGGGGTCCACTTGATCTGCCCGCCCAGTCCCTTGCGCGAATTGGCGGAGGCGTACGATTGCCATCCATTGATGATCCACGGTTCAATCTTCAAGTGGGGCGTGGGGAAAATCTGTATCCGCAGACCCTCGAAGAACCATGGCGTGTTGGAGGAAACGTACGAGGGTTGGTACGCCCAGTTGTCAAAGTTGTAATAGCTGAAGAGACCGACGTACGACATGAAAATGCCAGCGTCAACGTTGATCCCATCCAACGCGTTGATGTGGTAACCGCCGTACGCCTCCGCCAGGTAGCGGTGCGCCTCGTTGAGATTCCATTGGCCCTTGGCGTAGCTGGGGTCGTTGCGCACCGTGGTCGTGGAATACATGCCATATTGGGTCATGAACCTGGCGCGCACGTTATCGTAGTGGAAATCGCCGCCGATGCCGAGCTGTTCCAACTGGAGTTCGTTGGCGCGAAACAGTTCGCTCGACCCGCCCATGGAGTTGTCGACTGGCTTGTTGAAATCGTAGTTGTAGGTAATATCGGCCCGGATCTCGGGAGTAAAGAATTTCGAATCAAACGCAGTATCTTTGTTGCGCGGGTTGCCGTTGAGCCAGGTCCAGTCCCAATCGGAAAAAGGAGCGATCTTTTCCTGCTTGGTGGACGCGTTGGCCGGCGGGGCGGTCTCGGCTGCGCTCTGCGGTTGCATGAGAGAGGGCTGCGCGAGTAAGCCAGAAGGGGAACGGACCTCCGGAACATTCGGCCCTCTGGATACTGATTCCCTTCCTTCCGCCGTCAATGCCACCCCCTGCTGCCCGTCCCGCTTGTGCAGTTCGGTTTCCAGTTGCGCGATTCGCGCTTTCATGGCTTCAAGTTCTTTCATGACGGCCGGCGGGATCGGTTGGTCTGACGTCGTTCCCGCCTGGGGAGCGGTACCATTCGCGCCAGAAGTGGTCTGCTGCCCGTGCACTGGAAGGGTGAACAGCAATCCGCCCAGCACCATCAGTACCGTGCGCTTTCCTATTGTCTTGTCCATGTTTTTGTCTCGCGTCGTTGCAGGATTCATAAAGACCAGTTCTCCCTGTTGTCGGGGTCGAGCCGCGTTTCCCGCGCGTGGCCGAAGTTGCCGGTTCTCTCGGATAAGCGCCGCCAGGAACCACAACAAGAAGGCCACAGCCAGCGCAATCAACGTGAGCAGGAGATAAGTCATTCCGATGCACTCGGAGGCGGCTTCCGTGCCATCTCGATTAGACAGGTTTCCCCATAAAAGTTAGGTAAGCAGTTCGTAAAGAAGTCATAAGGGCGGGGGATCGGATGCGCTTGGCGCTGACGACCACCGGCGTCTGCCGAGCTGCGCTCGGCTGGACAGCCGGGGGCGGCTGTCCCTACGTGAGTTCTGGCGGGTCAATCTCCCGGCTCGAAGCGGTAGCCCACCCAGGGGTCAGTCACGATATAGCGAGGGGAATTCGGCGAGGGCTCAAGTTTTTTGCGGAGTTGCGCCACGAACACGCGCAGGTATTCGACTTGTTCGGTGCTTGCGCCGCCCCATACGGCCGCGAGCAAGGCGCGATGCGTAATCACTTTACCGGGGTGGCGGGCGAGAAACGAGAGTAAGTCAAATTCTTTTGGCGTCAGGTGAACGGCACGGTCTTTTACTAAAACGCTGCGGGCTCCGGGATCGATTTTGAAGTCGCCCGCTTCGATTGGCCCGAGTTCCGACTCTCTGGTGCGCGCGCGGCGGAAACTGGCACGGACGCGCGCCAGGAGTTCCTCCATGCCGAACGGCTTGGTGATGTAATCGTCGGCGCCCGCATCCAGGGCCTGAACCTTGGTGCGCTCCTCACCGCGCACCGAGAGCACGATGATGGGAATCTGGGTCTTTGCCCGCAGGCGGCGGCACAATTCCAGGCCGTCCATGTTGGGCATGGCCAGATCGGTGATAACCATATCCGGCGACCAGTCTTTCATGATCTCGAGCGCAGTCTCGCCGTCGTTGGCCACGCGGATGTCGTATCCGTGAGTGGACAGGGACGTTCGCAGCACCCGCGTGATCTGGGATTCGTCGTCGACTACCAGAATGTGTTTATGGTCCAAAAGTTTGTGCTCCAATATGCCTGGAATTGCATTCAAGAACACATTTCAGCTCAGAAGGTTCCTCCCTTAGGGTGACGGAAAAATTCGTGGAGAGCACCAAAAGCTCACCTCCGGCGCTAAAGCGCGTGCACACTTTCAACGACTTACGGCACGAGTAAACTCGTGCCCTTCCCAAAACTCGATCGGGCCGTAGTTCTTTCGCCGCCGGCAGCGGCTAAAGCCGGAACCGACTTCCGCGACTTACGGTATGCCTGAAGGCATACCCTGATACGAAGCCGGAACCCTGGAACAAGAGTGGAGCCTTAACGCCTGCGAACTCACGACCTTCCCAAGGCCGACTTAAGCGCCGGTTCCGATCAGCCGGGTTCCTGGGTGACAATGTGCACGTCGACCGCCGGGGCATCGCGCAAGAACTGATGGATGGCGGAAAGATAGAAATACCGCTTCCAGCCCCGCGTGGCGGAGCGCCCAAAGACTACTTGCGTGATGTGTTTCTCATTGACGAATTCCGCTACGGCATGGGCAACGCTCTTGCCTTTCAGCCGCACCACCGAGGCGCCAACGTTCTCCGCGAATTGCACGTTGGCGTTCAAGGTTCGCTGATTGGCCTCACTCGAGTCTTGCCCCAGATCGGTATAGACCACAAAAAGATCGGCATTCATTGCCTGCGCCATGCGCGCGCCGCGCGCCACCAGATACTGCGCCGCCGGGTTTGAACTGATGCATACCGCGATACGCTCGCGGATGGCAACCGGGGCTCGATCGTCGGCCTGTTCTCCGCGGTGCTGTTCCAGGCTTAGATCCACCTGCTGGGCCACCTGGCGCAACGCCAGTTCGCGCAAAGCGATCAGATTCGTCTCGCGGAAGAAGTTTTCGAGCGCCCGTCCCACGCGTTCCTGCGGGTACACGTCGCCGCGGCGCATACGGTTCTGCAACGCCTCCGGAGTCAGGTCGATCATCACCACTTCGTTGACTCTTTGCAGCACCCAGTCGGGAACGGTTTCGCGCACTTGGATGCCGGTGACTCCCTGGACCGTCGGAGTCACGCTTTCCAGGTGCTGGATGTTCATGGTGGAGAGAACATCGATGCCCGCGTCGAGCAGTTCGAGCACATCTTCGTAGCGTTTGCGATGTTTGCTGCCCTCGATGTTGGTGTGCGCCAGTTCGTCGACCAGAGCGACGCAAGGGTGGCGCGCGAGAATGGCGTCCACGTCCATTTCTTCGAAAAGCGCGCCCTTGTATTCGATGGTTTTGCGCGGCACCGCTTCCAGCTTGGTGACCAGGTCCGCCACCGTTTTGCGCCCGTGGGTTTCGACTACTCCTACGACCACATCTTCACCGCGGGTGTGGCGACGGATCGCCTCGGTCAGCATGGTGTAGGTCTTGCCCACGCCGGGAGCGTAGCCAAGAAAGAGCTTGAACACTCCTCCCTTCTTCTCCGCCGGCGAACACTCCTCCAGCCACTGCTCGGGGGTCTTGGGCATCGCCGATTATTGTCGTTGAGAGATTCGAGTTTGTCGATGTGGGAATCAGGTCAGAGGTACTAGGTCAGATTGCAGAGGTGAAGCCCCGGCATCCCCGCGTTGTTTGTGTGACGGGTCCAACCTCTGCAATCTGACCTCTCACCTCTGACCTTGTCTTTGTCATACAATCGCCTCGTGAATGCTGCGGCCAGATACGTATCGGGATACGTGATTGCGGCGTTGACGGTCGCCGGAATTACTCTGGTTGGCTATCGCTGGCTTCATCTCAATCCGACGACGATGGCTCTCGCTTTCTTGCTGGGAGTTCTCGGGATCTCCGCTTTCTGGCGCTTGCGGCAAGCGGTTTTCATGTCGGTGATTGCCACGCTCGCTTTCAACTATTTTTTTCTGCCTCCGATCGGCACTTTTACCATTGCTGACCCGCAGAACTGGATCGCCCTGTTCGCCTTTCTGGTCACCGCCGTCACGGCCAGCGAACTAGCGGAGCGTGCCCGGCGCGGGACGCGGTCGGCCGTCGAGCGGCGGCGGGAACTGGAACGCCTATATGCCTTCAGCCAATTGCTGCTTTCGAGCGACAACCCGGCCGAGTTGTTGAATCTGATTCCCCGCCACATTGTCGAATCGTTCGGCATCCGGTCGGCGGCGATTTCGTTGTCGAGCCGGAGCGACGTTTATCGCTCTGGCCCCACCATCGACGGATTGGAATCGCGCGATCTCCAATTGATCTGCTTGCACGGTGAACCTCGATTCGATGCCCTCCAGCAACTGGCCTTTATGCCGCTCCGCATGGGCATGCGCGTAGTGGGTTGCATGGGCGTCTCCGGTTCGGTGCTTTCGCGGCAAACCTTGGAGGCGATTGGCAGCCTGGTGGCGATCTCGATCGAGCGCGCCGGCGCCGTCGAAAAGCTGAGCCGCGCTGAAGCCGCGCGCGAAAGCGAGCAGTTGCGCTCGGTGTTGCTCGATTCGGTTACGCATGAGTTTCGCACTCCGCTCACCGCTATTAAGGCGTCGGTAACCTCGCTGCTTGGCAGCCCGGGTCATTCTCACGAGGGTCATTCGCCGGAAGAGAGACAGGAACTGCTGACCATCATCAACGAAGAAAGCGACCGGCTGAACCGGCTGATCGGAGAAGCGGCCGAGATGGCGCAGTTGGATGCCAACAAAGTCGAGTTTTGCTTTGAAGCGGCGCCCATCGGCAACGTGGTTGAGGCGGCGCTTGACGAACTGAAGCAACTTCTCATCCAGCATCCGGTGGACATCAGGATTCCCGCCGGCCTTCCCAACGCGCGCATGGACTCAGCCCACATCAAGGAAGTTCTGGTGCACCTGATCGAGAACGCCGCCAAGTACTCACCCGCCGATGCCCCCATCCGCATTACGGCTGAAGCCAAGGACCAGACGGTTACCGTCAACATTGCCGATCGCGGGCCGGGCATCGACGACTTTGAGCAGTCGCTGGTCTTCGAAAAGTTCTATCGCGGACGAAATCAGCGGGTGCAAGTGCACGGAACGGGCATGGGACTGGCCATCTGCAAAGCCATCGTGGAAGCCCATGGCGGGCGGCTTGGCGTTACCAGCCAGTTGGGGCATGGGTCGGTTTTCTACTTTAGCTTGCCGGTGGGGTGAGGGGGTGAGGAGGTTAAGGGTCGCCAATCGCAAACCGACCAATGAGTTCCCATGGGCCTGTGGCCCACCCATAGCGATGAAAGCGCATTTTAAAGGTTCATTGATTCCAAACGGGTTACGTGCGACTTTCGACGGAGTGTAATGGGGATCCTGCATCAACTACGAGCCAGGTTCCCAGTTTCCGACCTGCCGACCACTCGGAGACAATCGGCCAATGCTCTTAAATCGAGATTGCGAATCGGCAAATGCGGTGCCGTCGCCGCCTTCGAGATCCTTGGCCGCTTGCACAGCCTAGCTCACTGGCACTTCCAATAGCTAAGTTGCCTTCGCCGGCATCGCGAGTCCGGCGAGCAGATAGCATCCCGCGCCCGTCAATGCGCAGAACCCAATGCTCAAGTCCATCGAGATCAGGATCGCGATGAAACTCCCCAGCGTTCCGGCTGCGCCGTTCAATGCCCACATCCATGGCAGGTTGCGCCCCTGCGACAGAGCGTTCAACCATCGCATCCCGACCGGGAAGCAGAATCCAAGCAGAAAGCCACACGGAGAAACCAGAGCCAGGCAAATCAGGACTCTCTGCCACAGCAATTCCGCCGTAAACGCATGTATCGCCGGCACCACTGCAAGAGAGTAAGCGACCACCGAGAAAGCGGCAGCCAGTGCCGGGACTCGACTCCGCCAGCTCTCCGTCAGTCGCCATCTGTCGGAGGCAAGGCTGCCGACTCCGGCCGAAAGAATCAGACCACCCAGCACCACCACCATCGAGTAGATGGGATGCCCGAGGAAGATCGATAGCTGTTGCATCATCGCCATCTCCACCAGGATGAATCCCAGCCCAATCGCGATGAAATAGGCCACCGCCCCATACAAGGGCTTCGGCGCGCCATCTGTCCGGGAGTTCAGCAGTCTCGCTGGCAGAACGATCGTTGTCATGACGAGAATCAAGGCGGCTACCATGAAGCCAAGCAGGAACAGCATGGCGCGCAGGTTAAAGCCGGCTCCGCCGTTTCTGGCCAGCTTCACGATGTTCTTGATGTGGACGGCGTTAAAGAAGTACGGCGACGAGTCGAACGTGGGCGAATAGTCCACGTCGCTTCCCTCGCGGAGGGCTGCCATTCCCTCCAGGCTGCTAGCGGCAACGATCCGCTGCAACTCAGGCTCCAGAATCGGTTCGCCCGGGATTACGACCGGCGTGAACGACATATCGCTGATGATGGACTTCAGCTTCTGAATGTCCCGCTGGGGAAACGGCTGATTGCTCGCCAGCAGCGTCGCAACCCTTGCGGAACTGATCAGCGCCAGGTGGGCTTCCGGATTCCTGACCCCCTCGGCCATCAGCATGGCGCGCGCCAGCGCGTACAGGCGGTAGGTCTCCGTGCCCTCAGGGCCAGAGAACCAGCGGCTGAAGGTAATCACACCGCCTGGCTTCAGGTGCTCATAGAAGACCTTCCATCCGTCCACGGTGTACAAGGCGTTCTCCGATAGAGTCATCGCGCCCGCGGACGTCGCTGCCCACGTATCCACCAGCGATGCCTGTATCAGGTCGAAGTGCTCTCCGGATCGGGTCAGGTAGCTGCGGCCTTCGTCATGGTGAAGCTCAAATCCGGGTATCTTCGTGAAACCGGAAAACCATTCCAACCGCTTGCTGGTCAGCTCCACCATGGCGCTGTTCACTTCGATTCCGACAATCCGCGTGAACCCCTGGGCCGCGCAATTCAGAACGTCGCGTCCGCCACCAACGCCGATAATGGCCCCCGTTCCACCGCTCCTCAGTTGCGCGCCCACCGAGGTCACGTCGTATCGCAGGAAGTCCAGCGTTTTCAGATCGCCATTGAACCGTGTGATCGCCGTTCCCGCGGCGTTGTCGATATTCAGCCCAATCTCCTCCACATTCAAGGCCGGCATCCGGGGGCTGGGACCCCACACCAACGGTGGTCCAATCTGCGGCTGAAATACCCGCACCTTCGAGATAGGATTCCACTTCTCCACCAGGATGTTGGCTCGGTAGTCGATGGAGCCTTTGGCCCAGATCGGCTGGATTCCATACAGTGTCGACGCATTGGCGATTCCGAAGACCAGCATCGCGGCCGCGCCATACAGCGAGCGCCGGCGAATCACCGCTTCCCCCGCATAGGCTCCATAGGCCGCGGCACTGACAAAGAGCACCGCTGCGATCACGAAAATCGCGCTCGGAGCGTCGATCAGACTCAGGAGAAGCACGGAAGCCAGGCAGCCGAGAGAAGCTCCTGCCAGATCGGTAAAGTAGACCCGGCCCATCGCAAACGGCGACCGGGTCAGCGATATACAGACCGCCACTCCGGAAAAAAAGAAGGGTACCGAGATCACCGCCGAGAAAAGCACGAAGCTGAAGACGGTCTGCAGTGCCCATGAGACATCCACTGGGATGGCGAGCATCGTCACCAGCGACAGTGGCATGGCGACGGCGGTGGCCATCGCGGACTGAGCCAGTCTGCGACGGATCAGTCCTTCGGTGAACCAGTCGGGACGCAGTTGAATCGAGAGTGCGCCCGCCGTCATGCCGAACATCGCCATTGATACCGACACAAAGGCGAGGTAATACCAACAGGTCACACTCAGAAGTCGTGTCAAAACGACCTCGTACATGAGGGTGCTGGCGCACAACAGGAACAATCCCAGCAAGAATGAGCCCATGCGGCGGCGATCTTTCAGAGCCTCTTCCCCAGAGGGTAGCGTAACCGTCATTTAGCCAGTGTAGTCGATCAAAGAGCGCATAGATCCTGGATCACAGGCAATCCGGAAGTTAACCGTTGTAACCAGATGGGATTGCACTCAGAACCCAAGGACAGAACGTGAACCTACGCGGCTTCGGTCATCTAGTAGCCCTGGTGGGCCCGCTAGGATTTGAACCTAGAACCAACAGATTATGAGTCTGCTGCTCTAACCGTTGAGCTACGGGCCCCGCATCCATATCTTACACATTCGCGGCGAGGGCGGGTTACCGTCGTCACCCGTGGCGGACGCCGGCTCGGGGTATGATTGCCCAGACACGTCCATGGTATGAAGAAGCCGCGCTTCCTGCTTTCGCTGACCAACGACGATAACGATTACCAGATCGAGCAGACCTCGGCGGCGCAACAAGCCGCACGCAAACTGGGGGTTGAGCTTCAGATCGTGTATGCCGGCAACGACGGGATCGTGCAGAGCCAGCAACTACTTTCCAGCATCCATTCCACGAACGCCCCACGGCCCGACGCCATTATCTTCGAACCGGCCGGCTCTACGGCGCATCCGCAGGTTGTGCGCGCCGCCGCTGCTGCTGGAATTGGAGTGGTGCTGCTGAATTCGAATGCCGACTACATCTCCGAACTCCGCCGCCATTGCCAGGTGCCGGTGTTTGCCATTACTTCCAACCACGAAGAGATCGGCCGCATCCAGGGACGGCAAGTGGGCGCGCTGCTGCCCGCAGGCGGGATCGTTCTCTATATTCAAGGGCCCTCCGACAGTTCGGCCGCGAAACAGCGCTACACCGGGTTCCTTGAAACCAAGCCCGAGAACGTGCAACTTCGCGCGCTGAAGGCGCATTGGACCGAAGCCAGCGCCCACAAAACGGTCAGCTCATTTCTTTGTCTTTCCACTTCACGCCAGGCGAAGATCGAGGCGGTTTGCGCGCAGGACGATTCGATGGCCATGGGAGCCCGCAAAGCCTTTGAGGAATGCAGCGAATTGCGGAAGGCGTGGCAGAAGATGGCGTTTCTCGGCTGCGATGGACTTCCCAAGACCGGACAAGAGTGGGTGCGCAGCAATCTGCTGACCGCCACGATTTTCATTCCACCCAACGCGGATCAGGCGATTGAGATGATGGTGAAATCGATTGCCAGCGGCGTGCTGCCGCCGGAGCGCACCTTCACGATCGCGAAATCCTTTCCCGCCGTCGAAGTGCTCATTCAGTCGGCACGCGCGCGTGGCGCAGCCCGCGGATAGAAATTTCCCGGTCGCATGACTGGTCTGGGGTAGGGTGTCTGATGGTGAAGAACTTACGGTATCGCTGAAGCGATACCCCGATTCGAAACAGTTACACTGACACGAAACCTGATACCCGGATACGAAACCAGAGACCTTCCACCGCCCGTTTAACCCCTGAGGGCCGAACGGGAATTTCCAAAATCATTCCCGAGATGGGCTCAGTGCGCGTTGGGTGGTGCAGGCGGCGGCGCGGGAACAATTTCCGCGGAGGCGCTGTTGTTCACCAGGTCTTTTAGTTCCTTGCTGGGCTTGAAGAAGGGAATCTTCTTTGCCGGAACTTCGACGCGGTCGCCGGTTTTCGGATTCCGGCCCACGCGCGGCTTGCGCTGACGCGTGCGGAAGCTGCCAAAGCCGCGTATTTCGATCTTGTCGCCCACCCGGAGCGAGCGCACCACGCTGTCAAAGATCGTATCCACAATCACTTCGCTGTCTTTGCGGGTGAGTTCCGCCAGCCGGGAAACTTCTTCGATCAGGTCAGCTTTCGTCATAAGCCTTTTTGCTCCATTGGGCCGGTTCCCTAACGGGAATCCGTGTGCCGGGGGCCATGCCGCCCCCGATGCTGCACTGCGCCTGCCTATAACCTTCTCAAATTTAAGGGGTTCTATGCAAGTGCAGTTCTGAGTTCCCAGTTCTCAGTTCCCAGTAAAGGGGCGCTGGCGTTGTTTCTGATAACTGAGAACTGGTTATTTCCAAAGATAATAAAAGCCGACCTGCTGCTCCAGGAGCTTTTCCCTCGTGGGCAAATAGTCGGAAACATCGCCAAACAGAAGATCGAGCACCGAGTGCCTCTCTTTCGGCGGGTAGACCAGGGTCGGCTCGCCGGAGATATTCACGGCCTGCGCCGTATCTTTCACCGCGCCCTCGAAATCCGCGATCTGATCGACCAATTTCAGATCCGCCGCCTGCTGTCCGGTCCAGACTTTGCCGTTGGCGATGGCGCGGATGTCGGCTTCTTTCGCGTGCCTGCCGTCGGCCACGGCCTGGATGAACTGGGTATGCATGTTGTCAATCACGCCCTGCAGATACTCGCGTTCCGCCGGCGTCATTTCGCGCGTCGGGCTGCCCGTGTCTTTGAACTCGCCCGCCTTCATGGTGATCGCGTTCAGTTTCGCCCACTTCAGCAGTTCGCTGTAGTTCACCCACTGGGCAATCACTCCGATCGATCCCACGATGCTGCCCTTGTCGGCATAGATCTTGTTGGTAGCCGACGCCACGTAATATGCGCCGCTTGCGCCCACGGTCTCAATCGACGCCACGATGCGTTTCTTCTTCTCGTCGCGGATGCGCTTCACTTCGCGGTAGATCTCTTCGGAGGCGGCCACGCCTCCTCCGGGCGAATTCACATGAATAATGATGGCCTTGACGGAATCGTCATCGGCAAACTTCTTCAGTTGGGGGACGATCTGCTTGGGAGAGAAAATCACGCCGTCGAGCTCAACCACAGCGATCTTGGAGCCGAAGCCGGAAAACGAAGCCTCATCCTGGCCGCCAAAGCTCAGGTAGACCAGCGTAAACACGGCCACCACGAATAGCGTAAACAGCCCGCCGCCCACCAGCAACCATATCCAGATCCGTGAACGCCCTTCCGCCATAACCAGATGAGTGTAGCACCGGGACATTGCAGAAGTCAGAAGTCAAATGAAGAAGTAAAAACTCAACCGCCGCACCGATCCAGGGCTACTTCTTCAATTGGACTTCTTACTTCTGACTTCTTCACCCTTGGCGTACACTCGTCACGCAGATGCGTGATCCGGTTGAACTCGAGGTATTCAAGAATCTGTACCACTCGATCGCCGAAGAGATGGGGGCGGCGCTGCGCCGGACTTCGTTCTCTCCCAATATTAAGGAGCGGCGCGACTACTCTTGCGCTGTCTTTGATTCCTCAGGACAGGTCATTGCCATGGGCGATCACATGCCGGTGCATTTGGGCTCCATGCCGATGTCGGTCGCCGCGGCTGTGAAAGAGTGCGAACTCGAACCCGGCGATGTTGTGATGCTGAATGATCCGTTTCGCGGCGGCACGCACCTGCCGGACATCACGTTGGTGATGCCGGTTTACATCAGCAAGACCAGGAGCGGCGGGCGGGGGCAGCACGGGCGAGTCGCCCGTGCCCACACGCCCAACACAACACCCGACTTCTACGTCGCTTCTCGCGCTCACCACGCCGATGTGGGGGGAACTTACCCGGGCTCCATGGGTCCCTGCCGCGAAATTTATCAGGAAGGGCTCCGCATTCCGCCGGTCAAAATTATGCGCGGCGGAAAACTGGTCGGCGATGTGCTGGCCCTGCTCCTTAACAATGTGCGCACACCGGAAGAACGCGAAGGCGACCTCGGAGCGCAGATCGCCGCCTGCCAGACCGGTGCCCAGCGCTTGCGTGAAATTTGCGAGCGCTATGGAATCGCCCGCGCCCAGCGAGCGGCCGCCGATCTGCTCGTCTATTCCGAAGAGATGATGCGCGCTTTCCTCGGCACCATCCCGCCCGGCCGCTACCAGGCGGAGGACTTTCTCGACAACGATGGCGTCGAAGACAAACCGGTGCGCATCGCCGTGACTCTCAGCGTCTCACGCGCAACCGGCAAACAATCTCCGGCTGAGACACGGCTAGCTGCGTCTTCTTCCGGGTCGAGAAAGAGGCCGCCCGCTCAGGTCACCATCGACTTCACTGGCAGCGAGCCGCAAGTCGAAGGCGCGATCAACGCGGTGGAGGCGATTACCTATTCGGCCTGCTTCTACGTCTTTCGCTGCCTCCTCCGCGAAGACGTGCCCGCCACATCGGGCCTCATGCGCCCCATCCGCGTCATCGCGCCATCGGGAACTGTGGTCAACGCCAGGCCTCCGGCGGCCGTGGCGGGTGGCAACGTGGAAACTTCGCAGCGGATTGTCGACGTGTTGCTTAAAGCGCTGGCACAGGCGATTCCGGGGCGCATTCCGGCCGCCGCCGCCGGCACCATGAACAACCTCACCATCGGCGGCATCGATCCGCGCTCGGGCGAGCCCTTTGCTTATTACGAGACCATTGCGGGGGGCATGGGCGCGCGCTCGACCAAAGACGGAGTCTCGGGCGTTCACACCCACATGACCAACTCCCTGAACACTCCGGCCGAGGCACTCGAATACGCCTACCCGGTACGACTGCGGCAATATTGTTTTCGCTCCGGGAGTGGAGGCGCCGGACTCTACACCGGTGGCGACGGAATTGTGCGCGAGATCGAAGTCCTAACCGACGCCCAGGTCACTCTGCTGGCCGACCGGCGTTCTCGCGGACCCTACGGCCTGGCCGGAGGAACCGACGGCAGTGCCGGTCGCACCTTGATCGTCCGGCGTGACGGTTCCTCGGAAGAAATTCCGGGCAAGACCAGTGTTCGGCTGCGTTCCGGGGAGAGGGTGCGCATCGAATCGCCTGGCGGCGGTGGCTGGGGCAGAGCAAAGGCTTGAACCGCGGAGAACGCCGAGTACGCAGAGATCTTCTTGTATTTGATTTCACCTGTGTTCCTTTGGCTGATGAGGCTACCCACGCCTGAATCGTATATTTTCTCCGCGTCCTCAGCGGTAAATCCCACTTTTCGCTAGAATTCAAACTGCAGGCTTTCAGGGAGTAACCACGATGAGACTCTTGCGGTCTTTGGTTTTTGCGATTGTTCTGGCGGCCGCCTTCTTCTACTTCACTACCTATCGCAACGGACATCTGCGCCCCGCCAACTGGATCAGCCGTCCACAGCACGTGGAAATCACCGAAGCAGCCGGCGGCGAGTCGCTTGACGCCGAAGAGCAAAACAACATCGGCGTCTATCGCAAGAATATTGGAGCCGTCGTCAACATCACCTCGCGCGTCATGACCTTCGACTTCTTCTACGGGCTGGTGCCGCAGGAAGGCCAGGGCTCGGGCTTCGTCATTGACAAAGAAGGACACATCCTCACCAACTACCACGTCATTGCGGATGCGCGCGAGGTTTGGGTCACGCTGCACAACCGCAAGAAATATAAGGCCACCATCGTCGGCAGCGACCGCGCGCATGACCTGGCCGTGGTCCAGATCAAAGCTACCGACCTCCAGCCCATGACGCTCGGGGACTCGACTAACCTGCAAGTCGGCCAGAAGGTCTATGCCATCGGCAATCCCTTCGGCCTCGCGGGCACGTTGACCCGGGGCATCGTCAGTTCGATCCGCCAAGTGCAGGAACCCGACGGCATGGTGATCGAAGAAGCCATCCAGACCGACGCCGCCATCAACCCGGGCAACTCCGGCGGGCCGCTGCTTAATTGGCATGGCGAAGTCATCGGCATCAATACGATGATCGCCTCGAGCGTGGGACAAAGCGCCGGCATCGGCTTCGCCATCCCGATCAACACCGCCAAAGCGGTGCTTAACGATCTGGTCACGCTGGGGCGCGTGCGGCGGCCCGCGCTGGGCGTGCGCACCATTCCGATTGACTCTGGGCTGGCGGAGGAGATGGGGCTGGCTGCCGACTATGGGCTCCTCATCGTGCAGGCGGTTCCCGGAGGCTCGGCCGATCGCGCCGGATTGCGCGGCGGAAGCGAACGCGCCTACCTGGGGAATACTCCCATCATGATTGGTGGGGATTTGATCGTCGCCATCGACGGAGAAAAAGTCGACAGCCAGCAAATCCTCGCGCAGATCATGAACAAGCACCGGGCTGGGGACACTGTGAAGGTGACGATTTTCCGCGGCAAGAAGAAGCTGGAAGTATCGGTGGTGCTGGGGGAGGCTAGAGAGCAGGTGTAGCTTGTGTGGCGCGGGCACTCCTGCCCGCGTGCTCTTGCCCGCTTCTGACAGAGTGCGACACGCTATCATCTCCCCATGCAAGACGCCGACTGGATCCGGAAACTCTGCCTTTCTTTTCCCGACACGACTGAGAAGCTGCAGTGGGGCGAAAACCTCTGCTTCAAAGTGCGGGGCAAGATCTTCGCTATCGTGGATCTCTCCGAAGGCAGCCTCGCCCCTATCACCCTCAAATGTGCCCCCGACCAATTCCACGACCTCCTCGAAATCGAAGGCATCTCGCCAGCCCCTTATGTCGGCCGCTATAAATGGATTCTTCTGGAACACACGAACGTCCTACCCTCTGACGAACTCGAAGCCCTCATTCGCCAGTCGTACGAATTGGTAGCTGCCAAAGCACCAAAGAAGAAGAATAAGAAAACCAGGGCGCCACGCCAGCGCTGCAAAACCTGAACACGTTTCTCTGGACCTGCCTGCGCTCTCTTTGGGGAAGCGGTGTTCTTTGCCTCTCCGTAGCGCGGTGGCGCGGACACGGGAACGCGGGCGGGGCGCCCGCGCCACACGGGTTTGACTCCCCGCGAGCGCTGGGCTAGCCTCATTGTTTCGCGGACTTGTATTTCGCCGTCTAATCCATGCGCATTCAACGTAATCTTCTGATTCTCTGCAGTGTGTGCGCCTTATTCGCCTCGACCGTCGCGGCCGCGCCTCTGCGTCCTACGCACGCTCCGCATGCCATCGTCACCAGCGTCCACGAGCTTGCCTCTCGCGCTGGGGTTGAGATGCTGCAATCCGGAGGCAATGCGGTCGATGCCGCCGTGGCCACCGGCTTTGCGCTCGCGGTCGTTCATCCCCAGGCTGGAAATCTTGGCGGAGGCGGCTTCCTGCTTCTCCGCAATGCCACTGGCGAAACTCACTTTATCGACTTCCGTGAAAAAGCGCCCGCCGCTGCTACCGAAAACATGTATCTCGATGCGCAGGGCAACGTGCTGCCAGAGTCCAACAAAGAATCGAGTGTCGTTGGGTACCGGTCCGTGGGCGTCCCCGGCTCCGTGGCTGGGCTGGTTTACGCGGAGAAGAAATACGGCAAGCTGTCGCTGGACAAAGTGATTGCTCCCGCCATTAAGCTCGCCCGCGACGGCTTCCCGCTCGCCTACGAAGACACGCAGGACCTGAAACGAGATGAGTACCTCGCGCAGTTTCCGGAATCGAAACGCATTTTTCAGCGCGACGGAAACTACTACCAGCCCGGCGAACTATTCAAGCAGCCCGATCTCGCCCGCACGCTGGAACGGATCGCCAAAAATCCCGACGACTTCTACCACGGCGCTATGGCCCGCGAACTGGCGGCCGCCATCCACAAAGGCGGAGGCTTGGTCACTGCCACCGACCTGGCCGCCTACGAAGTCAAAGAACGCGAGCCTGTTCGCGGCACCTATCGGGGCTATGACATCATCAGCGCTCCGCCGCCATCTTCGGGCGGAGTTGCGCTCATCGAAATTCTCAACATCCTGGAAGGCTTCGACCTCGCAAAGCTCGGCAACCGCTCTGGCGGCGCCATCCACCTTGAAGCGGAAGCGTTCCGGCGCGCCTTCTACGATCGTGCCGACTTCATGGGCGATCCAGACTTCGCCAAAGTTCCTGTCGCGCAACTCATCGACAAGAAGTACGCCGCTGCCTGGCGTGACTCCATCGATCCCGCCCACGCCAGCGTGAGCAAGGACCTGAAGCGCCCGGCCTTCGCTGAACTGGAGCGCGTTGCACAGTCTCGTCCCGTTGCCATTCGCGAGCCTGAGAACACTACGCACTATTCCGTCGTCGATGCCGCAGGCAACGCGGTTGCCGTGACCACTACGCTCAACGACTCGCTCGGCTCGCGCGTCACCGCCGAAGGTCTTGGCTTCCTGCTCAACGACGAGATGGACGACTTTGCCGCGAAACAAGGTGTCCCCAACGCTTACGGACTCATCCAGGGGCCGGCTAACGCTATCGGCCCGGGGAAGCGTCCGCTGTCGGCGATGACGCCGACTATCGTTCTCAAAAACGGCAAGCTTTTCCTGGTTCTTGGCTCGCCGGGCGGCCCTACGATCATCACCACTGTGGCCAATATTCTGATCGGCGTGGTGGATTTCTCGCTCGATATTCAAGAAGCGGTCAACGCACCGCGGTTTCATCATCAGTGGCTCCCTGATGGAATTCTCGTCGAGGACCGCCTCTCTCCCGATACAATGAAGGTTCTCAGTTCCAAGGGGCACGTGCTGAAGGTCGAGCATTTTTGGGGAGACGGCGAGTGCATCATGATTGACCCGAAAACCGGCGAGCGCCTCGGAGCCAGCGACGGACGCAACAATGGGAAGGCGGTAGGGTACTGATGCTGAGGGCGGTATCGACATACGTCTATGTCAAGGAACGGCTGCATCCGGGCTTGCTCGACGAGCTCGTGAAGGCGGGAGCCCAGGCGATTGAAATCTTCGCCGCCCGCCAACATTTCGACTACGCCAATCGCAAGCAGCATGTGCGCGAAATCGCCGACTGGTTCCGCTCTACCAGCATTCCGCTCAATTCGGTGCATGCGCCTTTGTATTCCGACTACGAGTGGGGACGCACGGGCGGGCCGCCGGTTAACATTGCCTCGACCGATCGCGCCCACCGCGTCGACGCCATGGACGAGATTAAACGCTCACTCGAAATTGCGGAGCATATTCCGTTCCGCTTTCTGGTGCAGCACATCGGAAATCCCAACGACACCTTCGACGAAAAGAAGTTCGAAGCGGCCATGACCTCGGTGGAGCACTTGCGCGCTTTCGCCAAGCCGCTGGGCGTCCGCGTGCTGGTGGAAAACATTCCCAACGAACTGTCCACGCCCGACCGGCTGGTCGAGTTCATCAAGACCATGCATTTCGACGACATCGGGGTTTGCTTCGATTGCGGTCACTCTCACATGATGGAGGGCATTCCCGAAGGCTTCGCCATCCTGAAAAACCACATCTGCTCGACCCACGTGCACGACAACAACAAGGATAAAGATTCACACCTCTGGCCGGGCGGCGGATCGATCGATTGGAAAGAAACGATGGAATTGCTGCGCACCGCACCGCAAAAGCCGCCCCTGTTGCTGGAAATCGACGGCGAAGATAGAAAGAACCCCGGCGAAGAAGTGAGCGCAACCTTCCAGAGGCTGGAAGATTCATAGGAATTCAACCGCAGAGTACGCAGAGCTCGCAGAGTCTTTTTTTGACTGGTTTTCCCCTGTCCCCGTGCTCCTTGTGGGAAGAGACTTCGAAGCGGCAGATTTATAGCACCAAACGCAGTAAGGCAGGGAAGGTTTAAGCCGTCTTTTCTCTGCGCCCTCAGCGTACTCTGCGGTTCATGGTTTTGACTTTATGCCAGTACCCATCAGCACCATTGCAGAAATCGGCAAACATGACGGCCAGCCGGTTACCATCCGCGGATGGCTCTATAACCTGCGCGAAAGCGGCAAGCTCCTTTTCCCGCAGTTTCGCGACGGATCGGGCGTCATCCAGGGAGTCGTCCCGAAGAACGCCGTTCCACCCGAAGTTTTCGACGCCATTAAAGGGCTCACCCAGGAATCGAGCGTCATCGTCGAAGGCAAGGTCCGCGCCGATAAGCGCGCCCCCGGCGGTTATGAGCTTGACGTGTCGAACGTCGAGGTCGTGCAGCGCGTGCCCGAGGCGACGCCTTACCCCATCACTCCCAAAGAGCACGGCGTCGACTTCCTGATGGAGCACCGCCATCTCTGGCTGCGTTCGCAGCGCCAGGCTTCTATTCTGCGTGTGCGCGCGGAAATTATTCGTGCCGCCCGCGATTTTTTTGACACGAACGGATTCACGCTCACCGACCCTCCCATCCTGACGCCCGCCGCTTGCGAAGGGACCTCCACGCTTTTCCCCGTGGATTACTTCGAAGAGCAGGCGTACCTCACGCAGTCCGGCCAGCTCTACATTGAAGCTACAGCGATGGCGCTCGGCAAAGTTTACTCGTTCGGACCAACCTTCCGCGCCGAAAAATCGAAGACCCGCCGCCACCTGACCGAATTCTGGATGGTCGAACCGGAAGTCGCCTATGCCACGCTTGACGACCTGATGGAACTCGCCGAGGGCCTGCTTACCTTTCTGGTTAAGCGATGTCTGGAGCGGCGCCGCCCTGACTTACAAATCATCGGCCGCGATCTTGCGAGGCTCGAGAAGGTCGAGGCGCCTTTCCCGCGCATCACCTACGATGAAGCCGTCAGCAAGTTGCAGGAAGGCCACGCACAAGGCAAGCTTGAAAACAAGTTTGAGTGGGGTGGAGACCTGGGCTCGCCCGATGAAACCTACCTGTCATCGCTGTACGACCGGCCCGTCATGGTCCATCGTTACCCGGCGAGCGTGAAAGCGTTTTACATGGAGCCGGACCCGCAGCGCCCCGAACTCGCTCTCTGCGTGGATGTGTTAGCACCCGAGGGCTACGGCGAGATCATCGGCGGCTCGCAGCGCACGGCCTCTCACGACTTGCTGGTGCAGCGGATTCACGAACACAATCTGCCCGAAGAAGCGTTCAAGTGGTATCTTGATCTCCGCAAATACGGCAGCGTGCCTCACTCCGGGTTCGGCATGGGGATCGAGCGCGCCGTCGCCTGGATCTGCGGTCTGGAGCACGTGCGGGAGACGATTCCTTTCCCGCGCATGCTGCATCGGCTGTATCCGTAGATCTCAGTTCCCAGTTCTCAGTAGAATCTGCGAACTGGATTTCACTGAGAACCGGGAACTGGGAACTGAGAACTTTTCCTATGGCTCAACGAACCACCTCGTTCACCAACATTACCCCGCGCCAGATTCGCGTGATCGGGGTTCCTCTGGATCTTGGCCAATCACGCCGCGGCGTTGACATGGGGCCTTCGGCTGTCCGAGTAGCTGGACTCGACGCGCGTCTTGAGGCCATCGGCCACGTTGTCGAAGATGCCGGCAACATCGCCGTGGCCCTCCCCGAACAGAAGAAGGAAGGGGCGGCCCACGCCAAGTACCTCAAGGAAATCACTGCCACCTGCAGCAAGAGCGCCGATTTGGTATTGAAGACGCTCGAAGCCGGCAAAGTTCCGCTGATTCTTGGCGGCGATCACTCTGTGGCCGCCGGTACGGTGTCAGGGGTGGCCGAGTTCTACCGCCGCAAGAACCAGAAGATCGGGCTGCTCTGGATTGACGCCCACACCGACATGAACACTCCCGAATCTTCTCCCAGCGGCAATGTGCACGGGATGCCGCTGGCCTCGCTCATGGGGTTGCCTCCCTTCGAACTGGGGAAGATCTACGACTTCTCTCCTAAAGTACGGCCGGAAAATTGTGTGCTGGTCGGCATCCGCGACGTGGACAACTTTGAAAAAGAAAACATCCGCAAATCCGGAGTCCAAGTCTTTACCATGCGCGACATCGACGAACGCGGCATGCGCGCGGTCATGGAAGAAGCGCTGCGCTTGGCCGGACACGGCACCGCCGGCTATCACGTCTCGCTTGACATGGACTGGATTGATCCCGAAGACGCGCCCGGCGTTGGGACTCCCGTTTGGGGCGGCGCTACGTATCGCGAGGCACACCTTGCGATGGAGATCATCGCCGACCATGGGCGCATGTTGAGTCTTGAAATCGTGGAAGTGAATCCTGTCATCGACGAGCGCAATCAGACCGCCGACTTGGCCGTGGAGCTGGCACTCTCGGCGTTTGGGAAGAAGATACTCTAGCGGCTGCAAACGCCTGTAAGGCTCCATTCAACGTCTGGCGAAACACCCGCTTAATGCACTTCTGAACTCTCTACTGCGTCTTGGTCTTCACCGCGTCTCCGGTCTTGAATCCCGACCCGGAAACCACCGTGCACACGGAAGACACATCGTCCACGTCAGTGACCTTGACCACCCCGACCTGGTTACTCAACCGGCGCAACACCTGTCCAGTCGCGGGGTCCTTGATCTCCCTGGTCACGCGCTCCACGCTCAGTTCGTCCCCCACTTTCACTCCGGCCTTAGCGCCGACGTTCAGGATCACCTGGCCGCCATCCACCGCCGCGACCAGTCCTTGTACGACGATGGTGCGCGTCTGCAGTTTATCCTTGCCGGCGACCACGTCCACGGTGAGCTGATCGGTCGCCAACTTGGTGGCTTCGCCTATGATGGTGCTCTGGAAGTCGCTGCTGCCGAAATTGACGCCGCCGCCGCCAAAACCGTGCCAGTTGCCGCCGCCGCCCAGCATGGATGTACTGCTGCGCGACGACTCACCCTTACCCTCGGCCACGGCCAGGACTTCACCCGTGTCGATGTCGACGAGGCGAGCGCTCAGGCCGACAATTGCCTTCGAATTCTTGTGTCCAAAGGAGCCGGCGCCAATGCCATGCCAGTTTCCTCCTCCTCCACCCATTCCGAGTTTCTTGGTCTCATTGCCAAACTGCGTGATGCTGCCGACCAGAATGGCGTCCACCCCCAGCAGTTTGCCGATCTTCGCCGCCGACGCGGGATTGGCGCGATCACTATTCGAAAAATTCTGCTCGGCCAAAATCTTGTCCAGCGCCTTGCGCTCGATGATCGAATAGGAACCGTCCTTAACCAGGTCCGTCACCAACAGGTCGGCGACACCTTTGCCGATGTCGATATCCTGGCCGAAAATCTCGGAAACACCGGCGTGAACCGTCGCGTAATCAAAATCCATGACCGCAATGCGCTTCTTGCGGGGGGTGGGAGCGGCCTGCGCCCAGGCTGCCACTGCAAACGCAAGCAATAGGAGCAACATGGAAACCACAGCCACGTTCTTCTTCATACTGTTCCGCCTTTGCCAAAATTCGGGAACACATCCGCCTACCACTTCCGTCTTGATTGCAACCCGATGCAGACAGCCTGCTCCCGTAATGGCTTTCGTCGGGTCAACCCGAACGACGACCCATTGTAATCAAAATGGAATCAAAATGGCGGCGAAGGAATTGCCGCAGTTCACCCTCGATTCCCTGCGAGATGGCTTCCAGTTGTCTCGTGGCAAATGGGTTGCCAGGGCCGCAACGTCGTTTCCGGCATGCGGACCTGTTCTTAGCGGAGGGCAAACCCTTCGGTCACCTCCAAAAGTAACTTCGGTAATTGGGGAGTGCTCCGAGGTTCGCCGATAAACTAGAACAGGCAGCGATGTTAACGCGTGCACACATTCGGTCTTTACTGCTGGCGCTCTTTGTTTTGACGTACGCTGTGTTGACGCACGCTGCGGCCGCCGAAAAGACGAACGATTCCTCCAACCTGCCTACGTACCGCAGCGTCGTCTCGCGAGTCCAGGTTACGTTCTTTGTCACCGACGAAAACAATCATCCGGTCGAGACCTTGACGAAGTCGGACTTTGCGGTCGTGGACAATGGACTTGTGGTGCGCAATTTCCGGAGCTTCAGCGCTTCGGATGAAAACTCACTCGACGTAGTTGCGCTGGTCGATCTGAGCGAATCGGTAGCGCCGGGCACTCGAGTCGCCATACAGGATGTGCAGGAACTGGTTGCCCAGGAGCAGTCGATCCGCGATGACAGCGTCGCCGTTTTGTATTTTGGGGCGTTCGGAGGGACGTCGGGGCGAGTGCGGCCTACCGTCCTCTGCTCGGGCGGCGGTTGCCGCTCTGCGAACTCCGTGAATACACTCCTGGCGGTAAAGGGCGGCGGCACCACGCCGATGTTCGACGCTTTGATAGTCGGAGCCGACCTGATCTGGCATCATCGCCGCACGGGGGTAAGGCCGGTGCTGATTTTATTTTCTGACGGCAACGACACCACCAGTCTGCATTCCGAAGGCGAGGCACTGGACGCGGTGGTGGCCGCCGGCGCCCTGGTCTACGCGGTGGATATGGGGAAGGCAACGAACCCGCCGGCGGGCAGCAGGTTCCTGCGGCAGGTGGCGGATGCCAGCGGGGGGCGCTACTTTTCCCTGCAAGACGGAATCGCAAACGTAATGAGCGCGGGGTTCGAGGATCTGCGCGCCTCGTATGTAGTGACCTACGATCTGCCCAGCCACCGGGCTGGATTTCATTCTCTTCGCCTGATGCCAACCCACACTCTCAACCTCACATTCCATAGCCGAAACCGGTACTACTACGAACCCGACCTTCGTTGATTGGAGACCGCGGATTGGAGACTTATGAAACTGAAATTCACATTGCGACTGGTCCTGGTATTGACGAGCATATCCGTGGCTCTGGCCGCGCCGCTGGGTATCTATCAACATGGAACCGTGATTCGCATGCACATGGGCGACTGCGCGCTCACGCACCGGGGGTTCATGACCACGTTCGGGCCGCCGCAAGGTCCAGGGGATGAAGGAGCCTGCCCGGAATACGTGCTGATGACCGATAAGGTTGTGTTTGTGATCGTGGGCAAGTCGTCGAATCAACTGGTGCCGCTCTCAGAAGTCATTGATTTCCGTCTGCAGAACAAAGAATTGGCGGTGCGCGTGGACGATGCCCGGCACGAGTCGAAGTTCGCCATCAAGGAAATGACGCTACGCTCGGAGTGGGAGCGCGTCCAGAGGCGCATCGAGGGTCAATTCAATGAACCGCGGCGCGAGCCCGTGGACACGTCGTTGGCGCGGAGAAGCCCGGATTAACCGAGCCATGCTGGTGGCGGACGCAGGATCAAACCCTTTAACCGCAGAGGACGCAGAGCACGCTGAGAAAAGGCGGTTGTGAATCTCTTCACGCTCGACGGTTTGGAAAGCGTTAGCTCGATCCTCTTCGGCGCAGGGGGCCCTCCGGAACCAAAATCAAAAAGACTCTGCGGACTCAGCGTTCTCTGCGGTTCAATTCTGGCGAATCTGGCATGACATCAGACACGAACCAAAGCTGGGATTGACGGAAAACACGCCGAGAGCCAGACTGAAACGTCATGGCAAAACTTCGGGTTGGCATCCTCTTTGGCGGACGCAGCGGGGAGCATGAAGTGTCGTTGCTTTCGGCGGCGTCGGTTCTGAACGCAATTGATAAAACGAAATATGAGGTGGTTCCGATTGGCATCACGAAAGACGGGCGATGGCTTACGGCGGAACATGCGGAGAGATTGCTGAAAGGGGACGCGGGCGGGGGCGCCCGCGCCGCACAACCTACGCAACTTCGCGCGGGCGATCCGGAGGCTACTCCGGGGGCGGCGTTGCTGGCCACGGGCGAGTCGGTGGTGGTGCCTCCCGAACCGTCGCGGCGCGACGCTGGACTTGCACCCTTCCAGACCGATGCGAAGACCGATGCCAATCTGCGGCGCGCCGCGGATCGCGCCATCAACGTGGATGTTATCTTCCCCGTTCTGCACGGAACCTTCGGCGAAGATGGGACGATCCAGGGTCTGCTCGAACTGGCCGACATCGCCTACGTCGGGGCGGGGGTGCTCGGCTCGTCCGCGGGTATGGATAAAGACATTATGAAGTCTTTGTTCCGCGCGGCGGGATTACCCATCGTGAAGCACGTGACCGTGCTGCGCGGCCAATTCGAGGGCGAGCCCAAGAAAGTACAGAAACTGGTGGAGAGCAAGGTGAAATATCCGGTCTTTGTGAAGCCGGCGAACCTGGGGTCGTCGGTGGGAATCTCGAAGGCGCATGATCGGAAGGAGCTCGGTCCGGCCATCGCGGAAGCGGCCAAGTTCGATCGCAAGATCGTGATTGAAGAGGGCGTTGGCGGAAAAAAGAACAGGGCGCGCGAGATCGAGTGCGCGGTGCTTGGCAACGACGAACCCAAGGCGTCGGTGGCGGGAGAAATCGTTCCCTGCAAGGAGTTTTACGACTACGACGCAAAGTATCTGGCGGAAGGGTCGGAAGGGATCATCCCTGCGAAGATCACGAAAGCGGAAATGAAGACGGTGCAGAGGCTGGCGATCGCGGCGTTTCAAGCGGTCGACTGCACGGGGCTGGCGCGCGTCGATTTTCTGATGGACCCCAAATCTCGTAAGATTTTCGTCAACGAGATCAACACCATGCCGGGGTTCACCTCTATCAGCATGTATCCGAAGCTGTGGGCGGCGACGGGAGTGCCGTATCCCGAATTGATCAATCGGCTGATCCAGCTGGGGATCGAGCGGCACGAGGACAAGAAGCGGAATCAGTACAGCCGCTAACGCATTCATCGTTACGAAGGTGACTAGGGTTTGGTTGCGATCCGGGGCTATGCTCTGCACATGCGATCTGTTTTTGTCCTGTCTTTGTGTTTCTTAATGGCCAGTCTCGCCAACGCACAACAGAGTCCCCGGAAGTCTGCTCAGGAAGATCGAACCAAACCTCCGGTGTTGCCGGTTGTAGATGAGGGCGCCTGTCCCTTTGAGGGGTGCACGTTTGGAGAATGGACTGTCACCAGAGATACCCCGCTATACAGCTCCTGGAAAAAGGATCGCGTCGAGATCGGAAGGTTGCGTAAAGGCGAGAAGGTTGCGGGTCTCACCGGCGTTCATATTACAGAGAAGCCGGACACGATTCGGGTACTGCGGGACATCCCGGAACTCTCGCTGAAGCGCGGCGACACATTTTATCGATACATGTACCGAGGCGAGGGATTTGCGGATATCTGGGTGCATGGAGAATGGAAGAAAGAAACGGACTGCAGTTTTGTCACTGAGAAAGATGCAGGGGGATGCCTTCGGGACTGTTCTGCCCAGGTCGTGGAAGACGGGGTGAAGGAGTGGTGGGTGAAGGTGCGGACGAAATCGGGCGAGGTGGGCTGGACGAAGGCGGACGGCAATTTCGACGGGATGGATTCCCTGGGTTAGCGAGTGCCCTTGAGGGCCGTGGACGCCCTTCTTTTGAGGCGGAAGGGGAACGATAGTGTGACGGATCTATGAATTCCTGGGCCCCGAATCGGCCCGTTGGTAGTGGGTCAATTTGAAAGACACATTCCCCCAGCGGCTAAAGCCGCATTGATTTTGCGGCAGTTACGGCACGGCTGAAGCCGTGCCCTTTCAAAGCAAATTCAAACTGACCCACTACGGGCCGGTTTCGCGTTTGACACTGTTCCGAAGCGGTTGCTATATTCAGAGAGTCCCTGTTGGACGTGATTTCGAACCAGCTGGAATTGTCCTAGGGTCGTCCGCCAGGTCGGCCTCAACGCAAACTAAAGAGCACACCAGCAGTCCGCTAGGCCACGTCCCGCATGTCGCGCACAAACGCGCGCCGACACAGAGGCTATGAACTTGTTCGACGACACCACCGTTCGCAATCCTGAATCCAGTCTTGAAACCATGACCCCTGCCCACGACACTCACACTGGCGGCTCGGCCGTAGTAGACGCTCCCGAGAACGCACAACCCTTGCCCGCGGAACCGTTGGCTTCCGCCCCTGATGCTTCTGAACAGGAAGCTCCTCAAAACGACACTTCTAAACCCCCCGCTCAGGAGAATGCTGCGGTTGCCAGCGATGACTTCGCGGCCGCGCTGCAGAGCTTCGAGACCGAAACCGAGGAAGCTGTGGGCGAGGACCACGTCATCAAAGGCACGGTGGTGAAACTGACCGCAACCCACGTCGTGGTCGACATCGGAGCGAAATCTGAGGGCATGGTGCCGATTGCGGAGATTCTCGATCACGAGGGCAAGCCGAAGTTCGAGGCCGGCGCCGAGATCGACGTAATGCGGGACAAGGGGGAAACCGAAGAGGGCTACGTCAACCTCTCACACCTTAAGGCGCAGCGGCTACGCTCGTGGGACGAGATTGAGCGCGCTTACAACGAAAAGAAGCCGATCAAGGGCGTCGTGGTGGAACGCATCAAGGGCGGCCTGACCCTCGACATTCAGGGGGCGCGCGCTTTTCTGCCGGGCTCACAAGTGGACCTGCGTCCCATCCGGAATCTGGATGGCATGAAGGGCCAGACGATGGAAGTCGCCATCATCAAGCTCAACAAGAAGCGCGGCAACATCGTGGTCTCGCGGAAGCAGCTGCTGGAAGAAGAGCAGAACGAGAAGCGCGGCAAGACGCTGGAGCATCTGGAAGAAGGCAGCGTGCTCACCGGCATCGTCAAGAACCTGACCGAGTACGGTGCGTTTGTGGATATGGGCGGAATTGACGGGCTGCTGCACATCACCGATATGTCGTGGGGACGCCTGACGCACCCGCGCGATCTGGTCAACGTCGGCGACCAGATTCAGGTGAAGGTCCTGAAGTACGACAAAGACAAGCAGCGCGTTTCGCTGGGCTTCAAGCAACTCACGCCCGATCCTTGGCTGGATGCGGAGCACCGCTACCCGGTGGGTGCGCACGTCCACGGACGCGTCATCAGCGTCACCGACTACGGAGCGTTCGTCGAACTGGAACAGGGCATCGAGGGCCTGGTCCATGTGAGCGAAATGACTTGGTCGAAACGGATGAAGCATCCGTCGAAGCTGGTCAACGTCAACGACGAGGTGGATTGTGTTGTGCTGAGCGTGAACCCGACGGAACGGCGGATTTCGCTCGGCATGCGGCAACTCGCGTCCAACCCCTGGGATACTTTGCACGACAAGTATCCCGTGGGAGCGACGGTCGAGGGCCGGGTGCGCAATCTGACCGAGTTTGGCGCCTTCATTGAAATCGAAGACGGAATCGACGGGCTGGTGCACGTCAGCAACCTGAGCTGGACGACCCGTGTGAAGCATCCGTCCGAGGTGCTGAAAAAAGGCGACAAGGTCAAGGCCGTCATCCTGGCGATTGAGCCGGACAAGCGGCGCCTTTCGCTGGGCGTGAAGCAGATGCAGCCCGATGTTTGGGATTCGTTCTTCGCACAGCACCGTATTGGCGACATCGTGCACGGCAAGGTGCTGCGCGTGGCAAACTTCGGAGCTTTTGTCGAGATTGCCGAAGGCATCGAAGGGCTGTGTCACAACTCGGAAGCGGTCGATGGGAACGGGCAGCCGATGCATCTGGAACCCGGCGCTGAGTTCGAGTTCAAGATCATCAAGATGAATCAGGAAGAAAAGAAAGTCGGCCTGAGCATCAAGGCGGTTGGCGAAGAAGCGTCACGGCAGGAGGTCGAATCCTACAAGCACCCGGCTTCCTCCTCGACCAGCACCACCATCGGCGACTTGATCTCGTGGAAACGGGCCGGCGGAGACAGCAACTAGATTCCAAGCCCATCAAGAATTTAAGGCCACCCTGAGGGGTGGCCTTTTTCTTGGGACCGCTCGGCTCTCTGAATACGGTTGTGGGAGCGAAGGGCCTATTTGGTGTCAATTTTCAAGCTGATGTAAACCTGCTGGCGATCGTCAAACTGGCTGACCGTTTTTGTGCCACTCTTGCGGTTCTTGTACTGCGCATACACTTCGTAATCGATGGTGGGCTGGAGGGCGGGGAAACGGTAGGCGCCGTCCGGACCCACTATGTAGGTTTTCACGGCGCGGGTGCGGGTGTTGGTCAGGTACACGACCGCGTTCGGCAAGGGACTGTCACCGCTGTCGAGTACCTTGCCGGTGAGCAGGCGGGTCTTGTCTTGCTTCGAGGAGCGGCCGAACTGCGGGGGTGGGGCGGCCAAGACTACATTCAAGAATACCGGCGTTGATACCACGACCAGCAGCGCAACCGCAATGACCGCATTCTTCATGAAATTCTCGTTTGCCGCGATTCGTTGCCGCGAATCGCTGCCGCCGGTTCGGCGCTGCGGCAGCCATTACCAGTCTAAATGAAGACCGATGTCGGAACGCTCGTCATTGTCGATATGCACGGTTACTGGGGGGCCAGGCTTCAACTGTCTGCCAGAAGGCAGCTTGAAGCCTTTGACGTCGGCCCAAACGACGTAGTCGGCTTTGCCGGCCGGCAGGCGCTGGGCGAACTCGCCGGTGTGATTGGAATAGAGCTCCCAGCGAGCTTTGTTTTCTTTGTCAGTGGCCCGCCGGATTTTCACTTTGACCCCGTAGAGTGGGTGCCCGTCGGGGTCCCAAACCGTTCCGTAGATCAGAGCGTAAGGCTTGGGCTTCTCGTGGCCGCTACTCCGAGCGCTGGCTGGGGCCAGCAGAGACACCAGGAACGCGATCGGCAGAGCCACGGCGGTCAGGCGGTGGAACCCCCGGCGGAATACTCGGGAATGTGCGGAGTTGTTCAGGAATCCTCGTCCTCGTCCTCTTCTTCGTCGAGGTCTTCCTCGTCCTCGTCCTCTTCGTCGATCTCGTCTTCGCCGACGACCTTCAATTCAACGGGATTGACCGTGACCACCTCGAAGTCGGTGCCGCACTCCGGGCAGGAGACGACCGCGCCTTCATCGACTTCATCTTCGTCGATGTCGAGATCCGTCTCGCATTCAGGACAGTACACCATGATTTCCTCCACACTCGGGGTACCCTGTTATATTTAGTTTCTTCGTGAGGAAAAGGTCAAGTGGCTTACCAGAAAAATTCCGAAATGGCGGAGCCTGGCAGTTCGGGCTATTGTTGCACAACTCTTGGGGCGGCGGTTGCGGTTGTCCTGGCGCTGGCGTTTTGTGCCTCCCTTTGCCGGGCACAGGAAGTTGCTCAGGATCCACCTCGGCTGGCGTCGGACCGGCACACCGATGCGCACATTGCCGAGGCGGTCCGGCAGGTTTCGGCGGACCACATCCGGCGGACGATTGAAAAGCTGGCCGGCTTTAACAATCGTTCCACGATTTCGGCGCAGGACCCGGAATCGATCAAAGCGGGCAAAGGAATCGGAGCGGCGCGGGAGTGGATCAAGGCGGAGTTTGAGCGTTATTCGAAAGACTGCGGCGGCTGCCTCGAGGTGAAGACTGACAGTTTCACGGAGCCGCCTGCGGACCGCATTCCGAACCCGACTGAACTCACCAATGTTTATGCGGTGCTGCGCGGAAGCGATCCGCGGCAGGCCAATCGTATGGTGCTGGTGACCGGCCATTACGACTCGCGTAACAGCGATAACTTTAACGGGACCGATCCGGCGCCGGGAGCGAATGACGATGGCAGCGGGACGGCGGTGAGTCTGGAATGCGCGCGCGTTTTGAGCAGCACGAAATTGCGGGGGAAATTCCCGGCCACGATTATTTTTCTGACGGTCGCCGGAGAAGAGCAGGGTCTGTACGGCAGCAAACACTTCGCCCAGATGGCCAAGCAGAATGGATGGAAAATCGAAGCCGTCTTGAACAACGACATCGTAGGCGGGAACCTCGGGGCCGACCAGGATGCAAGCGTGGTGCGCATGTTTTCTGAAGGACTGCCGGCGGCGGCGACGGAGGCTGAAATCCGGCGAATTCGAGCACTCGGCGGAGAAAGCGACTCGCCTTCGCGCGAACTGGCCCGTTACATCGCCGACGTCGGGCGCTCGTACGATGCCGGAGTGAAACCGCTTATGATCTTCCGGTTGGATCGCTTCCTGCGCGGAGGCGACCACTACTCGTTCAATCAGCAGGGCTTCGCCGCCGTGCGCTTCACCGAGTTCCGCGAAGACTATAACCATCAGCATCAGAACGTTCGTAGCGAGAATGGCATCGAGTACGGCGACCTGCCGAAGTTCATCGACTTCGACTACGTGGCGCGCGTAGCGCGGCTGAACGCGGCTACTCTGGCCTCGCTGGCATCGGCTCCAGCGGCGCCAGCGAGCGTAAAAATGCAGACCAAGAACCTCGATAACGACACGACTTTGACGTGGGAACCTTCGGCGGGAGCGGCCGGCTACGAGGTGGCCTGGCGCTCGACGAACGCGGCCGATTGGGAGTACGTCCAGACGGTTAGTGGCGGTACGCGTGCAACCCTGCAGGTTTCGAAGGATAATGTGATATTCGGGGTGCGGGCGGTGGACGCGGCGGGACATCGCAGTTTGCCGGTTGTGCCGGAGCCAGAAAGATAAAGTGCCTCGCGGACAAACCATCTCGTTCAGCATGCCGCCCTTTGCGGGGTGGGTGAAGCGCATCATTATCGCCTGCACTGCGATCTTCCTGCTGGAACTGGTGGTACGCCGTGTATTTGGCGTCAGTCTCGGCTGGGTGGATGAGTGGTTTGCACTGATCCCGGTCTTCGTGATGAAGGGCGAGATCTGGCAACTTGTGACCTATTCGCTCCTGCATGCCAACTTCAGTCATCTGTTCTTCAACATGCTGACGCTCTGGTTCATCGGTGCCTACCTGGAGAGCGACTGGGGATCGCGGCGATTCATCGAGTGCTACACCTTTTGCGTGGTGGGCGCCGCGCTGGTAACCATTGTGGTCTCGTATTCACATTTTCTGGGAATGAACGAGCACGGCGGAACCGTGGGCGCTTCGGGGGGAATTTTCGGACTGCTGATGGCCTTCGGCATCCTTTATGCCGACCAGGAAATGTTTCTGTTTCCGCTACCATTCCGGATCAAGGCCAAGTACCTGGTCGGCATCTGGGTGATCGTCGCGATCGTTGCGATTTTCGATCCAAGGCAAGGTGGAATCGCGGTTTTTGCTCATCTCGGCGGATTGCTTTTTGGCTACCTCTGGGTAAAGTTCCTGCCATCTCGCGGCCTGAGCTATGCAGCGTCGGAGCGGTATTTCGGCGTGCGCAACTCCTATTACCGGTGGAAACGGCGGCGCGCGGCGAGAAAGTTCGAAGTCTATATGAGAGATCACGACCGCAAAGTGACTTTTGACGAGCACGGAAACTACGTGCCCCCCGACGATAACGACAAGACGAATGGCGGATCGAAATCGGGCTGGGTGAATTAGAACAATTTACCGCCGAGACGCAGAGGTCGCCGAGAAGAGCTTATTTATTTCTTAGTTCGCGGCCATCTGAATATCTCTTCAAATCTGGCCAGGATAATCGCCGAAAGGTCGGGCGGCTTTGCCTTCCCTTTGAAACCCAAGTCGTGACCTGCGCCTTCCACCGCCATTAGTTCGGTTCGGGCCGGGATCAGTTCCAGCGCCTTCGCTAATTCCTCTGGGCTTGCGAATGGATCGCGCGTTCCGTGCACGAACAGGCACGGAGTCCGCAGGTCTGGCAGATGTTGAATGCGGAGTTGTTCCTTTTTGCGGGGCGGATGCAAGGGGTACGAAAGCAGGAGGAGTCCGGATGCAAGCTCTGGTTCGGCGGCGCAGAGAATCGTCGACTGGCGCCCGCCGTAGGAGTGGCCGCCGAGAAAAATCCTGCCCGTGACTCTCTCGCGCAAGGCTGCCACCGCGTTGCCGAGACCCTTGCGATCGCGTTCCGCGTTTCCCGGAAACGGCGGGCCGGTTCGCCGGTCCTGGCGGAAGGGCAGATCGCAGCGCAGAACGAGGTAGCCCTGTCCGGCAAATGCTTCGCCGAGCGCCAGCAGCAGAGGAGCCGTCGAGTCCGAGCCCGCGCCGTGGGTCAGGATCAGGGCGTCGCCGTTGGGAGTATCGGGAGCGTGCAGCCAGCCTCGTACCGCAGGATCGAGCGAGGGATGGAAAAATGGGATTGCCGGCTGCATCGCAGTAACGCTCCTGGATTCCTGCATCGTGGGTAGCAATGTCCTGCCGATTATAGGCCGTGATCTTCATCCGGGCTTTCAGCAGACCGCTATTGCTGAGAATGGGCGGGGAGAGTGGCAAGAGCAAGCCTGGCGAATTCCCTGTGTTCCCCGTGTCCTCTGTGTTTAAATTCCAGTCGTGAAAGTAGCCATTGATATCCGTCGCATGACGGAATTCGGCGTGGGGACCTACATCCGGAATGTAGTTCGCACCCTGGCGCGCCTGGACCGCGACAGCAAATACTTTCTCATTGGATCGCCGGCGAAGGTGGCGGAATGCGGCGCGTTGCCGCCGAACTTCCACGCGGTGGCGTTGGACGCCCGCGATGACACGCTCAAAGGGAATCTCGATTTCCGGGCGATTGTGAAACGCCTGGAGTGCGACGTGGTTCACATCCCACACCTGTTCTGGATTCCGCGCGGACTGAGCTGTCCTTATGTTCTGACCGTGCACGATCTGCTCGAGCACATGTATGGATCGCGCAACGCGTCCAGTTTGCGGCGCACCCTGCACTTTTACCTGACGCGGCGCGTGTTGCGTAAGGCGGCGCGCGTGATCGCGGTGTCACAATTCACCAGGAACGAAATCGAAAAGCTGTTGGCTATTCCAGACGACCGCATCGAAGTGGTCTATAACGCGATTGACGAACGCTTTCTGCGCGGCCACGCCAGCGCAGCGGATCGCGAACTGATTGCCCAGCGCTATCTGGTGAACTATCCGTTCATACTGTATGCGGGCGCGATTCGGCCCCACAAGAATGTGGTGCGCATCATCGAAGCGTTTTCGGCGCTGAAGAGCGAACTGCAAAAGGAGCAGCAGTTCCCGGATCTGAAGCTCATCATCATCGGGGACGACCTTTCGAGCCATCCGCGGCTGCGGCGCACGGTGGTGCGCAGCGGGGTGCAGAATGACGTGCGCTTCTTAGGATTTGTACCGATCGAAGTGCTGCGCATTTTTTATGATGTCGCGAAGGTTTTTGTGTTTCCGTCGCTTTACGAGGGATTTGGATTGCCGCCGCTGGAAGCGATGGCTCACGGAACGCCGGTCGTCACTTCGAACACATCGAGCTTGCCGGAAGTGGCGGGGAACGCGGCATTGCTGGTGAATCCGGAAAACGTGTTTGAGATTCGGCGAGCTTTGCAGCGCGTGCTGCTGGATCCGGCGCTGCGCGAGCGGATGAAACAACGCGGCTATGAGCAGGCGCAGCGATTTTCCTGGACGAACTCGGTGGCGAGGATCCTCGAGATTTATCGCGAAGTGGCGGGCAGCCGCGTTTCCCGCGGGGTCGCCGCCGACTGAGCTGTGTGGTGGCGGGGCGGGTGAGGTCAGAGGTGAGAGGTCAGATTGCTGAGGTTAACCCACCTCTACTCCACTGAGAACTTCTGCAATTCTGGTTTCACCTCTGCAATCTGACCTCTCACCTCTGACCTCATCCGCCCCGTCCCCACACTCCCGTATAATGAACCTTCCGCGATGAATTCTGGCCCTACGCGCAATCTCGATCCGCCGACAACTGAGAGCATATCCCGTCCGAACCAGTTGCTTTCGGACTGGCGAATTTGCGTGCTGGCGCTGATTGCATTGTGGGCGGTTATCTACATGGCGGGACTGTCGCGGCCCGCCTTGCTCGACGATGCCGACACGGTGCATGCCGAGGCGGCGCGCGAAATGGTACAGCGACACGACTGGGTCACGCTCTACGCCAACGGCATCCGCTATCTGGAAAAAGCCCCGCTGATGTATTGGGGCGTGGCTGCGAGCTACACGCTATTCGGCGTCAACGAGTGGAGCACGCGCTTGCCGCTCATGCTGGGCGTGCTGGCGATGATTCTCTCCACTTACGGATTGGGACGCTGGGCTCTGGGCGGCGAAGGCGGATTCGATTCCGGGCTGGTGCTGGCGACGGCGCTCGGACCGTATCTTTTTACCCGCTTTCTGATTCCCGATGTGCCGGTGGGCCTCTGGCTGACTCTGACGTTTTGGCTTTTTCTGGTGTCGTTGGAACAACAGAAGCTGGAGCAACCGAAGCCCGCACGCTGGACTTGTTGGGGGCTCGCGGCCGTGTGCGCGCTCAACGTGCTTACCAAGGGGCTGATCGGACTCGTGTTTCCGGCGGGAGCGATCGGGCTTTATCTGCTGCTGACGGGGAATTTGCGGCACCTGCTCAGGCTGCGGTTGCTTTCGAGCACGGTCGTGTTCTTTGCGATCGCCGCGCCTTGGCATATTCTGGCGGCGCTGCGGAATCCGGCGCAGGGGCAGGTCCGCGGGTTTCTTTGGTTCTACTTCGTCAACGAGCACATCCTGCGTTTTCTGAACAAACGCGTACCGCGTGATTACGACACGGTTCCGCTGTTGTTGTTCTGGGCATTGCTGGTATTGTGGCTGATTCCATGGACAGTGTTTCTTCCGCAGTCGGTGCGGGAAGTGCCGCGGCGGTGGCGCGAGTTCCGCATGCAGATGACGCGGCGGCAGCGGGCGTATCTTTTATTTTCGTTGTGGAGCCTGGTGATCGTGGGCTTCTTCAGCCTCTCGACGAGGCAGGAATACTACACGATTCCGGCGATCCCGGCGATGGCATTGCTGGTCGGCGGATGGTTGCAACGGGAGAGAACTTCGGCTGGGGATAGCCGGGAACGGCGCTCGGGGCGGATTTCGTCGGGAGTGTTGCTGGCGGCAGGCGTCATCATGGCGGTGGTTGGCTTTGCGCTGCTCATGTTCTCGAAGGCGCCGGCTCCGGGCACGGATCTATCGGATCTGCTGCGGAAACATCCGCAAGACTACGCGCTTTCGTTCGGGCACTTTCTCGATTTGACCCCGCAGGCCATGGGGGCGTTCCGCGTGCCGTTGTTTGGATTCTCGGTCGCGTTTCTGCTGGGAACGCTCGCTAACTGGATTCTGCGGCGTCGCGGGCGGGCGGGCGCGGGGAATGCCGCGCTGGTGGCGATGATGGTAGTTCTGCTGGCGTGCGTGCGGATTGCATTCGGCATTTTTTCTCCGATCCTTTCGTCGAAAGATCTGGCGATGACGATTCGCGAGCAGTACCGGCCCGGCGATCAGATTGTGGTGATCGGGCTGTATGAAAATGCGTCGTCGCTGAATTTCTACACCGGAATCCCGCTGCACAGTTTGCGCGCGCCGGGCGGAAACATGTGGTATGGCACGCAGTTTCCGGGAGCGCCGCGGGTTTTCGAGACGCAGGCTTCGTTTGTCGAGATGTGGAAGGGGCCGCAACGCGTTTTTTTGTGGGCGGAAGAGGATGAGCCACCGGCGCTCCAAGGATTGGTGCGGTATGAGGTGGCACGCGGCGGCGGCAAGATTATCTTTTCCAATCGGCCGACGACACCGGCTTCGCGCTAGTCAAGCGGCCTTCTTTCAGATCGAAAACCTCGCCTCGCCAATGGATACGGTTGCCCATGAAACTGGCCGCCCAGACGAGCGGCGCGATCAGATCTCGTAACGGCAACAAAACAATATTGCGAATCACTTGTTCGTCGCTCAGTACGAGCACGGCGGTGCCGATACCGACGGCCAGCCGCGCGGTGAGCGTCAGCGCGAATAGTCCCCACGCCCACGCAGCTCCCCGCGCCGCTATTAGCGTCACCAACGTCCAAGGCAGGCCGAAGGTGAAAAGCAGCCCGGTGTATCCCCAACGACGGGCGTCCCGAATGGTGCGCGACCAGCGCAGCTGATGTTGGAAAAACTGGCGCAACGTGTAGGCGGGCAGATATGTAGTGACGATTGCTTCGCTGAGTTCGACTCGCTTTCCAGTTGCCGCGATGCGACGGCCGAGTTCATAGTCATCAGCCAGGTAGTCGAGGAACGCTTCGAATCCGCCAATCATCTTGAGGTCGTGGCGGCGAAAGGCCAGCGTCGATCCCAGTCCGAAATGCAATCCTTTCTCGAGAAACCTGGCGCTCAGAACTCCCGGGATAAAGTCGGTGCCGATGCCCAACGCCTCCAGACGGGAGCCGAACGTGGGGGCGGCGACGCCGCGGTAGAGGCAGGTCACCAGTCCCACGGACGGGTCCGCGAGGGGCGCGATCACCTTTTGCAAATAGTCCGCAGGTACATCGATGTCGCTGTCGTTCACCAGCAGGAGTTCGTGGCTTGCCGCGGGTAACATCTGGACGAGATTGCTGACCTTGATATTTGCTCCGAGAACGCGATCGCACACGATCAGCTCAATCGGGAGGTTGGGATATTTTGCCTGGAGCTTCCGCACCACCTCGACGGCGGGATCGCCGGGATCGCTGACACCGAATATCAATTGAAATTGCGGATAGTCCTGTTCGCAGTGGCTGCAAAAGCACTCCCAGATCTTAGGATCGACGCCCTTCAAGGGCTTGAAGATGGAGACGGGAGGCAGGTCGCTTTCTGGCCGCGGGGGCTGCTGGAGTCTCTTGCGGCGGTCGCTGAGGAAAGAGGTGAGCCCGAGGGCGGATAGGAAATAGAAGAACAGACAGCCGACAGTATCGATTGCGGCGACCGCTTCGAGCGCCGTTCTGGGAGTTAGTGGCATGTGACTCGAAAGAATAAACCGTGAGGACCCTCAACCGCGAATGGTTCGTATGGCGCGGAGACTCTTGTCCGCGAGCTTTTTGGATGCTGCATGCAGCGCGGACAAGAGTGTCCGCGCTACACATGCTTACTCGTAGCGCAGCGACTCGATGGGGTCGAGGTTGGCGGCTTTCCAGGCGGGATAGATTCCGAACACCAGGCCCTCGGCCGCAGCCGCGAGAAAGCCGAAGCCGGCCCAGAATACCGACATGGTCGCGGGCAGGGAATCCCACACCATGCGGATGCCGTAGGTGATGATCGCGCCCAGGAGGACGCCCAGGATTCCTCCGATCGCCGTGAGCGTGATCGCCTCCAGCGTGAATTGCAGCAACACATCACGTTTGCGGGCGCCCATGGCCTTGCGGACGCCGATTTCCCGCGTGCGCTCGGTCACGGACACCAGCATGATGTTCATCACGCCCACGCCGCCTACGATCAAGGCGACGCTCGAGACGGCAAACATAAAAATGAACACCGCTTGGGTGATCTGGCTCCAGACGTCCGAGAGCGAGTCCTGGGTAAAGACGGCGAAATTGTCCGGCTTGTCCGGGGGTACGCGGCGGCGGCGGCGCAGCAGTTCGCGCATTTCGTCCTCGGCTTTCGGCATATCCGCGTGCGACGTTGCCTTGACACTGATGAAGTGCTGCTTGAGTTCGGGGTGCAGTTTGTGCAGCGTGGACAGCGGAAAATAGACTTTGTTGTCGTCGGGATTCTTGCCGCCGCCGAAGGCGCTCTTGACCTTTTCGATCTCCCCGATCACCTGGAACAACTGGCCTTCGATATTGATTTCCTTGCCCACGGGATCGGCACCGCCAAAAAGCTCTTCCGAAGTGTCGGCACCGAGAATGATCACCGGCGCCCGCCGTTGGTCGTCAATCTCGCTGAACCAGCGCCCGGACTTCATGTTCAAGTCGAAGACATCTTTGACCGACGCGGTGTCGCCTTCCAGGATCGTCTGCTTGGCCTTGCGGTCGCCGTACTTCACTACGTAGGTGCCGGTGCCTAGCCGCGGCTCGAAAAAGCGGACGCCGGCGGTCACGGCCTTTACGTGCGGGAGGTCCTTCATGGCTTCCGCATCATCGAACGTCAATTCCTTGCGCGTGCGCAACTCTTCGGTGGGGCGCCCGAAGGTAATCGGCATGTGAAAGGCAAAGATAATGTTCGATCCCATACTGCTGATCATGGTGCTGACGTTGTCGTTGAGGCCGCGCACGATCGACGAAATTCCGATGACCACGGCTACACCGATGACGATGCCCAGGACGGTAAGCCCGGAACGCAGCTTGTTGCTGCGGATGGTGGCCAGGGCCATGGTGATGATTTCGCCGAACTCGCTCTTGCTCATCATGGGTTCAGAACCTTTTCACCGCCGAGACGCCGAGGAAACGCATTTCTATTCCTTGGTAGACAGCAGCCCCTAAAGTGGCTCCTATTTCGAAGAACTGGCGGCATCGCTAAAGCGATGCCCTGATACGAAACTCCAGTTCTTGCACTTTGAAGAACTTGCAGCATCGCTAAAGCGACGCCCTGATACGAAACTCCAGTCTTTCCGGCGGCGGTTATGTCTCAAAGCGCAGAGCCGCGATGGGATCGAGCATCGCCGCCCGGCGCGCCGGGTAGACGCCGAAGAAAATGCCTACGCTTGCGGCCACCAACAGTCCCGCTATTACTGCCCAGAGCTTGATGACAGACGGCATTCCGACCGCCAGCGTGACTCCCTTGGCCACCGCGATCCCGAGCAGCACGCCGATCACGCCCCCAACCGTGGCCATGATCACAGCCTCGATCAGGAATTGCAGCAGCACATCGGAGCGCCTTGCGCCCATGGCTTTGCGAATCCCTATTTCCCGCGTGCGTTCGGTGACCGCGACCAGCATGATGTTCATGATTACGATCCCACCCACCACCATGGAGATGGCGGCAATGCCGATCATGGCGACAAAGAACGTTCCGGTAAGGTTGGCCCAGATGCTCAGCAGGCTGCTGTTGTTCTCCATGTCGAACGAGTCAGAGCCGGCGGCAGGATCGTGGCGGCGTGCTCGCAGGATCACTCGCGCTTCGTCCATCGCGGATTCCAAGACCGGGCCGGTGCCAACCGCTTTGGCGGAGATGCGCATGTTGGTGTTGTGACTGCCGTACTGTTTCATCCAGGACGTCATGGGCATGAGGACATAGTTGTCCAGGCTCTGCCCCAGAATCTTGCCCTTCTTCTTCCCGACGCCGATGATGCGGTACTCCCAGCCGTCCACACGAATTTCCTTCCCGATCGGATCGACGCCCGGCATCAGGGTCTCTTCGATATCGGTGCCGACCACGGCGACGGGAGCGTCATTTTCCAGATCGGACTCTCCCACCATGCGGCCAGAATCTATGTCGATGTCCTGGGTGACCGCCACCGCGGGCGTCATCCCCTGCACCATGGTGTCACTGAGAGCCTGCTCGCCATATTTCACATGGCCGCTCTCGTTGCGCGCATAGGCTCCCACGTAGGCGCAGAGCTTGCAGCCCTCCCGCACCGCGCGGTAGTCATCCATGGTCAGGTCTTTGCGCTTTTGGCCTTCGATGAAGTGTTCGACATTGGTGACGGCCGGGGAGACCTTGAACATGATGAACACGTCCGCGCCGAGATTGAAGATGCGCTCGCCGACGTAGGAATTAATGCCGTTGACGAAGGTGACCACGGCAATCACGGCGGCGACTCCAATGACCACGCCCAACAGCGTCAGCGCTGAGCGCAGCTTGTTCGCCCAGAGCGATAGGAGTGCGATCTTGATCGCCTCGGAAGTATTCATGGAAAGTCAGGTCTCAGGTGTTAGGTCCCAGGTCCCAGGTTCTAGGCTTTAAGGCAGCGACGTGGCACCCGATCTCTCGGCTCAGCTATCAGTTTAGCAGCCTAACGAGGGACCACTACGACATGAAGGCATTTCACAGAGCGAGCGTGTTATGTGGGAAGATCTTCCGGCCGGGCGTGGCGCCCGGGCTCTCCACCGGCGGGGTTCATCCCCGGCCGGAAGCCAGGCGCATCGAGAGTTTCACTGAAACCCACGACGCTACCAGCGCAAGCGCAGTCCAAATTGTCGCGCTCCCCAAGTTCCGCTGCAATCCGAAGATGGACGACGACAGGGACGCTAAGGCCAGGGAAAGGTCCGGGGAAGTGGCTTTTTCTAATCGCCCGACGGCCACAACTCCCCCTACTAGAACTAGTACAAGAACAACGCCCGCGGCGACCAAGCCGGGGATCGCTCGCTTCCATGGGAACGGGATGGGCGGCGGCGCCGCGGCTTCGCGTCGAACCGCATCCATGACGGAGACGGCGAAGCCCGACGAGGGGAGGATCTCGTCCTCGCGGGAAAGAATGCGATCAATCTCGTCGTGTTTCATCATGCCTCCTTCAATCGTGGCACAGCCAACAACTGCGGAAGTTTGCCGCGCAGGATTTCACGGCCGCGAGACAATCTCGCCTTGACCGTGCCCTCGGGCACGCCGAGGGTTCGGGCCGCGGCGGTGACGTCCATTTCATGAAAGTAAAAAAGGATCAAGGCCTCGCGATACTTCGCCGGCAAGACCGCGACCGCGCGCCGCACTGCTAAATCGCGATCGTGGTCTTCGAGGCCGCCGTCAGAGGCGCGGGCGTCCGCGGGTTCGGCAATGCCTTCCAGAGGCACGGTTCGCGCCGGGATGCGGCGCAGTTCCGAACGATAGAGGTTGGCTGCCAGCGCAAAAAGCCAGGTGGAAAAAGCGGCATCCTTGCGCCACTGAGCCAGCCCGCGGTAGGCACGGAGAAAGGCTTCTTGCGCCATCTCCTCGGCGCGGCCACGATCGCGACAGAAGCGGTAGGCCAGGTTGATGAGCGGGCCCTGCCAGCGGCGGACGATCGCTTCGAAAGCGGAAATGTCGCCAGCCAGGACTCTTTCGACATCGGCCTGATCGTCGTTCGCACTCACCCGAGACTCTGCCTCTTAAGGTACGACATCATGCCCTTGCGGACGGTTGCATTATTTTCTTAGAGGCCGGGTCCGTCAACGCGAAAAGATAATGCAACCGCATTCGCGGGGCGGGGGTCTTACCGGACGAAAGCAGAAGAAGTTCAAGGAGCTGACCATGGCATTCGATGTAGACAGCAACGCCGTCGGGATGGTAGCCGTCGCGATACCCGTGGTAGGAAGCATTGCCCTGTTCTCTTTTCTGGCGGTCGCCGCATGGTCCGATGCACGCCGCCGAGAGAGAGAAGAATACTACCGGAGCGAAACGCTGAAGAAGATCGCGGAGAGCTCAGGAGAGGGAGCCAAGGCCGCGATCGAACTGATGCGTGAGCAGCAAAAGAGTGTTACCAGACGCCGCCTCGAAGGCATGAAGCTGGGCGGATTGATCACTGCCGTCGTCGGCATCGGCGTCATGGTGCTTCTGCGTGGGCTGGAGCACGAGGAACCGGTTTATCTCGCCGGACTGATTCCCTTGTTGATCGGCCTGGCCCTGCTCGCGTACACGTTCGTCCTCGCACCCAAAGAGGCGGCGTGAGAGAACGATCCATTGGGTGCGCAGTATCGGCCGGCTCCATCTACCTGCACTATAATGAAAGGGTTGGCAGCTGGACCGGACGGTCGCTGTCCCATCGGGGTCCCCAACGCGCCCGCTTTTGGCGTGCTGGGGTGACGAAGACAGAGGAAAGTCCGAACTCCGCAGAGCAGTGTGCCGGATAACGTCCGGGACGGCCGGTTCAAGCCGGTTGGACGGAAAGTGCCACAGAAAACATACCGCCCGGGCCGCAAGGCTCAGGTAAGGGTGAAAAGGTGCGGTAAGAGCGCACCGCCGACGCAGTAATGCGGCGGGCAGGGCAAACCCCACACGGAGCAAGACCAAATAGGGAGGGATTTCCTGGTGAAGCTTCGGCTTTGCCGGGGGAGCGTGCCGGCTCGGTGCGCCACAACCTCCGGGTAGGTCGCTTGAGCCTCGCAGTAATGCGTGGTCGAGAGGAATGACCGTCCCGCAGCATTCCTGCTGCGGACAGAATTCGGCTTACAGGTCCGGCTGCCACAAGTTATTTATTTACAATAGCTTACGATGGGCGCTCTCGTTTTAGTGTCCACCTAACGAGAAGAGAATTCTATCCGCGGTGCATTTCTGAGCGCGCGGATACTGGGTTTCGACCGTGGGCTCCGAGACGAGGCTGTGATTCGCGACTATATTCGCCAAGAGGAGCGAGAGGATCAGCGGTTGGAGCAGATTAACCTGTGGGGCGCGGAGGTAGGTGGCCACCAGCTGGCCCAAGACCGTCCAGGCCGCGTTCGCGACCCCGCCTAGCCGCTTTGAGTGGCTCATAACCAGCCTCCAGCTCTGCCGGAGAATATTTACTCTTCTGCAGGTTATGCCTGTGCTCGTTGCGCTCATGTTTCCGTCGCGGTTTCGCACCTTGGCTAAGGCTTTTTTTGCGCGGCTGCGGGCAGCGATTTCGGCCGGATTGCTTCGGCAGGGACAATCCCCTGCCCCTCCCGGATGCTGTAAAACTTGTCGGCGGCGAGTTCACCGATGGTTTCCACTTTCCCTGATGGCCAGCGAATTTCCACGCTGTCAATCCGAGTGGCCGATCCCAGTCCGAAATGCGCACGCGTGTCGCTCTGCGACAAGTAACTTCCTCCGCTGTGTATCTCATCGGTCTGAGTCATTCCTCCCGCGACCAGCTTCAGCCGTGCGCCGATCGCCATGCGGTTGCTCTTTGTGCCTGCCAATTCGAAGCTGACCCAGTGCCGACCAGGGACTCCGTGATTGCGGATCACCATCGGCTTGCCGACGAGGTCCTCGACAACGAGATCCATGTTTCCGTCGTTAAACAAATCGCCCACTGCCAATCCGCGGGATACGCGCTCCTCCATGATCGCCGGGCCAGTCTGATCGCTCGCGTCGCAAAATGTGCGGTCTCCCTGATTGAACTGCACCAGCTTGGGCTGGCGAAATTTCCCGCCCGTCGGGAACTGGTCCGCCTGCGGATAAACATGGCCATTCACCGTGACCAGATCCAGCCACCCATCATTGTCCAGATCAACAAAGGCGATCCCAAACTTTACCCAGGGAACCGAGGGCAGCCCGATTCCCGACGCATAAGATACATCCTCAAAATCCCAATTGCCGTCATTGCGGTAGAGCGGCGTGTTGTCGATTGAGAAATCCGTCACTACCAGCGACGGCCGCCCGGTGTGCAGATAATCACCCACCGACACTCCCATGCCAGCCTGCTCGTGCCCGTCTTCGCCCAGCGCCGTGCCGGACTCGATCCCTATCTCCGTGAATTTCCCATTTCCGTCGTTGCGATATAAATAGGCGGCCATAGAATCATTGGCCACATAAATGTCGGGGCGCCCGGTGTTGTTGAAGTCTGCCCATAGTACCCCCAGCCCGTAATAACCATTGGGATCATCGACACCCGCTTTTTTGGAGACGTCAGTGAAAGTTCCGTCGCCGTTGTTGTGGAATAGCGAATCCCCAGATCCTTTCAAGCCACGGGGCCCGCATTGCACTCTGATTCCCATGAACCGGCAAGTCATGGCGCTGCCAAACTCGGGAAGATGATGAAGGTCGAGATCGACGTAATTGGCCACCATCAGATCAAGGAACCCGTCACCGTCGTGGTCCCCGAATGCCGCGCCCGTGGACCAGCGTCCGTCGGCAACACCGGCCTTCTTGGTCACATCGGTGAATGTGCCGTCACCATTGTTGTGGTAGAGTACGTTGCCTCCGTAACAAGTCACGTAAATGTCCGGCCAACCGTCGTTGTCGTAGTCGCCAACGGCGCCTCCCATGGCAAAACATGGCGTGCCGATGCCCGCCTTCTCCGTCACATCGGTAAAGGTACCGTCATGATTATTGTGATAGAGCGCGCCGCGCGCCTTCTTCCCCTGTAATGCTTCCTCCACTGTGGGCGCGTTGGTAAAGTAGATGTCCAGCCATCCGTCGCGGTCGTAGTCCAGCAGCAAAACGCCCCCGGCCATGGATTCGAGAATCGAGCGAGCTTCCGACGAATAGTGGTGCTCGAAGCGGATCCCAGCTTTGTCTGTAATATCTTCGAGTTGTGGAATGGGACGGTCCTTGCATTTAGTGGTTCTTGCAGTTGCCGGGGCTGGCCGGCCCTGAGCCATTCCCTGGCCAAGCAGCCGGCTGGTGATGGCCAAGGTTGCTACCAGCACGGCAATCGAATACAACGTCCGATGCGGCAAAACTGTTTTCCCGAATGCGGCTTGCTTCCCCATAATCTAGTGGCGGCACCAGGTGGCGAATCCAACTCCGAGGCTGTCTGAAATTCCTTACTGGATTCCTCTTTCTGACTTTTTTGTGCGAGCGCCAGCGCAAGCTGATAATACGCCACGGCATAACTGGGGAGCGAGTTGATAGCAGCGCGGAACTGTGAGATCGGCCCTTCGAGATCGCCATTCTTGAGCAGCAGCTTGCCCGAGTTGGTGGCAAACGTTGCTGCCCACAGACTCGTCTCTTCCTGGCCGAGCTGCACTCCGGCCTTGGCTTCTCGATCAGCTCCGGCGTAGCCGCTGGGGAAATAAAGACAGGTCGCTTTACTTCGAGTTGCTTCCCTCCCGCAATCGTGCGCGATCAGAAGAAGAGCTTTAGAACAAACTGCACCTCTCGCGGGTCTCCTGGGCCGCCGGAGCTTGTTCCCAAGATCGGGGATAAGGTACTGGTAACCACTCCAAATCCGGGAGTGCCGGGTCCAATGTAGAAATTGCTGGGATTGGAGAAGTTCGGATGATTAAACGCGTTGAAGAACTCGGTCCGGAATTGCAGGCGGAACCGCTCGCTGAGTTCGAACTGTTTGAACAAGCTTAAATCCCAGTTCTGAAGGCCGGGGCCGTGCCACGCGCGTGGCCGGCAAGTGCCGAAGCTGCCAGGCGCCGGGAGAGCAAAAGCTGCCGGATTGATGTAGAACCCGGTGGTTGTGTACACGTGGGGATCCTTGGATGCTCCGGCAAAGGGATCTCCGATACAGTCCGGATACGAGGCCTTCGAAAAGCCGGTATAGCTCCTATCGGGCGCATTTACCGAGAAGGGGGCCCCAGTTTGCAGATTGACGACGCCGTTGAACTGCCATCCACCAACGATAGCGTTCGTTGCTCCTCCCGTATTGAGATAGGACTTACCTTTGCCAAATGGCAATTCCCAGGTGAAGTTCGCGATGAAACGCTGCTGGATGTCGAGAATGGAATTGCTCCTCTGCGCAGCATAGTCGTAAGCATTCTGAGGAAGCGGATCGTAGGTGAGGTTGTCGCCGAAGTCCGCCAATCCATGACTCCAGGTGTAGTTGACAGCGAAACCAATCCCCTTCGCCATGTTCCGACGCAAGGACAGTTCCAACCCGTTGTAGCTCGTGTTGCCGTCATTCGTAGCCAATTCAAGGAAGGCATGGCTACCACTGATACCGCATACCGTTGGGTTCGAGGAGACATAGGTGTCGACGACGGTAGAGGAGTTCAGGTTCGCATATGGGAAAGTGATAACCGGACATCCGGTGTCCGTCCCCGTAATAACGCTCTGGTTAGCATCGCGCAGCCGGTTCATTTTGCGGCCCCAGTTGCCGACGTAGGTGGCAGACGCGACGGTGCCGCGGAAAACCTCGTATTCCAGGCCGAGGCTGGTTTGTTGGATGTAGCTGGAACGCTGGTTCGGATCCTGCGCCCTGATCTGTAACTGGGTCAGATCGAGCGGCCCGCCCGTGATCGTCGACAGAGGGTACCCGTTTTGAAGTTGGAAAAAAGGAGCGTTGCCTGTGTTTATTTCAACGTCTTGCAGGAACGGCGGGTTCAACTGGAGCAAGCTCTCCGATCCGATGCGGTTGATATGTTGGTAGAAGACGCTGTAACCAGTACGTACCACCATCTTCTTGGTGAGCTGATAGGCGATGCCCAACCGAGGCGCAAAGTCGTTAAGGTCAGGATTGATGAGGGCGCGGTCGCGCCATCCCGAGGCCCCCGACGCTGCGGTTACGATGGTGCCACCGTCAGCGGGGCTGAAGTTCGAGGTGCGGTTATTGCGGTCCATCAGTGGTGAGAACAGCTCATAGCGCAGGCCGTAGGTCACGGTCAACTTTGGAGTTGCGCGCCACGTATCCATCCCATAGAACGAATACCCGGGAGTGTAATAGTGCACGACAAGAGGCGTGCTGAAGTGAGTACCGCTCGCGTCTCCAAGCAAGAAGTCGGGGAGTCCGAAAGTTCCCGCTGCGCTGTACAAACCATTGATGTACAACTCGCCTTGCGGCGCCCTGACATCAGCGAAGTTGTCACTGCGCTTCAGGTACTGAAATCCGAATTTGAAGCTGTGAGCCCCTTTTAGCCAGCCCAGGTTTTCAACCAGGTTCCATGCCTGCGAAATCTGGAACTGTGGCCGCCATGGCGACGTGCCCATACGGGTCAGGCCATTGATCTCGATCGGCGGCAATCCGGCAGTGTTTACGGTTACAGGTATGCCCGTCAATCCGTAATCTGGAGCCAGCGATTTGCCTAACGTCACTCCCACGGGATCGCTATGGGCGAAATCGCGGTTGAAACCGAACCGAACATCGTTAAACACGGCGTTGGAGATGTTTTTCGTCCACCCGAGTGAAATCTGCTGTGTGTGGATCCTGTACTCGGTCGCAAAGTTACCATTGCCAACCGCAGCGTTGGCAGTCCAAGGCGGATCCTGCCGATTCACGTGGTAGTAGCTGTACCTGCCGGAAATGTGATTTGTCTGATTAACGGAGTAGTCGACTCGGCCGTCGGCGGAGTGCACATCGTCGGGCACCGGGGCGTTGTAAATGTAATTGGCATTGCCCGTCCAACTTGTCGAAATATTCGGATCGGGGAAGAGCGCCACGAGGTTGGCAGCAACGGGGTCTATACAAGGCTGCCCGGTGTTGCTAGTGGATTGAATGATATTCCCGACGATACACCCGGCCTGGCTGGCGACTCCCGTATCGGTCAGTGTCTGGGTGAGTTCGGTAAAGTTGCCTTGCTTCATCAGCCGAGTGGGAACGGTGGACCGAATCGCGGTCGCACGACGGCTGCTGAAGCGCTGATAATCGCCGAAGAAGAAGAGCTTGTCCTTGAGGATCGGGCCACCGAAGGTACCGCCAAACTGGTTCTGTGTGAAGCGCCCTTTCGTGGCGTTCCAAGGGGTCGCGTCGAAAACGCTGTTACGGAGATACTCAAAGAGATTGCCGTGATAGCTATTGGTGCCCGACTTGACCGTGGCGTTGATCACCGCGCCAGCAGAGTTCCCAAACTCGGCGGAGTAGGTGCGTGTCTGTACGCGGAATTCTTCCAATGCGTCCGGCGGAGGTTGTACTACTTGCACGGAAAATTCCTGCAGGTTTTCGGAGAACGAATTGTTGTCAATTCCGTCCAAGAGGAAGTTGTTCTGTGTCTCCATGTTCCCGTTCGCGCTAAAGCGGTCGGGTGCGGGATTATTGGCGCCATAGTACTTCTGCACACCCGGCTCCAGGAGAGCTAAATCAGCATACCGTCTTCCATTCAAAGGAAGCTCGTTGGCCTGCCGCGAGTCCACGACCGCACCAACATCAGCTGTCTCGGTGTGTAGGAGCGGTTCGACTCCCGTGACGAGCACTTCCTGGGTAACCGCTCCTGGCTTCAGTGTTGCGTCAATAGCAAGGCGATCCTGCACGTGTACCCCAATGTTGTCACGCACCTGTGTCTGGAAGCCGGTGGCTGACACCTTGACGGAGTAGGTGCCCGGACTGAGGGTCAGGAACTGGTATTCGCCCGCATCGTTCGATTGTACAGTCAGTGCTACCCCAGTGCTCTTATTTGCCACCACTACTGTGGCGTGCGGAATCACGGCCCCGGAACTGTCGACAATCCTACCGACAATTGCGCCGCGATCAAGCTGAGCCGCAACGTAAGATCCAAGGGTTGTGAGCACTGCCAACTGTAGAACGGCACAGGCCACAAATCTACGAGCGACCGCTTCGCGCTTCATGCAGCCTCCTTATGGTTGCTTCTAACAACCAAGCTCAGCGAATTCGAAGCACTAAACACAGAAAACCGCCCCATCACAGCCCGTGATAGGTGCGGCTGGCCTCTCTCCAAGAATCCGCCCGAAACGTTTCGGCATATTTACAACGGGAGGCGGAATTTGTCAAGATTATTCTTTGAATATCGGCAATGACACAAACCAGCACGCTCAAGCCTGCCGCGATAGAGTCGGGATTTACCAAAACGTTTTGGGAATCAGGTTGACAACACTATTTGCCAAGGTACAATTCCCGACGGCAGTGCAAATGGCGAAGCTGGGACCGCATCCTGTACGAAACAGTTTCGTTCGTTATCCTTTTCCGCAAATGTCAACTACGGCTGTGACGACGACGTCCATCGTGAGAATCAAGGAGCACTTATGGCGATTAGGTTCAGCGAAGGTTTTCCGGCGCTGGTCGCATCTGTGGCGGTCACGCTTTGTTTCATTTCTTGTCCCTTTCCAGTTCAGGCGCAATCTCCAATCTCGGTAGGTGCTGATCCACTCGTTTCCATACAGCCACTCCCTTATGACCGAGGTTCGGCGAGTTTGTGGCAAAGCCTGCAAAAGCTTCACACTCGTGCGAGTGTCCTGATGGTGACCGCACATCCCGACGACGAAGATGGTGGCATGCTGGCCTATGAGTCCCGCGGCGTGGGTGCCCGCGTCGCATTGCTCACGTTGAATCGCGGCGAAGGTGGAGCCAATGTAATGTCGCCCGACTACTTCGACGCCCTAGGTCTTGTCCGCACCCTTGAACTTTTGCAGGCCGACCGCTATTACGGCACGCAGCAATTCTTCACTCCTATCATCGACTACGGCTTCTCCAAGACAAAGCAGGAATGCCTCGAGAAGTGGGGACACGACAAGGTGTTGGCCAGCGCGGTTCGCGTGATCCGCATGACACGCCCGCTGGTGATCACGTCCGTCTTTGTGGGCGGCCGCACCGACGGCCACGGCAACCACCAGGTGGCAGGACAGGTGGCGCAAGAGGCCTTCAAGGCCGCCGGCGATCCAAACATGTTCCCTGAGCAATGGAAGCAAGGTCTTCGCCCTTGGAAGCCCTTGAAGGATTATGCGCGTGTGCCGTTTGCCATGATCACTGACAAGGGTATCTATGACTACGCGGACGGTAAGTACTATCCCGCTGAATTTCAGAATTACATCACTGGCGCCATTGAGAAAGGGCAACTACTGGCGGCAGTCGAAATACCCGAAGGCACCTACAGCTCTCTGCTTGGCTTGAATTATGCGCAAGTGGCAACTCTGGGATTGGGGTTCCAGAAATCACAAAACGGCGGCACCGGTCTACCTCCCGCCGAAGAGGACATGGCCGGTTACCACCGCTTTGCTTCACTTGTGTCCACATCTGACACAGAACACTCTTTTTTTGACGGGGTCGATGTCTCCCTCGGGGGCATTGCCTATCTGGCTCCCAATGGTGACAACGCGTTCCTCAAGAGCGGCCTCGCTCAGATCAATGCGCTGGTTGAGAAGGCCATTGCCGATTATTCCGCTCAGCATCCGGAAGCCATTGCCGCAACGCTCGCCAGCGGATTGAAAGCAACCCGCGACCTGCTCGACAAAGTCAACTCCAGCAGTTTTTCATCCGACGAGAAATACGACGTCACGCATGAACTGAAGGTCAAGGAAGCGCAATTCGAAAACGCACTCGCCGAGTCGCTAGGACTCTCAATCCTGTCCACAGTGGCGCCCGATGAGGAACCCACCGGTCCCTGGGCCCGTTTCTTCCGGAATCCAGAAACGTTCCAGGTCGCGTTACCCGGACAGCGGTTTCATGTGAAGATCCACGCGATCAATCAGACGAATCTTTCCGTGCAGTTAGAAGGCGTGAAATTTGAAACTGCGGCAGGCGAAGCTTGGCAGATCAACCCAGAATCGCCCGTGCCGCGGCCATTGAAGGCGAACGAGGCGAAAGACCTGCGCTTCACGGTTTCCGTGCCGTCCAATGCCGGATACACTCGCCCATTTTTCACGCGGCCGGACATCGAACAGGCTTCCTACGACTTGATCCAGCCTCAGTATGCGAATGAGCCTTTCGCTCCCTACCCGGTGTCCACCCGTATACAGCTTTCTTACGAAGGTGTGCCCTTCGAAATTGCGCAGGTGGTGCAGTCGGTTAAACGAGTAATAGGGCCTGGCATTGTGTTGCAGCCGCTTATTCTTGGCCCCCCTATCGGCTTATTCATGACGCCGCAAGCTGGCATCATCCCGCTGAGTTCCAAGTCATTCGACCTTACGGTCGCCGTGCACAGCAACGTTAAGGGCCCCGCGAAGGGGACGGTAAAACTCGACTTACCGCAAGGCTGGCAAGCGCAACAGGAGGAATTTTCGACCGCAAAAGACGGCGAGGATCAGAGCCTCAATTTCCATGTGACGCCCGCGAAGATTGAGGCTAAGCCCTACACCATTACCGCGGTCGCTACCTTCGATGGTCATGAGTACAAAGAAGGCTACCGCACCGTTGGCTACGAGGGCCTGAGTCCCTACAACCTGTACCGGCCTTCCACTTATCGCACGACCGGCGTGGATGTGAGGGTCGCCCCCGGCTTGAACATCGGTTACGTGGTCGGTGCCGGCGATGAGGTGCCTCAGTCTCTCGTCAATCTCGGCATACGCGTCCATTTCCTCTCGCCGGGTGACCTGGCCGGCGCGGATCTGTCGAAGTTCGACGCCATCGTTACGGGAGTAAGGGCCTACGCCGTTCGGGACGATCTGAAAACTTACAACGGCCGGCTTCTCGAATACGTGAAGAACGGCGGGGTGGCGATTCTGCAATACAACACCCCGGAGTACGACCACAACTATGGACCGTATCCATACAAGATGGGCGATAACCCGGAAGAGGTAACCGACGAAGATTCGAAAGTCGAAATCCTCGAACCCTCAAACCCTGTCTTTAACTGGCCGAACAAAATCACGAGCAAGGATTTCGAGAATTGGGTTGAGGAGCGGGGATCGAAGTTTCTCAGTTCGTGGGATCCGCACTACCAGGCGTTGCTGGAAACCCACGATCCCGGCCAGGATCCGCAGAAGGGCGGCCTCGTGTACGCCAGGGATGGCAAGGGGGTTTACATTTACTGCGCTTATGCGTTCTATCGACAGATGCCGGAAGGCGTCCCGGGTTCGTATCGGTTGTTCGCCAATATGCTGAGCCTAAGAAAATCACCTGCTTTGCAGGCGAATACGGCACCAGAGAAGAGTGCCACCAAACCGAAGCAGTAGCGCTGCGACATCAAGTTCGAGGCAACAGGATCGAACTTACTTGGGTCTCGTCGCCTCGTTCCTTATGGTGTAGATGAACGTTTTGAGTGAATTCTCATGCTGTTCGTTTTCATCCGCGAGCCGTTCAGACGCAGCTTTGTACAGCTTGATCTCTTCGTGCGCACGTTCGATCTGCTCGGTGCGGCGGTAAATCCGTGACAAGCGGTAATGTGCCTGGGCCGAATCGGGATTCAGGCGCGCGCAAATCTCGGATTCTCGCTGCGCCAACGTCCAGTTCTCCAGCCACATGTAAGTCCTTCCGAGTTCGCAATGAGGAGCCGCCTCATCGGGCAGTGCTTCCACTGCGATCGTCAATCGGCGGATGATGTCGTTGATCCTCGATTTGTCATCAGACGCGTAACCGTTATGGAGCATGAGAGATCCGCAGTACAGTTGCTCTCTTGCTGCCTTGGGATGAGCATCTGCGTACTCACAAATTCGCATCATCGCCGGTGGATCAGGCGCCGCGGATTCGTCCAACTCGATATCACCCAAGTAGCGAAGCACGGACTCCGGATCTGGCGCTAGGTCCACGGCGCGGAGAAGGATCTCACTTGCCTCCTGCTTCGTCCCCACAAAGTACTGAACCATTCCCAGCGCCACCGCGATTCGCCACGACTTGGGGAACGACTTTTCAGCCTGTTCAAGCACGAGTTTTGCCGGTTCGAAATTCCGGTGACGAATAAACTCTAACGCCAAGGCGAGCTGATGGTCCTCGTTCTTTGGATCTATTGATACTGCCGCCTGGTAATTCTTGATCGCAGAGAGACTGTCACCGAGTGTTTCCTGGAGGTCCCCCAGCAAAGCCTCGGTATCGGCGCTGTCCCGGAGTTCCTTGGCTTTTTGTGCGGAAGACAACGCATCTTTCGTTTCACCGGCTTTGAACTGGGCTAGTGCGAGATCGAATCGCAGATCCGGATTCGTGGGATCCAATTCTGCTGCACGGTTAAGGTCGACGGCACTTTCCGCAAAATGTCCGTGCGAAATCAAGATCTCCGCGAGGCGTTGCCGGAGCGCTATTTCGCGCTCCGTTGCCAGTTCCAGGCTGCGCAGCGATGCCAATGTCGGATGAACATCCACTCGCATAACAAGTTGCGTCTGCAACAGGAGGAGGCCGGCCTCAACCTGCTGAGTTCGCGTATACAGCCTTTGTGCGAGATTCATGGCACGGTCCGCGTGTTCCGCTTGCAGTTGTGCCATAGCTGTCGCTAACTGCAGTCCGGCATCTTCGGGACGAATCGCTAGTGCGCTTTCCATTTCTGCCGCTGCAGAGGATGAGTTGCCAAGGCCCTCGGAAATCGCTGCCTTCAGGCAGAAGAAGTCGATGCGCTCTTTAGCATCAGTGGGCGCACCAACACTCGTGAGTGCATTGGATGCTTCCTTGAATCGGTGCAGGCGCGTCAACGCCTGTGCCCACTCAATCCGTAACTGCGGCTCATGCCGGCTGTATTTCACGGCTTTTGCCAGCAAGCGCTCCGCTTTCTCCTCCTCTCCCATGCTTGCGTACAGCTCACCCAGGCCGGCAAGCGCGATGTAGTGATCGGGAGCGTGTTTCAAGATGATCTGGTATTGCTCCTCCGCTTGCTTCGCCCGTCCTATCATTGTGAATGCCTCGGCCAGAAGTAGATGGGCGGAGTCGTCTGCCGGATGATCTGTCACGTGCTTGGAAAGAATGTCAATCGCCTGTTGCGGATGGTTGGAATCGAGGGCTGACTGCGCCTGCAACAGAACCTGCTGTTGTGCAAACATTGGAACAGAGAGGATCGGAACAAGAAACGCGGCTGCGAAAAGAATCAGCCGGAGACGAGACACAGGCGGTGTCGAGGTCAGCAGAAGATTCCAAGCCATTGGAAGACGCTGGTCATCTTGCGGTCGACTGGGCTTATTTGCCACTTTCATCGCAGTGTGGGCTTCTGCAGCTACCAGCTTCCCGGATCATCCGGATGCGCCAGCCAGTTATCGACGAGTTTTACGATTCCGTCTTCGCTGATCTGCACGAGATGGCGTCCCTTCTCCGCCGACGCCTCACTCACTTTACCGGAATAGCCGGGCCAATTCTTCGCCGTTGATTTCTGAAGGAAATATGGCTGCCCGCCCGACATGTCCGGCGGCTCGGGCATGTCTTGTGCACTGCTGAGATGAATGAGATCAGGCCGGAATGCTGCGACAGACGAGGTTTCCAGCGGTCCACCGTGCCCGTGACCGCCATTCGATTGACTGAATATCGCCAACTTCTTCACCATTTCGCCGGGCAGAAACTCCCACCAATTGGCAAAAAGGATTGCCGCCTCTGGAGCTTGGTGCGCTACCTCGGAGATGGCCCCACGTCCCGGCCCAATGTTGCCATCATGTCCATTGAGAACGAATATCTTTGTGAAACCTAGTTGCAGTGTGTTGCGCAGAACGTCAGCAAAATACGATGTCATGACCTCCGGGCGAATCGACATCGTCCCCCGGAAATGAGCTGTATGCGACGGGCAAAACGTCAACATTATGGTCGGGAGAAGCAATGCATTCGTTCGCACCGCGACGCGCTCGGCAATTCCCGAAATGATGATAGAGTCCGCGCCGAGCGGATTATGCGGTCCGTGATACTCCAGGCTGCCCAGTGGCAAGATTGCCAGTGGATGCCCTGAGACTGCTTCGGCAATCTGATACCCGCCGACTTCCTCCAGTCGCTTCGGTTTGGCTGTATCAGCCCTGGTTTCCTCACCTTCGGACATTACCGCAGGGATCACTGCCGGCAGAAATGCTCCCGCGCACAACACTTCTCTCCGTGTGAAGTAATCCATCGCGCATTACCTTTCGTATGCGCAAGCGTAGCCGAACGGCCAGCTGTTGTCCATCTGCAGCCAACTCTAATTTCCCGCACCGAAACGTTCCAGCCCGATGACATCGATGGGCAGAATTCATGGCCATCGCCGCGATCGAAGAATCAAGAGATCGTCCTTCGACCTTCTGGAGACACTATCTCGTTAGGCTATCTTTGAACTCGAGGGAGGTTAGTTCTTCGCAATGTTCACCCCTTGCGGCGGACAACAGGAGTCGCGCACAATCAGATTCGTGGCCAGTAATGTCGGACTGGGAACGCTCGGCCGTCCTTCGATCTGATCAATCAACATCCGCGCAGCCGTCATTCCCATCTCTCGCGCGGGTTGGCTGACCACCGTCATCTTCGGACGCAGCAATGTAGCCCAATAAAAGTCGTCGAACCCAAGCAAGCTGATGTCCTCTGGGCAGCGTAGTTCGATTTCCTGGATGGCGGCGAAGGCACCCAAAGCCATCAAGTTGTTCGTACAAAAGATCGCGGTCGGGCGGTTCTTGCCTGTCAGCAGTTTCATGGCGTGAGAATGGCCGCTCTCCATATCGTTATGTCCGGCATGTATTCGAGAGCGATCCACCCGGATCTTTACGCTTTGTAAAGCCGTGATACACCCGCGAAGCCTCTCCGACGACGTCCCGTTCGCGGTATCACCAACAATGATTCCGATCCGCCGGTGTCCGAGGCTAAGCAGGTAACGCATTGCACTCTCCGCGGCCTTGGCGTTGTCGATACCGACTCTGCCTATACTCGGATCTCGCAAAGGGGGAAATCGGTCGGCATACACGAGTGGGATATCGCCCAGAATCGACGAGACATTCGTCTTGGGTGCGTTCATGGCCGGGACCCGCACCACGCCATCCACCCTCCGCCGATGGAAAAAGTCCAAGTAGCTGCGCTCTTCGTCCCAATTCTCCCGCGAATCTCCTACCAGCACGGTGTAATTCGCGGAAGCGGAATAATCCTTTGCGCCGCGCACTAGATCGACGTAGAAGTTGTTCGACAGGTCGGGCACGACAATCGCGATAGAGTGCGTTTTCCGAAGTCGCAGTCCACGCGCCAAGTCGTTCGGCCGATACTTCAGCTTCTTAATGGCCGCTTCTATCCGCGTGCGCATCCCGGCACTGACGTAGTCTGAGTTGTTCAGGGCCGCAGAGACAGTCGAAACCGATCCGCCGGCCGCCTTTGCCACATCACGAATGGTTGCGTGTCGCGCACCTCGTGAGCGCTTCAACGTCACTGGAAGCTCCCTTCCCGAAATGCACCACTACTGCTCGACAATAGACTCACTCGGTTTAAGTGCGTGTCTTAATAGCTCAGATTAATCCCACTACGCCTAATCCGCAATGAACTCGTTCATAGTTGTCTTGTGCCGCAACCTCATGAACGGTTACCCTCGATGGCGCGCCTCTTGAGAAGCCATAACGTTTCGGTAACATGTAGACGGCCCCCCGGCTTCTGGTATTATTTGCTCTTGGATGCGTCGATTTGGCGCTTTCGTGCTGTGATTCAGGAAGGAAATGATGGCTCAAGCTGTCGAAATCAAAATCCCATTGGCGTCGAATGTCACGACTTGGAACTGGTAGGCTGATTTTCTTGTCTTTCTTGCCGAAACGTTCCGGTACGGGTGCTGGGAGGGATGAACGATGAAAAAGATTCGGATTGGCATTGTTGGCGCGGGCAGGATCGGCAGGGTTCACGCCCGAACGGTTTCCAGCGATTCGGCGGCTGTCCCCGTTGCAATTACCGATATCGACCGTGCCGCGGCTGAAGACGCTGCCTCCGTTTACGGGTTTGCGCGGGTAGCTGACGACAACAGCCAGCTTCTCAACAGCCCCGATATTGAGGCAGTCCTCATCTGCTCCTCGACGAATACGCATGCTGATTTGATTGTGCAGGCAGCCCAGGCGGGCAAGCATATCTTCTGTGAGAAGCCGATTGACTACGATCTTTCCCGCATAGATTGGGCTCTGGAAGCCGTCGAACGTGCCGGAGTGAAACTTCAACTTGGCTTTAATCGGCGCTTTGATGCCAATTTTGCGCGTGTAAAGAAGGCGATTGCTACGGGCGAAATCGGTACTCCGCGACTCCTCCACATCATCAGTCGCGACCCAGAACCTCCGCCGATCTCATATGTCAAGGTATCAGGTGGCATGTTTTTCGACATGACCATCCACGACTTCGACATGGCGCGTTTCCTGATGGGCGAGGATGTGGAAGAAATCTTTACCGCCGCGGGCGTTCTGGTGAACCCTGAGATCGGCGAAGTGGGCGACGTCGATACCGCGATCATTACTCTCCGCTTCGCAAACGGCGGGATTGGTATTATCGATAACTGCCGCCAAGCCGTTTACGGTTATGACCAGCGCGTGGAGGTTCTCGGGAGCAAAGGGTCCATCAGCACGGGCAACTGCTATCCCAATCAGGCGGTCATAAGTACCAGCGCCGAAATCCGCCGGGACTTGCCTTTCAACTTCTTTATGGAGCGCTACGCCGAGAGTTTCGCGAGCGAGTTGAAGTCGTTCATTGCCTCGATCGTGGAAGACAAGCCCACCCCGGTTACTGGTGAGGACGGACGCATCCCCGTGCTCATGGGGATCGCCGCATTGCGGTCTTACAAGGAAGGAAGACCGGTTAAGGTAAGTGCGATCTCCGCCACCACGGCCGATTCTGTAACAAGTGCCAAACGAGCTTCAAGGGACCAACGGAGGGACTCATGACAGCATTTCGTGTCGGTAACGCACCCTGCTCGTGGGGAACACTAGAGTTCGACCAGGCCAAAGGAGAACAGATCGCCTTCGACCGTATGCTTAACGAGTTGGTGGAAACCGGATACACCGGCACGGAACTGGGCGATTGGGGATACATGCCCACTGATTCCGCCGCGCTCGCTTCCGAACTCAAAGGGCGTAGCGTGACCATGCTCGGCGCCTTCGTGCCTGTCGCTCTTAAAGATCCCGCCGCACACACCCCCGGCATAGAAGCCGCGGTTAAGACGGCTTGCTTACTGGCATCTGTCGCCACCGAGCCGCGCCCATTTCTCGTGCTCGCCGATAACAATGGTTCAGTTCCTGAACGCACAAAGTATGCCGGCCGCATTACACCTGAGATGGGTCTTAGTGTGCCGGAGTGGCGTACTTTCGCCGACGGAGCTAATAAGGTCGCGCGTGCGGTGCGCGAAGCGACGGGCTTACGCACCGTCTTACACCACCACTGTGCAGGCTACGTTGAAACGCCTGAAGAAATCTCGCGCTTGCTCGACCTCACCGACCCCGAGTTGCTCGGTCTCGTCTTCGATGCCGGACACTACTGCTACGGCTCAAAGTCAACGGATGCCTTAGCTGGCCTGAGCCGTTTCGGCAAGCGTGTCTGGTACCTTCACTGCAAGGATTGCGATCCGGTCGTCGCTGAAAAGGCGCGCAAGAATGGTTGGGACTACTTCGAAGCGCTCCGTCACGGCGTTTTCTGCGAACTCGGTAAGGGGTGTGTCGACTTCGCCGGTATCTTGCGCTGGGCCAGGAACGCTGGCTACAACCACTATCTTCTCGTCGAGCAGGATGTTCTGCCCGGTATGGGGGCACCGAAAGAGAGCGCACGCCGGAATCGCGAGTATCTGCGCTCGGTGGAATTACAACTCGAATCCGAAACGACCGTGGCGACAACTCAGGGTGCAAATCGATAACATTTCTCTGCAGGATTACTCACTATGTCGAGCCAAGAAATCATCGTCCATTCCGACCTGACACGAGAGACAGGCGTCATCCTGGATCTTCCCCGCGAACGTGCGAATTGGCAGTGGATGAGCTTTTTTGTCCATCGCCTCGCGCCGGGTAACTCACTGCGATTCCACAGTTCCACCGAGGAGACTGCCCTTGTCCTGCTCGGTGGCAAGTGTGTTGCCGACTGGGGAGACGGCGCTCGTGACATCGGTCAGCGCGCTAACGTCTTCGGAGGTTTACCGTACGCGCTTTACTTGCCCGCCAACCACGGCGCGACCTTGCGAGCGCAGACAGCGTGCGAGATCGCCGAGTGCCGCGTGGCTTCGGCGGCGCGGCTCGAACCTCGATTCGTGACACCGGCGGACGTAACGGTCTCTCTGCGAGGAGGAGGCAACGCCTCGCGTCAAATCGTGGATGTAATGCCTCCCAGCTTTCCTGGGGATCGTATAATCGCCGTCGAGGTCTATACGCCAAGCGGGAATTGGTCGAGCTATCCACCGCACAAGCATGAAGTGCACAATCCGCCGGTCGAGGTCGATCTGGACGAGATTTACTACTATCGCTTCCAGAGTCCGTCTGGTTTCGCATTTCAACGGCTGTACGCTTCGGATGGTTCTCGGGAAACGGTGGTCACTGCGAGGGATAGCGATGCTGTACTGATTCGCGACGGCTATCATCCCGTCGTGGCCGGCCATGGCTACAATGCGTATTACTTGAACTTTCTCGCGGGCAGCGCGCGATCACTGGCCAATACTACCGACCCGGCTCATGGTTGGGTGACATCGACATGGCGGGGATTCTCTGAGGGGCTCCCGCTGGTCAAACCTGAACAAGAACACAATGTTGGCTAGCCAAAGCCGGCCAACCGGCACAGTGTTACTCGGTATCAGGAAGGAGCCATCGTCCCTTGCGATCGCTAATCGCGGCAGGTGAGTTCTTTTTTGACTTAGTGTTCTACCGACTCGATCGCCTTCCACACATGGGAGAAGAGTTGGTTACTTCGAACTTCGGCTTGGCGCTTGGCGGTGGGGCGCCAAATACGGCCGTTGCTGCTGCGCGCCTCGGGCGCAAAGTGGAACTGGTTGCCGTCCTCGGCGATACGGCACTCGATCAGTTCGCAATGAAAGAACTTGCCAAAGAGCGAATCAAAACTGGCCTGGTGCTGCAAAAGCCAGGAACAATGGGCGCCCTGACCGTTTCCGTATCTCTAATTAAGGATCGTTTCTTCCTTACCTATCCCGGATCCAATGTTTTTCTTGAGAAGCACATCCTCTCTCCCGCAACGCGAAAACGGCTTACGTCAGGGGGACACGTGCACTTTGGCCTGTCACCTCGCGACTGGAAACCTTTTGCTGACCTCGTACATTGGCTGAAGAGACACAAAGTCACTACTTCGTGGGATCTCGGCTGGCACCCCGAGGCGGTTCAGCTTCCTGGCTTCCGCGAGCTCTACGCCTCCCTCGACGTGATCTTTCTCAACAAGATTGAGGCTCTGCGCTACGCGAACGAAAAGACTGCGGAAAAGGCAACGCACAAGCTGGTCAGTCCCGGGCAGGTGATTGTGGTCAAACTCGGCTCTGCCGGAGCCATGGCGCTGGGGCCAAGTGGACTTGCACGGGCTTCAAGCCTGAAAGTAAAGACGGTGGACACGACAGGAGCGGGAGACGCATTCAACGGAGGATTCTTGCATTACTGGATGAACGGGAGCTCTCTGGTCGATTGTCTGCGTGCCGGTAATGTTTGCGGCGCTCTGTCTACAACCAAGCCAGGCGGGAACGCGGGAACGCCAACACATGCACAACTTGTCCGCGCCTTGAGGCAGATGAAATGAAATTAGCAATTATCGGTGGCGCCGGAGCGCGCGTGCCGCTGGTTATGGTCGGCCTCTTGCGATTGCGCGAGAAGCTCCGGATTGATGAACTCGTTCTCTGGGACACCAACCACGAGCGGCAGTACATGATTAGCCGGATTTGCGCGGCAATGATCGAACGCTATGGGGTGCAGATCAAAGTTCGCACCGGAAGAACGGTAGAAGACACACTGGAGGGAGCCGACTTCATCATTGCCAGCGTTCGCGTGGGTGGAGTTGAGACTCGCATTGTCGATGAGCAGATCGCTCTCTCGCACGGTGTTCTCGGACAGGAGACAGTTGGGCCCGGCGGTTGGGCCATGGCGTTGCGCACTATCCCGATTGTTTTGCAGTACGCGCAGTTGGCAGAGCGAATCGCACCTCGTGCATGGCTCCTCAATTTCTCCAACCCGGTTGGGGTCGTCCTCCAAGCGTTGCTCGAAGCGGGTGTGCAACGCACCCTAGGCGTCTGTGACACGCCCCGCGAACTCTTCGAGTCGTTGGCGGCTTTGTTGAAGGTCCCGAGCCGACAGGCCTTCTTTGATTATCTAGGACTCAATCATCTGGGATGGGTGAGGTCAGTCCAGGTAGATGGCAGGGACCTGCTGCAGCCATTATTTGATTCTCCAGAGCAGCTTGCTCACGCCTATCACGTCCCCTTATTTAAACCCGACTATCTCCGGAACCTGAGACTCCTGCCAACGGAGTACGTCTACTTCTACTTGAATGCGGCGGAGGCTGTCGAAAAGCTTAGAAAGGCTTCACAGACTCGTGGGCAGATGGTGGCGCAACAGGAGCAGCAATTATTCCGGGAAGTGGCTGCAGGGGCCGCCGACGGAGGTAAGGTTGTCGCAGCTTACGACAGTTTTCTCGCCACCCGTAACGCCACGTACTTTCAGTTGGAGACTGGCGCTGACGTCAACGAAGAGAAACTCCAGACAGCACGGAAGGAACTGTACGAAAAGGCTGCGGGATACGAGCGTATCGCGGTGGATGTGATGTGCGCCATCGCAACCAACCGTGCTGCGGTATTTCCGATCGATGTCGCCAACAACGGTGCGATCGACGAACTCGGCTTGCGCGACTCCGTGGAAGTACCGTGTGTGATTGACGCGAATGGCGCCAAACCACTTGCGGTGGGCGCAATACCGTCGCAAGTGAGATCACTCCTGCTAGGGGTGAAGGAATACGAACGGCTTACTGCGAAAGCCGCACTCGAATGTTCGTCGAAGATCGCCATCGAAGCACTGGCGGCCAATCCGCTGGTCGACGACACTCAGTTGGCAAAAGAACTCGGTTCGGAATATCTGCGCGCGCATCAGCCTTATCTGAATTACTTGACGTAGTCGATTCTGGTGCGTCGCTTGACGGGGGCTCGCTTACAACATATCAATCCGGAACTTGATTGGAGGAACGGGTGGCAACTGGACAAGGATCAACGGAGCCCTCGGTTCAAGCGGCGGGCCTGATTCGCGGCCTCGGCCTGAAGGAAGCCATAGCGGCTAACGTGGTTGAGATGGTTGGAATTGGTCCGTTCATCACCATCCCCTTCCTGATTTCAGCCATGAACGGACCGCAAGCCCTGCTGGGGTGGCTCGTCGGCGCCGTACTTGCCGTTTGCGACGGACTAGTCTGGGCGGAATTGGGCGCAGCCATGCCCGGGGCGGGCGGTTCTTACGTTTATCTCCGTGAGGCTTACAACCCCAAGCGCATGGGGCAGTTGATGGGTTTTCTGTTTGTGTGGATGATCCTTTTCACTGCTCCGCTCTCCGCGGCCACCGGTGGGGTCGGCTTCGCAGAATATCTTCGCTACTTCTTTCCCTCCCTGTCGCACATGGAAACGGTGGGCGTCGCAATCATGGTTGTGGCGCTGGTGACGGCGATGGTTTACCGGGACATAAAGACGGTAGGCCATCTTTCGTTCTGGCTCATGCTCGTCGTACTAAGCACCATCGTCTGGGTGATCGTGTCCGGTGTATTCAAGCTGAAGCTTTCGTTGCTCACCGATTTTCCGCCTCACGCATTCAGCATCACACGGCCATTCATTCTTGGATTAGGATCGGCAAGCCTGATCGCGATCTACGGTTACGGCGGATACAACAACGTTTGCTATCTCGGCGCGGAGGTGAAAGAACCCAGCCGAAATATCCCGCGAGCCGTGATTCTGTCCATCATCGTGGTTGCGATCCTCTACTTCTTCATGACGGTGTCCATCATCGGCGTTGTGCCGTGGCGGGCTGCCGCCGCATCCCAGCACGTAGTTTCCGATTTCATGGAGTTGATTTACGGTCACTGGGCAGCACAAGTGATCACCGTGCTCATCTTGGGTGCGGCTTTCGCGTCGATCTTCGCACTCATGCTCGGACTGAGTCGCATTCCCTACGCGGCTGCGGTGGAAGGCCAATTCTTTAGAGTCTTCGCCAGGCTTCATCCGAAAGGGCACTTTCCAACTGTCTCCATCTTGACGCTCGGTACTCTCTCCGCATTCTTTTGCTTCTTCAACCTGGAAAACATCATTCAAGTTTTAATGGTGATCCAGGTCATCATTCTGTTCTTGGCGCAAATTCTGGCGGTCACCTTGGTGCGTAGGTACCGGAAAGACATCCAGAGACCATTTCAGATGTGGTTTTATCCCTTGCCTAGCATTGCGGCCGCGATTCTCTGGCTGCTGGTGCTGGTCTCCACCGGTTGGAAGATGGTCGCAATCGGAGTTGCAACGCTTGGTGTCGGAGTAGGGCTCTATTTCCTTCGTGCGCGTGCGAAAAGACAATGGCCCTTTGCAACGCAAAACAGTTGAGTGTTCCGAAAGAAAACCGGGCGTCAAAGACGCAATGCAGAGATGGCGCCAACGCATGACGCTGGCGCCGTCAGGAATTGTTAGTCCCGCTCGTAATCCGGGGAGGGAGACCGCTGGAACAGAGTGTCTAATAGCCAGCGGTGAAGAGTCTAGTGCGTCTGCTTCAAGAGGGCTTCTTGAACATCCTGATGCCGAAAATCTTGAGGTTATGTTCCACCCCGGGTTCGCCGACGAAATCCTGCACTCCTTGTCGCGTAGCGGCCATTTAGCGGCCAGTCTGTGTGGGTCGAAGAAGACGACAAGGAATTAGCGAGATTTTGGAGACTCCAGCTATCCTCTGCTCCATGATGGCCTTGCACGTTAAGTCCCGATTCATCTATAAGTTGTGAGAAATGGCCGGGAAGAATTCGGCTTACAGGTCCGGCTGCCACAACTAGTTTCCATACTGCAATTTCGGGGCACTGTCTTTATTCAGTTTAATGAGTTCCCCATGAACAACTCGTGAAGCCCTCGACCGGTCTCACCTACGTGGTTGGATGTCAGTCTGAAGAGTGACCAGCCTTACTGACCGCTTTTCCGCCGGATCATCAGTCCCACCTTCCGATACATACGATGTACCTTAGAAGACGATTTTAGAACTTTCCTGTACCTAATCGCCAAAAACGTTAGAAGATAAGCTTCAAACCAAATTGCAGATGCCGCGGGTCAAAGGCTGCTTTGAACCCCAAGGGTTGAGAAGCGTCCAGGCCCCGAATGCCGTGAAAGCTGTAGGGGCCGTCCATGAGGTTCACGGTTTGGCTGCCAACCTGGAAAGGATTTGGGTCGGCGGGGAAGGAGTCATTCACCGCGCTAAAATTCGTGTGATTCAGAATGTTCGTGCCCTGCACCAGGAAATCAATTTTTCGCCCCCCGTCGCGATTGAAGTAGAACGACTTGGAAATACGCAGGTCCAACGAATAGAAACTGGGGCCAATACCGGTGTTGCGTCCTGCGTGCCAGGGCCGCGCCCAAAGAGATTCTCCCAGCGTACCGTTCTGCATTCCCGGCACTCTGACTGTGAAAGGAATGCCACTCCTCACAAACAATACTGGCGCGATTGTGAAATCGGCCAGTATGTGTGAGAGAAGGTTATTGCCCGCTTGGAACGGAGTTGTGTAAACGGCGTTGGCTACGAAGTTGTGTCTGATATCAAAAGCGGAGGGCGAGCGCTCGAGCCTCATCCGCGTCGGACGAAACGGCATGAAGTCATTATTAAAGTCGATATTGTCATCGATCGCCTTGCTAAAGGTGTAATTTGCCTGGAACTGCAGGCCGTGGCTGAATCGCCGGGTCAGCGATGCCATCAAGCCGTGGTAGATCGAATTTCCGATGGATGAGCACGACACCAACTCGGTCAGGTCGGGATGGATTTGCGTATAGAGCGGACCGATAAACGGATCAATCGCGCCGGTTTCCTTGACGTTTGTGTCAATGGGAACCTGAATGTGCACGCCGTGAGACATGTGGTACGCCAATTCCAAAGTCGTATTGGTGCTGAGTTGGCGCTCGACGCTGAGGCTGGCCTGAATGGAGTAGTTATTCTTGTAGGGCTGCAGCAGGTTAAAGACGACCCGATTGGGTTGGCCTGGTCCAATTTGCAGACCCGCCGACTCCAGATCCGCGGCCCTCAGTTGCGGGAATGGAGGCTGCTTGGCACATAGCCAGGGCTGCAGTGGATTGCATCCCGTCAACTTGCCCCACAGCGTTAGTATGCGCTGGTCGTCTTTGCTGAAGTTCGTCGCGACCTGGTTCAAGTACTTGCCGGAATCTCCCGCCAGGTTGACGAGGTAACCGACGAAGAATGGAACGGGCGCGACGAAGATGCCGCCGCCGCCGCGAATCACCGTCTTGTGATCGCCGGGGCTCCAGGCAGATCCGAGGCGCGGCGAGAAATAAGTCTGGCGCAGGAGCGGTGAAGCAGCGGCGTAGAAATCAACACGCCCGCCGAAGTCGATTGTCAGATTGCGCAACGCTTTCCAGGAATCCTGCGCATACGCGCCAAAATAATGCTCCCAATTACTGACTTGGGGATTTCCGAATGCCTGCCGGAACGTCACGGGAAGGCCAAGGTCAAATGCCTCCATTGAAGTCAGGTAGGTATCGGGGTTGCCGGTCGGCGGCCAGCCTTGGCTCAGATTGAAATCCACCAACGCCGTATACTCGTCGGAATTCGGCGGAAACAGACCAACAAGCGGAATCGCGCCGTCTAAGAACTGAAATTCCCCGGCGAACCATAACTCGTTTCTTAAGTCGTAAGTGAACGGCCGGTACGAGGCTCCGAATTTCAAGGTGTGCTTGCCCCGGCTCAGGGCCAGGCTGTCTTCAAATTGAAATCGGCGTTCCAGCGCAGAAAACGGCTGATAGTGCTCGCCTCCGAACTGTCCCAGTCCAGCGATTCTCAGGTACGCCGTATGCGGGGAGACCACCGGACTGTAAATGGCGTCATTCGGAGCCGTCTGCACCCGAAGCTGGTTCACGAGCTTTGGTGTGAAGATGTGGTTCCAGGCGGCCAGGATCGTGTAATCCCGCTGATAGCCTATGGTCGCATCATCGGGCGAGTTCGACGGATCCAGAACGTCCATGCGGCTGCCATCGTCTTCCATGAACGAGAAACGGCCGGTGAGGGTGTCGTTGGCCGTAGGTTGGTAGTCAATCCGCGTTACCGAGTTGTAATACTTCTTCCAGTCATTGAATGCTCCGCTGTTGGGGACCAGCAGGTTTGCTGCGTTGGGGAAATTGGCGGGATCCAAGAGGGACTGAAGCTGCACGGCGATCTTCCCGAGCGAGTCCGGGAGCTTTTTCAGATACTCCTGTTGCGCCGTATTGGACCGGATGCCCTGGGCGGCGTCACTGGTCGCGTAGCTGCGGAACTGCGGCGTGTCAATCTTGATGAACTCGAAAGCGGTGAATAAGAAGAGCTTGTCTTTGAGCAGCGGCCCCCCGAGGTTAAACCCGGCTGCCAGATTCTGCTCGAAGACCTGATTGACGGTCTTCAGCGCAAAGTAGTTGGCGGCATCGGTGTGCTGGTCACCGAAAAAGCCATGAGCGCTGCCATGCCATTGATTGCTGCCGCTGCGGGTGACAACATTGACCGCGGTGCCGGCCGTGAATCCGAACTCGGCTGCAAACGAGCTCCGGTTGACCTGGAACTCCTGCACCGAGTCTGCGGGCACGTGGGCGTTGCGCAAAGCCCCCGCGCCCATGTCATTCTCGCCGCCATCAATGGTGACCAGGTTATGACGGCCCCCGCCGCCACCAACGGAAAACCCGGAACTAACAAAGCCGGAAAAACCGGCCACCTGGGAGCGCGGCGCTTCCGAGTTGTAGACTCCGGGCAGAGTGAACACTGAATCCGTGAAAAGGTGGCTGAGGTTGGGGAGTTCGGCGATTTGCCGCTGGCCAATCGTGTTGGCCTGTTGCGTCTGTTCGACCTGCACCAGCGGAGTCTCATCTTTGACTTCCACGATTTCGCTCTTCGAGCCAAGTTTCAGGTGGATGTCGTAGTCCACGATCTGGCCGACCGAAACCGAGACGGTGGCGATGGCCGTGGCGAAACCGGTTGCCTGCGCTAGCAGTTTGTACGTGCCCGGGGGAAGGAGCGGAACGCGGTACACCCCGTCGCCTCCGGCTTCGACGACTCTGCTCCAACCCGTGCTCGGGTTGCTGACGATGATGCGGGCATTCGTTATCGGAAGTTCTTGCGGATCGAAAATGGTTCCCTTCAGCGTCGCGGTCGAGTAGTCGACCTGGCCGGGGGACGGGGCACACATTACCAAGATGAGGAGGAGAAGAGCTGGGAGAATGAGGGCCTTTCCGCACATACGCACCACCTATCGAGCGCGGAGCAGTACCGGGCGCGCGCGACCTTTGCTCAGGTTCCCAGGTTCATTTTGTGTAGCAATGCAGCAAACCTTGGGTCGTTGCGAAGCGGATCCAAGAACGGATAGCTCTTGATGGGCACAATCATGGGGTCGCGCTCGTCAATCGCCCGCTCCAACCAGGAGAAAGCCTGGTCGATTTCCCCGAGGCCGATATGAATCCAGGCAAAGTCCGACGCCGGCACGTAAGCGTGGGCGGCGACGGTGCGCAGGTGCTCGAACAAGGTCCGCGCCTCGGCGACGTTCCCGCTCTCTGCTAAGGCAAGGCCGAGCCAGCCCAGGACCATTGGCGCGCCGCCGTAAAGCTCGACTGCTTTGCGGAGGGCCGCGATCGCCTCCTCGAACTTGTGCTCCATGGTGCGGGTCTGTCCGAGCACCAAGTGGCCCAGAGGGTAGTTCGGGTCGACTTCGAGAACCAGTCGCAGTTGCTCAACGGCGCGGTCGTAGTTGCGTCCAAACCAATGCATCACCGCAATCCAGGAGCGCACATTCAGATCCATGGGGTCATACTCGAGTACCGTTTCGAGTTCGGCCACGGCTTCCGTGAGTCGGCCCTGCGGCATCAGGCCGCTGGTTGCATTCCGAAACCGAGAGAGGGGCGAAGCGGGATTCAGCTCTAGCGCGCGCGCCATCTCGCGTTGGACCTCTGGCCAGTTGTAATCCAGCTCTTTGCGAAATACGCCGAGCAGGGCGTGCGCCTCGGCCAGCGAGTTGTCGATCTCAATGGCCCGCAGCGCAGGGAACACGCCGGCGGAAAACGCTTCTTTGGGTGGGGCGAAGCCCATGAAACCCATCCACCAGTAAACTTCGGCGAGCCCGTCGTAGGCGAGCGCGAAATTCGGATCGCGAGTGATCGCCTCCTCAAAAAGCTCTCTTGCTTTTGGCAACCCCTCTGGATGCCTATAAAGATGGTAGCGGCCTCGAATGTAGGCGTCGTAAGCTGCGAGATCCTTCGTCGGCTTCCTCGCGGCGGGTTTGACCGAGCCTGACGGAGCCTTCTCTGACTGCGGAGTGATATCGACGTGCGTGGCGATGGCCTGCGCTATTGAGCCCTCCACATCAAAAAGATCGGTCAACTCGGCATTGTATTTTTTTGCAAACAGATGCGTTTGGTCTCTCGCCTGGATGAGCTGCACGTTGATGCCTACCTGACCATCGCTGCGGCGGACGCCGCCTTCCACAACGTAATCCACGGATAATTCCCGGCCAATCCGGGCCACATCCTTGTGACTGCCCTTGTAATGCATGGCCGTGGTGCGTGCGATCACAGCAAGCTGCTCCGGCGCCAAGCTCGCCAGCGTCGTTATGATCTCGTCGGTGATGGCGTCGCTGAAGTACTCCTGGGTCGGCTCGCCGCTCATGTTGACGAAAGGTAGCACCAACATCCGGGCTCTCTTCCCCGTCCGCTGTTCCGCTGCTTTCGGAGGTTTCGAAACATTCTCCAGAAAGCGGTAGCCGCGCTTGGGCAGCGTTTCGATGTAGTGCGGATGTTCGGCGGAGTCGTTTAGCGCCTCGCGTAATCGGGCAATCGCAGTGTTCAGATTATTGTCGAAATCGACGAACACCTCTTCCCGCCAGAGTTGCCGGCGCAGGTCGTCGCGCGTCACCACCTCTCCCGGATGTTCCAACAGTGTGACCAACACCTGGAAAGACTTGTCGCGGAGACTGATCTTGATCCCGTGTTTGTAGAGCTGTCCGGCAGAGAGATCGACTTCGTAGCAGTCGAAGCGGACGATGTTAGGCATTGTCCTGCTCCTAGAGCAGTTGCCGTGACGAGAATATACCAGCCTCAAATAAGCTTCAGTGACGTACATCACATGCGTCCTCAATGGGATGGGCGGTAGGCAAGATTTAAGGACAAATCAAGCTGCTGTCTATTTTCAACACGCTACCTTGTGGGCAAAATCTGCACTCGGAGGCCACGTATGCGCAGCCTAAACACAGTGATCAGGATCTCAGGGGCGGGTTTACTTTCTGCCGTTGTCACCGTTGGCCTTCTCGGATGTGGTCATAACTCGGTGACAACCCCGATTCAAGAAACTCCTCCTCAAATCACCGTTGCTGTTTCACCGGGCTCGGCAAATATAGTGGTGCTGCCCGGTGGCACGCAGCAATTTACGGCCACCCTCACCAACGATTTGACGAACAAGGGGGTTACCTGGATCGTCTCCTGTGACACGCCCCCCTGCGGTTCGGTATCACCCACGTCAACGACGAGCGGCGTGCCCACTATGTACACGGCGCCCGCCAACGCTCCGCCGACCGACCTGTACGTAACCATCGGTGCAATCTCAGTGGCGCAGAACTCGGCATCGGCCTCCGGCGGACTCATGGTTCCTGCCTTTACCGTGTCAGTGACGCCGGTCGACGCGCTAATCCCCGTCGGGAGCACGCAGCAGTTCACGGCCTCCGTGCCAAATTACCCGCAGGACCGGCCTTTGAACTGGACTCTTACACAGAATGGAGCCGCCTGTTCTCCCACTTGTGGGTCGCTATCAGCTTCGTCGACCCAGAATGGCACTCCGACGACCTACAGCGCACCCAGCACCATGCCGACCTCGCCTTCCGTTGTCCTTAGCGCCACTTCTATCACTGACGGATCCAAGGCTGCGGCCGCGGCTATCACGCTCTCGAGCGGAATAGTGCAGCTTGGTCCAAACAGCATGGATTTTGGTCACGTCCTTTTAAATGTCTCGACTTCACCACAGTCCACCACACTCACAAACACCGCTACTGGGGCCCTCAGGATAACAAGCATCACGATTACCGGAGCCAATGCGGGCGATTTTGCTCAGACCAACACATGCCCATCCAGTCTGGATGCTGGAATGTCTTGCACCATTTCCGTGATATTCACGCCAACCAACGCGGAGGACCGAAGCGCCAGCGTTTCTATCGCGGACGACAGTAGCGACAGTCCCCAGCAGGTGAGTCTGTCAGGAGCGGGAAAAGAGATGCCGAATATGGCAGCCGTGCGTTCCGCTCTCGCCGGCACCGGGAGAGTGGCCGTTCCGATCCCCACCGGGCCTGCAACCGTAGGCACGCGGATCCTCCCGTTAATTGATTCCACGCGCGAAGATCCATTTCTGGCCAACGGCGCGAGACGGGAGCTGCTGGTGCGCTTCTGGTATCCCGCCGTTCTGACTGAGGCCTGCAAACAAGCCCCCTATACCTCACCGAAAGTCTGGAGTTACCTCTCCCAGCTGGCAGGGGTTCACTTGCCCGAGGTCACTACTAACAGCTGCATGGATGCTGATATGGCAGATGGTAGCCATCCGATAGTTGTCTTCACGCATGGCTACACCGGAACCTTCACTGACTACACCTATCTTTTTGAAGACCTCGCGAGCCGGGGTTATGTCGTCACATCGCTGGCTCACACCTACGAAACGACAGCGGTTGAATTCCCGGATGGGAGATTGGTTAAGTCAAAGCTGGGCAGCTATCTCAAAAACTCCAGGCGCGGCGACGACTTGGCGTTTGCCGGTTCCGTGCGTATTGAGGACTTGAAGTTCGTGCTGAACGAACTGGAACACCTGAACGCGAAAACCGGTGACCGGTTCGCAGGCAAGCTGGATCTGTCCCGCGTTGCGATCGCTGGCCACTCCTTGGGCGGGACGACTGCATTCCTGGCCCTCGACCAAGATGCCCGATTTCGGGCCGCCATCGTTCTCGACGGCTATGTGCCGGTTGCTCTCATCCACCCAACCCCGGCGCCTGTGCTGATCTTGGGTGCAAGTCAGGAGAAGCAAAGCCCTGGCCGCTGCCGGCTGTGGGATAGCCTGCGCGGGCCAAGAACCTTTGTGAATCTCAGGGGCGCTGAGCACCTGACGCTGTCAGATGCAATCTGGTTGGCCAAGGGTGTGATCAAAACGGGTCCCATGGGACCGGAGAAGACTGTCGCAGTCATACGAGAGCAGATTGCCGGCTTCATGGAAGCGAATCTTCGAGAACAGTCATTGACTTTCTCGACGACCGCACCGCCCTCGGATCACGCTGACCCGTCGGTAGTCATGGAGGGGGAATCGCCGTGCCGAGAGCCGTGAAACTGGTGCTCTCCGTTGAGGAGCCAAGGCACTCAACAGACACAACGTCACAGCGGAAACTCAACCGAGGCGGTGGGCTGATGAGCAACATCGCAGCGACATCAGCTGCACCGCCCAACAACCCGGTTCACTGCTGCCTCGGCGCGTGCACCTTGAAATCAAGACGGGAGAGAACAAATGAAAACGCCAAATTTGAAACAAGTTGCTGTAGCAATTATCACTCTGAGCGTGATCCTTGCCGTACCGGTGCTTGCGGCCGCAGATGACAATCATTGCGGGCTCAAGGGTACCTACGCATACACAGGCTTTGGAAACACCTACGAAGGAAACATCCTGGGCTTCCCGGCCGGGAATGTCTCCATCAACGGGACGATCACCCTCGATGGGAACGGAAACGCCTTTATCCGCGAAGCCGAGGTAGTCAACGGGGTGTTGCTCAACGCCGCGGCGGAATACTCCGGCACTTACACGCTCTATCCTGACTGCACCTTCACTGCCACGCTCACCGGCGCACCCGGACCAATTTTTGTTGGCGTGGTCGCTGACCACGGCAAACAGATCCGGGCAATGATGACGGCACCCGGGATACAGGTCAACTTTACGAACACGATCAGAGTGCGCCCGTAGAGCGAACAACCGTAATCAGCGGTCACGCCCAGACAGGACCAGGGGCACGATCTGCTGTCCTTTTCCAACTCCCGGGAGGACGATGCGTGAGCAAGGTTCCCCCAAGTGGCCGCATCAGAAGTCGCCAGAGAGAGCAGGCTCTCACCTGCTCTCTTCTTTTTACGGTGCAGTAACGTGAGCCTCTTGCGTGAATGTGGTGGAGACGCCATCGATCGGCGGACTGATCTTGTCGGCGAACAACGCAAAGGTCACTATGACCTGTTCCTCTAGCGATTGTTTCGTGGGTTGAAGGCGGCAGAAGGGTCCGGGCCATCAGGTCAGACAGCGAAATAGGGCCCCGAACGGTATCCTTCGCCCTCCACGCCGGAACATTCGGCGGTCAGGCGAATTGGAAAACAGACGGTGAACGGAACTCGCTCACCGTCTCGGAGATTCCGGCGCGACATGGCGCCTTGCCCCGGAATCGTTCCCGGGCGAGGACGGGCCCTCAGCGGCCAAAGCCGATTTCAAGCCAATGCATCAATCGCAGCGGTAAACCGCTGCGCCACCCAAAATCGACGGCGGAATTGAGCTCTTCCGCAGTCTGCTAGTGAAGAAGGTCCAACGTGTTGTCGCCGTCGTCGACGAAGTAGACGCCTTTCTGGTCGGGAGTGATCGCGAGACCGAATAGAGTACCCGCGCCCGCTCCACTGGTATCGATGTTCTTAACCGCGACCTGGGAGCCAGCAGGGGTGGTTTCGACAATGTTGCCATCCCCGGCATTGACCGTCAGAATGTCGCCATTGGGAGCGATGGCCACACCAAGCGGCTGGTTCAGGTTTCCACCCATGGAGACGGTGTGTCCCGTCCCGGCGCTGGTGAAGCGGAAGACTGCGCCCGGAATCGCGGCGATGCGGTTGAGGAGGGTGTCGGCTACATAGAGCGTGCCGTCGGACGCCAATCCCATACCCGTCGGGCCAAGGACCAGGGCAGCAGGATCGGTGCGCTCTGAGAAACCGGAGCCGATGGTGGTACGCAGGAGTTCACGCGGCATGCTTCCTCCTGAATCACCCGCCTCGTCTTCAGGGACGGCCAGTACAATTCGTAGTACGGTCCCTCTTTTAACCACATTGCCGTTGGCGGCCACGGTGCCGTTCAGGACGTTGGTGACGAATAGTTCGGCAAAGTCTCCGTGATCGAGTGCGGTCATATCCCAGGGTCCGTTGATGCGAGCGCCGAATCGGGTTCCCGAGAAGGTTTCCACGACCGTGCCGTGGTTGTTCAGAACCAGCAGGCAGCCAGCCTTGGCGGTGGCCGAAGTGCCGTCTGTGGTGGGGAGGCTGCCCACGATCACCCAACCATTGCGCAGCACGGACAAAGCCGTGGTCAGGCCAATTCCGCCGGGGCACCGGCCGGGCAGGTTCGCGGCGCTAATCTGGGCGAAAACGCTGAGTGTGCCGTTGGGTGCTACGTCCACGATGGTGGTCCCCGTTCCCTGCAGATTCTGGCCGTTGTTGAAGTTGCTGACCAGGACGTGGCCCTGCACCAGCTTTCCGGAAGTGCGGGGCACGACGGCAACGCCATAGGGATTCACATCCCCGTTTGCGGGAACCGTCGATGGACCTGGCGTCACAGTAAGCGGCCCGATGAACGAGCTGGCAGCCGCGAGAGCTGGCAGCAATGCGAGGGCGAGACCAATCGAACCAAGACATCTGCAACGTCTGAAGGTGTTCATATCCTTCTCTCCTAGAAGACGATGTGGCCGCAAGGTCAATGCGATCCTGTTCCTTGGGGATCGGTTTTCCCCCGTGGCATGACGGGGAAGACAAAAGAATTTTATGACCCGCGGCGCGGGCGTGTGTCACCAATTTGTAAAATCGCGGGCCAATGGGCTTGTCAGCACCAGGACCATCCAGGAAGGAACCATCAGAACGAGCCAACCACGGCGCTGCTTGTCTTTCCAGACGGGCTTGCGCTTTTCTAGAAAAGCATGCGCCCGGCTCTCCACCAGCAGCTTGGATCGAGGTGAATGCCGATGTCAAACCCGGTGAGCATCGCCGGCCGGGGCATCGCCGTGTTCGTAGGGCCGGAACAGGACGGCGTAAAACAGACCGATCGCGATTACCGCCAGCCAAACTACGATCATTCCGTAGTTGTCATACCAGGGGTCCTGGGGAGAACGCGGCCAAGTCATGTTGACGATAGCCAGGACGCCATAGGTGAGTGCCGCCAGATTGACCGGCCACGCCCAGACGCCCAGGCGAAACGCGCCGCGTGGTTTCCAGCCCTTGGCGCGCGCGATCAGAGCCGCGAGGACAATCATCTGGAAGGCGACGTAGATACCGGCGGCGCTGGATACGACGATCGTCTCTATCATTTTCTTGAGGAACAAACCTGCGATCGCAATGAAGGCCGGCACAATTCCGGCAAACAGCAAGGCATTCACGGGAACTCGCGTGCGTTCGGAAAGCGTGCTGAGCCAATGACTGCCAAAGATCATGCGGTCGCGGCCGTAGCTGAACAACAGGCGGCTGGTGGCAGCCTCCAGACTGATGAGGCAGGAAAGGAATGAAACCATGACCACCGCGATGACCGCCCGCAACCCGATCGGGCCCATAGCGGTGTTCAGAATGGTCACCACCGGGTCGGTATCCTTCCCAGAGAACACGGCGTTCAGATCGGGCACGGCCAGGACGAAAGCCAGGCAAACCAACATGGCGGCAAAGCCGCCGATATAAATGGTCCTGCGCATCGCCTTGGGAATGGCACGGCTGGCGTCGGGAGTTTCTTCGGCGACGTCGCCACAAGCTTCAAAGCCGTAATAACACCACATGGCGGCTACGCTCGACGCCACGAAGGCGGGGAAATAGTGTCCGTTGCCGAGGCCAAAGCTTTGGAAGAGGACTCCGAAGCTCTGGTGCCGGGCTACGATCAGCAGATAGCCTCCCACCACGATCGCGCCCACCAGCTCACAAATGAATCCGAACATGGCAACCCGCGCCAGAAGCTTCGTGCCACTGACGTTCAGCGCGGTCGTGCCGACAATCATGACGATAGCGATCGCAACTTCTCCGGCTTGGCTCACCTTCAGGCCAAGAAGCTGAGCCACGTAGGGCGCTCCTCCGACGGCAACCCCAGCGATGGTGCTGCACAAGGCCCACAGGTAGACCCAGCCCGCCATCCACGCCCATCGCTTTCCCACCAGCCGCCGAGCCCATGGATAGAGGCCCCCGGCAATGGGAAACTGGGAAACGATCTCTCCAAATACCATGGCCACGAACAGTTGTCCGATTCCGACAAACAAGTAGGTCCAGAACATGGCTGGGCCGCCAGCGGCCAAGGCGATGGCGAAGAGCGTGTACACTCCCACGACCGGCGATAAGTAGGTAAAGCCAAGGGCGAAGTTCGCCCACAAGCTCATGGAGCGGTCAAATTTGGAGTCGTAGCCGAGGGCTTCGAGCTGGGCGGAGTCTCGGTTTTCGATGGTCGTGTCCTTTGTCATAAGGGGTCCTTCAATTGGTTAAAATCCTGTCACCCTGAGCGCAGCGAAGGACCTATGCATTCCGCGTGGTCAGATCCATAGGTCCTTCGCTTCGCTCAGGATGACAATTCATTCGCCATTTAGCATCAGTTACTGGGCCGGCAGCACTCCGACTTGGCGCATGATTGTACCTGAGTCGTAGAAATCGAGGCTGCGCGCAATCTTGCCGTCGCGCACGTCGATCACGCTCACGCCTCGGACCGTAAACTTCTTTCCGGTTTTGTATATCCCCTTGTCGGTACCGCTAAACGACCATTCGATGGTGCCGTGGCCGTTGTGAACGGACGCGCGCACTAACTTGAGTTCGAGATCGGGAACAGCTTCAAACTCGTCGGCTGCGAACTTCCGGAATTCAGCGTGGCCGTGACTTACCTCGCCGTAGGCCACGTCCTCGTAGAAAACATCGTCCGTGAACACTGGGAGCATTTTGTCCGGATCGTGGGAATTCCAGGCGGCGATCCACTTTTCCGCGACCGCGGCATCGCGATGGCTGGTGGGTTTTACTTGTGGCCAGGCGGCCGGCGCCAGAATCATCACGGTGAGAATGGCGGCAGTAAGAACTCGCTTGACGTTCATTTTTGTTTCCTCCAATCGTCGGCAGTCAGCGCCTAAAGGCGCTTTCTTAACTCAGGACATGCGGTATGCCTGAAGGCATACCCTGATACGAATCTCAGTTACACCACGCGGTGCTAGGCATCCCGGAAGTGAGAGAGTTCTTGCACGGCGCGATAGGCCTCGTTGATGGCGGTATCCATGTAGGCGATGGCGCCGGCATCAGAGTTGGCAATCGCGATGCGCCCAAACGGTTTTCGTCCGACCTCATTCGGCGCTTCCCCCTCGGCGAAGTCGGGATCGAACAGGGAGTTATATCCGTAGGCGTAGCCGTGAGCCCAGCGGCCAATCGTGATGCCCTCGATATCCTGGGCTGGATCAAAGCCTCCCGGGCCTAACATGCGCGCGAGTTGGTCGCGGATCTTGCGCTCGAAAACCTCAAAGGGTGTGTCGTACAGTTCCACATGCCCCACGCGATGCTGCTCGCGTTGCGACAGGCCGGGCTGGCAGGGCGTGCGCACCATGAACACCACCATCGGCTCTTCCGGCCGGCTGGGATATTTGTAATCCCCGATGCTGACCGGAAAGTCGATTGCGGCGTAAGGGTGATAGCATCCCGGGGCCGCGATCTGAAACACGCCCAGCTTTTGGAACGAGGTCCAATTGCGAATGGCAGTGTGCGAGTACACCAGCGGCGTCCTTACGCCGTAGGCCAGGGCTTCCTTCTGCTTGGCGGGAAGTTCGGGGCAAACGTAGGGAACCATACTGTTGTAGCAGGCCAGCACCACGCTGCGGCCGCGTACTTGAAACATTTGCCGATCGCGGGTGTAGGTGACCTGCACGTTACTCGCCGACCCGGGGTCGCCGTCGTGGCGCACTCCTACGACCGTACTGTTCAAACGAATCCGGACGGGAGAGGAAGCGCGATCGAGCCGGCTGTAGTCGGCTGGGGCCAGCACTACGTCTTCCATGGTGTTTCCCGGAATGGCTTCGGGAATGAAGGACCGTACCAGCAGGCGGGCAACCGAAGCATTGCCATCCGGAAAATGAAAGATGTAAGGATCGGGCTTGTGTGGCCCACGATCGCCGGAGGGTCCCAGCATGGCATCGAGGCCAGGATAACCATAGCCATAGTCATCGCCTTCATCGTGGAGCGCGAAAGCGGAGATGGCGTCGATGCCCACCCCGTAGAGATCGTGGCTGCGGGTCTGGAAGACGGGGACCACCTCGGGAGTGCACTTGGCAATCTTGGTCAGAAAATCGGCGTAGCTGATTTTGTCGAGGACGGCTTTCTTCTGCTCCAGGGTGAGGCCGGGCAGGTAGTCCACCTTCTCGGTGTAGAGGCGGACGATGTCGCGGCGCGCCGCGTCGGAGAGGGGAGCCTTGGCAAAAAATTCCCGGTGAGGAATCTTGCCGAAGCCTGCCACCAAACGATCCTCTCCGAAGGTCTCGCGGTCGAAGAACATGCCGCTTCCGAGCTTCAGCGAAGAAAAGAGGTTCCGGTCGTAGTAGCGGTAGAACTTTTGCACGTCAACGCCCATGTCGGCCAGCAAACCCTTTGCCTCGGCGCTGTAGAGCGAGGGGCTCTCAATCGACTGGGCGCCGTAACTTAGTAACAGCCGGTTGCCCGAGTGGAGCTGTTTCTGGGCGGCGTGCCCGCCGAAGTCGTCGTGGGCTTCGAGAATCAGGATGCGCGCCTTGGTGCCGGCCTGCTTGCGGAAGAAGTGCGCCGCCGCAAGTCCGGAGATACCCGCACCCACGACGATGAGATCGTAAGTGCCATCGGTGGGGGTGGCCTTGCCGGCGGTTTGCCAAAAAGATCCGTCGCGCAAGCCGTGCGCGGCTTCGAACGAACCGGCGTTATCGCCACGCATCCCGGTTCCCGCCGGCGGATTGTAACCGGCGTGATCCTGCGCCGCATTGGGATTGGAATCCGAGGCACCGAGCCGCCCACACGCGGTCAGAGTTGAACCGAGCGCCAGGCCGCCGATCCCGATGGCGACTCCGTTCAGGAAATCGCGGCGGGTAATGGCGCGGTTCATGCCCAGATCGCGATCGCGTGCGTCGTTCGTCATTATGGGTCCGAACTCCTTAGGGCTGCATGGCGGCGCGGGTTGCCGGTTTCTCGTCTGCTTCCCTTACCACCCGGAAGCTGGCGCCGGCTCGCGTCCCGCCCAGCCAAAGCTCGGGTGTGCCGCCGGAAAGATCGAAGAAGCCCCAGTCGTTGACCAAGGCCAGACCGGAAACAGGGGAGTCGGCTCGGCTCTCGAACCGGTTCCAGGCGGGCATGGTGCCGCCGGCAACACAGGCATACTCCAACTCGGCTTCTGTCGGGAGACGATATTTCTTCCCCGTTGCCTGCGCCAACCATTGCGTGTAGGCGTCGGCGAGCTGCGCAGTCACCGCGCCTGGCTTCTCCTTCGACTTGCGCTGGGCGGAAAACAATTCGAGGTCGTGGCTGCTGACTGTGGCCTGTGTCATCCAGAACGGGGCGACGTTCACCGCATGGACCGGCCCGGCGTCTTGCATGCGGCACGCGCCCAGTTCCGGGCTGCCGGCCGCGAGCGTTCCACCCGGCACGGCGATCATGTGGAACTTGACCGTCGATCCGGGGACGGCTTCGGTGTAATCGCGAAAGCCTGTGGCGGCGAGTGGAAACCGGGAATCCTCGACCGCAGCGGAAGCCACGGGTGCCATCTTCTTCTCCATGAGATGTCCGGAGAACAGGTGGCAGTTGACGCAGTGCAACTTTTCCCGATTGCGCTGGTAGTAGAGGTGCGCTTCCATTCTGCGCGCGACGATTCTCATGTCCCGAACTTGTTGGGTGTCGGTTTGCTGGTCGCCCGAAGGGAGAGTGCCCTCGACTTTGGAGAGCCCCTCGGTGAACAGGTTGCTGTGACAATGGATGCAGCCCGCATCGTAGGTAAAGGTCACGGCGCGGTCGAGCTTGCGCTCGCGCGCCCAATCGATTTTGGAGATGGTGCGAAATAACTGGGAGTAGGCATCGTGGCCGCCCAGCCGGGCTTTTTCCGTAAGATACCGCACCCCGCCCGGGGGCAGGTGGCAGTCTGTGCAGTGGACGACGACGCCTTGGGGGTTGGAGTAGTGCGCGGACTGAATCCAGAACGTGGTGGCGTGCGGGTGGGAATGGCAGGCCTGCGCGCAGAATGCGTCGGTCGAAGTGTAGCTCACGGTCTTGTGGCCGGCGAAGGCGGCTACCAGCCCCAGCAGCAGGCCGCTGCCCAGCAGCCAGGCTGTTCTTCTTCCGGCGCCCGGTTCTTCAGCCATGGGATATCCGTTCCCGCGGGGGCGAAGAAGCACAGGCTGGGGCTCTGCCTCGCACTCCGTTCACCGCTTCCTGGGACAGGACCAGCACGGTTCTCGGACTGTCCGCAAACATTGCAGGATTATAGCAAGGTTGGCTGGGAGCGCAAGCGGGATTCTCCGGGACTCACACCATTCTTCGGACAACGTGGCGCGGCAATGTGACCTTGGGATTCGGTCCTCTTTGCCAGTCCTGCCGATCAACCCTATAATTGAAGCTCGAGACGAGTCCACGGTGCTGACCGTATCTCCGGCTCGTGCTTTCACGCAGTCATTTCACGAACCTCAGTCACCGAACACCAAGGAGAACTCATGTCCGCACCCAGCCGTCGTCCGGAAATTCGCCGGCGCCGCACTCGCGCAGAAAAAATCGCCAAGCTGCGCAAGCGCCTTGCCGCCGCATCCGCTGCAGGCGACAAAGACCGCCTAACCGCCAAACTGAATCGTGTGGGCCTAGTATCTCCGGGGAATCCGCTGATTAAGAGCGCGTAGCCGATAAGACGTTGCTGTGACCACCGAGAGCTGCCGAGCTGCTCCACCCCGCCAAGCCAACACCGGGCTTGACGGGGGCCCCGGTGCGCTCGGCTTGGACGGGCGAGGGCGCCCGTCCCCACACGAGCTTCCTACACGAGCTTTCTAGAATTCCACCGTCACGAATCTTGACGAGCTCTTCCCCACATTCGTCAGCGTGTGGGTGTAGCCTCCGGGCAGCCATTTGACATCGCCGGACTGGAATTTTCCTGGCATCGGGCCCATTCCTTCTACGTCGCTGCGCAGATCGAGATCGGTGATCGCGACCAGCAGATACGGACCGTCGTGACGGTGGCTGGGCACGACCGCGCCCGGTTCGAGGTTGACTTCGGACACGCGCACTCCATCTTTCACGAAAAGGATTTTGATGCGGCCGCCCGCAAAAGTCTTTTCGCCACTTTCCTCGGGCCAATGTGAGGGCATCTGCCGCCATTTCTCATCCTGCAGCAACTCAATCGTTACGTTGCGAAAGGGTTGGCGGGAGAGATTCCTGGCGACGTGGGCAAAGTTTCCCGCCGCAAACCGGGTATCTCCGTCGGCGAGTTTGACGTCCACGGGTGGCTTGCCCTCGACTTCGTTGGAGATGTGAGCGTCACCGAGCGTGACGTAGAGGTAGTCGTGGCGATGGCGATGCATGAGCGTCGAACGGTGTGGAGCAACCTCGACCTTAAAGACGCGAACGTACTCGTTTTCAAGGGCGAGGTGGTGCGAAGGTTCGGCGGTGACCTCGACTTCCGTCGGGGTCTGCGCCGCCAGAAATGGAAGCAGCAGGAAGAGAAGCAGTGCGCGCTTCATGGCCGGGGATTGTAGCACTGGAGGAGTTGTAGCGGCCGAGCTCCGCTCGGCTTGGACGGGCGAGGTCGCCCGTCCCCACACTGATTCAAGCGGAGTACACAATCTTCCCGCCGACAATGGTCGCGACTACCTTTCCCGTCAGCTGCCATCCATCGAAGGGCGTGTTCCTCGATTTCGAGCGTGACTTGGCGGCGTCGAAGGTCCACTTTTTGTTCGGATCCAAGACAGTGACGTCGGCGAACGCGCCGCGGACCAGCGACCCGCGACCGCGAAGATCGAAACAGCGAGCGGGACCGGCGGTGAAGAGTTCCACGATGCGGGCAAGCGGAATCCGCTTGCCACGATGCAGGCGGGTGATCGCCAACGCGAGCGCGGTTTCCAGTCCGGTGATGCCGAAGGCGGCGCGCTCGAATTCCATCTCTTTTTCGTGAGCGGCGTGGGGAGCATGGTCGGTGGCGATGGCATCCACCGTACCGTCGGCGAGCGCGACCAGGATGGCTTCGCGGTCCGAGACCGAGCGGAGCGGGGGATTCATCTTGTAGTTGCTGTCATAGTCACACATGTCCTCGTCGGTCAGCGTGAAATGGTGCGGCGTAACTTCGAAGGTGACACGCGCTTTGGCGCGCTTGCCCCGGCGCACGCTCTTGAGGGCGTCGGCGGTGGAAAGATGCGCGACGTGCAGGCGAGCGTTGGGGATTTGCATCGCGAGCTGGACGTCACGCTCGACGATCGAAGCTTCGGCAGCCGCGGTCATGCCGCGCAGTCCGAGGCGGAAGGAACGCGCGCCCGCGTGCATCGGACAATTCTCGGTCATGCGCGTGTCTTCGGCGTGTTGCACGACCGGAAAATTCAACTCACCGCCCAGAACCAGCGCCTCGCGCATGAGGCCGTCATCGAGGATCGGCTTGCCATCGTCGGAAACCGCGATGGCTCCGGCAGTGTGCAGCGCGCGGAAGTCGGTGAGGGTGGCGCCTTTGCTGGCGCGCGTCGCGGCGGCAACGCCAAACACATTGACGACGGCGCCGCGCTCGGGCTGACGCAGCCACTCGATCCACTCCACGGAATCGACCACGGGAACCGTGTTGGGCATGGTGCAGACGGAAGTGAATCCGCCCGCGGCCGCCGCGGCCGTGCCGGTCGCGATTGTTTCCTTGTGCGCCTGGCCGGGTTCGCGCAGGTGTACGTGCAGATCGATGAAGCCCGGCGCCACGATAAGTCCGCGGGCGTCGAATCGGTCAGCGTTTTCGGCCGCGGCACCCTTGATCTTGTAGGGAGGAGCAACTTCAGCGACGCGGCCATCTTTGAGCAGCACGTCCATGGGCGCGTCGATGCGAGCCGCCGGGTCAATGAGGTGGCCGCCTTTGATCAGCAAACTACTTGTGGAGTGTGAAGTCACGTCAATCCTTCGTGTTCGAAGACATTTTTCACCACGGAGGCACGGAGGCACGGAGAAAACCAAGTCAATGGTTTATCGAGTTTGATTTTCTCGGTCCTCTGTGACTCCGTGGTGAATCGAATTTCATCGCATCTTTCCCACTGCCCGGGCCAGAATTGCCATGCGCGTGGGCACGCCGTTGCGCACTTCATCCAGGATGTGCGCCTGGGAGCCGTCGGCAACTTCGCTGGTCAACTCCAGGCCACGAATGATGGGGCCGGGATGCATCACGATGGCATCCTTCTTGGCCATCTTCAAACGGGCCGGGGTCATCTGGTAGCGCGCAATATATTCCGGGAGGTCGATCTTCAGCCCGGCGAGGCGCTCTTTCTGCACGCGCAGCAGCATGACCACATCGGTGCCGTGCAGGGCGTCTTCGACGTGGCGGGTCACGCGCACGCCGGGCGCGATGGTGGCGGCAATCTCGGGCACCAGTTCGGGCGGACCGCAAAGAATAATCTTGACGCCGAATTTACTTAAGAGGTGGCACGCCGACCGCGCCACGCGGCTGTGAAAGATGTCACCGACAATCGCGACCTGCAAACCTTTGAATGTTTTTTTACTGCGCAGAATGGTGTAGGCATCGAGCAGGGCCTGCGAGGGGTGCTCGTGCAGTCCATCGCCGGCGTTAATGACGGGCACGTCGAGGTGCTGCGCCATTACGTAGGGCGCGCCGGCGTTGGGATGGCGGATGACGATGATATCGGCGCCGACGGCGCGCACCGTGTACCCAGTATCGAGCAGCGATTCGCCCTTCTCAATACTCGAACCAACCGCCTGGATGAGGACGGTGTGAGCGCCCAGCGACTTGGCGGCGACTTCAAACGAACTCCGTGTCCTGGTGGAGGCCTCGTAGAAAAGCAAAAATACGCGCTTGCCCTTGAGCAGGGGGCGCGGTTTGTCCGGGTTCATGCGCCGGGCAAACTTCAAGAGCCGCAAGATCTCGGCTGCTTCCAGGTGCTCGATGCCGAGCAGGGAACCCCGCGCTGCATTCATAGTTCAACTAGTCTCATAGTTTTTTGTCGAAATCTGGTGCGCCACCGTCAGGGGCTAAAGCCCCCTATCGAACTCCAGTCGGCACGGCCTTACAGGCTAAAGTCGCGATGCGGGCCGCAGCATCCCTCAGCGGCTAAAGCCGGCATTGATTTTGTGATACTTACGGCGCGGCTGAAGCCGCGCCCCTTCAAAACAAAGTCAAAATCGGAGTTCTTCCGCAGCCCGTGAAGTGCCCTTCCAAGACCGTGATGAGAGCATTCCCGTCTAAATATTTATTTCTCCATCAGTAAAACTTTCTCCGCGTCGTCGACCTCGCGAAGTTTGACCTCGATGATCTCATTTTCCGTGGTCTGCACCGTGCGCCCGATGAAAGCGGCCTCAATCGGCAACTCGCGATGGCCGCGATCGATTAATACGCACAACTGCAGGCGTTTGGGGCGGCCCGCGTGGAAGAGCGCATCCATGGCGGCGCGAGTGGTGCGGCCGGTATAGAGCACGTCGTCGACCAGCACCACCGACTTCCCCGTGATGGGAATTTCCATCTCGCTTTTCTGCACTACCGGCTTGATGTCAAGGGTGGAAAGATCGTCGCGATAGAGGGTAATGTCGAGGGTGCCGAGCGGTACCGGCTTTTTTTCGATGCGCTGAATGATTTTCGCCAGCCGCTCCGCCAGCGGTACTCCCCGGCGGCGGATGCCGACCAGGGCCAGAGCTTCGAGGCCATTGTTCTTCTCAAGAATCTCATGCGCCAGGCGGATCAAGGTGCGCTCCACCTCGGAGGCGGACATCAGCTGCGCTTTCTGGCGGAGTGCAACGGGCGGACTCCCGGACGCGAGTGTATTCATAAACGCTGCATCATACGCGCGCGGAAAGATGAGAGCAAGGGCGGGTCTGAAACCCGCGCCGATTGCGAGCGAAGCTACATCCGGGTGTTGCGGCGTCGCAGAAACGTGGAGGCCAGCGCACCGCCTACCGAGGCGAGCACCAGCGTGATCAGCATCCAAGAAAAGAAGGTCATCGCTAGGCCCGCTGGGGTAAACAGGTTGTGGATGCCGGCTTGAAAGTCAGGGTCTGCGGCGTTGATTCCGAGCGCGCGAGCAATTTGCATAAGCGAATCGATGTATCGCTGCTGACCATGGAAAACAAAGATCCTGATAGTAAGCATCAGCGCGGAGATAGCAAAGGTAACGACTCCCGCCGCTCCTCCCAGACGCGATCCTAGGGCGGCAGGAAGTGTGAAACCATTTTCGCGACGGTAGAAAAAGACAGCCAGGGCCCCAGTCAAAACGATGGCGACAAATGGAAGGATCATACTGATGAAAACGCCGAGGGCCCCGGCCTTGAGCGCGGCACGAACCGCAACGTTTTTGTCCATGGTGCTGCCGAAGGCGGCTTGCCGTGCCGGAGACGAGGGAAGCGTTGTCTCTACGGGACTCTCTGGGGAAAAGTCGTCCTGCGCGGGCGGGCCCGCCGCAATTTCGGCGTCCGGAGTCGCAACCTGGACGTGGATTTGAGGAGCGCGGCATTGCGGACAGAACGGCCGGCCGTCTTCGACCGTGGTCCCGCACTGTTGGCAAGCGTGCTCCACGTCTTTGAAGCTAGCGCACAACGAAGCGGAGAGCAAGGCGGCTTCTGTTTGGCGGCCGGGCGGAGACGCCCGGCTCCCCACCGATCAGATCGTATCGTCCTTGCCCGTGTGCATGCGCACATAAACCAGGGCAAAGCGGGTTCCTCGTTGGTTGGGCTTCACGGCGACGACGTGCTGGTTCCCCTCGGTTCCAACCTTCAACTCCACCGAGTCTCCGCTGCCACTGCTGCCGCACGAGACAGGCTTGGAGCCTTCCTCCTTGCCCGGTGAACTTTCTACATGACCGCCGCTCCAGGGGCCCTTGCACTGGATGGGCTTGCCATATTTCTGCAGCTCTTTGTCGTAGTAGGCGATGAGTTTTTCGGGAGCGTCGTCGGAGAGAAACTCGGCGGCCACCACTTTCAACGAGAACCCGGGGATCGAAAGGTTCACGTTGGCGCTCTTCTTGTCGTCGCTGTCGTCTTTGGGGGCGGGCTTGGCGCCGGGATAGAGGGTCAGGCCAGCGTCACGGATATCGGCTTGCTCGCTGACGTGCAGATCTCCCATGGGAGACTTGATGTCAACGTGCTTCTCGCCATCCTTGTCACCTTTGTTCGTATTGATGCTACAGGCGGGGAGAACGCAGAGAGCGGCAAACAACGCGCCCAGAGCCAGGTTTGCGATCAGTTTACGGCTGAACAGCTTATGGTCGAATCGTCTAGGGTTGAACACGGGAGGAACCTCCTGAGCTGGGTTGAGCCGAAATGGGCCGAGCGGGGCGTTCGATGCCCTGGCCTCGGGATGCGATGCCGGGAATGGTAACCGGCAGATGACCGCCGATGGGGATCTCGCCGAAGATCGCCTTAACGGCCGCCGTTTCCGACACGCTGGCATTGGAGAACGCGCACAAATAATTCTGAATCGCGGGGAAATCCTCGACCACATAAGGATTGCCCATCGCGAGTACGACGGTGCGATCGGCGGCACGGTCGAGAATCGCGGTGAGCAGAGAACCGGTGGCGTCGTCCACGGCAACGGTATTCGTCAAACCTCCACCCGGTGCACGCATGGCCTTGCCGGCGGTCGGAATCACATAGACCGCGGCGATTTCCTGCTCGGCCGCATCGACGGCTTCGACAACGGCAGGCTTCATGCCGGCAGCCGCGCGGGCATCGACGTAGATCACGCGGGCATCAGGCACACGGGCTAGAATCTGGCGTTCGAGCATGCGTCCGGAGTCGGTGCGCAGGTCGTCGGAAAAAATCACCACAACGAGACGGTTGCTCACCTCTGTCAATGGTTGATACGGAAGCGCAGGCTCAGGAGTTCCAAGAGACTGCAGCGGGATCACTTTGCCGTTGTCGCGGACAAGCGTAATGCCCTCGTCGGCCATGCGCTGGCCAGCGGCTAGATTCTCGGGTTGTGCAATCCGGCTGGAGAGTTGCGCAGGGTCCGCCAGCCGCGCCTTGTTCAAACCGAGAGAAGCCTTGAGCTCCAGGATTTTGCGCACCGATTGATCGAGTTGGTGCCGGTCGATTTCGCCGCTGCGCACGGCTTCGAGCACCGCGTGGTAACTGGCGCCGAGATCGGGTGGAATGAGGAGCATGTCATTGCCGGCCTGGAAGGATTCGACGGCGGCGCGGCCGATATCCCTTGCGTACAGCCGCGTCAAGCCTGCCATGTCGAGGGCGTCGGTCACAACGATCCCTTTGAATCCCATTTCTTCTTTGAGCAGCCCGCTCACCACCGGCTTGGAAGTTGTGGCGACGCGGTTGGGTTCGGCGTCGAGAGCGGGAACGGTTACGTGCGCGATCATCACCGCATCCACGCCGGCCTCGATCGCGCGCCGGAACGGAGGCAGCTCCACGGCGTCGAGCCGGGCGCGGTCGCCGGTGACATGAGCCAGGCCAAGATGAGAATCGGTGGCGGTGTCGCCGTGGCCGGGAAAGTGTTTTGCCGTGACCAGCATTCCGCCTTGGTGAGCGCCCCGGATGTACGCCGCCACGAAATCGCCCACCTGCCGCGGGTCTTCACCGAAGGAGCGCGTATTGATGATGGGATTGGCAGGATTGGAATTCACATCCGCATCGGGAAAGAAATTCCAATGGACTCCAATCGCCCTCGCTTCGAGAGCGGTGATGCGTCCAAAGGCTTCGGCATTCTCCGTTTTGCCGGTCGCTCCAAAGGCCATGGCATGGGGAAAGACGGTCGTGCCATTCAGACGCATGGATACGCCACGCTCGAAATCGGCGGAGACTATGAGGGGCAGCTTCGATAATTTTTGCAGCCGGTTGAGCAACTCGGCGGCTACGTCGGGTTGGCTCTTCAGCAGGACGGGGCCATCCACTGGAACGCTCATGACCACCGATCCAATGTGATATTTGCGGATGTTGTCGCGCAGCTGCACAAAGATGGGGTCGGCGTCATTCAGGAATTGCACTCTCACCCAGATCGCGAAGAGTTGGCCTACTTTGTCTTCGAGCGACATCTTGCGCAGGGTCTTGCCGGCCCACTTCTGGCCGGCTTTGTCGAGATGGATGGGACCAGGCTGCAGATAGCGCTCTTTGCTTTTGTCTCGCGCAAAGCAGAGCGTCGCAGCGAGCACGAGCGCGATCGGCAGCAAACGGCGGAACATGCAATTGACAATAACATGCTCGTGTGGGGACGCCCGGCGCTCCACCCGCGCGCACGGACTCTCTTAGATTTGCCGAGAGACGATTGCCATGCCTTCGGCTTGGATGGAGGGGTCGTCGCCGAAGCCGGGCAGCCAATGCACATCCGGCTCTCGCCGGAACCACGTGATCTGGCGCTTGGCATAGTTACGATGCGCTTGCTGGGCCGCGGCGAGCGCCGTCTGGCGATCCAATTCGCCGCGCAAGAACTGGAACGCCTGCTTGTATCCGAGCGAGGCAAGCGGGCGCGCCTGGTCGCCATATTTCGCGAGAAGCCTTTCGGTCTCGGCGATCAGTCCTCCGACGATCAGTCCTCCGTCAAGCCGTCCTTCGTCGAACATTCTGGCGGCCCGCTGGTTGATACGGGCATAGAGGGCTTCGCGCTCGGGATTGAGTCCGAGACGCAGGATGCGAAAGCCGCGCAGTGGCTCGCGTCCCTGCTGCCAAAGCTCGGTCATAGTCCGGCGCGAGGGGCGACGCGAGGCCAAACACACTTCGATGGCGCGGATCACCTTCGGAACGTCATGGGCGTGAATACGGCGCGCTGCTGAGGGGTCGAGGCGGCGCAGCATGCGATGCAAGTGCTCGGTGCCGCGCTTCTGGGCGCGCTGGCGCAGTTTGTGACGCAGATCTTCAGAGCGCTGCGGGCCGGGAAAGAGTCCTTCGAGAAGGGCGCGCAGATAGAGTCCGGTTCCTCCGCTGACGATGGGCAAGCGTCCGCGCTTCGCGATCTCGTCCAGGACCTGCCGCGCCTGGCGGGCATATTCACCGGCGCTGAGGTCGGTGAGCGGGTCCACGCAATCGAGGAGATGATGCGGAATTTCGGCGCGCTCGGCCGGACTGGGCTTGGCGGTGCCGATTTCAAAATCGCGGTACATGGCAACCGAGTCGCAGTTGACGATTTCACCGTGAAAGCGCAGCGCGATGGCCAGGGCCAGAGCGGTCTTGCCGCTTGCCGTGGGGCCCAGGACGACAACGACCAGCGGTTCCTGGTCTAACTTCGGCACTTTCTCAGGCACTATCGCAACCTCGGGTAACTTCAGCGCGCGCTCCAGGGGATGTACCGCCAATAGCGGATGAGGGTAAGAATGAGCAGAAGAACCGCCATGAGAAGCAAGCCGGTGGCTTCGGCGGCGTAGATGGAGTGGCGGTGCTGATGCCGGTTTTTCTGATGCTCGCTGTCAGCTACCGGCTTCGGCGAAACGGGGGCGTTCACGCGGCTATTGTAGCCTTTTCGGTCGTTGGTCGTTGGTCGCTGGTCGTTAGCAAACGTCGCTCGCAAACCGTCATCGCGAACGACTAACGACCAACGACTGGCTCGCGGTACACTACGGGCGCGCCGAGATGCCGATGCCTCCGTCCAACCCTTCCTCCGACCGCGGAGCCACGCTTCTGCGATTTGGCGTTTTTGAAGTTGACCTGGCGGCGGGAGAGCTGCGCAAGAATGGGGCGCGCATCCGGCTTCAGGAGCAGCCGTTTCAAGTGCTGGCGGCGCTGTTGCAGCATTCCGGGCAAGTGGTGACGCGCGACGATCTGCGGGCAAGCATCTGGCCGGCGGATACCTTCGTCGATTTCGATCACAGTCTGAACACCGCGGTGAACAAGATCCGCGAGGCGCTGGGCGATTCCGCGTCGAGCCCGCGCTTCGTCGAAACCCTGGCCCGCCGCGGATACCGCTTCATCGCGCCGGTCGACGGCGGCGCAGCGGGGGCGACGGTATCCGCGCCCGTCCTCGCGCAAGACAAGGGCACGCGGGCGGGGGCGCCCGCGCCACACGAACTGCATCCCGAACTGCATGTGCCCTTTCCCCGGCGCGGATTGGTGCGCGCGCTTTTCGCGCTCATTCAGACGATGTATCTCATCTTTTACGTGAGCGGGCTGGCGCACCTGAGGGATGCGGAGCGGGTTGCAAGCAGTTTTCTCCCGGGCTGGAGGGCTCTGGTCATTGTGGGCGCAGTGTTGATTACGGGCGCGGTGGGGATTCCCCTGCGCTTCTATTTGCTGTCCGCGGTGGGCTTCGATTTTCGCAAGCTGGGCGGGACCTTCGCCCGGCTCTTCCCCTTTGTTCTGGCGCTCGATCAACTCTGGGCCATCGCGCCGTTTCTGCTGCTGCCGCAGATTGGAGTGGGCCTGGCATTCGCCGCGACTGCCGCTTTGCTTTACGTGCCTTTTTCGGAGAGAACGCTGGTGCGATTGGCCTATCCTGTGGAACGCTGAGAGAGAACGATTTCCTAGTTATCGCGTCCTCCGATGGGATGATTTGGGAAAATCGACAAAACAGACGAGGCGGAGAATCGTTTGTGTATTTCCGCCTCGAATTCGAGAAAGGCTTAGGAGGTTGTCGTAAGGAACAGGATCGGAGCCATGCAGGCGCCCCCTGAAACATGGAAGAGATACATGGCGTCGGTGAGGTAGTGCGCCACTGGGTCCGCTTCGACAACGGTTGAGAGGATTTCTGCACGACCCAACGTAACCTCTCTGCCCGCTACGTTCGCGGTCTCGGAGTGATCCAACGCCTCAAGAGAGAGCGCCGCGTTCCGATTCAATGAAGGTCCCTGGCCTGCTTCCGCTTTGGTTGAGCGCACCATCTGCGGATCCTTCTTGTGGCAGTCTGCCGGGTCGTTCGGAAAATCTACAAACAAAGTCAATCCCAGGAACATCGCTGTATCGCGGAAAGCCTCACGGGAGTGCGTACTGCACTTATCCCTCGGGTCGTCCATTTGAGCCGGCTCGATGGCAAAACGAATGGTTGGGGTGTCGAGCTGGAGAAGCAGCGGGTTGAAGGTGCCGGTATCCGGCGTGCCCGCCAGTGAGAAACCGTTCAGAGTGCTGACAGTGTAACGGAACGACACCTGGGTGGCGTAGTTCTGCTCGGTCGTAGCTTCGGGAACGTACTTAGCGCCGACGCGACTACGGAATCTTCTGGCAGCCACGTAGGCTTCGGGCTTGGGCAGGCGAATCACGTAGCGGCCGGACTTGTCATCGAGCGCGTGTTGCAGGCTCTTGGCGTCGATCTTTGCTTGGGCAAAGCTGGGATCGAGCGTCCCCGAAAAAGCGGCTCCATGGGCGGGAACAGAAAGATCGTAAGTTCCCGCGGCCAGCACCGAGTCATTGGAGGCGGCCACGTAGAGATCGCGGTGGAGTTTCGTCTTGGGCGCGAGAGCCAGGACGCTGTTGGGGTCTTTCGGGTCCGCCACGATGGCCCACGGTCCTTCGAAGACCACGAAGACTTTCTCGGTGGTGGCGGCCTTGGACTGAGTCGCTGGAGTTGGTGGTTGAGATTGTTGACAAGCGATGAGGAAGAGCGTGGCCAGGACACCACTGGCCAGCGCAATCAGGGAGCGGTTGAAAGAGCGATTGGTTCGCATCAGGTTCTCCTGTGTTCGGGATAGTTTCATAAGAAGCTTGGCTCGGAAGGCGCGTCCCTCAGCGGCTAAAGCCGTCGATGGACACAAGCAAGTTATTGCAGCACTGAAGCGCTGCCCCACCCAAAATCAAATGCGTCTTTCCGCAGTCTGAGAAGCCGTGGCCTACCCAAATCGAACTTATGAAGCCTAGGGCCGTCCGTAGGCTGAAAAAGCGGACCAGTAATAAGGGTGCGCGGTGCGCGGGTTGGCCAGCATCTTTCGCACGGTCTGGCGGAGTGCTTCGGAAACAGGCTGGCCGGATAGTGCGTTATGGTAAAAATCCTCGACAAAGCTCCGGGTCTCAACCGAGTCCACGGTCCACCGGCTGGCGACCACGTGGGGCACACCCGCCCGCAAAAGAGCATCGGTAACGCTGTTGAATCCGTTGGAGCCGCCGCTGCCGGAGGCAGTGCTGCAGGCCGACAGTACGGCCAACTGCAAGGTTTGCAGGTGAAGGTGCCGCAACGCGGCTGCGTCCAACATACGGGGTGTTGTCGCTGGTTCGTCTGCGCCCGCCAGCATCAGCCCCGTTCTGTCGGGAGTGGCGAGCGAATGTCCGGCAAAATGGAATACTGCGGCGCCGGGCAGTTCACTCCGAACCGCGCTGAGCGTGGCCTCTCTGCCTTTGAGCACACGGGCGGAATGAAAGGCATGGGCAACGGCGTCCGCTTCGTCAGCCACATCGGGAAGAGGAATGAGGCCAGCGGCCGACGACGAAGCTGTGCTGCCCACCACCAAGGCCGGCAAGTCTGACGAAATGCCGGTGTCGCTGCGCAGACGCGCCTGCGAATCCTGACCCAGCGAATGAACAACCGGTGCACGCTCGATCAGATAGCGATCGTTCGAATCGAGCAGGGCTTCGAAGGGCACGCGGGCCATCCATCCATCGGTCTCGATTACCAGCGTGCGTCCGGGCGCCAGGTGTTGTTCCACCGGAGCGATGAGCACCGCATAGAGGCTGCGCGCGTCGCGGCGCAAGGCGGTCAGCTCCGACCCAGGGTCCGAGGACAGGTCGTAAAATCTTTGCCCTAACTCTTGCAGGCCGTCGGTCGGTTTCGGAATCCAGACCGCGCTAATACCGCGGTCGTCATAAACCCAGATGGCCAGGCCGTCGGGGAGCGCGGCATAGGCGAGCACCGTCTGGTCGGTTAAAAGAGGAAGGCGGGACTCGATCCGCGATGGATCCGGCATGGGCGGGTCAGTCACAGGTTGGTGGTGGAGGGAATCGGCCGCCACGCGCTGGGGCGCTCCCAGGTACCACTCAAACGTCTCGAGCGCGTTCTGCGAACGGCCCCGCACGAGCTCTGCCTCGACGAGCGCGAGATATGCCGGAGCTGCGTCCTTGCTCCAGCTCGTACGTTCCGCCTCAGAACTGAGGGATGCGAGGCTTTGTTCCGCCAAGGCGAGCGCTGGCCGTAGGGCCTGCTCGGCTTCGAGCTCCCGATGTCTGCGAAGTTGCAGTTCGCCGAGGGTGGAGTAGAACATCTGCACGAGATAGCGATTGGAAAGCGGCCGAATCTGGTCCTGTATGCCCGTCAGGCGCGCGACGGCATCATCAAAACGGCCCAATCGCCCTTCCAGCTGAGCGGTTCGGATTTCCGTCTCGAGAGCATCGCTGCGAGCAGCCTGAGTGCGCGGGGCCGCTGCAAAAAGCCGGGCAGCCTCGGCATATTGTTGTTCGGCGATCTGCGGCAGACGGGCTGCCGTCGCGGCATCCGCCAGCGAATCGTGAGCCATAGCGCGAAATAGGAGACCTTCGTCTCTGTCGATCAATGCTATTGCTTCCCGCCAGATTGCTACTTGCAAGTTGGGTTGGCCGGCAGCCTCAGCGACTTCCGCCAGCCCTAAATAAAAGCTGTACCCGCGTACCACGGGCAATTGGCCTGACCAATAGCGCCCCAAACCCATGCTTCCGATTGCGAAAGCGCCGGCCTGATCGCCAGTAAGACGCGTGTCTTCGGCCGCGAAAAACACGGCTCGCAGATAGAGACCGCCGTACGCGTTTTTCTGCGCTTGATCCATGGCACGACGCGCGGCCTGTTCGTCGGCGCCAATATCGCCCATCAGTCCAGAACAGACACCCTTCTCCAAACCAAGCTGAATCTGCAACCAGGAATAGGAATATCTTCCGGACTCCGCCAGCGCAGCAGTCGCCTGTCGCCGACACGCTTCGCTGCGCCGATCAATTTGCGCCGCGAATATCTGTTCGAACTGCGCACGCAGCGCGCCCGCCATGTTGCTGGATGCACGAAATAATTGTTCGGCGCGATCCGCCTGTTCGCGGGAGACGCCGTAGTCGCCGGCGTCATTCGCTTGGACGGCGCGGGCGAGCGCGGTTACGGCTTGCGGAAAATTTGGTGCGGAGGAGCCGCGGAGAAGATCAGCCAACCAGAGATCGCCGTGCTGCCGGGTGGTCAGGTCCGCCAAAAAAAAAAGCGCCTGGGCGGCGCGTGGATCGGCTTCGGCATGAGCTTTGGCCTCGGGAAAAGCCTGGGGCAACCAGGAGCTGACGGCTTCCTGCAAATAATCTTCGATCCGCGAGTCGACCTCTGTACCGAGACTGGCGCTGGTGGACGCGTCCGCCAATTCAGCAGGAGAGAGGAGGGGCGTCGCGCCGCTATCGTGCTGTTTCAGCTTTTCGCGCACGGCGTTGGCCCGGTTGCGGGCTTCTTCTCGCCATTGCGAGGTGGGATCGACGCGGAGGTAGTGCTCCCAGTCGTCGAGTGCCTGGTGGTAAAGGAACTGATGCTCGGCGACGATGGCGCGGTTGAAGAGCGCCACCGGATCATCGGGGCGCAGTCTCAAAGCCTGGCTCAGGGATTCATATGCGGCGCCGAAATCGTCTTTGCGGTCTTCCTGCTGCGCGCGCTGGAAGTACGCGGTGGCGAGATCAATGAGGAACTCGGGCGAATGCGGCTGCAATTCAAGAGCGCGGCGCAAAGCTTCCACGGCCGCGTCGTACTTGCCTTCGAGCAGGTCGGCCTGGGCTTGTGCCTGAAGCCAGGCGGGATCGGAGGGATGAGATTCGAGTTGGCCGGCAATCAGATCTTCCGCCTTTAACAGGGCCTCCGAACGGCTGGTAAAGGAGGCTGCGGGTCCGCGGGACACGCGCAGGGGGGCATAATCGGCGCCTGCGATCCGGAGTTCGAGGGTGCGCTGCTCGGTGTAGGCGCGGGCGAGGAGATGGCCGGCTCTTGCCGACTGGTTGCGTTGCAGTACAACCCACGATCCCACGCCAATCACGGCGAGAAGAAATGCCGCGGTCGTTGCGATTGCCATTGAGAGGCGCGGAAGGGGCAGCCACCGTCGCCATGACGGCGTAGATTGCGGATCGAGGCTGGAATCCTGGGTTCCGGCGATTCGCTGGGCCAGTCGCTGCTGCCACTCGGCACTCGCGCTCGGGAGGGCCGCGATCTGTTGGCGTTCTGCCGTAGTGACGTCGCGGTTCAGATCGTTCAATTCGGCGACTGCGTTGCGCAACAACGGGCCACAGGAATCGCAGCGGCTGGCATGTTCGATGTGAGCAAGCGTCTGGGTGGTTGTGGTGAGCCCGCCGGCAATCTCACGCCAGACCGCCGGGTCCGGACAATCGCCGTCGTGCGACACAGACTCGGCGGCGGAATGGCGATCGCCCTTCAGTCGACGATCCAGTAGGTAGTCGAGCGACGCGAGTTCCTCAAATTGCTTCCGGCAGTCCGGACAGGCGGCAAGATGAGGATGCACATCCGACGCGTGCAGTGCGGAGTCCGGGCGCCGGCGAGATTCCTCCAGCAGTCTCGCCAGTTCGGCCTCTCCCATATGCCCATTGGGATTCTTATTCAAATACTAACTCCTAATATTTAAGAACGACTTTGTCTATCCAAAACCTTCACTTCGCGGTTGGGAACTCGAATTGATAATGTGACTGCGAATCATGGCCACCAGGCGCATGAGCACGCTTTCCACCCCCTCGGTGGTCAGTCCGATCGAGGGGATGGCGGCGATCTCACTGGCGGTAAGGCCTTGGCGGTGGCGAAGCCAAAAAATCGTACGCTTTCTTTCTTGATCCTTGCCCACGGTTAGCTGGGTGAGAATCTTGTCGACCTGTGCGAGCTGAAGGTGCTGGCCTACCGCATCCAAGCAGTCGGTGCTGGCGGTTCTCGGGTGGATGTGAATATGGTCCACGAGCGCTTCAGTTTGACCCGCACCCCGCTTGGCGGCCAGCGCCGACTTGAAATGATCGTGGACGACGTTGGCGGCAACCACCTTCAGAAAGCCATAAATGGAATCTTCGTGGTACGGCTGGAACGAATGCAGTAAACGACAATGGTTCTCGCAGAGCTTGAGGTAAGTATCTTGGATCAAGTCGTCCAGTTGAGGACGGGAGGGTTCGCCCCAGCGGCGGGCGGTCCGCAGGGCGGCGGCGGCGATCACGCCATGGAATCGGCGGACGAACTCTGCCCACGCCCGCTCGTCTTTCGAGCCAGCGCAGGCGGTTACGAGTTCCGTCGACGAGAACTTCGCGTAGCGCTTCAAGCCTCCACCCTCAGCGGCCGAATCCGAACCTTTGGCCGAGCTATACGTCACGGCTGAAAGCCGCGCCCTTGCCCATGCTTTCCGGACTCGCCGTGAATCATCCGGACTAAGCCAGCAGTTTCGCCGCTTCCTTGGCGTAATAAGTCAGAATGATGCTCGCACCGGCGCGGCGGATGGAGCCAAGCGATTCCATCATCACGCGGTCGCGGTCGATCCACTGGTTGCGGGCGGCGGCCTCGATCATCGCGTACTCGCCTGAGACCTGATAGGCGGCGAGCGGCAGGTCGAAACGGTCGCGGGCGGCGGCAATCACATCCAGGTAGGGGAGGGCCGGCTTCACCATGATCATGTCCGCGCCCTCTTCAATGTCCAACTCGATCTCGCGCATGGCCTCGCGAACATTCGCGGGATCCATCTGGTAGGAGCGCCGGTCGCCAAACTGCGGCGCGGAATCCGCAGCCTCGCGAAACGGACCGAAGAAGCCGGAGGCGTACTTCGCCGCATAGGAGAGAATCGGAGTGTTGGCGAAACCGGCCTGGTCGAGCGCGGTGCGAATGGCGCCGACCCGGCCATCCATCATGTCGGAGGGCGCGATGATGTCGACGCCGGACCGCGCCAGTGAAACCGACGTGCGCGCCAGTAATTCCAGGCTGGCGTCGTTGAGGATCTCGAACTCAGGTGGAGCCGCCGGGTGGGTGGCAGCCGCGGCCATTCGTTTGATGGCCTTTTCTTTTTCCTGGGGACTCGTGACCGTTCTGGCCATGGCCTTGGACACGTCTCTTGCCGCCGCGCCCAGCGACCGCGGTCTGCCCGCTTGCGCTACGATGCCGCAATGTCCATGCGACATGTACTCGCACAGGCAAACATCGGCGATCACGAGCACGTCTCGCACTTCACTCTTGATGGCGCGCGCCGCCCTTTGCACGATGCCATCCTCGGCCCAGGCGCCGGTGGCCACTTCGTCCTTCTTCTCGGGAAGTCCAAACAAAATGATGGAAGACACTCCCAGAGCCTTCGTCTCGCGCACTTCCTTGACGCCTTCGTCTACCGAAAGGTTGAAGACGCCGGGCATGGAGCGCACTTCTTTCCGGATTCCTGTTCCGGGGCAAATGAACAGTGGATAGACGAAAGATTCAGGCGTGAGGCGGGTCTCGCGTACCAGGTTGCGCAGGGTTTCAGTGCGCCGCAAACGGCGCAAGCGGTTGGTGGGGAAAGCCATGACAGGTAATTCTAGCAGCCGGCGCCCGCCGGGCGCACGACTCGATGCCGGGCTCCGTGGTCCATCCAGGGCGCCGGAGGAGTTACCCTGGTGACCTCACGGTCACCAAACCGTCATCTCAACGCAGCGCGGCGAACGTCGTATCATGGAAACGTGACTCTACGTCGCATCCCGCCGCTCCTCTGCGGAGTCGGTCTGCTGTTGGCCTTTGTTCTGGCTCCCGCAGTGATTCGCAAGCCCTTCTTTCGTCTCGCCCTGGGTGACCTGGTTCCGCTGCTGGTGCTGGCGGCTGCGTGCATCCCCTGCGCCAGAAACGCCTGCGACAGCCGCGGGCATACGCGCCTGTTCTGGAGTCTTATGACGGCAGGCCTGGTCATGTGGGGTTTCAATCAAGCCATGTGGGCGTGGTTTGAAGTGGTGATCCGCAAGCCGTTGCCGGACCCCTTCGCCGGAGATATCGTGTTGTTCCTGCACGTGGTCCCGATCATGGCGGCCGTGGCCCTCCAACCGCATCAGGCGGAGGAACGCGAGGGGATGTTGCCGAGCGCGCTGAATGTCCTCATGGTGCTGGTGTGGTGGGTCGTGGTGTACGCCTTCTTCGTTTTTCCCGAGGAGTACATGATCACCAATGTGCGGGTGTATTCCGTGCACTGGGATATCCTGTACGCAGTCGAGGGACTGCTGCTGCTTGGCGTGTCGGCGTGGGCGTTTCTAACCAGTTCGGGAGCATGGCGTGAACTCTATCGCAACATTTTTATTGCCAGCGGGCTTTACTCAATCTCCTCGGGAGCCATGAATGCCGCCATCGCGCGCGGCACCTACCAGACAGGTGGAATCTACGATCTACCGTTTCTTGCCTCGTTGCTGGGTTTCCTGTGGGTCGCCATCGAAGGTCGACGCCGTCTGCACGATACCCAGGGGATCCCTGCGAACACGCGGGTCAGCCGTCCGGTGGTTGCTCCTCACCTGGCCAAGCTGGCCCTGGTCTCATTGCCCGTCATGGCCTATTGGGCGCTGTTCGTAAGCCACGACCAACCGTATCTGAACCGGATTCGATTTGCCGTAGCCATGGGCGGTGTCGCCGTGCTGGCCTTTGTGGTCTTCCTCAAGCAACACCTGCTGGACCAGAGGCTTCTGCGGCTGCTGAAGCATTCGCGCCGGAGCTTCGACAGCCTGCAGCGTCTGCAGGGAAGAGTGATTCAACAGGCGAAGCTGGCGTCGCTGGGAGAGCTGGTGGCGCTGGCCGCCGGCGAACTCGAGTACCCGCTCGCGGCCATCCTCGCCAACTCGGAACGCATGGCCGCCAGCAGCAACCTCAGCCGCGAGCAACTAGCGAACGCGCAGAAGATCGGACAGCAGGCGCGGCGGACTCGCGAACTAGTTGGCGATCTGCTCAGTTTCGCCCAGCAGACTCCAGGAGAAAAGAGTCCGCTCGAGCTGAAGCCGCTTTTGCAGCGCGCGGTGCAAATGGAAGGATTCAAGCTGGAAAACAGGCGGATCAGCCTGACCGTGGAAAGCAAAGATCCGCTGCCCCGCGTCCTGGGCAACGCCAACCAACTGTTGCAGGCCTTTCTTCAGATCGTCGAAAACGCGGTGGACGCATTACAGGAAATCGGGGGCGGGCGTCTGCAGGTTAGCCTCTGGCGCGAGGGCAAGGAAGTGGTGGTGCAATTCGCCGACACCGGTCCGGGCCTGCGTGATCCCGAGCGCGTCTTCGATCCGTTCTACACCACCAAGCCGGTCGGCAAAGGCACAGGTCTGGGACTGAGCGCGACGTATGGGGTGATCCAGGACCACAAGGGACAAATTACCTGCTACAACCGGCCCGAAGGCGGAGCCGTGTTTGAAATCCGGTTGCCCGTGCTCAAAATGAGCGCGCCCCTCGCCGAGGCGGCGCGGGTCTGAGGCCAACAATTTCCCTGTAGAGACGAGGTTTGTGGCCTCTCCTTCCGAGACGGGAGACGGGGCGAGCCCCGTCCCTACACTATCCTCCACTGGCCACGATCGCATCCGCCACGCGTGCAGCTTCCACGGCAAATCGCACATCGTGGGTCCGAATGATGTGCGCTCCCTTCAGGATCAACGCGGTTTCCGCGGCCAGCGTTCCGTAAAGGCGCTCTGCCGCCTCCGCGTCCTTGTTCTTATCCTTATCCCTATCCTTGCCAGCGCGCGCCAGGGTTCGTCCGATGAATGACTTGCGCGACACTCCTGCCAGCAGGGGGAATCCTACCTGCTGCAACTCGGCGAAGTGCGCCAGCAGCGGATAATTCTCCTCGAAGCTTTTTCCGAAACCGAATCCCGGATCGAGTACCAGGCGATCGCGCTTGATGCCCGCGAGCGTCGCAGTCTCCGCCCACTGCCGCAATTCGCGCTTCACCAGCAGGACGGGATCGCCAATCGGGGGGAGCGTCCGCCATTCCTCCGGCCGTCCGCGCGTGTGCATTAGCACGGCTCCCACTTTGAGTTCGGCCAGTGTTTTGGACATCTTTGGGTCCCAACGGAACCCGCTGACGTCGTTCACAACCTCCGCCCCGAGATCCACCGCCGCCCGCGCCACGCTTGCCTTGTAGGTATCGACGCTTACGACCGCATCGGGCCGCCGGCGCTTCAAGTCGCGAATCACCGGCAGCACCCGCCTGCGCTCTTCTTCTTCCGATACCGGTTCCGGCGTTCCGGGCCGCGTCGACTCCCCACCCACGTCTATGATGGCGGCGCCATCGTCGAGTAACTGCTGGGCGCGGACCACGGCCTTCTCGGCATCGATGTAGAGCCCGCCGTCGGAAAACGAGTCGGGAGTTACATTGACGATGCCCATGATCAGAGTGCGCCGTCCCAACTCCAGGACTCGACTGCCTAGCTTCCACTGAAAAACTGCTCGCATGTTGCGGCTATTCTAGAACTAACACTAGCTCAGAATTCTCATCTTCTTCCCCACACGCTCGAGCACTTCGAGCGCCCGCTGGAGTTCATCTTTCGTGTGGGTGGCGGTCATGATGGTGCGCACGCGGGCTTTGCCTTCGGGAACGGTGGGAAAGGCGATGCCGGTTCCGAGCACTCCTTCTTTGAACAGTTCGCGCGAAAAATCCATGGTGAGACGGCCGTCGCCGATGATGATTGGCGTGATTGGCGTTTCGCTGGCGGGCGTGGTCTGGCCCCCGATGTTGAAGCCGAGCAGGCCGAGTTCTTTTTTCCAGAAGCGGGTGTTGGCCCAGAGTTGCTCCATCCACTGCGGCTCGGTTTCGAGAACGTCGAACGCGGCAATGCAGGTGGCCGCGACCGAGGGCGGATGCGACGTCGAAAAAAGGAAGGGGCGGGCGCGGTGATACAGGAAATCGACCAAATCGCGGGTGCCGCAGACGTAGCCACCTAAAGCCCCGATCGCCTTCGACAAGGTTCCGACCTGAATATCGACGCGGCCGTGCATCGAAAAATGATCGACGGTGCCGCGTCCCTGGCGGCCGAGGACGCCGGAAGAGTGCGCGTCGTCGATCATCATAACCGCGCCGTATTTCTCGGCCGCTTCGCACAGCCCGGGCAGCGGGCCGATGTCGCCGTCCATGGAGAAGACGCCGTCGGTGATCAGCAGTTTCTTGCCGGGCTGGTTCTTGACGCTGGCGAGTTGCTCCTCGGCGTGGGCTACGTCTTTGTGGCGGAAAACGAGAATCTTCGCGCGCGAAAGACGGCAGCCGTCGATGATCGAGGCGTGATTGAGTTCGTCGGAAATGATGAAATCGTCTTTGCCGAGAAACGCCGAGACCGTTCCCGCATTCGCCGTGAACCCCGACTGGAACACCACACAGGCTTCGACGTTCTTGAAACGCGCGATCTTTTCTTCCAGTTCCATGTGAATCTTCATCGTGCCCGCGATGGTGCGCACAGCGCCCGATCCGACGCCGTACCTGCGCGTGGCTACAAGCGCCGCTTCGCGCAGTTTGGGATGCGTCGTGAAGCCGAGGTAATTGTTCGAGGCCAGGTTAATGACTTTCTTGCCGTCGAAGGTGCAGACCGGCGCTTGCTCGTCTTCGAGGACGCGTAAGTTGAAATGCGTGCCTTTGGCCTTGAGTTCGTCGAGTTGATCGGTGAGGAAGGAGAGCGGATTGGTGCGGGTAGCAGTGGGCATGAGAAACCTCGCCAATTGTTCTTCGCGACTCTACGCGACGAGCGCGAACGTTTAGTTTACAACTCGTCCGCGGAATGCGGTGGTGCGATCCGCCCGTAGTGGGTCAGTCTGAATTTTCTTTGAAAGGGCACGGCTTCAGCCGTGCCGTAACTGCCACAACGTCAATGCGGCTTAGCCGCTGGGGGAATGTGTCTTTCAACCTGACCCACTGCCAATCCGCGTCATGATTTCACGACAGGCACCCATCCCTGTTAGCATCTTCTCGATTCACAGAGGAACCTTGCTGATCTTCCTGCGGACATCGCTGCTGATCTTGGTTAGCATCTATGTGCTCGCATTGATCATCGCAATCTTTGCTTCCGAGCAGCTGATTTTCCAACCCCAACCACCCGGTTATCGCGATAGCGCTGCGATTTTGAAGCTGACTAGTTCCGACGGTGCAAAGATCTCTGCAATATACCTTCCGAATCCCGCTTCGACCTTTACTGTTCTCTTCAGCCATGGCAACGCCGAAGACGTCGGATACGTCGCTCCGCTACTGGAGCAAATCCGGGGCGCCGGCTTCTCCGTCTTTGCGTATGACTACCAGGGATACGGAACCAGCGAGGGCAAGCCCACCGAGGTGCACACCTACGATGATGAGGAAGCGGCGTATAACTATTTGACGCAAACCATGCGTATCCAGCCGAACCGGATCATCGCCTTCGGGCGTTCGGTGGGCACCGGCCCGGCAGTTGATCTCGCATCTCGCCGTCCCGTTGCAGGACTCATTCTGCAAAGCCCGTTCCTGAGTGCGTTTCGAGTAATGACCAGAATCCCAGTTCTACCTTTCGATCGATTCAACAATCTGCGAAAGATCAGGAAGGTCCACTGTCCCGTTCTGGTCGTTCACGGGACCGAGGACACGGTCATAAATGTCGCCCATGGCAGAGAGCTTTTTGCTGCCGCAAATGAGCCGAAACAGGCCTTTTGGGTAGATGGTGCGAACCACAACGACGTGGAACTGGTTGCTGGTCTCCGATATGTCGACGCGTTGACGGCATTCGCGAACCTCACTTCCCTGCATCAGCCCGGCACCGGACCGCAAAAGCACTGATCTATGAATTAAGTATCTCGTTTCTTCGGCTGTCCGAGTGCCGCAATCGTCCCCTTCGTCGCCCGCAAGTAATCCGCCGGCGCGATCAAAATCTGCAATCCGCGAACCCCCGCCGAAATGGAAACCACATCAAACAGCTCAATCGTCTCGTCCACAAACACCGGATACTCGCGCTTGGCCGCCAGCGCCGTCACGCCGCCGCGAATGTAGCCGGTAAGCGCCTGCAGTTCTTTCACCGGGACGAGCTGAATCTTTCGCTCTCCCGCCGCTGCGGCCAACGCCTTCAAGTTGAGTTCCTGATCGCCGGGGATCACCGCCATGACGATCCCGTTGCGGTCGCCGCGCGCCACCAGCGTCTTGAAAACCTGCTCGGGCGGCAACCCGATCTTGGCGGCAACCGTCTCCGCTGCAAGATCGTTGGGATCTACCTCGTACTCGCGCAGCTCATAGTGGATTCCCAGCTGATCGAGCAACCGCGCCGCATTGGTCTTAGAAATGGACTCTTTCGCCATAACTGATTGAATTATAAATACTTTACAAGTAAGTCCTTATTTCTCAAAGACCTGGCAAGTAAGCACTGCTAAGTCTTTGATTCCAAAAGACCACGACCAGGGGGCCTTCCAAATGTGAATTTCAAAGCCCGTTCCGACAGTTCCCCAAACCCGTAATCGTGCAAGAATTGGAACCGCAATCAAGTTTTTCTCGGAGGCTTCTGTGCGTCTTCTGCTGCATTGGGTTCTAAGCGCGGTCGCGGTGTGGATCGTTGCCCACCTCGGCCTGGGCATCAGCGTCAGCGGGCCGAAGGCGGCGCTGATCGCGGCTGCGGTCATCGGGCTAGTCAACGCAACGATCGGGCTGTTGCTCAAGATACTCACCTTTCCGCTAACGATCGTGACGCTCGGCCTGTTCTGGTTCGTGATCAACGCGTTCATGCTGGAACTGGCGGCATGGCTGGTGCAGGGATTCGCGGTGCGAAACTTCTTCGCGGCGTTTGTCGGCGCAATCGTACTGAGCATCGTGAGTTCGGTGTTGCAGTGGCTGGTCATGCCGAAACGCAACCGGAGCTAAGACCGCTGTTGATTTGCCAAGCGTAACTCGGAGAGCACCTGCTGCACCTGCTGTTCGGTGGCATCGAGCGATCCCGAGTTATCGATTACGAAATCGGCGACTTTGATCTTTTCTTCGTCGGGAATTTGCGCGGCCATGCGGCGCGTGACTTCGGCACGGGCGGCGTCCTCGGAAATTCCCAGGCGGCGCGCGTAGCGCAGAATGCGCTGTTCGGGATGGCAGGTCACGACGATTAAACGGTCGAAGGGGCTGGCCGCGCCGGCTTCGAGGATGAGAGCCGCTTCGACGATGGCGATGGCGTTCGGATCGCGTTGGCCAATTTCTTCCATCCACTCGTTTTGATGGGCGACGACGGCGGGATGCACAATCTGGTTGAGTTCCTTGATGCGCGGCGGCGTGCCAAACGCGGCCTCGGCCAGGCGGGGACGGTTGATGGTTCCGTCGGGATTCAGGATTTCGCGGCCGAAAAGGCGGACGACTTCTTTATAGACCGCGTGGCCGGGTTGCATGAGGCGGTGCGCGACGGCATCGGCCTGGAGCAGGTGGGCTCCGAGTTTTACAAACATCTCGCCGACAACGGATTTGCCGCTGGCGATGCCGCCGGTGAGGCCGAGTTTTAGCAAGGGGTGCTCACGGCGAGCCCCTGAAGGGGCGTCTGATTTCGAAGAACTTCGGCATCGCTAAAGCGATGCCCTGATACGAATCCCTCTGGCACAAACTCACCCTTCTCGCACAAACTCTTAAGTCCGGCTCAACTCTGGTTGCCTTAGTCCACGCCTTAGTATTGCGGCTTTCACGGTATTCGCCATCAGCATGGCGATGGTTAACGGGCCTACGCCTCCGGGAACGGGGGTGATGGCTCCGGCGACTTCGGCTACCTCGGGGTGGACGTCGCCCACCAGGGTCGAGCCTTTGGCCAGAAACGTTTCTTCGCGCTTTTTGTTTTCGGGCTTGTTTCCGGGGAAGAAGCGGTCGAAATCCTTTCGGTCGGTGATGCGGTTGATGCCTACGTCGATCACGGTGGCTCCGGGCTTCACGTAGTCGCGGGTGACCATGCCGGCGCGGCCAATTGCCGCCACCAGGATGTCGGCGCGGCGGCAGACAGCGGGCAGGTCACGGGTTTTCGAGTGGCAGACGGTGACGGTGGCGTTTTGATTCAGCAGCAGCATGGCTACGGGCTTGCCAACAATGTCGCTGCGTCCGACGACCACGGCTTCCTGGCCTGCGACCGGAATCGCGCTGCGCTTAAGAATCTCCAGGACACCTGCAGGCGTGCAGGGCACCAGGCCGGGACGCTGCGTGGACAGGTAGCCGACGTTCATGGGGTGGAAGCCGTCTACGTCTTTTGCGGGATCGACGGCCAGCAGAACCTTCTTGGCATCGACGTGCGCAGGCAGGGGCAATTGCACCAGGATGCCGTCGATTTCGTCGCGGCGGTTCAGTTCGGCGATCAGGACGAGCAGATCTTCGGTGGTCGCGCTTTCGGGGGGCGTGTGTTGTTCGCTGTAGAGGCCGACTTCCTCGGAGCTCTTGACCTTGCCGCGAACATAGACCTCGGATGCGGGGTTGTGCCCTACCAGCACGACAGCTAGGCCAGGACGCACTCCCGACGCGGCCAGGGCTTTGGCCTGGGCGCTGACTTCGGTGCGAATTTCAGCGGCTATTTTGGTACCGTCGAGAATCCTGGCTGCCATCCCACCTCGCTGCGGGGCACTGTGAATGGAAAGGCGATTCTATCGCATCACCTTGCGAACCAGAACTTCGCCAGGGAGGTACCCTTCGACGGCGCTCGGGGCAGGCTCTGTCAGGAGAATCGAGTCCATGATTTCGTACCTAATAAAGCGACGACGGCTCCGCCGTGGTGTCGTGAAAAAGCCGCCCTCCGGGTCCCGGTGGCAGGTGTTGTTCGGAAGCTGCGTCCGCTCCGCGCTACAATGGGACCGCCATGATTCCTCAGGATCTGCTTGACCTGCTGGTGTGCCCGGTTTGCAAGAAGCCGGTCGCTTTGAACGCGAACGGGACGGGTCTAAAATGCGGCGAATGCCGGCGTGTGTACCCGATACAGGATGACATCCCGATCATGCTGGTGGATGCCGCTACCATCGACGAGGCCTGAATCCGGAGTCGGCAGCGCACGCCCAAAGGTACAAAGTTCGGTTTCCTCCCGTCTCGAAACGACATTTAGTGTCAATTTGTGTCAATCCGGCAACGGTGACGTTTTCATGTTCCCCAGCTACCGGCCGATGATATCCCCGCAACCTTTTGCAAAATCTCGGGTTCTAGGAATCAGGGGTTCCAGGAAACTGACTCTGGCGACGTACCGAAGTTACGGCAATACGATTGCAGCAACGAAGTAGGCTGCCGATGAATCAAATGGAAGCAACGGTAGGGGGTCGAATATGAGAATAGCCATGAAAGAACGGTTTACGGTGACGGAACTGTGCGCCTTGCGAAACGACCTGATCGAGGGCGGCATGGTGGATTCCCGCGAAGCGGCGGAACTGCTGCAGGTTTTCTTGGCGGGGCGTGGCTATGGGGTTTCGCAGACGGCGGCCATGGACGCAGCCGGGCGAGTGGAAATGGCGGGCTGTTCCCTGCCGGTGCTGGAGCGTGAACTGGAGGGCCTGGCGCTGGTGATGTGAGGTTTGGCGCAACGATTAAGAGGTTTCGCGCATCGAATAGAGTGAGTTAACAAAGCGAGTTAACAAAACGAGGTTAACGGGAAACTGATCTAGCTCAACTCAGCGATCGACAGTTTCTCAGTACGAAGAGCCGGGCACAATCGCCCGGCCTTTTGTATTTCCGGGTTATTTCGCGATTACGTTGGTTGCCACACCTTTTGGCTTTTGATGACAGGCCTTCCTCGCAGACAATGATCGGGATGAGCCGCTCCATCAAGCTTGGCCAGTTCGTGCTGTGCCTGTTTGCTCTGCCCTTCCTCTTGGGCGGACTGCTCGCTATTTCGCAGGCGATCGGCCTGACCCATGCGGACAATGGCAAAATGCCTTTCTGGCTGCTGCTGACCTTCGGCCTGGTCTTCAGCGGGGTAGGTTTTGGATTGATTTTCGCCGTGCTCTACGGTGGAAGGTACGCCCAGCGCCAGCAGCGGCTCCAGGCCGAGCATCCGGCGGAGCCTTGGCTTTGGCGCGCAGATTGGGCGCAAGGCCGCTGCAATAGCACGACCCGCACCAGCGCGATCACCGGCTGGGTGTTCGCAATCTTCTGGAATGCGTTGTCGATGCCGATTGCTTTTCTGGTCTTTCCGCAGGCCCTCAAACAAAACAGCGCCGGGGCTTACATTTGCCTGATCTTTCCCGTCGCCGGAGTGTTTCTGCTGATCCGTGCGATCCGGCAGACGATGGCGCTTGCCGAATTTGGCAACACCTATTTCGAGATGTCGAGCGTGCCCGGCGTGGTGGGACGTGAATTGAATGGCCAGATCCAGGCGCGCTTCCCGCATTCGCCCGACCATGGCGTTCATCTGCGGCTTTCTTGTGTGCACCGGGTGCAGACTGGATCCAGCAACACGCAGTCCACGACCGAGAACATCCTCTGGCGCGATGAGGCGGACCTTGCTTCGGGACAATTGTGTCCCGGACCTAACGGGACGACGATCCCGGTGCATTTCGGCATTCCACTCGACGCGCAGGCTACCGAAAAACGCAGCCCGCGCGATGAATTCGTGTGGGTGCTCGAAGCACTCGCCGATGTGCCGGGTGTCGACTATCACGATATTTTCGAAGTGCCTGTGTTTCGCACCCAGCAGACGCCAACCCAAGCGCAGGCGGAGAGGTTTGCCGCACCCGCGCCGGCGCAACCCGTTACGCGTCCCGACGTCGTCACCATCGAAGTGCGCCAGACGGCGGAGGGCACGGAATTCTATTTCCCGGCCGCGCGCAACAAGAGCTTTGCTGCATCGGCAACGGCATTTCTGCTGCTCTTCGGGTCGGTTGCTTTCTTCCTGATACATCACGCACCGATTCTTTTTCCTCTTGCTTTCGGTTTGTTCGCGCTCTTTCTGCTCTATATCACCATCCAATTATGGTTCGGGACCACGCGGGTGGTGATGGGCAGCGGCGGCGTGACGGTGCAGACAGGGCTGCTGGGCGGCGGTAAGGTGCGACGAATCGCGCTCTCGGAAATCGCGTCGATCAGCGACCGGATCACCTCGCAACAGGGCGGGGCCACAGGCGTCCCTTATTACGACGTCGAACTTACGCTGCGCGACGGCAAGAAACTTACTCTGGGCCGCAGCGTGCGCGACAAGCATGAAACGGAGTGGCTGGTGGCAGAGATGCAGCGGCTCGCCGGGTGCAAACCATAACGGCGGGTAGCTCGTGTGTAGAGACGACATGTGCGGGGACGGGCGACTCGCCCGTCCAAGCCGAGCGCAGCTCGGTTTCGCCGCATCCCGTCCGCACACGAGCTTGCGCTAGAGATTCTCAACTGTGCTCTGCAAGGCGCGAGCGATTTCCTCGGGGTCAGTTTCTGGCGCAAACCGCATGGGTTTGCCGATGCGCACCTGAATCTTGCCGGGCGCCGCAAATTTCTTTCCGGCATTCTTGACCTCAAACAAGCCGTCAATCCGCATCGGCAGTATGGGGATGCGCAGATTGTTGGCGAGCAGGCCGACTCCGGAACGAAAGGTGCAGAGCTCGCCGTCCTGGGTGTGCTTTCCTTCGGGAAAGACGAGCACGCTGAAGCCGCGATCAACGGCGTCTCCGGCGTAGGCGAAGCTTTTGCGGAAGCCGGACTGGCGCGGGAGTGGGAACAGGTTTAGCAGGGCGACCCCGAGCGTCCATTGCACGCGGTCGTAGATTCGGCGGAACCAGGCGCGATCGGGAGCGGGCGAGCGCAACCGTTCCAGCGCCTCGCCGCCGGTTGCCGTCGCCAGTTTGTGGCGAAGGCGCGCGGGGAGGGCCGTCTGGAGGAAGCCGACATCGACATCAGCAACGTGGTTGGAGACGACCAGCAGCGGCCCGCGAACGCCGCGCAGGTTCTTGCGCCCGGTCACGCGGGGCCATCCCAGAAGAAATACCGCCGGGCGCGCCAGCAGATAATGCGCGGCCAGGCGCAGCCAGGTCGTTGGCCAGCGCAGGGTCCATCGAGGATAGTGAAATTCGTGGCGGTGGCCGGGAGTTCCTTGCAGCAGTTTTTCCAGGTCGCCGACCGTCGCTGCGTTCGCGAAGTTCGTTTCGTTCAGGTCGACCTGGTAACGGTCTTCGAGGGCGCTGAGCAATTCGACTCGCTCCAGCGAACCTAAACCCAGGCCGCTTTCGAGATTTGCGTCCGGCATCAGGGTTTGCATGTTTTGGAATCTCCCGCCGGTGATTCGCGTTAGTAGTTCGGCGAGCGGACTGGCCGCGTTGGTGGGCGCTTGACCACTGAGGGCCGCTTCAACCGCATCGCGAATCACGTTGCGGCGTGGTTTTTGAGTGGAACTGCGGGGGAAGTCTTCTTCGGGCCAGACGAACCAGGTCCGCATGCGCTGATAGTCGGCGAGAGATTCATTGGCGCGTGAGACGGGGCGAGCCCCGTCACTACTGTGGGAATCGCGGAGGATCAAGACGGCGCAGGGTTCGGCATTGCCGCCGCGCTCAAGTCCTACAACAACGCAGTCCTTGACTTCTTCTTGCTGCCGCAGTGAGGCTTCCAGGTCCTCGGGATAGATGTTCATGCCGGCGGGCGTGACGATTACTTCTTTCTTGCGACCTTTGAAAAAGAGATTTCCCTGTTCATCGATCGCGCCCAGATCGCCGGTGCGATACCAGCCCTCTTCTCCGGTGACGGGTTGCAATTCGTGGCCGTTCCAGTAGCCGCTGGCGACGCCACTGCCGCGCACCAGGATCTCTCCGTCGTCGGCCAGCTTGATTTCGCGCCCGGGCAGTACCTTGCCGATGGATCCTCGGCTGGTGTGGAAGGGATGGTTCAAGCTGATCAGCGAAGTGGTTTCGGTCAAGCCGTAGCCTTGAACCACGGCGTATCCCAGGCGATGCCAAAATTCTTCGGTCTCGCGATCGAGCGCGGCACCGCCGCTGATCATGGCCCAGAATTTCCATCCGAACTGGCGGCGCAGGTCGCGGAAGGTCCACCAGCGGCGCAGGAAGTGCTGGTTCCTGGCGGCGTCGAAGCGGGCGGCGAAATTCTCGCGGGCGCCCGTGGCATCGAGATCGCGTTCGACTTTCTGCTTCAGCGACTCGATCATGCGCGGGACGGCCACCAGCACTGAAACCCGCTCGCGGCGACTCGTCGCCATGACTTCAGTTGGGTTGAATGTGTTTTCGAACACCACCGTACCGCCGAGCAGCGGGGGAAGAAAGATTCCGAGGAACTGGCCGAAAACGTGGCTGAGCGGCAGCAGGTTCAGGAAGCGAATCGGATGCACCAGCCGTTCGTACTTCAGATATTTCTTGATCTCGGTTTCGATCGGCGCAAGGTTGCCGACCACGTTGGCGTGAGTAAGCACGACTCCCTTGGGCTCGGCCGTGGTGCCTGAGGTGAAAACGATTTCGAGCGGATCGGAAGGCTGAATCTGGGTTGAACGAAGACGAAAGCGTTCGGCCGGGCGTTGGGCAACCGCTGCCGCGAGATCGACGGGGTCGATGGTTGCGATGCCCTCGGTTTGCTCGAACACAGCTTGTTCGAACAGCGAGGCGCGCGCGCGCGAACACAACACCAGTTTTGTTCGCACCTGCCCGCTGATGCGGCGCGCAAAATCGGGGCTGGCGGCATCGTCGATGGGAACGGCGATAACCCCGCAAAGCGCGCATCCTAGAAACGCTGCTACCCACTCGGCCGAGTTCGGACTCCACAGCAGCACCGCGTCGCCCTTGCCAATGTTGCGCGCCTCGAGTTCGCGGGCGAACTGATACGCCGTTCGGGCGACGCGCCGATAGCTCCAACGCTCGCGCCGGTATCCCCGGGGGAACACGTAGGCGCAACCGCCTCCCCAGTGTTCGAAATCGTCGAGCGAATCCAGCACACTTGCCCGCACACCTTGTTTAGTAGCACAATTTCCGGAACTTTACAGGTCGTAACTGTTACAGAATGGAAACTGTACGGGTAGTGTGACAGGAATGACTGGTGCTCGATGACTGGATCGGTTGGAATTCGTGGGGCTTGGGTTCGCATCGTTCTCGTACTGGCGATGTGTGGCGTGATCTCATGCCAGCCGCCCGGGTCCAAAAACAGCGCGCACGCGTACTTTTCGGCTTCTCCTAACGCCAGAGCGGCGAATGACATCAATACAGCTCCTCCGCGCGACCTCAGCCAGGACGAGGCCGCCGGTGGACACATTCTGCGCAAGCATGTTGGCCAGACCGACGAACAACTGCGCGAGCGCCTGGAGCGGGAACCTCGCATCACCGGCGCATCAACCTACACCGATCGCCATGCGGCTGAGCACGCCGTGGGCGCGGCGATCGCGGCATCCGAGGGCCGAATCCAGCGCTGGCTTGGCCGCTCGGGTGGACATCCGAACCTGGTGCTGGACTACGACAGCGACGCTCCGATTGGCCGGACTATGAATCGCGGCGAGAGCCAGTCGCGTCCGTGCGCGCACGCGCTGCTCGTACTAAAATACTCCGGTCCCGGCCAGTACTACGTTTTGACTTCTTATCCGGAGTGCCGCTGATGAGCCCGAAACCGGAAATCACCGCCGCCAACTTTCCCGCGCTGCATACGTTTTTGCGGGGCTACTTCCATGAGGATGTCGCCGACGAGTACGGAACTCCCGCGGAGGCGGCCGATCAGTTCTGCGAGGACGCGGAAACCGACGAGCGCATTCCCGTGGCGCGGGAGTGGCAGCAGGTTGCGGAACTGACCCACGCCCAGCCTGCCGCTCTCAATGCGGCATTAAAGAAGCTGGGCAGTGCGATTCAGTTACATGAAGCGGAGATTCCGCAGGTGGCGGCGATCTTCGCGCGCTGCCTGGCGGTGAAATCGCATCGGCGGGTGGCCGGCGAGTGATGGCCTGGGCAAGAGCCGGCAAGCCGCGTCTCTACCCAAATTACAGTAACTATATAGTTGTCGTACCGTGATCCGCCGATGCGCTGGGATGTGCGATGCGATCTGGGCATGCCGATCCCTGCGGCCTCAATAGCAACTCTGAATAAGTGTGCTGCAAATCGGCAATCGCCTTGTCGGGGCATATCGCCGCAGATTTAAGGCACCACACGAGATTCCGATTCGGCGCATCTCTCTGAAAGACTTCTATGCCAGCAGGATGCGGCGGTAAGGGGCCGAAGATTGGGGAAAAGAAGTCCTCTGGGTCTTTTCCATCCGATCCATTCGAAATCTTTTTGCACCGCATCTCGACGTGGCAATTCCGCCAGTCTGTGAGAACGGCATAGCTCACGCAAACCAAACTTCGGTTGTGCTGCAAAAGGCAGATATCCTGTTCGTGGGCCCGCTCTAATTGTTTCTTGGGATACTTTTCTAGGCAGTTTATGTTTTTCCATTCGATATGGGCGAGCGGTCTGCATGTTTGCCAGATGGTCGCCTTATTGTGGGTCCACACCACGATGTCCCCATACTTGCCGAGTGTCTGCCTTGGTGCTTTCGGGGGCTTCGAGACAGGCCCTCCGGTGCCGGGTTGGCTGATCTCGGGCTTAGCCAGCTCATCATTGGTACTCTTCCGAAGTTTCAGCACAGGCACCTCGATACAGAGTTGCCGGATGTCCAAGTCATGGTCTTGAAATTGCGGAATCAGGTGACCGAACACGAACAGGTTCACCACTTCGCGCTCCCGCACGTACCACGGAGCGGCGGCAAGATCGGGAAGAAAGGATACCAGCGCGGCGCGGAATAGCTTTTCAAATGTACCGACCCGGTCATTTTCTGGTAGATCGCGAAACTGCTTGGATGTGATCATACTGTCGCCTGGGGCCTCTCATGGTCAGAACTTTGCATCGCGGAGAATTTGTTGGAGTGCAGCCTTGAACTCTTTATCTGGCCTGTCTCGAACTAAGTTCACTATGTCAAGGATATAATTGCCCAAATTAGGGTTCCCGGCCCACACCCAGCGCATCGGCCACGCGGTTAATGTAGTTAAACCAGGACGCAATCAGCGTGATCTGCAAGATGGCCTGATCTTCGAAGCCCGCGGCGCGCAGTTTCTCGTGATCGTCTTTCCGGACCTTGGTCGCGTCTTGGGTGAGTTTCACGACGTAATCGATCATCACGCGTTCCTGCGGGGTGATGGGCGCGGTCGAGTAATCCCGTTCCAGGGCTTCGACCAGTTCCTTATCGAGCGTGACGCGACGCAGAAACTCTGCGTGGGACTCGATTCAATACACGCACCGGTTGGTCACCGAGACCATGGTGGCGATCATCTCGTGATGACGCCGCTCGAGCGGCAGGTCGGGAGCCATCAGCGCGCCGAAGGTCGAGAACGCGTGGTGAAGGGCCTGCGGAATCAAAGAGTGCGAGGTCACGATCTGGGAGCCGCCGCCTTCGGCGGGATGCATGGGAACGGCGTACTCCGCGGGATAGAGTGACTTCTGCGCTTCGACGGCCTGTCGCAGTTCGTCGTTAGCTTCGGAGAGCGGAATGGTACGAATCCATGTCATGGTTGAGAGTTCTCAGTTCTCAGTTCCTAGTTCCCGGTTCTCAGAAAAACCCCACTTAATCATTGTTGCCACGCTTCGGGGTATTGTGTCAATGGACGGTGCGGGGTCTGCTGAGTACTGGGTACCGGGTACTGGGTACTTCCCCGCACTATAATTCCCCAGTTATGTCCAGTTCCGCCATCGAGAAGAAGATCGACGCTCTGCGCGAGAAGATACGGCATCACGAGTATCGCTATTACGTGCTGGACTCGCCGGAGATTTCGGATGCCGAGTTCGACGCGCTGATGAACGAACTCAAACGGCTCGAAGCCGACCATCCGAAGCTGATTACGCCGGACTCGCCTACGCAGCGCGTGGGCGGCAAGCCGCGCGAGGGATTCGTGAAGGCGAAGCATTCTTCTCCGATGCTCTCGCTCGACAACGCGTACAGCGAGGAGGAACTGCGCGACTGGGAGCGGCGGGTGCATGAGCTGAGCGGGCGGACCGACATCGAGTACATGTGCGAGTTGAAACTGGATGGAATGTCGCTGGCGCTGATCTACCGCGACGGCCGTCTGGAGCGCGGCATCACGCGCGGCGATGGCAATGTCGGCGAAGATGTGACCTTGAATGTGCGGACGGTGCGCTCGGTCCCACTGTCGGTTGCGAAAGACAAGTTGAAGAAGGCGGGGATCCCCGCGGATTTCGAGGTGCGGGGAGAAATGCTGATGCCGCTCGCCGCCTTCCGCAAACTGAATGAGGAGCGCGAGCGGCAAGGGCTGGCGGTGTTCGCCAATCCGCGCAACTTTACCGCAGGGACGGTGCGGCAGCTCGAGCCCTCGATTACCGCCCAGCGCCGGATGGACTACTTCGCCTACATGCTGTTGAAGGATGGACGAACTCATTTCGACCGCCAATCGAAAGCGATGGATGCGATGGAGGCGGCAGGGTTCAAGGTGAATC
>JAIQFO010000051.1 GCA_020073215.1 Terriglobia bacterium | reverse complement strand
GTCCTCCACGCCTTTGATAACGCTAGGGCCGATCTGCACCGCAGCGTTGATCACGTTCGCGATCGCCGTAAGGGTTGCCGGGTCCATCACATTGCTCCTGGTACGCCGTTGGCACGAATGTCAGTTTGCAGCTGGGTCAGCGAAGCCTGAGCTTGGGACACCAACGGGCCGAGGCCAACGGTGTCGCCGGGGTTGGCTCGGATATAGTTCACCGCCTGCTGCACCTGACCCCGAGCGATTCGAAGTTGGTTCTGCAAAATCGGCACAACCTCTCGGCATTTGGGATAGACCAACGCCACCTTCCTCACGCAGAGGTCGCGGTATTGGTTAACCACCGCAGCCACAGCGCCGATCGACGCGTCGACATCGTAGACCCCAGCGACCGACGCTGGGTTCTTCACCGTGGAACAAGCGCCCAGCGCCAGTGCCAGGACTATTGCAACGATCCTCATGCCGCTGCTCCCTTGTTCGGCACGATCCACACAAGGATCGGCGAGATCGCCGAGACAACGGCCGTGACCGTTCCCTCCTGCAATCCCCAATGCGTCAGCCCGAACGAATCCGATGCGCCAGCGATTGCCAAGATCAACGCAACGATCGCTTTGTCATGTCCTGTTAACATCTGAACCTCCTAGTTATGAACCCTGGCCGCTTGCACGTGCATTGCGTCTGGCGACGACCAGTCCCCTCCCCAGACCCAACCTTCAGCCTCGAACTTCACCACCAAGAGCGAGCTCGAAGTGAACAAATGCTTTCGATCATGAAACGGATTTTCCGCAGCGTCCCAGTCAATCGCGCATCCGTAGGCGTGCATGGAGAGTGCCTGATTCGCGCGCATTGGACGGTAGTTGAACGATCCGTCATAGACGTTGTAGTGGAGTTTGTTGATTTGATCTTGCGACTTGCCACAGGCTTCCCAGATCGCACCGAGAACCGCGGTGAGGCTCTCAGCGCATTTGCGGTGGATCGTGATGAACGGCACCGTCTTCCCGCCAATCTGAATCTGCCAGGGGCAGGCAACGTGCGTCAAGTTCGCAGCCGCCCACGCTGGTGAGTAAGATCCGTTCGACCCTCGAGGGTTGCCGTAGAAAGCATCACAGTCACGTTGAAGTGGCCATGTGGTCATTTAGGCTCCTTTATCGTTCCCGTTGTCACCCCACGATATAAGTCCATCGGCCCCTTGGGGCGCTGGTGGCCGGTTTTGGTATCGATTGCGAATTTGAGGAACCTTCCCATCTCGGCGTTGGCCAAGCCGGTTAGCATACCAAACACGGTGGTGAAATGCTTAACGGTATCGCCAGCGTGTTGGGAGTTGAACGCCGAAGCGCCTTTGGAAATATCCACGCCAAGCTTCTTCAGTTCGATGAATGGAGTGTTGATCAAACCAATCGACGGGTCTTGGCGATTGATCAATGCATGGACCACGTCACGGATCACCGGCAGCGAGGAGCTTAGCTCCCCAAGCACGGCCTTCCCAGCACGCTCGATCCATCCTTCCTTCTTCTCGTTGAAGTGTCCGCTGACCATCTCCTCCACAACCGCTGGAGCGATCACTGAGGACGTGACCAACAACGCGATCTTGGGAATGTGCTCCAGCCCCGCTTCGTAATCCTTCCGCTCGAACGCATCCATCGCTTCCTTGGCTCGCCAACCAATCTCGTATTGACGTTGGAGCATCTGGTTGAAGAACCCATAGAGCGACGTGAGGGTTCGGCCTAGGGCTCCACCACGCATTGCCTCAGGCCGAGAGGTGATCGCTGTGGATCCATGGGCCCGGCGCACAGCGCGGTTGCCGAGGTCGATCGCCACGCCTTCGGTTTCCCCGTTGGCGATCTGTGTCCGATACTCCGCCAAGAACGTTGGCACCGCTGACAACAGATCGAAGAACGCAACCGGCGCAGCGCCCCAGCGAATCGCTTTCGACCTCGCCTGCATAACTGCCCCACCGCCTTGCTCAATCGCTTCCTCATGCGCACCGCCGAGCGTATCGGTCCATTGCTGATGCCGGCGCTGGAGTTCTTCCGACTTCTGCATCGCAAAGTCCCAATTCCGCTGGCCCGTGATCGGGTCCGCTGACATCAGCCCCTTGAACTCCCGCGCAAAGTTCGCCACCCCAACCTCAGCCAACGAGTTCACCGCTGCGGAGAACCCATGCTTATAGACGGTGTGGATGTTCATTCCGATGAGAGTGGAGATCGCATTCTGTCTTGAGAACTCGATCCACTTATCCACCGTTGCGCCGAGTCGGGTGTTTACATTCCGCGTCGAGCCAAGGTCTTGGAGATAAGGCACCAGCAGGCTGGTGTACTCCTCACCATATTGGCGATTGACCGCCATGCGAAAGTCTTTGTCATAGAAGAGCTTAGACGCTTCGTGGATAAACGGACGGAATGCTGTATCCCGCAGCACTTGTCCCATAAGTCGAGGCAAATTGTCCAACTGTAGGCTGATAGGAGCGGCATATCCAGTACGTTGTTTCTCCCACGAACGCGGGGTGGTTGCCCGCGCATAGTTCTGCTGTTCCTCTGGGTTCCGGCCGATCAACGCCTTGCTCGTCCCCGGTCGACTCTGATCGTAATCGATCTTGTGATACCATCCATCATACTCCCCGAACTTGGTTTGAATCTTCTCCAGCGGCAGCTTCTCCGGCGGCAAGCCGCTGAGGCTCTCCACCATCTTACTCGCGTCGTCAAAGATCTTTCCCCAGATATCCCCAACGCTCTGAGCAAAGTCCCAATCGTTCTTGTCGGCGTAGCGATGGATCCATTGCATCACCGCGTTGGGATCGACATTGTATCCCCTCGCCAGCTTGTCCAAATTGCTCTTGTTCCCAACGTTCAACATCACCGCACGGAGATTCCGCCGGGTCATGGTCATTGGATATTCGCCGCCCGGTGCGCCGATGGAGTTGGGTTCGATGAACAGATCGTTCGGGATCGGCCGGTCGAGATCGACTTCGAACCTCTTCAGCCCAAGGACCTCTTTTGAATACTTCCGCGTCAGGCTGGCGTACTCATTCCCCGCAGACGACGCTGGGTAGCTGAACACGGAGTTGAAAATCCCTTTCGGATCCCCTCGGTCCCAGCGATTGAACAACGCCTCCAGCTGAAGCAACCGTGCGCCGAGGACACGAAACGGTTTCGTGATCTTCTGCACCGTGGAGATGTTGAGTCGAATCTCTTTCTCCGGCAAAGTGTTCAACTGATCGATCAAGTCTTTCTTCACCTGCGCGAGATCCGCCTTCTCCCCGGCTTTGATGATCTTCTTCTCATCCCTGCCGTTGTGGATCATCGTGACGATCGACTCGTGGATCCCACGCCATTCGCCAACGGTCATTGCATCCACGGACTTTTTATACTTCGGATCCATAAGGGCTTCGGCAATCGGCATCTCCCGTGGATCAGGCAACGCTGGGTTGGTTTTCTTGTCCCAGAAATCCTCGAGATCTTTGAACCCCGATTTCTCAATCTGCTCCTGAATATCCTGCACGCTGCGCTTAACCCCGTAGCCGATCTTCAACATGATCTGGTGCACGAAGTTCGTGTACTCTTGCAGCACGCTCGGCACTTCGCGGCTGGACATCAGCTTCATGTTCCGATCGAACTTCTTCTTCGCCTTCGCTAAGGTCTTGGCTTCGTTCGCCATCAGCATCGAGTAATATTGCTTCTGCTGTTGGCGGAAGGCTTCCGCGAAGTCCTGTTCCGCATACGCCCGCTCGGCAAGGTTGGCGGCCTTGAGCGAATCGCGAAGATGCGTCTCCACCGCCTGCCCATCCATCAGCAGCCGATCAAACTGCTGCTTCACCATCGCCTTAACATCCGCTTTCGACAGCGACATCTCCTTCCCAGCAAGGGTCGCCATTGCCAAGGTCTGCTCGTGGAGAAGGTCAAACTGGGTTTGGCCAATGACGTGGTCCTGTGCCTCCTCCAAAATGTTCTTCGCCAGATCCCCATGCTCCGCTTGCATCCGCCGCTCGACTTCGGCTTCGATCATTTTGTTCAAATGCTCACGAGGCCCAAGCTCACCCCGAGCGGCGACGAGATCGCTGACCCTGGACACCAGGGAGTTGGTGTCGGGGTAGCCGAACAGCCTCGCAGCGTCGTCGGGATGAATCCCTCCCGGGGTCATATAGTCCTTCGGCAACTTCGCCTTCTGCTCGTCGGTTAGCTTCGTCGAATCCAGCCTCGGTCGGCCTTTGATCTTCTCACCGTAGAGCACGCCCTCACGAAGGAACTGATCGGCTTGAATATCCGGTCGGTTGCGGAAGTCCGGCCCGATCTCCTGACGAATCGCCTTCGCCTGATCCTTCCACTCCAGCGTCATCCGCTTCTCGGCGAGCTTGGCGTTTTGCTTCGCGGCGAACGCGGTGTCCTCAGCGTCGCGCTTGGCGATCAGATCCTGAACCTGTTTGTATTGTTTGACGGTCATCCCGATCGCGGAAGCCTTTTCGAAGATCTCTCGATCCTCGATCCGCGTCAGACCAGGAAGCTCTGGCTGCTCGGGCCGCTGCGCCATCGGACTCCGATACGCCGCTGGATGTAACGGCTCAACCCCACGCCGGGAGCCGATCTCACCCTTCTCCACCTTGTCGAAAAGATCGTTGAAGTCGGGTTGGTAGCCAAGGTAATCTCGGATCGCTGCACGGATCGCAACGTACAGCCGACCGACCTTCATCATGATTTTGTCGATTGGGCCTTTGGGTTCCTCCCACTTTCCAGTCTCTTCGTTGAAGTTCTTCCGAAACCAGTTATGGAAACCTTCCGCGATCGATTCTTCCAAAAGCAATCCGCCCTTCGCACCCTTGTAGCGAGTATGGATGTTGTACTTCTGCATCCAATTCTCGCTCATCGCTGCGTCTTTCAGCGTCGACCATTCTTCTCGTGAGAAGAAACCATTCTGGTAAAGGTGATGAATAACCTCATGCCTTGCCGTGCCCACAGCGTCGGGCGTGTCGTGGGTCCAGAGAATAAACGGCAGCGCCTCCTTCCGCTGGACATAAAGCCCCAGGTTCTTCTTTCCATCCAGGCTCAGCGATTCAACATCCCTCACCCCAGGCGGTAGCCCCGGCACATCGCCAAGGAGCCTTGGGGCCATTTTGTCGAAGACTTTGTTGACCTCGCCCACCAGGGCCTGTTCGTTCTGAGTGAGCGTGAGCTTGGGTTTGATCTTGATCCCTGGAGCGATCTCGAAGCCGTCGTCGGCCGCCGAAGCCACATCGCCAACCCGTTCGGACAGCGGCTCGAGGCCAGCGGAGGCGCGGACGTTGTCGACCAGGACTTGGTTGGGATCAACTGGCTCGACCTGTTGGCCTTCCTCCAGCTTTGGCTCTTCCACCACTGGCTTGGCTTCCAGCTTCAACCCCTCTTTCGCCTCTTCCAGCGTCAGCCCGTTCCCTCGCACCCTAATATTATCATGCAACTCCTTCGCCACCTCCGGGTCCACCTTCGCTAGCCAATCCGCCAGCGGCACGCGAATATCTCCGCCATTGTGGGTGGTGCCGATGAGTTGGTCTTCGATCCCTGGGATGAAGCCCAGAAGCCCATCATCTGGCATCGGAACCGTATCGCCATAGAGCTTCCTCACGCTCTCACTCGCGATCCCAATCGTTGCGTCGGTGTGTTGGCGAATGAAGTTGGTGAATAGTTCCGGGTCCCGCTCACGCGTGGCGGATTTCTGCGCAGCGGCGAGGGCCTCTTTCAAGTTGTCGAGATCGATCTTCGACTGCTCCACGTGTAGCTTGTCGGTGTTCGGATCGAGCCCAAACGGCGGATCAATCCCAGCGTCGATGTACGGCTTCACCTTCGTCGCGGTCCGCTGCGCATCCTTCGCCAGCTTCTGCAATTCCGGTGGCACGTAGCGAAAGTCCATCCCTGCGGCCAACGGCGCAACGCCGAGAAACTCCTCCAGCTGATTCGCACTCTTTTCGTCGTATCCGTAGTTCAACGCCAACTGCCTCGCGCCCGAGGCAATGCCAGCGATCACTGATCCACCAGTTCGCAGAACCCCTTCCAACGGCGCGCCAATAATCGCCGGCACCGCCATCAACGCCCCAAGCTCTGGGCTGGCCTTCAGCTGCTTCTCCATATCCTCCGTGTCTTTGAACATCCATCGGCCTACCGGCCCGGACATCTCGCGTTTGAACGTCTCCCACCCAGCGGAGAATGCAGAGGGTTGGCCGAACCGAGCAGCGTGCTCGGACACTGTGTCAAGGTTACCCCAATCGTCCGAGGAAACCTTCGCAGCCATTGGGTTGGAGTTGATGTAGTTTTGAATATGAGGATTCCGCTGGACAATAGAACTCGCCAACGTGCTCTTGTAATTCCGCTCAAACGCATCTGGATTGGCGTAGATCACCTCGGCCGGGACGCCGCTAGCGCGTGCGAGGGAGATGGCGTTGGCCGCAGCCTCGGGATCGGAATCGATGTTGGACACCGCGCCCTGTTGCGCGGACTGCTGCTGCCCACCCGCGACGCTGCCGATAATGTTTGAATAATCGCTCATTTGCTCATCGGCACCGTTGGCTTGTTACCCTCTTCCGGCTTCGGCTTCGTCACCGAGTCGCCATAGCGATCGTTGTACTGTTTCGCTACCCACACCCGGCGGATCATTTCCTCCGTCGGCTGAACCCCAAGCTCGGTCCAACGCTTGTCCTTGCGAATGATCTCGGCTTGGTCGCTTGGTACAGGAATTTCAAACAAGCCTTGAGTGCCAAACCAAGTTGTATGTTGATCTTGTAGCAGCCGAGCCCCCATCAACTCAATCTCCTCACTCTTCGGCATCCGCTTGTTATTCTCTTGGAATTGTCGAAGCTGATCTTGCAGATTGCCCATGAACTGGTAGTACGGCGTCTTGTCCTCGGACGTGGAAATCCCTGAGGTCTGCAACATCGGCCGAAGAACTTGAAGCGCGTGGGTGACCCTGGGGTCTTGATCCGCGCTTTTGTTCTTCTGTTGTTGCAAGGACCAAATCTCCTTTCGCCAAGTCCGTGGAAGCTCCAGCCCCGCAGCATCCACGCCCATGAACCCAACCGGATCGCTCTCGGCCATCCCCTTCAGCTGCATGAACTGTTGGAAGTTCTGCTCCGTTTGCGGGTAGTCTTGTTTTGCATTCTGCGCCAAGTAGCCGTTGATCTTCCTCCGTTCCGGCGGTCCGAGGTTCTCGTACGCAGCGCCGACTTTGGGATCGAGAGCCTTGAGTTCCTCAATCGTGGTCGGGATCTTATCTCCATATCCACCCAACACCGCGTTGCCCACCGTGGTGGTGTTGGTGAAATCGAAATCGCGTTTGATCGCCTTCTCCTGGCTAAACTGCGCAATCACCCGCTTCTCCACAGCGTCGCCGATCTCAGCGTTGTTGGGAAACATCTGTTTGGCCCAAGTGGTGGCACGGTTCACTCGAGACTGTAACGGCTCCTCCACCGCAGCCGGCACGGCCTTCGGATCCAAGTCCTTCGGCAGCGAGAAATGCCCCGGGTCCCATCCTTTAATCTGATCATGCTCTGGGCTCAGCGGAATCCCAAGTTCCTCCGCCGCTTCCTTCATCGCCAAGTCGAGTCGATCATAGGCTTGCTTGTCGTTGAAATCATACTTCCCATCCGCCCCAACCGGCACCAGATCAATCCCACGCCCATCGAGGTGAGCAGACTGCATGGTCTTGGAGGTTCCGCGTGCGACCAATGCAGCCTGCTCCTCGGGGGTACGAGTCCCTCCCTTGTCGGGGATCGTAACCCTAAGCTCTGGATGGTCTTGTTGGACTTTCTTCACGATCCGAAGCAACGGCTCCTGGACCCCAGCGGCACGATCGATCTCCTGCTGACGCATCCGTGGGTCCCAGCCAGAGGTCACAGCGTTGGAGATATTGCGGGCGCCGGTGGTCACGACTTGGTGTTGGACGTGGGCGTCAACTTGTTTCCAATCGCTATACTCAAGCTCGCTCTTGTGCTGCTCAAGCAAGGCCGCAGCTTTCATCGGCGCGGTACGGGACAGGCCGATGATCTGCTGAGCGCGAAGCTCAGAGCGTTGTTTGAAAACCTCGTTCGCGGTCTGCTGCTGATCCCACCCAGCCACGCCCGACAGTGTCGCCACATGCTCAGGCACAGCGTCCCAGCGTTTTTGAAACCCGACTTCGTCCTCTGGCGTGTTGAACGCGCCTTGTGCATTCGCCCCAAGCACTGCTTTAGCGCTGCCAGCCAGGGCTTGCTTCTGTTGCTCGCCCGCGTGCCCAGCGCCGTTGAAGATCGTCCGCCCCGCCATTCCTCGAGACTCGGCGTCGTAGTATCGCTTTGCCATCGGGTTGAGATCGGCCCCACCGTCATCGCGAAGCTGGTGCACATCGGCGATGTATTGTGGGAACGCATCGACCGCTGCCTGCCCACGAAGGGAAGAATACTCTGCATGGCGTCTGCCAAGGTCTTCGGTGAACTTGGCGCTAGCTTGGTCCGCAGCGGATCGGTTCTGAAGTTCCTGCAACGCCATCGCACGGGTGAAGATCTCCCCGCCAACCTTATCAAGCTCCCCACCAACGCCCTTAACCGCGTCAGCGATCGTGGTCCCGAACGCTGCGCCAGGGGTGGAGATGCTGACGCTGGGTGTGCCTTGGCCGGAGGGCCGCACATCGGGAACGGGAGAATACGGAACCTGGGGCATTAGCCAAACACTCCCGCAGTATTCGCCGAGGACCACTTGGAGCCAACGCTACCAGCAGCGCCGAGGATCGATTTGAACGCATCGAGATACCCAGCGGTCTTGGCGTTCTTCGCCGCCATCGTGTCGAGGTTCGCTTGCGCTTCCTGCTGCACCGACTCCACCTCGTAACCGTAGGCTTTCTTCGCCGCGTTGGATCGAATCAACGCTTGATCCTCAGCGCCGAGTTCCTTCTCACTCTGCACCACCCTGGCATTGGACCCAGAGCCAATCGCAAGCTCCCCTGCGCCTTGCTGAGCAATCGTGGTCCCTTGTTGGAATCGGGATTTCATCCCCGACTGCTGCGCTTCCACCTCGCCCGAGGCCACGGCCCAATCGGCGTTCTGCTTTGCGATCTGGGAATTGAGATTGGCGATCCCGGCTTGGTAGTTATACATCGCCGCCTGGGAGTTGCCGCCGGAGATTGCGCCAAACGCACCCACAGCGCCACTAGCGCCAGAGGCCGCCATGCCAATGACAGAGAGACTAACCGGATCGGCCATTTAACGCCTCTCGATCTTGAACGGGACGAGGTCCCCAACAGGGAAGTCGAACTCAGCGCCAAGCAGCCGCATCCATCGTTGGGCTTTGCGATCGGTGACGAGGCAATCGCCAATGAGTTTCGTGTACATCTTAAGCAGATCTTCGATCGTCCTTTGCGACCGGCGGATCAGAACGAACTTGTGCTCCTCTGCGATCTCAGCCGAGAGGAACCAAAGGTACCCTTCCCCAGAAAGGATCGACAGCCGAATAATCCCCCACACGCATGCGACCTCGCCCTCGACCTTAACCGTGAACGTCTGATCGCTCCAGCGGATATACTGATCCACCGACTCAAACGCTAGCGGCACTCTGCCGATCGGGCATCGGGAGATAAACTCCCTCAGCGGAATCTTATTCGTCTGCTCAACCACCACGTCAATCATGTCTTGCTCGGTGTGCTGCCGATAGTGATCTCTGGGATCACGCCAAGGATCGTTGCCGGGAGCGGATCGTCGGATTGAAAACACATTTGCCCCGGGACGGTCCACGCTGGGTCCCAAATCACCCGTTCGTCGCCGGTTACGAGTGGGATCGGATTCCCCATCGGAACGTTTTGGGTCATCTCCTTAATCGGGAACATGTGATCGAAGCTGTTGCCGAACTTCAGCCCGCGGGTGTTAACCACCCGGATCGACACGGCGCTAATTTTTTTGAATTTCCCTTGAACGGTGTCTTTCTCGTTACCAAGATCAAGGGGCATGGTCTTAAGCTGCTTTTGAAACCCAAGCCCAGCGATGACCTTCGTCGCCGGTTGGAGCAACGTAATCGCCCCAGCCACCACCACCTGCGGGGCTTGAACATTACCATCTGCAAGGATCTGCACCGTCATTCCGTTGAGATAGTCCAACCCGGTAAACACCGTCGACGGCCGAGCCAAGGTCCAATCCCCTGACGCTACTGGCAGCGGCGTTTTCGCCGGATCGTTTGGCACCACCGCTGTGATCGGCTGCGTGATCGTCGCCGTCACCACTGATGAGGTGACAACGCTGCTAATCGTAGCAACACCTCCGCCTGCTCGGAGTACATCCCCGGGTGCAGCTGTTCCAAATACTGGGCTATCCGCGGTGAAGGTTCCGGTACCAGTGGAGGCTGAAATGGTAAGTCCAGCTGCTGGGGTGGGAAGTACGGTTTTGATTCCGCAATCGACGGCCCAAGCGTCCTCGACACCGTAGGGCAACGCGACTCGATCGTCGAAACGTTCAACGAATTGATTAGTGAAGCCATTGATGGTTCTTTGAACAACGGCATAGGTCGCGTCATAGTTCCCCTCGGTTACAGAAGCCACGGATTTGAACGAGCCCAGGGTGTCGTGCCGGGCCCAGCCGATCATCTCTTGTTCTTTAACGTAGGTCAGAGAGAGAAGAACCCCATCGTTGCGGACGGCCCACACGATCTTGAACGGACGCTGAGCGTAGGCCCATTCGCGAAGGGTGTAGCCGAAGAACAAGTGGTTGGAGAGAACGGAGATGTCGTCGCCGGTGTAGATCGCGGCGTAGATGTTGTATTTGAGATCGATAACCGCGCCGTCGCTTTGGCAGTAGAGCACGTCCCAGTTCACAGCGAATGGCGGAAGGTCCGTCGATCCGTTGTAAGACTGTGGGTTGGCAGTGACGTTGATTGGCGTCACGGCAGAAGTCGATGCTACGCCCGAGCCGGAGGACACTTGCCACGCGCCCTGCGCGGTAAACATGATCAACCCGCCCGGCATCGGGAGCATGTTGCGGATGGTGTTGACCTGCTTGGAGACGAGGGTGCCCTCGATCGAATCGTCAGCCTGGGTCGGATCGGAGATGTTGAAGTTGTTGTAGATCCCCGGCTGCGATGCAAAGAAGGTCTGTGGGTTGTTATTCGTCGCCGCGAGATAGAGCCGCTGTTGGAAGAAGCAACAAGTCCCTGGGTTGTTGTTCCCACCACCAACGAACGGATTGTTGGCAATCGGCGGAGTGGAGGAGAAATCGGGGACGATGTTGGAATCGATGAACGACACGCCGGCAGTGGAGCCGATGAACCCAAACGCAGCGCCAGCTGGAATCGCAGCGGTGAAGGAGATCTCGGCTTTGTAGACGTTATAGGCAATGGCTCCCGTCGCAGCGGTCCAACCAATCGAGATCGTCCCCGCAGTGGCGCCAACGTTCACAGCGCCAGCGAGATTGACCACAGCCGAAGGCACAGATTCCTGACCGTTGACATCAACCGAGGTGACAACGTAGGCGTAGTTGGTCGAGCCGGCAGAGGATGCGGAAGCGGAGAGCCCAGTCGGTGCGGAAATCGTTGTGGCGAAGGTGATCGAAGCGAAAGCCCAACTCGTCGGCGTGGTCAACGTCAACGTCCTTGGCGCGTAGCTGGGGTGGGTGATATACATCGTATTGGTAAGTTGAACAAACTTAAGCAACGCAAGATCCGCTGCGGCGTAGGGTGAAGCCAGAGTGTAGACTCGTGCGGCAGTGCCACCGGAACTCCACGCGGTGAAGCTGAGGGAGTTGATCGGAACGCCGTTAGTATCAGCGAGGGTAACGCTAGCGCCGGATACGGTGACGCGGAAGTACCGGCCGTTCAGTTGCGTCATCCCCACAATGCCGGTGACGAAGATCCAATCCCCAGTGACGAAGTTGTTCCCAGTGACGGTGAGCACACACGGGTTCGCTTGCGTAGCGCCGGTTATGGCAAACGGGGCTTCCAGCACTGGCGAGCCGAAGGAGAAGAAGCGAACGTAGCCGTCACCGAATTCGAGGATATAGGGAACGAGTAAGGAGCTTTGGAACGGGATCACTCGAACGGGTGTGGAGGATTTAAACGCTTGATTACAGAACTTCGTCCCGGGCCGAGTGCTAGCACCGGATCGATAGTCGCAAAAGAAGTTCCGTAGCGTTGCCGCACCGGTGTGGTACTTGGTCAAGTCCACCCGAGCGAAAAGGCTTGGCGCCAGTTCGCCGGAGGAAAACGAGGTTTGGATAAGGTTGCTGCTCATTAGTACAACTGGAGCGAGGCTCCCCAATCGAAGTTGGTGTTAGGTGTCCATCCCCAGTCGTAGGGCCCATCGATCCCACGAACGCGGATAAAGTCCGGAGTGACGTTGTTAATCGTCAATCCTTCGTTTCCATCACTAGCCCTTGCGGCTTGGATCGCAAGATTGGCTTCTTGAATCTTCATATTGGCAAGGGTCTTATCGCCGGTGAGTTGGAACACGATCCTTCCCGCTAGGGCATGGGACCAAGCGTTGAGGAATTGATCGTCCATCACGTTGACGTTGTTCACGTCTTTTAGGTAGACGAGGATCGCGGACTCTTGGTTTGTGAGGATGATCTTGGTATCCTGACCCAGCGGCGAGGTGTCGACCAATCCCGTGTTGGGGTTGATTTGATCAATCGCCACCGCGAACCGCACCGGCGGACCGTTCCAAAAGCTCGGCGCTCCGCCTGTTACTGCGGTGGTGATTGGAACGCCGCTTGCGAAGCCAGTGTTGAACTGCGGTACGATCCACAACGGCCGAACGCAATCCGCAGGGTACAGATACTCGTACGTCCACGGCGGCATTGGCTGGCCTTTTTGCCATTGCGGTGTTCCTGCACTGGGGTTCTCTGGAGTGCCTGGCGCTGCGCACACCAGCGCCAGGGCATTTGTGTTTTTCGCAAAGTTCCACGGCGCCATGCGAATGATCTCACGACGCAGCTGATCGAAGAACTGGTTCGCTGCGATCGACTCCGGCGATCCCTCGGTCAGCGACGCGATAGTCGACCGAGTGCCGATCAGTCCCAGCGCTTGGTTGGCGATATCGACCTCGGAAGTCATTAGTGCTTACCTTGTGTTCCGCAGCAGCCGTGGTTGGTGCCGTGAATGCCAGGGGACTTCGAGTCGTTGACGTTACTCGGGCCCACCGGCGGGGAGTAGTTGTGCACATCGCGCGGGGTCTGGGCTCCGCCACCAGAAGCGCGATTGCCTTCGATCGAACGTTCGGGGCCGAAGCCGCCGAGGATTTCCCGTGCCATCAGACCCTCCGATCGGTAATGTTGGCGCCTGTGGGCCGAGCCTGCTCTTGCTCCTCGACTTCGTCGGGTTCGGTCGGCTGATTGGCGTGCTGGGCCTCAAACTCATCCAGCTTCGCCCTCACCGCCCTGAGCATGTTGCCCCACTGCGGATGCACGCGGAGCTTTTCCTCCACATGAAGCAGCCCGGCGATTTCGCTGATATCAATCATCTCGTCCTCCTTACTTCCGGCCCTGCGAGCCGGCTTTGTGGGTGGTCTGGGAAACCATCGGGGCATTGAGCCCACGACCTTCGTACATCGGCTGCGACAGGCCCGGGACTCGGCCCTGGTCTGTGACGTGGGTGCCGTAGTGGGCGCCGAGGGTGTTGGTGTACACCGGGCTGACAGCGTGGGATCGGGGTTCGACCTTGGTCGATCCAACGTTGCTGGTAGAGGCGCGTCCTTGTTTCATTTAGTTTCTCCGTTGGGTTTGGCGAGTAGTCTCGTATGGTCGTAGCGGTTCTCGGGATCACTAGCCATGTCCCGGCGAACCTTTTCGAAAACCCCGCCGTCGAGGTTCATCTCTTTGAGCAACTGACGATAGCGATCATCCAGCCGCTCGATCTCCCGCAGCACATGCTGCGGTGGGTTCACCCCGTGCTCTTCGTACATGTACTTGATGTCGTGGACATCGTGCATGTAATTGGCGAATCGCCGCATCTTCTCCGGGATCTCGGATTCCGCATCGCGGGCGAAGCCAATCACCTGCACCAGCAGCTGGCGAATCGCTGCAAGCTCCCGCGACATTCGGTTGAGTTCACTTTGCAGTGATGGTTCTTCACCCACTATCTTTCTCCAATAATCGGGCAGAGTCCACAACTACCCACCGTATGCTCAGCGTCGGCCCATGCCCAAAGCATACACTCACCGGCAAGACAATTAAGTTTATTCGTCTCAACCTCAGGCCGATTGGGCGGCGTAGCACGACCCATTTGCAAAGCGAAGGGGCACCACTTGGTTTCGGCATCAGCTTCGGATAGGATCATTAGTTAGGCTCCATAGAATTCCTCGACAATAACCACACCGGCGGCGCCAGCTACACCAGCATTACCACCAGTACCAGCAGCGCCGGCTGTACCGCCGGTTCCAATGGTATAGGTATAGGTTGCGACCGGGTTGTTGATTATCAACTCCGCATACTCCCCAGCGCCACCACCTCCGCCGCCACCAGCACCAGCGGCGGTTGGGTAGAATCCGCCTCCACCACCGACGCCGGAGTTAGCCACAACGACCGCAACGCCAGAGTTTGTCTGCCCACCACCAGCGAACGGTGTTCCGCCACCGGTCCCACCAATCTGGGTTATCGTCCCAGCCGTATTGGCCAAGCCGAACATTCCAGCACCGCCGTTGAATCTCAACGCCGCAGCGCCTGCACCACCAGTGCCACCAATACCACCAGCCACGGCAGCGCTGGTGGTGTTGCCTTGGCCACCACCACCACCAATGCAAGTGATCGCATTGAACGCGGTTGTCCCCCCGGTTCCACCGCTGGTAGCGCCAGGGTTGCCAGTCCCGCCGCCTCCACCACCCGCGCCAATCATACGAATCTTTAGCCGAGTACATCCAGCAGGAGTGTTGTAAGTTGCGGATGAACCTGACGTCAAAACCTGCATGGTTGGTCCGCCAACGCTTTGCAGTTTGGACAACTCTAGAACCCAAGCGGTGGCACCGCCAACGACGTGCGCAACCTGCCCTGCGACAATGGTTACGCTAACCCCTCCACCAAAACTCTGGAAATTATTCGCTGCATTAGGCGTGAGAACAACCGAACCAGAGAGACAGACGACAGTGAACTCAAAACCCTGAAACAGTGTACTCAACGCTGCAAGGGTATAGACCAATGAAGCACCAGAAGATACGTAATAGGTAAGATGGTTGGCAAGGCCGACCGATTGATTGGCGCTAACAGCAGAGATCGTTTGGTTAGTTCTGGCGTTGCCACTACCGTCGTCGAACAAGCCCCTACCAGCAGCGCCAACGTTCTCATTGGCCATGGTACCATAACCAAGAAGAGCCTTAGCGGCAGCAAGCGTTGCGGCGCCAACAAATGGTGCCATTGCTGAGGAAATCACACCTGCCGGAGCCGCGGCAACAGCGGTTGGGTTACCCGAGGCATCGAAACCCATTATGAGATTGGCGCGCTGGGCCACAGGTGGCAACGCTGCTGGATTCGGATCGCTGACCGCAACGGTGATCTGCCGGCCGAGCAACTCGCTCAGCTGTTGATCCAACATCACCTGTTGATCTTCGCCAGATTCGATGATCGAGGGATAAAGCGCACCTTGGTTCACAAACGAGATCGGCTGGGTGAACGGTAGCGTGCGCAGGATCGTGAGAAAGGTCCCAAGTGGGATCGGCACGCCGCTGGGATTGTAGGTAACCGTTCCTCCGACCGACGTTGGATTCGGCGATACCGGTGGGTTGATCGTCACCGTATAGGTCGACGGTGCGAGAAGGGTGATGTTGCCCAATGCGTCGGTGAAGTAGACTTGAACGTTGGTTGTGTCGCTGGCTGGAAGGGAGAAGGTGAACGGGAAGTTAGTCGCGGACCCGTTACCGGCGAAGGTGATTTTGTTTGAGGCTGAGGAGACGGTCATAGAATACCTCTCAATTCCAGTTTCCAACGCTGACCACCGTATCGGCTCCGATCGGGAATAGCCGGAAGTAGCTATTTGCACCGATCGCCGGAGCGCCGCCGGGCGCAGCCGAGTATTGAAACTGTGGGATAACCGTCCCACCGGCGTTGATTCGCATCACACCCTCGATCACGATCGTGTTAAACTGTGCCGCGTTGGCGCTGGCGCTTGTGATAGCATGAGCAGATGCGTCGGCTATCTCGATCACTTGCGGCGTTGTCAAAACGCTGGCGGTTCCATTCACGTCAGTTACGTTCACGATGTAGTTCAAGCTCGTGAATGTGGCCGTCCCGCCGAGCAATAATGAAATCGTATGTGAAGTCGTGCCGGCACTGCGGTTGAGCGTAATGTGCCCACGGAAGAAATAGGAGGTCGACGACGGCAGTGTGATTTGCGTTGGGCCGCCACCAGGGAACCATGTCTGCGCCGTATTGGAGTTCGATCCGGTCTGGTTGGCGGTCAGTGTCATCAACGAAAATCCCGCCGCGACGCCGCCACCTGCCAGCGTCATGCGCCCGGCACCGGAGAGAACAGTGTTGGGAAAGTTAAAAACATTTCCTGTTACTGTCAGTTTTGAGCCGTCGATGAAATTCGCGATCGTGTAGACCGTATCCGACGAGAAGAAGTTAGACGTGGTGCCGACTGGCGTTCCGGAGCCTGCCGCAGTCAGCAGCAAGATGTTCTTCCACGCCGGTGAGGCCGGGGTGGCCAGGAATGCGATGGCCGCGTCGTTGGTCGAGCCCTGGGTATTGCCGGAGGAGTTGAGGTCGATGCCAAACCGATAGGTGGCAGAACCCCCGGTATTGATCGCGGCAGATGCGTCGAGACCCGAAAGAATGGTCACGCTTCCTGTAGGGCCTACTTGGGCGAAGGCATTGATGCCTTCCATGAACCCGCCGCCGCCCATTGCGACGTTGGTATAGGCGGTTCCGGCAAGTCCTACGATCTCTCCCGTGGAGGCAGTCGATGATAGTGTTGACGTGAATAGGCCGCCCAACATTGGATTGGCGTTAGTCAAAGACGCGCCAGAAAAATTGGTATTGACACGAAATCCGACTGTTCCGGCATTATTATTTCCAGTCGAGTCGCTGCCGCTTCCGGTTACCGGAACGCTATCGGTGATGTTAAAAAGGTTGAAACTCAGTGGCCCCGCGATAGATCCACCAGACGTCTGGCTAGTTTGGGTTGAGGTAATAGCCTTGCTTGTCGTTGCCGCCGCTGGACCAATTGTAATTGCATCACCACTGGCGGGATTGAACGTATTAGTACCAGTCCATGTATTGTTTCCAGCGAGTGTCGCACCGGCGAAAGCCGTAGAACTCGCTGCCGTCAGCCGCCCCTGCTGATCAACTGTAAACGATGGAATATGCGTGGCGTCGCCATACGACCCCGGCGTGACCGCCGTGTTCGGAATCTGCGAAGTCGTGATCTGCCCTGATAGATTACTGAACGCGGGCTGCGCGCACGTTGCACCGCCAGCCGAGATCACATTCACCCACTGATTTGCAGGGCAGGTAACTACAATGCCAGTAACCGCCGCTTGCACAAATCGTGTATTCGCGCAAGCGTTGGTTGAATCTCCAGCGGATCGATTAGGGCATTGAACATTCTGCGCCAGCGCTGGACCACACGCCAACACCAACGCTACGGCTAAGAGAATCCGTTTCATACGTTTGACTCCATAACCGTAAGGGGTTGGTTGGTTCCAGCCACGGTCAGCGCCGCCCAGGCCTGTTGGCACTCGCCGGTGATCGTTAGCGATCCGCCGTTGCTAAAAACCCGAAATGCTCCACCAGGGGCAGCGACGGTCGGTGCATTCGCTGCCCCTGTGCCGGTGGTGGTGGGGTAGACGAGAACGTCGTTTGCCCCAGGGTTGTGGAAGGTGATCGACTGCCGCTCACCGCTCCGTGCAAGGACCGTGACCGGCGTGACGTTGCCGATGGTGCTGAACGGATAGACCTTCCCGCCATTAGCGGTCTGCGCCGACCCAGGCGAACCGACACCGACAACGACTGTCATCAAACCCTCCGTTCGGCCTTGAGCACGGCGATGTTGGCAGTCAGCGCCGAGAGGATCGCAGCGTTTTGCTCCATGACCTTCGCCATGGTTTCGATCAGCTTGTCCTGGTTGGCCGAGGAGCCGTTGGTCATTGCCTCGGCGAGTTTCATCCCAAGCTCTTCGAGAACCTTGCCGGCATAGCCGCCACGTTCGTCGGAAACGCTTTCGCCTTGGAGGAGTTCGCGAACGTCGCGCTTGGAGATGGCTTTGGCCTCGTCGTCCAGCGGCTCCATGTCGGGAGTGGGCGGGCCGATGAAAACGATGTCCTTCCCACTCGAGTCGCCCTTGCCTTCGTAGCAGACGATGATATCGCCGCTGTCACGATCGTAGCGCCAGTTCCAATCATTTGGATCCTCCGGGTGGAGGTAGAGTGGGACGTTGTACACGTTGCGCTGCGGTCGACCACTGGTTCGGGAGTTCTCGGTGTATTCCCACTTAGTTCCAGGGACGTTGAGGTAGTGAGGGGTTTTTAGTTTCCATCTTGCCATTGAAGTTCTCCTTTGGGTTGTAATGTTCTGTTGTTGAGTCACGCCGCTTCGTCGATCCACACCGGTCTGTTATCGTTCGACGCTGGGTCCAGATCGCGACGCAGCAGCCACGGGGCTTGGAAGCTGTTGAAATTTGCGCCGGTGCTCAGCCCTTGAGTGACGGATGTAGCTCCCCAAGGACAATATTTCGGACAGGCATGGCCATTGCAGAGAGGTGTGGGCAGCGCACCCACGATGTCAGTATCAGCATAGTAGTTGCCATTGGAAAGTGTGATGAATCCGAAGCCCAGTGTTGTGGTATTGACCGCGGCTCCACCATTCGTCAGCGACACGGTAAAACTATTGGCGTCGAGAACCGTTTTTACAAAATACTGCGTATTGACGACGAGCGGGCTTGGGAGGGAATCGTTCCCGGAGCCGTTTGGCTGCTGAAATGTGAAGGGCGTTCCGGTCGTTAGACCGTGATTGTTCATAAAAACAGTGGCCGGACTGCCTTGGGTGATTCCGATGGGTGCTGATGTCATCGCTTGGCTCGTAACAGTCTGCGATGGCGTCACTGTGTAAGTGCCGATGCCTCCGGTTCCCGTCCCAAGCGCAGTTATCGGTGTGACGTTCTGTGTATTCACCGAAAAGATGAATTGACCTACGGCGATTGTGCCGGATGACACGGCTGTAACCGTAAGTGTCGTGCCCGAGATTGATCCCGTGAACGATGCTCCTGGGAGCGGTGTGAGTGGCTGGAAGCTATAGCCGTCCTGTCGCAGTCCTGTAATGTGGAAGGTGGTCGAGGGGGATGCATTGTTCGTGCAATCGCTGTCCGCAAAATAATAGGGCGCCGCCGGTACGCCCCACGCAAGAAGCCCCTGTGCATTCCCTGCATCAGTTTTTGAAATTGTGAAGGTTCCTGCGCTGAACCCCGGATCGAGAACAGACTTATCCATTCCTCTATTGAGGACTGCTGATGCTTGAACGAAAGATCCTCGCAGATCAAGCCTAGAACTCACTCCGAAGCCAGAAGGCGACGGAGTAAGAAGCGGTGTAAAGGAATTGATAAGTGTCAGATTTTGCGGCGTGCCGCCGATCTGATTGACCCACGGCATGCTCTCGATGGTTAGGTTGAACGGCGAAGGGCTCTGAAAATTCAGAACATTGCCGATGCCGCGATACCAGTACGAGGTCTCAATGTTCTTGTCGACCTCCGGGCTCCCAAAGTTGGTGAAGAACATTGAGAAGGATTGGAGACTCGATGGCGCTGGCGCATCATCCCTCGCAATCACCACATCATAAAGCCTGATCTCGCGCAGGACAAAGTTGACCTGACCGGCACCGGGATCGAAATGTACGCCGTGCATCTCCAGGTCGGCGTCCCAATGCGTATCCATCAACCAGAGCGCGGCCGGGCCATCCAGAATATCGTTAAGCGGCCACGTAGAGAGAATTTGCTTTTCAATTGGATGGTGAAGCGTGATCTGCCCCGTCCCCAGATTGACAGCGGTAATCAGCCGGTACTGATAATTTTTGAAGTTTGGTGGATACCCGCCGTGCTGTAGCTCAAGCCCGCAAGCACAGACCCATCGACCAACGGGATAATTTGCAGCCTTTGATGGGTCGATGAGCGTGACGACCGTATCGCCAACATTGGCTGTTTGGATCAACGCGACGTTCGATGCGCCAATAAGAAAAGCGTTTCCCGTTGCGTTCGGACGCCAATGAAGTCCATACCCCCAAATTACAAGCTTCTTGATCGGCGTCGCGTTGACAGTTCCCAGCCCAGTAACTGAAAGAGTCGTGCCCCAAACGATGTCGTTGCATATCGAATGCTGCTGGGGTGGGACTGCAGTACCAATGTCGGCGTAGAGCACGGCATTTCCGCTGATATTGGCGGTCACAAAATTAGTGTAGGCGACTGTGTTGTCCGTCGAACCCCCGGCACACTTTGCATCATATCCCGTCGCACAGATACCGGCGATCGCCGGACCGAGACAGGAGACGTTCGCCGCGCCTCCATAGGCGTTCGGATCGAACTTCTGAGAGTGCCCCCCGCCGGCTGCGCATGCGAGCGAAGACGCGATGAGCGTTGCCAGGACAGTAAACAGGAATCTAATCATGGACAATATCGATGGCTACGGCGAGCCAGGCTGCAGACACCGATATATTAGCAGTTGCGGTCACGCTAGCCGCTCCCGGATTGCGGGAGCCTGCACAGGTCCAGATGTTCCCACCGTTGTTGAGAAAAACCTGAGTTCCATTGAAACCCCCAGTCTGATTCTGAGTCGACGCAAACACCGTAGCGACCATATCGTTGGCTTGGCTCGCAATAGTAACTGTTTCCAGAGCACTCGTTCCATTATTGGTCGTGGGATTTTGAAATGCGCTCGCATGAGAGACAGACATGCTCCCGACGATAAACTGGCTTGCGGTCGTCCATGATGCTGCAAGTGTCTTGTTCCCAGCTGTTGGGTTTAGGAGCCCAAAAAGATAGCCGTCGGCGATGCCCAGTTGAAGATGGGCAAGTTGGGTCATGGCCTGATTTGTGCCACCGGAATCCCATGTGACGGTGAGCCCGGTGACTACCGTATTGTTCGTCTGGGCAAGAAAGACGACTAGCGCCGGGTTTGTGAGTCCGGCCGTTATCGTCTGATTGTTAAACGAGAAGCTAGTGACGCCAGTAAAAGTTTGGCTCGCCGACTGGATTTGATCGAGGGTGACGGCGCCGCCCGCAGCAGCGTTAGGTGGCATCAAAACGTGACGCCACCCGATTCCTTCGCGCGGGGCGTTCAGTTGCGCAAGAGCCTCCGGACGAACTTTTCCGCCGGGATAGACGTCAAGCGCCGCGGCCGATGACGACGCGACGAGCGCCGCCAGCAGAACGAGAGCCGCTTTAATTTGCGTTCGCATGGAGGAATGTCCCGGTTGCCGAGGCGGTCAAGGTCGGGCAGTCGGTCGACGAAATTCCGACTACGATCCCGGTGTTAAACGCTTCCCAGGGTCCCGGGTTGTAGTTGATGCTCGCCTGCCAGTCGGTAACGCCCTTCTGAAGCTCAAAGCATCCCTGCAAGTTGCCCGCGGCGACGCCGCGCGTCAGCGCCCCATTCCCCGGGAGCGATGCCGCATTGATGATGAAAACCCAACCAGCTGCCGAACTCGTGACGTAGGCGTTCTGCAAGTTACCGGCACCCGTCTTGACGACGAGATTTGATCCGCTGCCGACTACCGTGGTCGTAGCTGCGAAGCCCTGAGATACGCCGACAGTACCGACCGCAGCATTTCCGGGTGCCAGAGGATTGCATGAAGCCACATTGTATGGCGCAACAGGCAGCAGATTGACAGTCGGCGTGACGGTGCCGCCGGTGACGTTGCTGGTGATGCGGGCGCGGACCTGAGCGAAGCCCTGCGGAAACACGAGAAGCTGCAAGGTCTGCGCCGGCACCGTGATGAGGGATACCGGTACGCTGACTGACGTGCACTGTCCCTGATTGTTCATCAGCTGAGACGCGAGCAACGGAAACGCGGCACCGGCGTTGTCGGTGAAACTTCCGTCGTAGGTTCCCTCGATCGTGACCGCGCCCGCGGTGACGCTCGCGCTCTCCTTCAGGCTTAAGATGAACGCGGGCCAGCCGCCGCCAGACATGAGCGTCTGAGTCGTGTTGACGCCGGTCGACCATGCCGTCAGCGTCGGCGAGGCTACGCTTGGTGGCGCATCGCTCGGAAGGACAGTACGAAGATACCCAGAAAGGTTTTGGCTTAATGGAGCCACCTGCCCCTCAGAATATGAAGGGTTTGCAGCAGTGGCAGTGGCAGCCGACGTTGCACTGATCGTGCCGTTAAGCAACAGCTGCCCATGATTGTCACACTGCACAAGGCCCCAGTTGCCTGTGGTAACCGTTGGCAACGCGACGTTGTACGCACAAGCGATTCCGATGTATCCAGACGGAGTAACCTGTTGACCCTGCGCCACGCTGCCCAGCAGCAAAAGCGCAGTCAAGCTAAGCAATAGCCGGCGCATAGGATGTCCTTTCGCGGCGGGTGAGATGGCCCAGTGTCAACGCGAGGAACTGGCCCACCGGGGAGATGAAGAACGGGAAGAACGCAAGGGATAGGATGAGGAACGCGACCAGCGGCAGTCGAGGACCAGAGCCCTCCAGCGCCACGGCCACAGCGAACCACAACGGGATCGCACCGATTCCAAGGTCGAAGATCAACTCCACCGCGTCGTTGTAAGCGTGTTGCGGGAGGATCAGGGTCATGTTGGTGTGGACCGGCCACGCCGCGTAGGCGGTGGAGAAGGAGCCGAAGCCCCGGCCGAAGATGGTGAAGTGGTTCATGGTGTCTTGCCAAATGCCAAGACGCTGGAGCACGGCGCTGGCTTCGTAGCCGGACTTCGTCTCGGTGAAGTGGAGCAAGGCGTAAATCGAAAGCAGTCCAACGATCATTGCGGTGGCGCGGAAGCGGGACCACAGCGCCAACATCCCAACCACCCCAGCGGCAAGCATTGCCCCGCGGGATTGGCAAAGCAACAAGCCTACAACGCCGAAGGGCAGGTACCACCACAGGCGATAGCTCAGCGCACCGGCCACGCCCATCGCGAGAGCGCAGGCGAGATAGTTGGGATTGCCAAACAGACCCTGGATGCCTGAGAGATCGGAAAGGCCAAAGGCTTTGAACGCAATCGCGATTGGGACATTGGCAGCCAAGACGACGCAGTAGCCGAACCAAAGCCAATACAGATCCCTCAGCCACAGCCCCAGCCCGTAGGCCAAGGCAAGACTTAGAAGCAACGCGGCCGCCCAGGGAACGTCCCCAGGCGACCACGCTAAGCTTGCGCCAGCGTAAGCCAAGAAGGCTATGGCTGGAAGGTGGATCATTCCTCGGTCCACTCGAAGGTGCAGGCAAGTGAGCCGGTGGTATAGGTCAGGCGACCGAGATTGATCGCGAGTTGCTCATTCGCGTTGCGCAGGAAGATCGGGGAAGCGTATTGGCCGAAGTGATACTCAGTCGTGGGGGTCATCGACACGGAGGTGGTGAGACCACCCCAGACGATGAATCGATCCGAGATCACGCCGACCAGCGTGCCGATAGCGGTTGGGTTGGCGGTGTAGGATTCCGCCACCGCCGTTGCAGCCGAGGATTGGCTGTCATAGGGCGTGATGGTCGTGAGGCCCGAAGTGCCGCCGGTGTCGAACGTGCTGCGTTTGACGATCGCAACCGGGTCGGCCTGGAGGTTTGCGTTGGTTCCGCCGAAGATCACCCGACGAACGCGGATCAGCTTCGTAGCCGAGCCTTGCAGCGTGCAAACATCATCCGCAGCGGCAACCGGCGTGACGATGGTTGAGGCTGAGTAGGTCGGCTTGACGGTGGATGCTTCGTAGACGAGGTGCCAAACCGTGGCGAGGTTTGAGTTGACCCCTGGGATCTGGGCCTGCGCGGCAAGGACAGCGGTGATGACCGCTGCGATGCCGGCAAGGAGAGCGGTACGAAAACGCATTTGGCTCTCCTTAGTTGTTGATAACGATACCGGCAGGATAGCCCGACAGCACGTTGTTGTTCGTGGCAAGCCACGGTTGATCGATACGATCGAGGACGATTCCGCCAAAGAGCTTGCCGGAGGTGTGCGTGCCCGAGGTCACGTATTGGAGTTGAAGGAACCGCGGGATGTAGGAGCCCTGCGGCGGACGGGGAACGTCGACCGGAAGGAGTTGCTGGCCCGGGGTAAGGTTGGCTTCGAGTACCGTAGCCCCGGTGAGGAAGGTGGTGAACGAGCCCGCAGCGCCAGAGCCGTTGTCGGGGGCGCCTTGGAGATTGGTGATGAGCGAAGTGCCACCGCCAAAGGCGACGGTGACTTGGATGTTGAGCTTCAGCGCCGGATCGTCACCGATGCCGATGTCCCTAGCGCCGACATTGGCACCAAGGACCGGGATGCCGGCCATGTGCAGGTCGATCAGCTGGGAGGAGACTTGGGTGCCAGTGGTCGGCGAGTCGGTGTTGTCGGTGTTGCCAGCGGCGACTGAGCCGGAAGCCACAGCGCCGTTGCCGGTGAAGCAGACGAATTTGTCGAGGATCATTGTGTTCTCCTTAGATCGCGGCTTCGTTGTTCAGCAACGCGTCAACGGTGCGAACAGGGATCTCACGGAAGGTGGTGATGGGTTTGCCATTGAACTCCTCGATCCGTAGCAGTACGTTGGTTTTGTTCATTGCCTGGAGATCGAGGTAGGTTCGGATCACGCGGTTGCAGTAGATAACCGTGCGACCCATGTTGGCCCGGACCTCAGGCGAGTCAGAGGTTTGGATCGTGGTCGCAGAGACCGGCGCGGTCGGGAGTTTGTAGAGTCCACGGACCATGAGGTTGATCAGGTTCGCGGCAGAGACGCCGGTGAGTAGCGACACGTCGATGTTGGGAATGCGGACCACATAGCGCCAGTCGCGGAGCACGAGGCCGATTTCCCATTTGAAGTGATCGCGATAGGCTTGATAGGTGTTGCCGGCCGAATCGCTAACGGGCCACTCGCCCATGTCGCGGTGTTGCAGGCCGGTCATCTTGCCCTTGGGGAACGTTGCATGGAGCGTATCGGCGCCCCAGACCACGATCCAGATCGAGGTGTTGGTGGACCCAGCGCCCTGACCGGATAGAACGTTGTTGGCGGTCTGGGACGTGGCGGTGTTGGAGGTTGAGTAGCGAGGGGCAAAGCCGGTGAACCGCTCGGGGTTCACGAACTGGTTGCCGTACATCAGCGTCGAGGCAACCTGTTGGCTCATGCCCTCGAGGAAGGCTTTGACTTCGGAAAGACGGAACTCGGCGGTGTTGCCGTTGAGGTCCGCGATGTCCTTGTCGATCACGGCGTAGGTTTCCAGATTTCCGCACGCGTCGGAAATCTGGGCCGTGGTGGATTTGGCGTTCGGCACGCCTTGGTTCAGCAAGCGCCAAGTCGCCTGGGGCAAGCCAGTGCGGACCGTGGTCTTGTGGCCGGTGGGAAGGTTGCCTTCGAGGACGTGCATATCCTCGAGGATCTCGTTCGTTTGAGAGAGAAGCTCGATGATTCGGGCGATGGAGTACTGCCCGGTTTCATCGCCAACGCGTTTTGCCCAATCCGCATAAGTGATTGCGGTTGAGCCTACGGTAGTCTGGGCCATTTGTTAGCCTCCAGAGGGAAGGGATGGGTAGATTTCCGCAGCGGCAGACTTGCGTCCAGCGCCCGGGGCGGTTTGGCCGAACGGCGAAGCGCCTTTGCCATTGACGGCAGTGCCTTCACCGAACTTGTCCACAAGCCAGTTGAACACACCGATGAACGCAGGGTGGTCCCCAGCGCCGGTGAGATTCATCACGGCTTTGAAGCCAGCGGCCAACTTCGGGTCACCGAGGGAGTCCAGCATCCTGCCGACGCCGACGGTGATCTTGCCGCCGGGGTCAATAGCAGTTCCAAACTGCTTCTTGGCCTCGGCTACCCATCCAGCCCTAGTTTCCATGAAGGATTTGAGGGATTGGTCTTGGGATTGCTTTGCTTCTGCGGAGTAAAGGTCGACGAGCTTTTGGGCTTGGTCCTGAGTGAGGCCAAGGTCTTTGAACGTTGCGGAGACTTTGTCGAGCGTGCCTTCGTTGAACTTGAAACCTTCGGGGAGCTTGAAGTCAGCGTACTTCTCAGGAACCGCTTTCGCGTCCGGCTTGGCTTCCTCTTTCCCCGACTCGGCCTTGTCCTCAGCCTTGGCCGGTTCCGTTTGTGGATCCAGCAGCGACTTCGGCGCTGTAGTCGACGGCGTTTCGGTCGAAGGCGGCGTTGTCGTCGTCGTGGTCGTGCTTGCGGCTGGCGTTGTTTCTGGCGGTGTCTGCGGCGATGATTCGGTCATTGGCTTCTCTCATCATGAGGAGATAAGTGTCAGGGCAGGTGCGATCGACTTCGGCCAAGAGCATTTGGCCGATGTTCATCTCACCACATTGAAACGCGGTGTCGCGATCGGATTGGGCATAGGGGTTGGTGTAGATATGGCAGCGGACGAGCTTTCGGTACATCCACGCACGGCCGGCGGAGGTTGCCATGATGGAGCGGATGGTGTCTTCGTCCTCACGTTCGGATTGACGCGCCAGCTTCGCAGCGTGCTTGAGGTCGGCGGAGTCTGCGGCGTTGAAGGGTTCGTCTCGGGCCATGGGTTATGCTGCCTGTGCTTGTGCTGCGGGAGCTACGCCGCCAGAGCCACGGCCGCCGACCAGAGCCCCCAGCGCGGTGTCGGAACCCATCGAGGCTTGGCCCAGGTTCTTCGCACCAGCGGCAAGCTTCTCGGCCATCTCGGCCTGTTGGGCCTGGGCTTGTTGCTGGGCGCGCTGTTGGCGGATCTGTTGGAGTTGGATCGGGGAGCGGATCAGTTTCGGATCGTTGTTCAGCAGAGCGGAGCTCTTGGCGATTCCGTAGTCGAAATCCACGCCGTCAGCGATCGCTGGGTCAACGCCCATAAACTGCGCTGCGGTGGACATCGTGCGCTCGATCTGCGCGGCCTTCGCGGCGTTCTGGGAGATCTCGAGCATTGAGACGTATTCGATGTTCATGTTGGCGCCAGCGACCTCTTGCGGAGCCGGCGGGAGGATTCCTGCTCGGGCTGCAACGGCGAAGGCGCGTTCGATCGCAACGGAGAAGAGTTCTTTCTGGGTCCGGGTGTAGACCGGGCCGATCATGAGGAACGCTTCGGCCTTGCGTGCGTCGATCTCAGCGGCAGTGACGTTGGAGCGGGTTTCGTACTGGGAGATGGTTTGGAAGATGTTGTTGAAGAAGATCGTTTTAATCCGCTCGCGAACTTCGTTCAGATCTTCCATGATCTCCTTGACGGGAGGTTGGACTTGGTACACCGGAGCGAACCCAGGCCGCGCGTTGGAGAGCATGCCGGCGATGTAGGTGACGCCGCCGGGGAGTAGGGAGGCGGGTTGGTTTTTGAGTTGGATGTCGGCAACCATTGGCGGGTTGACGAGCTTGTCGATGGCTTGGGCCTTGCGGCGGACCTCGAGTTGGAGTTGCTTTATATCTGGAAGAGCATCCATAGCAGGAGATCGTCCATAGGCGTCATTAGCGACGAGGTCCCAACGGACGGCGGCGAAGGGCTTTTCGTGATAACCCTTCTTACGCAGAAATCCGGGTGCATAGCTTGATCCTCCTTGCGGACTAGCGGACCCGCCCCATTCCCAATACACCTCTCGAAACTTGAAGTGCTTCGGGATTCCATATTCCCCTCCTTCATTCGGCTCGATCGCATGGGCCACGACGAGTTCACGGGTCCAGCTTGCACCGCCTTGGGTATACAGCGCCTGAACCGCTGGGGAACAGTTCTCCTTACCGAACTCCTGCACCACCTGCGACACTGTCATGGTGAACTCGCGGTAGAGTGTGTCGGCTTGGAATTTGGAAGAGTTCTCAAGATAGAACTCGCCGGCGCAGGGGTTGTAGGGGCAAAGGACGTTTTCGAAGTCTTCGTACCAAAGCACAACGGCGGTGCCGAAGATCACCAGATCGAGCAAGGCCACGGCGATCGAGGTGTAGAAGTTGGACTCTTGGAACACAAGCAGAAGGATCCGTTCACACTCCGCCAGCCAGAGACTAACTGGGCCAGTCTGAGTGGAGTCGATATGGCCAATCTTCAGTTTGAACCATATTCGCGTCGGATCGGATGTACCAGTGAACATTGCGGAGGCAAGATTCCGGGCGGCCAACGTACCCGTGGAATCCAGGATATGTTGGTTGATCGGCGAGCCACGGGCCATCTGGTTGGGCGTGATGATCCACTTGTACCTCCGGGGAAGGATGTAATCCGCGAGTTCGCGCCAGTGGGTCCACCAAGAGTAGCGATTCACGCGCAGGCCCAACAGCCGACCCTCGAGCTTGCGGCGGAGGTCAAGTTCGGGTGGGGTCATTGCTCGGCCAGTGCCCTGCTGCGTGACGGGCATTAGATCGCTCCCATGACGGTGCCGAGGACCAAGGTGGCGAGGGCGTAGGCGATGAGGAGGAGCAGGGTGCTATTGTCCACTCGGCTTCTCCTTCTCTTTGCCTCGAAGGCGGCCCTGGCGATGCATTTCCGCAGCGGCCATTAGGAGGTTGGGAAGGGAGGGCGCGTCGTTGTCGTTGGATGAAGGGCCCAGCGCCGAGGTCGAAGGAGCGGTAGCGAGGGATGGGGGGACTATCACGCTGCCACCTGTAAGTAGCCGGTTCCAAAGGTCAGCATGTCATTATAGCACTGAATAAGTTCTGGCTCCATCTCTTTCATCTTGGCCGCGACTAATTCACACCATACAAGCATGCATTGCCAACAGTCAAGCCTGTCAGCCCGAAGGATAAACCCATCTACGTTCACAACGGTAACTTCTATCATTGGCCGAGCAAACTCTTCTGGCCACCAGGCTGGGTTGGCACCGACCCAAGCACCGAGGCGTTGAACTGCTGCGGAGCCTGGCCTCCGGCTTTTTTCTTCACAGCGTCAGCGCCGAACATCGGTGGATTGGGTGGCGCTGGGGGAAGCGCCGGAACTGGTGGAGCTTGGGTCTTGGGACTCATGCGACCATCCTTTCTGGGGCGAAGGGATCGTATTCGGATTCGACCAGGGACTTGTGTGGGTAGTCGCCACCAGCGTTCTGGTGCGGAGCCAGCGGCTGGGCGAAGGTTAAGACGAAGGCATCGAGATCGTCGGGGGACGAGTCCAATCCGGCGCGTTTGATGATATCCTCCTTGCGTTCGAGGAGGATTTGGTCCTTGCGATCGTAGGTGTAGGTGATGGCGAGGAACTGCTTGCGGATCTCCGGGTCGTTGGGCAGCGCACCGGTCTTGAGCCAAGCGCGTGCTGCACCGTACATCTCCGCGCGCTTATTGGCGTACTTCTCGCCGTCGTTGCCGGTTACGGTGTTGTAGTCGGGTTTGGAGCCGAATTGGACATCCCACACGTAGAGGTGTTGGTGGCGACAGGTGTCTACGACCCCGCCGCCGACCCCACCGCCGTCGATGAAGATGCCGTCGGCGTGGAGGGACTGAGAGGTTTCGAAGACTTTCGAAGCCAAGGTGACAGTGTCCACTCCGGAGAACCGTTGACGTGAGATAGATCTGGCATCGCGACCTTACCTCGGAAAGATGACAGAGGCATTGCCGCCATAGCGTGCCACGTCAACGCCCAGTGCCAGTGGGTCGAAGGGCGAAGTCGAAACGTCTCGGAGCATTGCCGCGTCGATGTCTTCGGCATTGAAGAACTCCATCTCGCCGCGACGGGGGAACACGCCGAGGATGCGGATGCGGACGTAGTCTGAGTCCTCGCCGTAGGCTTCGATCTTGCGCGCGATGTCGGCTTTGTTGGTGAAGGAGACTTCGCGAGAATCGACTTGGCGGCAGTTCCAGAAGCGGTGGAACTGGCCACCGGCGAAGCACTCGCGGAACCGGCCAGTGTTGCGGGTGGGGTTGCCGAACACGGCGAAGATGATCTGGGTGTCTTTGTCGGACAGGGCGCCCTCGGCGGTTTCCCAGATAATGTCCGGGATGGCGGACGCTTCGTCGAAGAGGATCAGGATCCGCTTGCCTTTGTTGTGGAGCCCGGCGAACGCTTCGGTGTTGCGTTCGGACCAGGGGATCATGTCGATCCGCCAAGTGCGTTCGCGATCGGGTTGGAACAGGGCGGTGGCGGTCAGCTTAAAAAGGTGTTTGGCGATGAAGAGGTGGAACCACTTGCCGAGTTCGGCCCAGGTTTTGGTTTTTAGCTGGGTTTCGGTGTTGGCGGTGATAACGCCGCGGGTGTCGGGAAAAGTAGAAACAGCCCAAAGAATAAGCCAGGAAACACAAGCGGACTTGCCGATGCCGTGTCCCGACGCTGTAGCAAGCTGTATGGCACGATCAAGAGGGAGGCCTGCTTTGACAGCGGCAAGGATGTCTCGTTGCCAAGGTTCTGGTCCAAGATCCTTCTCCAGCGTTGTGCCTTCCTCGCCCCAGGGGAAGGCTTCCATCACAAAGCGATAGGGATCGTCCGCAACGTCGGTGAGCCAATCGAGGAGTTCTTCCTCCGCGGCGTTGACGCCAAGCTTTGGCTCGAGGTTGCCGTGCACTAGATCCGCCGATCGATTGGTTCGTGGCCTTTCGGCCCATACTTTTCTCGGTTCTTCGCAGCGACTGGGTGTTCCCAATCGGGCGGCCGAGCCACAGGCGTAGCAGGGTTTGTCTGGGCCACACGTGCCGGGATGTTGGTCGGCGGCTCAGTTGCTTGCGGCTCGGCCTTGAGTTCGAGAAGTGGAGGGGCGGATCCTTGCTCCGCAACATGGCTCGACGCCCCTCCATCCCCCACGGTGGCAGGGGGACTCGATTTGCGTTTCCGTGCCCGTGCCTCGAGCCGGGTGGCGAGGTCGACGTTCACGTTTAGGTTCAGGGATTGTTTTCCGTAGCCGAGCCGGTCGGCGCGGTCCATCGAGAGCTTGTTGAGGACCGACGCGGACATGTCATCGGCTTCCTCCATCAGCTTGTCGCGGAGGGCGAGCTCGGTGGCGAGCATGTTGGCGTTGAGGATGTCGAGGTAGGTGGCGACCTTGGCGATCCCAGCGTTGACCCGTGGGCGGTAGTAGGCAACGAGTTCGATGAACGCTGGGGTTTGCTCGGTGAGGAGGGCAAGGCCGCTTTCGGTGATCCCCATCACGGAGCAGATCTGCTCCTCGGGCACACCAGCGGCGACCATTCGCGCCATCTGGTGGTGGCGATCGCGGATGCGGGTGATCCTCGACGGAACGGTGGCTTTACCACGAATAACAGGCTTCGCCAGCGACACCTTCGTCACAGCCTTTTGAATCGCTGCGCTAAGCGACGCGCTGCTCATCGCCCACCTCGTCCTTTTCCAAACACGAAATCCTCGGCAGGGTGATCTTCATCTTCTGATCACGCTTTGCACGAAACTCACGTTCTACGTCTCGCCAACCACGCTGTTCCTGTTTCGTGGTTTTCATATCCGCCGCTCCACTTCCATCCCGTTGGATTTCGTTGAAGCGTTGATTGCCAACTTAACCCCACGAATGGTTAGGTGGACAACCTTTGTTTCCATCGCAGGCGGAACCAGTTTGATATTATATCGAGGAAGATATTTCTCGATCAACTCCCGTTCGATCCGATCCAAATCACTAACCGCGCATGGCCTTACATACACAGCGTCAAAATGGATCCGATCAATCCCATGCCTTCGCTTCAAAAACCTTGCTACCCGAACCGATCGCCAAGCGTTCTTATGCGCATAGATCCTCGCGTAGGCCCTGTTCGATTGCCCAACGTACACCACTTCGCCTTTTCGACAAAGCAGATACACCCCTGCCCCAAGCAAGGCGCTGCACTCGAAGAAGCCCTCCAGCTGCACAAAATTCTCCATTCTTCACACGAAGTATGGGACAAACCTGTCGTGTTGTCAACAATTATTTTTTAACCTGCATACCTAATGCATCATGCAAAATTTGTAGGGTTAGGTATGTATGTAATGTTGCGTGCAAAATTTGCGCGGGGGGTTACGGCCCATCCGCACGCGCGCGTTTTGCCCCGGGGGTGGGCGAAGCCATCGGCCCAGAGCGGGGCGAGGCGGGGAGCTATGCGCCCAGCGTCGTGCTGCGCTGCACCATCACGCGTTCGTGATTGTCGTTCACATTCTCGTGATCGGCGTTCATGGTTTGTGTACGTAATCCGGCCACGTTTCGAACACAATCGAGGCGCAAGGTTGGAGCGTCGATCGGGCATGGTGCTCGGACAGCGCGGCAGGGCCGCACGACAGGAGCGTAGGCACATGGCACGGACCAAGGTTGAGACGAATAACGAGTATCTCGACGCATCGGCGGCGGATTTCAGCGAGGCGGTGCAAGAGCTACTGCGACAAGAGCGAGCGGCGTATGACGTGCTGAAAGCGTGCAAGGACAAGGTGCTCATAGCAGTCCGGGCAGAGATGCCAATGCCGCAGGGACGCGAGGTCAAGCGCACGGCGTACACCGCATGGGGACAGTGGCAGGTGATAGTAGGCGACGTGGTTGCGCCGAAGGTGCAGAGCACGGGACGGCAGAGCTTAGCGGATTACTTGGCCGGGCAAGCGGCCAGCGGTCGGCGCACGTAACACGCACGACGCAGCGACAATCCGGGAATAGGACGCACACTCGCAAGGGTGTTGCGTCCTTTCCTATTTGTAGGGCTCGCGTCGCGAGTTCCATTCCCGCTACGCGGCTTGCTGGTGCGGCCAAGCCCGGGCCGCTGGTAGGGTAGCGGGCAGCTGCGGCCAACGCACCACGGGCCTCGGCAAGGGCAGGGCGGGGCATCGTGGCAACGATCGGAGGGCATGAAATGGAAATCGATGTAGAATTCACAAGCGGCAATCACAGCCGATGGACAATGAGCAACCACAACGCAATCGACCTGATGATTGCAGCGCTGAAAGAAAACCTCGACCAACCGTGGGTGAGCATAACAATCACCATACGGAACACCGAACCAACGGCACGTGGCACACTCGGGCCTAAGAGCACTTGAGCCTAAGAGCACTCAAGGGTACAGAGCACGGAGGGAAGGCAATGGCGAGAGAACTGGCGGCGTGGAGCGTGGCGATCGGCGTCACGCTGTGTTGGGTGGTGTTGTGCTTGGTTTGCACACAAGCCTACCAGCATCGAGAGCGTAACCGGCACGGGAGGCAAACAAACCGCGGAGATTTTATTTGAAAACAAGACCAAGACATGCTACGATAAGCGACCCTGAAATTCCGCAACCAGAGCAAACAACGGGAGAATGGGAAAATGAGCGATCCAAACATCACAGCGATTACGCCAAGGGAGTTCGCAATAGCCCTGCGGGCAATGCTCGCGCTGAGGGATGAGAGTTGGAACGACAAGCTGAGACAGTATGAGTTGCGATGGCGCGAAGCGGCAGAGACCACAGTGCCGGTGGAGTGGCAAGGGATCGCGGTGGTTTGTGGGATTGCTGGGTTTTGTGATGTGTGGGAATGGTGTGATCGGGTGCTGGGGCCAGAAGGCGAAGACACGGACACACTAGACCCTGCGAGCAAAGGAGAGTAGCAATGGCAAACTACGCAGAGAAGATAGTTGCGCTGTTAAGTTATGGATACACAATCGGTCAACGAGACAGTCGAATTAATCGTAACTATCCTGGTAAGCATATGGTGGTTGAGGCTTATGAAGAACACGAATTGCCAACAGATGATGGAAGTAACGGACCTTGGTGTGTGGTTGGCGACAACCTAACCCAACTAATAGATCAAGGTTGGGAGTTCTTGCAATCAACATTGCCTACAAAGTAGCACAAGCCCAAGGGCAGCGCACTGTTGCCCTTGAACGTGTGCTAAAAGGCTCCAGCGACCCGGACATACTCGGTACTGGGTAAGACCTAGCAGCGTCACGGTGGGCCACAGCGCTACTGTGGTTGAACGTGAAAGAAAGAACCAACATGGCAGAGTTGCAAATCCCGGTTACGAAAGGCGGTGGGACTATCACCGTCAACACCGCGGATATCGAGCAGGGAGGAGACCTTACCGCGGACGTTTTCCGCGAAGCGTTGATCCAGGGGTTGAAGGTCATTCTCAATCGGGGAATGAGCAAGATTACGAAGGAGGCGTACACCAACAAGGACGGTGTGACCGACGAGGTGAAGATGAAGGCCGACGCGATGGCCAAGGCGAACCAGACTTTCGCAGACATGCGGGAGAACAAGATCAGGTTCATGGGAGAGAAGGTCAAGACCAAGGTTGCTGGTGAGGTCATGACCGAAGCACGGAGGATTGCGAAAGGGTATGTGAAGGAAGGGTTGAAGGCTGCTGGTGAGAAGATCGCGCATTACGATGCGAAGGAAATCACCAAAGCGGCGAACTTGATGATCGCGGAGAACCCGGAGATTGTCGAGGAAGCGCAGAAGAACGTCGATGCGAGGAAGGCTGAAGCCGCCGGTGGCGGGAAGATTGAGTTGAAGAAGTTCGCCTCGACGTTGAAGGCAAATCCGAAACTGGTGGAGAAGGCGGAGAAGGAGAAGAAGGAACGGAAGGCGGCGAGCAGCGCGACTAAGGCCGGGAAGGTCGCGGTGCGGGCGAAGCCGAAGGCGGGAGCGAGCGCCACGGCGCACTAAGCACCGCGCAGCGGAGGATAGCAAGTAGAGTGCTTTGGAATAACGGTTGTTCGCAACCACCATAGCACAAATCGATGCCTCCACACAACGATTACCCCAGGGGGAATGATCCCCCTGGGAACTTCAAAACGAGGGAAAGACAATGGACAAGCTTTGGGCTGTTGCAGTGTACAATAACTTTGAAGGAACAATACTTCTTGAGTTTGTTCGTTCAAACAGTTGGCACGGGGCAATGGCCCAGCATACAGCGTTGAAGGACTTTACGGACGCTATAGACTTCACAACAATGGAGACAGCGAAGCAAAGTGTGTTCAACCAAGACAGCTCTGTTGAGGTTGTGGAAGTGCCTGGGGAATAGTGCCCCAATAATGCAAAACGAGGGAACCAAAGCAATGAGTGGACGATATAACGAAGCTGGATATTGGGTTGAGGACGAGACGACGCCGGCCAAGTGGCCAGAGGATGCGGTGAAGCAAACTCCCGAGGAGATTGGAATGGACGTTGCGTTGAACTACCCGTCAACACAGCCCAAGGAGCCGACCACGGTGGAGGAGAACGCGAATATGATCCGGCAGGCAACGGAGTGGTTGGCGAAGAAGGCGGTGGAGGCTTCGGGCCTTGCGACGAGAGTGACTGAGTTGGAGAACCAGTTGCAAGGGCTGGTTCGAGAATTGCAGTTGGAGCGCGATGCTCACTTCGATACCCGTCGTAGCTTGGAGCAGGTGACGACAAGGCTGACAGACACTGAGAGCAAGCTCGCCCAACGCGAGAGCACGGTGCATGATCTGGTGATGGAGAGGGATATTGCGCTGGGAGAGAGGAACACTGCACAACAGGAGCGAGACGTTGCGCGAGAGAACGCGAAGATGTGGCAAGGCGAGGCTGAAAGGTTTCAGCAGCTTTTGGATGCTTCCAATAACGGGAACGATGTTCTCCGCGAACGGTGTGAGCGAATGGCGGAGCATATCCGGGCGTTCAAAAGCGCATACGCCGCGTTGAGCGAAGCGGCCTAGGCGAAAGCAAAAGGGCTGGCGCAAATGCCAGCCCACAACTTTGGGAGAAAACAATGGACGAGCGAGACGAGCGAATAAAACTTATCGTGTTGGGCCGAGTGATGCGAACCTATCACGCGGATGTGTTTGATCACAAGAATGGTTGCAAACATTTGTCCGAAGGTTCTTGGAGTGACCTTGCGGAGGATGTATATCGAGCGATCAACGATCCTAAGCTTGATCCAAGGAGCTTGACGATCGTGATCTGGGTGAAGGAGGGGGAAGGATGAAACGGTTTTTGTTGTTTCGCGGCTACACGTACTACCCAGCCGGTGGCTGGGATGACTTCTACGGCCACTACGATACAGAAGAGGAAGCCCAAGCGGCGGAAAAGAACGCTAGAAAATGCGATTGGTACCAAGTGATCGACACCGAGACAGACGCCGCGGTCACAGGGATTTAACCCATTCTCCCCAACTCAACCGGGCACGTTGCCCGGTTTCTTTTTGTCCATTTTCCCCACGCGACCGCTCAAGCGCCAAACCTGCGCTTGAAAAGTAGGC